>JAQCQR010000015.1 GCA_027687465.1 Coriobacteriaceae bacterium AF08-21
CGGCCCGCGCTGCATGAGCATGCCCTTCTGGCGCGAGGACCTCTAAGTTTTTAACGTTCCGGTGCGGTCCCCCTACAACCGCACCGGTTTCGCCCGTCAAACGGGCAACACTGATACTTACGTAATTTATTTCTTCGAAAGGAATCGAACCATGGGTGTTAACCTCTCCGGCCGTAGCTTCCTCAAGCTTCTCGACCTCACCACCGAGGAGATCGAGTACCTGCTCAAGCTCTCCAAGAACTTCAAGGATATGAAGCGCGCTGGCGTTCCGCACCGCTATCTCGAGGGCAAGAACATCGTTCTGCTCTTCCAGAAGACCTCCACTCGTACCCGTTGCGCCTTCGAGGTCGGCGGCATGGATCTGGGCATGGGCGTCACCTACCTCGATCCCGGTTCGTCCCAGATGGGCAAGAAGGAGTCCATCGAGGACACCGCCCGCGTTCTCGGCCGCATGTATGACGGCATCGAGTTCCGTGGCTTTGCCCAGGACGACGTCGAGGAGCTCGCCGCTAAGTCCGGCGTGCCCGTGTGGAACGGCCTGACCACCGAGTGGCATCCCACCCAGATGCTCGCCGACATCCTGACCGTCCAGGAGAACTTCAACTACGACATCAAGGGCAAGACCCTCGTCTTCATGGGCGACTGCAAGAACAACGTCGCTCGCTCCCTCATGGTTGTCTGCTCCAAGCTCGGCATGAACTTCGTGGCCTGCGGCCCCGAGGAGTGCATGCCCGCTGACGACGTCATCGAGGCCTGCAAGCCCATCGCCGAGGCCAACGGCTGCACCATCAAGCTGACCACCGACGTCAAGGACGGCGTCACCGGTGCCGACGTCATCTACACCGACGTGTGGGTCTCCATGGGCGAGCCCGACGAGGTCTGGGCCGAGCGCATCGCTCAGCTCACCCCGTATCGTGTCACCTCCGAGGTCATGGCTATGGCCAACCCGGGTGCCATCTTCCTGCACTGCCTGCCCAGCTTCCACGACACCAACACCACGATTGGCGCCGAGAAGTGCGAGCAGTTCGGCATCACCGAGCAGGAGGTCACCGACGAGGTCTTCGAGAGCCCCGCTTCCAAGGTCTTCGACGAGGCCGAGAACCGCATGCACACCATCAAGGCTGTCATGTACGCTACGCTCAAGTAAGAGCATCTAGCATCTCGCTCGGGGTGCATTGCTGCGCACCCCGAGCGCTTTTGTCTGGTAAAAATCTCGCACCGAGCGACATGCACGGCACGGAAGAGCCGCTTAGGGCGAGATCAGTAAATGATTTATGAAGGGGGGATGAGAACTATGACTGAGACCGCTAAGAAAAAGCGCGGTATGCCTTCATCGTTCACCATTCTTCTTGCTCTGCTGGCAATCGTCGCGGTTGTTACCGTTATCGTCTCCGGTACGTCCGGTGGCGCGGTTACCGCTGCCCGCCTGAGCGATTTCTGCACCGCCCCGGTCAAGGGCTTCGCTGACGCTCTGCCCGTCTGCCTCTTCGTTATGATCCTCGGCGGCTTCCTCGGCATGATGACCGAGACCGGCGCCCTGGACAACGGCATTGCCGTTCTGGTGCAGAAGCTTAAGGGCAATGAGATCATGCTCATTCCCGTGCTGATGCTCATCTTCTCCCTCGGTGGTACCACCTATGGTATGTGCGAGGAGACCGTTCCCTTCTACGCCCTGCTCGCCGCCACCATGATGGCTGCTGGCTTCGACCCCATGGTCGGCGCTGCTACCGTCCTGCTCGGCGCTGGCTGCGGCTGCCTCGGCTCCACGGTTAACCCGTTTGCCGTCGGTGCTGCCGTTGACGCTCTGACTGGCGTTGGCATTGAGGTCAACCAGTCCATCATCATCGGCCTCGGTGCCGTCCTGTGGATTGTTACCACTGTTATGTCCATCCTCTTCGTTATGAGCTATGCCAAGAAGGTCAAGGCTGACAAGGGTTCCACCATCCTTTCGATGCAGGAGCTCAAGGACGCCGAAGAGGCTCACGGTAAGGCTGCTTCCGAGGTTAACAAGGAGGTCAAGCTCACCGGTCGTCAGAAGGGTGTTCTGATCGCCTTTGCCTTCACCTTCGTCGTCATGATCGTCGGCTTCATCCCGCTGGCCGACCTCAATGAGGGCGTCGCCAACTTCTTCGATGCTGGCGCTGTCTATGACGCCGACGGTAACGCCATCGTTCAGGGCTGGTCTGCCCTGATCACCGGCCTGCCCATTGGCCAGTGGTACTTCGACGAGGCTTCCACCTGGTTCTTCCTCATGGCTGTCCTGATCGGTATCATCGGCGGCCTGTCCGAGAAGCAGATCGTCAACACCTTCATCACCGGCGCTGCCGACATGATGTCCGTTGTCCTCGTCATCGCTCTTGCCCGTGGTATCTCCGTCCTCATGGCTAGCACCGGCCTCGACGTCTACGTCCTCGACGCTGCCGCCAATGCTCTGTCCGGCCTGTCCGGCGTGATCTTCGCCCCCATGAGCTTCTTGGTCTACTTCGGCCTGTCCTTCCTGATCCCCTCGACCTCCGGCATGGCCACCGTCTCCATGCCCATCATGGGACCGCTGGCTGTCAAGCTCGGCTTCTCGCCCGAGGTCATGGTCATGATCTTCTCCGCCGCCATCGGTGTCGTGAACCTGTTCACCCCGACCTCCGGCGCCATCATGGGCGGTCTTGCTCTGGCCAAGATCGAGTGGACGACCTGGCTCAAGTTTGCGCTTAAGCTCATCGTCGCTCTCTCCGTCGTCTGCGCCGTCATTCTGACCGTCGCTTGCGTGATGCTCTAAGTACCCCTTGGGTACCCCACGGAAACCATGACGATCCTATAACGGATCACCTGGTCATCGTCTGTCCGGTGGGGTAACCCCACCGGTAGACTCCTACCTTTAGCCCCCTCCCGTTCCGTGCGCAGGAGGGGGCGCTTTTTGTTCCGCGGTTTTACCAAACCGCGGAACCGGTCGACGCTGCACGGGCACCAGAGCGACAACTTGTCATTCAAAGAGGCCGGCATGACCAAAAGGTCTATGCCGGCCTCTTTTCATGCCAATTTGTTCGCTCTGGAGCCCGTTCGCTGACTTATGCTCATCCTGCGGCGCTGCCATTGTTGGGGCAAAGGTGTCAGATTGCTTTGCGCCATGTCCTCCTCTTTCACGTCACCTTGCTCGCTCTGGCGGGCTTTCGCTGACTTATGCTCCACCTGCGACGTTTCCATTATTGATACAAAGGCCAGGTTTGTTTGAACCAAAAAGGGGAAGTTGCGGTGGAATAGTTCCTGTTTGGCCGTCTTGAGGGGTTAAACAGGAACTATTTCACCGCAACTTATCGATGGCGTGTTGGGTTGGTGCCTGTTGATGGCCTGGGCATCGGGGAGGGCGGGCTCCGTTATAATCGCCTAGATCATTAAATGGAAACGGGACGGGAGCCATACATGCGCCAGGGTTTCGACAACGCGAAGTATATCGAGCTGCAGGCCGCTCATATTAAGGAGCGCATCTCGCAGTTTGGCGGCAAGCTGTATTTGGAGTTTGGCGGCAAACTGTTTGACGACTATCACGCGAGTCGCGTGCTGCCGGGTTTTGAGCCGGACAGCAAGTTTCGCATGCTCAAGAGCATTGCCGATGACGTTGAGGTCATCATCGCGATCAACGCGAACCACATCGAGAAGAATAAGGCCCGTGGCGACCTGGGCATTACCTATGACGAGGACGTTTTGCGCCTGGTCGACCTGTTTCGCGGCAACGGTTTTGCTGTCGCGGCCGTGGTTATCACCCAGTACGCCGGCCAGCCCGCCGCCGATGTGTTCCGCAATCGCCTGAACGCGCTCGGCATTCCCGCCAAGCTGCACTATCCCATCGAGGGCTATCCGCACGACGTCGACCTGATCGTGTCTGACGACGGCTATGGCAAGAACGAGTTTGTCGAGACCACCCGTCCGCTCGTCGTGGTCACCGCTCCCGGCCCCGGCTCGGGCAAGCTCGCTACCTGCCTCTCGCAGCTCTATCACGAGCACAAGCACGGCACCGCCGCCGGCTACGCCAAGTTCGAGACGTTCCCGGTCTGGAATCTGCCCCTCACACATCCGGTCAACATCGCCTATGAGGCCGCCACGGCCGACCTCGACGACGCCAATATCATCGACTCCTTCCACTTGGAGGCTTACAACAAGACCACGGTCAACTACAACCGTGACGTCGAGGCTTTCCCGGTGGTCCGTGCCCTGATGGAAAAGATTCTGGGGGAGAGCCCCTACCAGAGCCCCACCGACATGGGTGTCAATATGGTCGGCTTTGCCATCACCGATGACGATGCCTGTCGCGATGCCTCCAAGATGGAGATCGTCCGCCGCTACTTTTCTGCGGTCGAGGCCGTGCGCCGCACCGGCGTGGGCGATGAGCAGGTTGATCGTCTCAAGCTCATTATGAAGAAGGCCGGTATCGACAAGAATTACTCGCCGGCACGCTCGGCCGCCCTTACCAGGGAGCAGCTGACGGGTGGCCCCGTAGGCGCCATGGTCATGCCCGACGGCTCCGTGGTGACCGGTAAGACTTCCACGCGCCTGGGCGCCGCGAGCTCGCTCATCATGAACGCGCTTAAGCATGTCTCGGGCGTTGATCTTGAGCTCGAGGTCATTAGCGATGAGGCGATCGAGCCTATCAGCAAGCTCAAGACGCATTTCCTGGGTAGCAAGAACCCGCGCCTGCACACCGACGAGACACTTATGGCGCTCTCGATCACCTCGGCAACGAGCGAGACGGCGGCCCGTGTCCTTTCGGGCCTGGAGCAGTTGCGCGGCTGCGATGCCTTCTTTAGCGTGATCATCTCGCCGACGGACGAGACGGTGTTGCGCAAGCTGGGCATCAACGTGTGCTGCGAGCCCAAGTTCGAGCGCCGCGGTTTCTTCCACCGCTAAGCCGGGATAAATTGGTCTGAAAGGGGCGCATCGGGTATGCATTCGGTGCGCCCCTTTTATCAACAAAGCTACCGTTTAACCTAAAATTAGCCCGTTTACCTGCCTATAAGCGATTTGGACGGTATACAATAACCCTAATTGTTTCATCCTTTTGCGGGGATGCCGCATGATGGATGTTGCCGGCCATCATGGGGTGTGCCGGTCGCGCACGGTGCAAGTGATGCCCGTGCTCGGTTTGAGGAGGCTGCCATGGCTGGCAAGGGTCGTGCGAGTGTCAACGATATGAAGCGTGTCGAGGTGCAGGTGCTGATGGAGATCGCCCAGCAATCCGAAGACAACGGCGGATTTTATGGCTTTTCGCGCAAGACGCTTGCCGAGCGTGTGGGGGTTTCTCCGTATCGCGCCCGCGCGGCAATTGAGCGCTTGGAATCCGAAGACATCATTGAGGTCGTCTCGCGCTACAGCGACGACGGCGGCCAGCTCGCAAATGGTATTTGTCTCACGGAGCGTGGCGAGTGGTATCTAGAGGGCATCCGTGCCGGTATGCTCGTGCAGGACTTGATCAAGGACGAAGTCGCCGATCGATAACAGCATGCATTCATAGTGAAAACGACGCCGCCTGGGCAACCGGACGGCGTTTTGTTTCGAGATGGAGAAATGCGATTGCGCGTAAGAAAAATTGCGTGCGGCGCGCGTCGCGAGTATTACAATGAAGACCCGTAAGATGTGTATGGACAACTTCTACGGGAAGCGCAGGTAACTCAATATGACCAAGCATGTGTTCGTGACCGGCGGCGTGGTTTCGTCTCTGGGCAAGGGTATTACCGCGGCCTCGCTGGGCCGTCTGCTCAAGTCGCGCGGCTACAAGGTAACGATGCAAAAGGCCGACCCGTATCTGAACGTCGACCCCGGCACCATGAGCCCGTTCCAGCATGGCGAGGTCTTTGTGACCGAGGACGGCTACGAGTCCGATCTGGACCTGGGCCACTACGAGCGCTTTATTGACGAGAATCTGACCCGCGATTCCAACTTTACGACTGGTGCCATCTATAAGAGCCTGATCGCTCGTGAACGTCGCGGTGACTTTTTGGGCGGCACCGTGCAGGTGATTCCGCACGTCACGAACGCCATTAAGGATAAGTTCCGTCGTATTGAGGAGCAGACCGGCTCCGACGTGGTCATCACTGAGTTGGGCGGCACCATCGGCGACATCGAGTCGCAGCCGTTTGTCGAGGCCATTCGCCAGTATCGCAAGGAGGCCGGCCCCGAGAACGTCTGCTACATCCACGTGTCGCTCGTTCCCTATATCGCCGCCGCCCACGAGGTCAAGACCAAGCCGACGCAGCACTCCGTCAAGGAGCTCCGCAGCTTTGGTATCCAGCCCGATATTATCGTTCTGCGTTCCGACCACCATATCGACGACGCCATCCGCGGCAAGATCGCAAGCTTCTGCGACGTCGACACCGACTGTGTCTTTACCAACGAGGACTGCGCGAGCATCTACGATGTTCCGCAGCTACTCGCCGAGCAGGACTTTGACCTGCGCATTTGCGAGCGTCTGGGTCTCGATCCGCGTGAGCGCGACATGAGTGAGTGGAACGAGTTCCTGCGCAAGCAGAACCATGCCAACCAGCACGCCGACAAGGTGAAGATCGCCGTCGTGGGCAAGTATACGCAGCTGCCCGATGCCTACCTGTCGGTTATCGAGGCCCTGCACCACGCGGGTGTGTTCTACGATCGCCACGTTGACGTGCAGCTGGTCGATGGCGAGAGCCTCGACGAGCAGAACGTCTCCGAGGTCCTGGGTGACGCCTCGGGTATCTTGGTCCCTGGCGGCTTTGGCAAGCGCGCCCTGGAGGGCAAGATCCTCGCGGCCGAGTTCGCCCGCGAGCACAAGATTCCGTATCTGGGCATTTGCCTGGGTATGCAGGTGGCCGTGTGCGAATTTGCCCGCAACGTCGTCGGCCTTGCCGGCGCCAGCTCTTCCGAGTTCGATCCGGATGGTCCGTATAGTGTCATCGACCTGATGAGCTCGCAGGAGGACGTGACCGAGAAGGGCGGCACCATGCGCCTGGGTGCCTATCCATGCAAGCTCGCTGCCGATTCCCTCGCGCGCGAGGCCTATGGTGAGGATCTCGTCTACGAGCGCCACCGTCACCGCTTTGAGTTTAACAACGCCTTCCGCGACCAGCTCGAGGACGCCGGTCTGGTTATCTCTGGCCTCTCGCCCGACGAGCGCCTGGTCGAGATGGTCGAGCTGCCGCGCGACGTGCATCCGTGGTATGTGGCAACCCAGGCTCACCCCGAGTTCAAGAGCCGTCCGACCAACCCACAGCCGCTGTTCCGCGAGTTCGTGCGCGCCTCGATCGGTCAGCACGAGGGTGTCGATCGCCTGCAGGTGACGCCCATGAACCTCGCTACGGACTAAGGGTGCCGGCGAACCAAGAACATACCGAAGCTACTCCCTCGTCGCTCGCTGTGGTGGCGGGGGAGTATCTCGATTACCTTGCGGTCGAGCGGGGTTTGGCGCGCAATACGATTGCGGCATACCGTCGTGACCTGACGACGTACTGCGCCTATCTGGAGCGGGCTGACATTGCGTCTTTTGAAGATGTGAGCCGTCAGGTCGTGGAGGACTTTGTTGCCGATCGCCGCGACGGAGGCTATTCCGACGCCTCGGTGGAGCGCGCGCTTGCTGCCGTGAAGGGTCTGCATGCCTTTTTGGTGCGCGATGGGGCCGTGGCCCAAAACCCGACGGCGGCGTTGCGCCTGCCCAAAAAGGCAGATCGCCTGCCGGAATACCTTTCGGTGGAGGATGTCTCGGCACTGCTCGATCAAGACTTTCCCGAGGGCGAGATGGGACTGCGCGATCATGCCATCTTGGAAGTGCTTTACGGTTGCGGCTTGCGCGTGAGTGAGCTGGTTGGGCTCGATGTGGGCGATATCCATATCGATGACGGGTTTGTCCTGGTGCGCGGTAAGGGCTCCAAGGAGCGTCTATCCCCGTTGGTGGGAAGCGCGGCTCGCGCCTTGACACACTATATAGGTGACGGGCGCACGCTCCTGGCCGCCCATGCTCACGGGACCGAGACCTCGGCGGTCTTTTTAAATAAGAACGGACGTCGCCTGTCGCGCCAGGCCGTGCATGCGATATGCGAGCGGTATGGGCGCCAGGTGGGGCTGGTTGGGCTCCATCCCCACACCCTGCGCCACTCCTTTGCCACCCACATGCTCGCGGGCGGTGCCGACCTGCGTGTGCTGCAGGAGATTTTGGGCCATGCCGATATTTCGACCACGCAGGTCTACACGCATGTCGACCGCACGCAACTGACCGAGGTCTATCTGGCGGCGCATCCGCTGGCACATCGCTAGCACCTCGCTGACCTGCATATTTATAAATATTAAAGGGGACGGGCCCCAGATTGCCGAGACGCACTTTTGCGCACATGGGCAATCTGGGGCCCGTCCCATTTTTCGCTAGACACCGACGCGGTGGTGGGCCGTGTGTACCGTGGGTGGGGGAGTTTGGGGGCGATGTGAACGGTGTGTAAAGGGACGTAAAAAATCGCCTCAAGGTCAACTTGAAGGTTGAGGTTCGCGGGCGTGCTTCTACAGGTGGCATCCCGCCTTTGCTGCAAACACAACATATTGTGTTTTCGAACATATGCTCGGGGGTGTTTTACAACATATTGGGGGTGGAGTGGTGGGGTGGGGTGGGGGAAGGGGTGGGGAAAGGTGTTGAAAAATGGGGCGGTTCCCCATATTATTGATGACGTCGACAGGCGGGGTGGTTCCCCGCGTACGTGCCATCTGAGTAACCGAGGGGAGGGCGCACATGGGAATGACGGGTGCATACGAGCGCAATCTCGATGCAAAAGGTCGTCTATCCCTGCCTGCACCCCTTCGCGAGGAGCTTGGAGAGCACGTTCGCGTGTTTAAAGCCCTGGATGTCGATGCTCTGTACGTGTTCTCTGCCGAGGCCTTCGATAAGTGGGTCGAAGGACTCTTCGCGGGTCGTGAGGGCCACGAGGGTTTTAACCCGCGTGACATCAACGACCAGAAGCTCATGAGGGCGATCAACAAGCGCACCACGTCGATGGATGTGGACAGCGCGGGTCGTATCGGTCTTTCTGAGTCTCTCCGCAAGCAGGCGAACCTCGACCGCGAGGTCACGGTTGTGGGCAACTACGACCACCTTGAGGTTTGGGACCGCGCTACGGCCGATGAGGACGATGATGACGAGGCCCTGCTGGACCTCTTCTTCTCGTAAGGGCAAGGCACGAGTAACGGATGGAGCGTGGGATCTTGACACAAGAATATCGGCATGAACCTGTCATGCTCGGCGAAGTGCTTGAGTCGCTGCAGCTAAAGAGCGGCTCCGTCGTCTGCGACTGCACCCTTGGCGGTGCCGGCCATTCGGTAAAGATGGCCGCGCAGGTGGGGGAGACCGGCCTTTTGCTCGGCGTCGATCAGGACGACATGGCCCTCGAGGCCGCTGGCGCCCGTCTGGACCGCGAGGTTCCCGGCGTACCGCACCAGCTGCTGAAGGGCAACTTCGGCGACTTGGACGAGCTGCTTTGCTCGGCCGAGGTGCCCGGGGTCGATGGCTTCCTGTTCGACTTGGGCGTTTCGTCGCCGCAACTCGATATCCCTGGCAGGGGCTTTTCGTACAACGAGGACGCCCCATTGGACATGCGGATGGATCCGGGTAACAACACCTTAAACGCAGCTGAGGTCATCAACACCTATAACGAACACGACCTCGCCCGGATTCTACGCGTCTACGGCGAAGAGAAGTTCGCCTCGCAGATCGCGCGCGAGATCGTGCGCCGCCGCGAGCATGAGCCGATCGAAACCACCGGCCAGTTTGTCGAGATCATCAAGGCTGGTATCCCCGCTGCCGCTCGTCGGCATGGCGGACACCCAGCCAAGAAGAGTTTCCAGGCCATTCGCATCGAGGTCAATCACGAACTCGATGTGCTCGAGCGAGGGCTTGACGCCGCCACAAGGTGGCTCAACCCGGGCGGACGCATCTGCGTCATCTCGTATCACTCGCTCGAGGACCGTATCGTAAAGAACCACTTTAAGGAGATGAGCCAGGGGTGCACGTGTCCGCCGGAGATTCCGGTGTGCGTGTGCGGCAACGTGCCGATACTCAAGGTCATCACCCGCAAACCCCTGGTTGCCCAACCCGATGAGGTTGCGCGCAACCCTCGGGCGAGATCAGCCAAGATCCGTGTGGCGCAGCGTCTGTAGACGCGACCGCGCGATATTGGACCTCCCGCTCGCACCATAAACGAAGCTTAAACACACTACCAACGTACTCGGGATGGGAGGCGGCATATCATGGGCTACAACACCTCAAACGCAGCACTCGCCTATGATATGAACGCCATGCCCGCCTATCGTGAGGCACCGCAGGCCCCCGTTGCTCCCCGCGAGCAGCGCACGCCGCGCTTTGATGTCTACACGGGCGCGGGCCGTCAGGCAAACCAGGCGGTAAGCCCGGTTTTCATGAGCGTTCTTAAAACGTTTTGCATCATTGCGGCCATCTTCATGACGATCGGCGTCGCCCGTGTGGCGCTCGCCGGCGTTACGGCCCAGGTGCTCAACAGCAACGCCGCGCTTACCAACACGCTCGAGAAGGCGACCGACGAGAGCTCCGACCTGGAGGTCATGCATTCGGTCTATGGTGCCGACACGCGCATTCGCGACCTTGCGGGCGCTTATGGCATGGTAGAGCCCAGCGAGAGCGTTACACTTGATTTTTCGCAGGATGCAGCCGCGGGCGCTAGCTCGACCGCGACCGCTCAGTAACAAGACGGTAGCTGAGTATGACAAATGACTATCGCCGCGGCTCCGACGGGGGTCGCGGTTCTGGACGTCCCTCATCGCGGGGACGTTCTGGTTATCAAGGAACGGGTCGGCCATCTTACAACGCGAGGCCGTCCTATGGCAACGACCCCGCATCGCGTCTCCGTGGCTCGAGTGGCCCTCAAATGCATAACACCAGACCGCGCAAGAGCTCGTCGACCGAATGGCTCACGGGCACGCCGCTGCCCCGTCGCAAGGCCGTCATGGGCTTTATCGGGTTTGGCTTGGGTCTGGGCGTCCTTCGCCTTGCCGACTATCAAATCGTGGAAGCCGATAAGTTACGCGACCGCGCCGATGCACGTCGCTTGCTCGCGCAGACGCTATATGCCAAGCGCGGTACCATCTACGACCGTAACGGCAACGTGCTGACGTCGTCGGTCGAATGCCGCAACATCGCCGTGAATCCTCAGCTTATCGAGGACGTTGACAAGACGGTGTCAGCGCTGGTCAAAGCTACGGGAATCGATAAAAAGACCTGTCGCGAGCTCGTTGAGTCGGATGGCACCTGGGTGTATATCAAACGTCAGGTGGACGAGGATGATGTCGCGCCGCTGGAGAAGAAGAACCTGCCAGGCGTGCTCTTTGAGCAGGCCATGAAGCGCGTGTACCCCTACGGCAACCTGGCATCGCAGGTGCTTGGCGTGGTAAACGTGGACAACGACGGTCTGACGGGCCTCGAAAAACAGTACAACAAGCTTTTGACCGGAACGAACGGTTCGCTGGTGCGTGAGCGGGCGAGGGACGGTAGCTATATCGCGGGCGGCGCCTATAAGAAGGTTGCCGCGGTGGACGGCGTGGACATCGTGACGACGCTCGATGTCAATATCCAGCGTGCCGCCGAGGACGCCCTGGCCGAGGCGGTCGAAAAGACCAAGGCCAAGAATGGCTCGGCCCTGGTCACCGATCCCACGACGGGCGAGATTCTGGCGGCATGCTCGTATCCGACATATGACCAGACCGATCTGGAAAATGCCAAGACCGAGGACATGAACTTACGCCTGGTTACCGATGCCTACGAGCCCGGCTCGGTCTTTAAGACGCTCGTGGCCGGTGCCGGCTTCGACTTGGGCGCCGTGCGTTCGAGCACGTCGTTTGAGGTGCCGGCGAGCATTAAGGTTGGCGACGACACCGTTACCGACGCCGATAAGCGCGACTACACCATGACCATGGACGTGCGCGAGATGATGCGCCGTTCGTCCAATGTGGGCTTTGTCCTGGTGGGACGCAAGATCGGTGCCGATGATTTTGCCACCTATGTGGACAAGTGGGGTATCGGCCATAGCTCCGGTGTCGATTTTCCGGGTGAGAGCCTGGGCATCGTCAAGGAGCGCGACCAGTACGACGGCGCCACGCTGGGCTCGATGAGCTTTGGCCAGGCGCTGTCCGTCTCGCCGATTGAGGTCGCACGTGCCGTGGGCGGCATAGCGAACGGCGGCGTGATGATGACTCCGCACTTCTATAAGTCCAGCAAGGGCGATGAGAAGGACTGGGGCGAAGGCGAGCGTGCGATTTCGGAGGACGCTGCCGCCCAGGTGACATCGTGCATGCAGACGGTCGTGTCCGAAGGCACGGGCGTTGGCGGTGCGGTCGATGGCTATGACGTGGCGGGCAAGACTGGTACGGCCGAGCGTGCTGACGAGAACGGCGGTTACCTCAAGGAGAACTACATGTCGTCCTTTATGGGCTTTGCGCCGGCACAATCGCCCAAGGTGCTGTGCTATATCACACTCGATGGAACGCCGAGCGGCTCGGATGCCGCCGCGGTGCCATTCCAGTCCATTATGGCCAACGCACTCGACGTGCTGGGTATCCCGCGCACGAAGTAGGGGGTTACAATCTTGAGCGTGGTCTGCCGTTTGATCTGAAGGGTGTTCACATGCCCTGCACCACGCGCGCATGGCACTGGGATACAATACGCCGATAGCATTATTAGGTTTACAGGGGAGCTGCAATGATAGAGATCGCCGTCAACAACCTCGCGGCCTCAACGGGGGCCCGAACCGTGACGGAAGAAGTCGATCGGGTATGCCGCGGGTGCGTTATCGACTCGCGTCAGGTCGAGGAGGGGACGATCTTTGTCGCCTTCCCCGGCGAAAAGGTCGACGGCAATGATTTTGCCTCCCGTGCCATCGAGTCGGGTGCCGGTGCCGTCGTGATGACGCGCGAGCCCGATGCCGAGCTGGTTTCGTTGGCGCAGGACAAGGGATGCGCCATCTTGCTGACCGACGACCCCGTGGAGTTCTTGCTGCGCCTGGCGCACGTATATCGCTTGGAGCTTGGCTGCCTGGTCGTCGGCATTACCGGTTCGATTGGCAAGACGACGACCAAGGACGTGCTCGCCGCCGTGCTCGCCAAGCGTTATCGCGTCTGGGCCACGAAGGGCAATTTCAACAACCTGATCGGCATGCCGCTCACGGTGCTTTCCGCTCCGACCGATACCGAGGTTCTGGTGCTCGAGATGGGCATGAACCATTTTCATGAGATTGAGCGCCTGTCCCAGTCCGCCAACCCCAATCTTGCCATCGTGAGCAAGATCGGAACTTCCCACATCGGTATCCTGGGCAGCCGCGAGAACATCGCCCGCGCCAAGTCCGAGATTGTCCAGGGCATGTGCGCCGCCGGCGACTTTTCGCCGCTGCTGGTTTTGGGCGGTGAGGACGACTTTACGCCGTTCATTCGTGATACGTTCGCTCAGCCTGCGGGTATCGACGTGATGCTGGCAGGTGTCTCGGACGACGACGAGGTCCGCGCGCGCGACATTCGCGTCGACGACGAGGGCCATCCGGTCTTTACGCTCGACTTTGGTCAGGGCGACACGGTCGATACCATGTTGGCTATTCCCGGTGTGCAGTCCGTGCCCAATGCCGTCAAGGCCGCCGCGGTCGCCTATCGTCTGGGCGTGACGCCCGAGCAGATCGATGCTGCCTTTAGGGGCCTTACGATCACCGGTCACCGTCAGGAGATCAAGCGCGCCAAGAGCGGAGCACGCATCATCGACGACTCCTATAACGCCAGTGCCGAGTCTATGGCTGCCGGCCTCGATTTGCTGTGCTCGCTCATCTGTGACGGTTCGCACATGGCGATCCTGGGCGAGATGGGCGAGATGGGCGACGAGGCTCCCCGCATGCATGAGCTCGTGGGCGCCTATGCCGCCGCCAAGAAGCTCGACATGCTCGCGTGCGTCGGCGGCGAGCTGGCTCAGCTCATGGCCGATGCCGCACGTATGATGGGTATGGATGAGGACCGCATCCAGGTGTTCTCCGATTATCAACAGGTGTTCGACCGCATGGGCGGCGCGCTTGAAAATCATGATGTTGTACTGGTCAAGGGTTCCCGTTTTGTTGAGCTCGACCGCTTTGTGGAAGGTGTGTGCTAGCCCATGTTCGGCAATCCCTCGTATCCTACGTATCAGGCCTTTTTGGGACTTGGCATCGCTGCCACCATTGCGTTGCTGCTTATGCCGTGGTGGATCAAGCTGCTGAAGGTCGAGGGTATCGGCCAACAGGTCCGAGCCGACGGCCCCAAGCGTCATTTGATTAAACAGGGTACGCCGACCATGGGCGGCGTCATCATCCTTGTCGCGATCTCGCTGACCTGCCTGCTGATGGGCAAGCTCACCACCGAGCTCGTGCTCGTGCTGCTTGCCACGTTGGCCACCGGCGTTCTGGGCCTCATCGACGACCTGACCTCCGTCACGCATGGTCGCTCGCTCGGCCTGACGCCTCACGCCAAGATGATCGGTCTGACCATCATCTGCGTCACCTTTACCGTGCTCGCCGTCAATTGGTGCGGCGTCGCCCCCGAGATTCGTTTTCCCGGCGGCCTGACGATTGACCTCGGTGTTCTTTCGACCACCATCTGCGGCCTTTCGTTTCCGTGGCTCTACATTGTATTTTGCTGGCTGATGATCGCTGGTCTTTCCAATGCCGTGAACCTGACCGATGGTCTGGACGGCCTTGCCGGCGGCACTTCCATGATCGCCATGCTCGCCATGGCCGCCATGGCGTTTTTGCACGGTGACGTGAACCTGTCCATCTTCTGCACGGCGTGCGCCGGTGCCTGCCTGGGCTTTTTGTGGTTCAACTGCTACCCGGCGAGCATCTTTATGGGTGATACCGGCTCGCTTGCCCTGGGTGCCGCTTTTGCCTGCACCTCCATCATGACCAACACCGAAGTCGTTTCCCTCATCATCGGCGGTCTGTTTATCGTCGAGACCCTGTCGGTCATGATCCAGGTTGTCTATTTCCACTTTACGCACAAGCGCGTCTTCCTTATGGCGCCCATTCATCATCATTTCGAAAAGAAGGGCTGGGCCGAGACCAAGGTCGTTATCCGTTTTTGGATTATCGCCGCGGCCTTTGGCGCCGTTGGCCTCGCCCTGTTCTTCCAGTTGGGATAGTGGTCTTTCATGCCTCTTGCTGATGTCTTTAGCCTGCTTGTTTTGGGGCAGGGTAAATCCGGTCTCGATGTCGCCCGTTGGGCGTTGGCTCACCCCGAGCGCGTGAGCGCCACGACCGTGTATGGCGGCGGTAGCTCCGAGCCCAATGACGCCACGCGTGCGCTCGAGGCGCAGGGCGCGTCGTTTGTCTACGGCACCGAGCAGGTCGAGGGTGCCTATGACGTGTGCGTGACATGCCCGGGTATCTCGGAGTTTTCGGCCTTCTTTAAGGCTGGGCGTGAGCATGCCGCTCAGATTATGGGCGAGCCCGAGTTTGCCTACCGCCTGTCTCCCCAAAATTGGATCGCCATCACGGGCACCAACGGCAAGACAACTACCACGTCGCTGACCGATTATCTGCTCAAGGCCGCCGGTGAAGCCAGCGTGGCCGTCGGCAATATCGGTGAGCCGCCGGTGAACGAGATCGACGGCCGCGCACACAATGAGTGGTTTGTGGCCGAGCTGTCGAGTTATCAGATTGCTACGACCGCCGAGCTTCATCCTCGCGTGGCGGTACTGCTCAACATCACGCCCGACCACCTGGGCTGGCACAAGAGCCACAAGAACTATGCGCTTGCCAAGATCAAGTTGTTCGAGAATATGGTCGACGACGACCTCGTGGTTATCGACGTTGAGGATGCCGGCATCCATGAGTTCGATGAGTACATCTACACACCGGGTCGCCGCATCTGCAAGGTCGCTTTTGACGAGCCCGAGGGTGCAGACGCCGCCTTTGTGCGCGACGGCAAGATGGTCGTGCGCCTGAAGGGCGTCGAGACTCAGCTTGTCGCCACGTCCGAGCTCAAGATCTCGGGCCATCACAATGTCATCAATGCCCTATGTGCCGCTACGGCTGCTCTGGCCGTCGGTGCCGATCCCGAGGGCATTTGCCGCGGTTTGGTATCGTTCCAGCCGCTAGAGCACCGCGTTGAGCCCTGTGGCGAGATCGATGGCGTGCGCTACGTCAACGATTCCAAGGCAACGAACACCGATGCGGTCGAAAAGGCCCTGACGGCGTTTCCCGACGACGATGTGATTTTGCTGCTCGGCGGCCACGATAAGGGTACGCCGCTTGCGGACTTTGCCCGCGTTGTTATGGACAACGTGCGCTCGGTCGTTTGCTTTGGCGATGCGCGCGAGCGCTTTACCGCCGCTATGGACGAGGCCGATGTCGATGGTGATGTGGATATCGCCCAGGCCGATGATCTGCGCGATGCCGTTGACGTTGCCCGCTCGCTCTCGAGTCGCGGCGACGTGATCCTGCTTTCGCCCGCCTGCTCTTCGTTCGACGAGTTCTCGGGCTACGAGGAGCGCGGTCGCGTGTTTAAGGACTACGTTGCCCAGCTTGCCGCAGCAGCGAAATCGCAAACGGAATAGGGGTTGTCGGTGAGAGAGGAGAGCCCCCGAAGTGATATGAGGAGGCCCGACTCGGACCGTGCTTCCTCGCTGCGTAGCACGCCGCGTTCCGGACGCGGCGGGCAGACGTTCGGTGAGCGCTATATTGCCGGCGTCCCCGCCCGCATCATGCGTCCCCGTTTGATATTTATGGCTTGCCTGTTTAGCTTGGTTTGCTTCGGCTTGCTGATGGTGTACTCGGCATCTTCGGTCGAGGCGCTGCACGAGAATGGTTCGGCGACGTTTTTCCTGTTTCGACAAGCCGCGTTTGCCGGAGTTGGCGTGCTGGCTATGGTTGCCATCGTGCGCATCTTGCCGGACAGTTGGTTTGGGGAAGACGTGCTCAAGATCTTCCTCATGGGCATGATAGGGCTACTGGTTCTGGTGTTCTTTATGGGTAGCGGCAGTCGTGGCGCCACGCGTTGGCTCAACATCGCCGGTATTCAGTTCCAGCCGTCTGAGTTTTTAAAGCCGTTTGCCATCGCGTATTCGGCAATCATGCTCGACCGCATCTTTTCGCCCGGCGGCAACATCAACGAGTTTCTTCGCAAGATGGGTGTCTACCTGGGCATTTCGCTCTTTCTGATCTTTGTTCAGCCCGATTTTGGCACCGTCCTGATCATCTTGTTGACCCTCATGTGCATGGCGTTGTTTGCGGGATTGGACCCCAAATATATCGTTTGGACGGTCGTTGCCGGCATCGCCGTCATTGCGATCGCCCTTATCGCCGAGCCGTATCGTATGACGCGTGTCGAGGTTGCTTGGAATCCTTGGGCAGACGAATATGGCGACGGCTATCAGGCCACGCTTGCCATCATGGCGTTTGCCTCGGGTGGCCTGTTCGGTCGCGGTATCGGTAACTCCACCATGAAGTACTCGTATTTGCCCGAGGCGCATAACGACTACATCTTGGCTATTATCGGCGAGGAAGTTGGCTTTATCGGAACCGTGCTGTTCTTCTTGGTGTTTGCGATGCTGATCTACTCGGCGTTTCGCATTGCCGAGCAGGCGACCGACCGTCGCGGAGCACTTATGGCATCGGGTTCCGCGGTCATCCTTGCGGTGCAGTTTTTGATCAACGCGCTGGGCATTCTCAATGTGTTTCCCATGACGGGCAAGCCGCTGCCATTTATTAGCTACGGAGGCTCGTCGATTATCGTGTCGCTTATGCTCGCCGGTCTGATCCTGCGCGTTTCGTATGAGAGCGCCCGTCGCGATGAATACGACCGTCGCCGCGAGAGCTTTGCCGTTATGGATGAGAGTACCGCCGGCGTGCCCCACGTGCGCGGCGAGCGATCTTCGCGTAACGGCTTTACCGTCCTGGATGGCTCTGCGACCGAGCCGGCAGCCCGTCCGCGTCAGCGAACGGCGCCGCAAGGTCGTCCTCAGCGCCCCGCTCCTCGCAATGCGGGCGGCGGATATAATCGAATCGATTTGAATTCGGACCCGTCGGCGCGTCTGCGCACCGATGACCAGGGGCCGCGTGTACGAAGGGATTACCATGACCGATAAGATGACCGTTGCTATTGCAGCTGGCGGCACGGCAGGACATATCAACCCCGCGCTCGCCTTGGCCGAGGAGCTGCGTGACCGCGGTCATCACGTTGTGTTCGTGGGCCAGTCGCGCAAGCTCGAGGGTCGTCTGGTGCCCGAGGCCGGATTCGATTTTGTGCCCATCACGGTCACGGGCTTCGATCGCTCCCGTCCCTGGACGGCGCTGACCTCGCTATGGCGCGTCTACAAGGCGAAGCGTGCGCTTGCCAGCCACTTCTCGAAGGTCGGTAAGCCCGATGCCGCTATCGGTTTTGGTGCTTACGTTGAGGTCCCGCTGCTGGGTTGGTGCAAGGACGCCGGCGTTCCGTATCTGCTGCACGAGCAGAACTCTGTTCCGGGTCTGGCCAACAAGATGATGAATTCACATGCCGCCCGCGTGTGCATTTCGGTACCTGCGGCCCGCGCGGTCTTTGAGCGCGAGGGCGACCCCGACCATGTGCTCATGACGGGCAATCCCGTACGTCGTTCGGTGATCGAGGGCGATCGCGCCCGCGGTCGCAAGACGCTCGGTGTGCCCGAGAACGCGACGCTTCTGCTCGTCTTTGGTGGTTCGCTCGGTGCTCAGCATCTCAACGAGCGCGTTGCCTCGCTCAAGAGTGAGCTGCTGACCCGCGAGAATCTCTGCATTTTGCATTCGACGGGTGCCGACGGCTTTGAGGAGACCGAGCGCGCTTTGGCGCTGACGCCCGAGGAGGCGAAGCGCTATCGTGTCCAGCCCTACATCGACAACATGGGCGATATGCTGGCTGCGGCCGATCTGGTGCTCTCGCGTTCCGGTGCCTCGAGCGTGGCCGAGATTGCCGCGCTTGCCGTGCCCTCGGTACTCGTGCCGTATCCGCACGCCACGGCCGACCACCAGACCACGAATGCGCGTTACCTGGTCGATGCCGGCGCCGGCGTGCTTTGCGCCGATGCCGATATCGATGCCCCTGCCTTTGCCGACGAGCTGCTGCACCTGATCGATGACGCTGCGGCGCGTGATGCCATGCGTCAGGCGGCGCGTGGCTTGGCCCAGGACCGTGCCGCCGCGCTTTTGGCCGACGCGGTAGAGGGATTGCGTTAGTTAGACGGGATATCGCCGGTCGCCCTCGCGCGGATGCGGTAGGTGCGGTACAGTTAACGGGTTACAGGCAGTGTTTACGCAAGGAGTACACGAGCACATGGCTGATTCCCAGACTGCAACCTCCGCGCCCGAGTTCAAGAGCGCCCATTTTATCGGTATCGGCGGCGCCGGCATGAGCGGCATCGCCCTCGTCCTGCACGAGCGCGGTTATACCGTTACCGGCTCCGACCTTAAGACGTCGCGCTATATTCGCCAGCTTACCCGCGCCGGCGTGAAGGTCCACGTGGGCCACGAGGCTGCGACGATCGACGAAGTCAAGCCCGACGTGGTTGTGGTCTCCACCGCAATTCCCGAGTCCAACCCCGAGCTCGTGCGTGCCCGCGAGCTCGGTATTCCCCTGTGGCCCCGTGCCAAGATGCTCTCGGCCCTGGGCCACGGCTACACCACCGTCGCCGTTGCCGGTACGCACGGCAAGACCACGACGTCTTCGATGTGCGCCACGATGCTCGATCGCATGGGCCTGGACCCCAGCTTCCTGATCGGCGGCATTGTCGAGGGCTACGACACCAACGGCAAGAACGGCTCGGGTGACTACTTTGTCGCCGAGGCCGACGAGTCGGACAGCTCGTTCCTGTTCCTGAGCCCCAACGTGGTCATCGTGACCAACGTCGAGGCAGACCATCTCGATCACTACTCGGGTATCGAGGAGATCGAGGCCACCTTTGCCAAGTTTATGGGGCTGGTGGGCGAGGACGGCACCGTCATCGTTTGCGGCGAGGACCCGCATCTGGTCGAGCTCGCCAAGTCGACGGGCCGTCATGTGCTTTCCTATGGCTTTGCCGAGAACAACGACATCGTCTGCGTACATCCGGATGTCAAGGGCATCCAGAGCGACTTTATCGTTCGCTTTGAGGACGGCACCGAGCACGCTGTCGAGATTAAGAGCAACCCCGGTCGTCACAACATGCTCAACGCCACGGCCGTCTTGACCGTCGCCCATGTCCTGGGCCTCGATATCGACGCCGCCGCTAAGGCACTTTCGAGTTTTGAGGGCGTCCGCCGTCGCTTTACCCACGTGGGCGATATCGACGGCATCACGGTGGTTGACGATTACGGCCATCATCCCACCGAGATCAAGGCGACGCTCGCTGCTGCCTCTTCGCTGGGCTACAAACATGTCGATGTCGTGTTCCAGCCGCACCGCTATTCGCGCCTGCAGGCTCTGTGCAATGACTTTGCCGATGCCTTTGCCAACGCCGATAAGCTGCTGCTGATCGATGTGTTCTCCGCCGGCGAGATGCCGATTCCGGGCGTTACTTCCAAGATGCTCGCAGATACCGTTCGCGCCAAGCATCCCGGCAAGGAGGTCGTGTACTGCTCCAGCCGTCTTGAGCTCAACCAGGAGCTTGAGAAGCTCGTGGGCGAGGGCGACCTGCTGCTCACCATGGGTGCCGGCGACGTTACGACCGTCGGCCCCGAGTTCATCGAGTATCTGACTGCCAAGAAAGACGCTTAACCTCTATGGGTCTGTTTAACGCCGTCATGGCGCTTTCGGGCATGATCGACACGGACGTGGTCGAGGACGAACGTCTTGCGCGTCATACGAGTTATCGTATCGGCGGCAAGGCCGACCTCTTTGTGACGTGCCATAGCTACCATGCCCTGCGTCGCGCCGTGGCGGTGCTTGACCGCGAGCAGGTGCCGTGGGTGATTATCGGCAAGGGGTCCAACCTGTTGGTTGCTGATGCCGGCTATCGCGGCGCCGTTATTTCGCTGGGACGTGAGTTTCAGCGCACGGTTGTTGCCGAGGACGGCTGCACGCTGACCGTTGGCGCGGGCGTGATGTTCGCGCGTTTGGTCAACGACGCCTTGTCGCGCGGGCTTTCGGGCCTTGAGTTCGCTGTCGGTATTCCCGGTTCGGTCGGCGGTGCCGTGTCCATGAACGCAGGCACGCGGACCGAGTGGATCGGCTCCCTTATCGAGGACGTGGTCACGTTTGATCCGGCGTCCGGTATTAAGCACTATGCAGGGTCCGAGATCGCTTGGGGGTATCGCGAGTGCAGCTTGCCGCGTAACGAGATCATTCTCGAGTGCGTGCTTAAGCTCAAGCCCGCGCCCAAGGCCGACATTCGCGAGCGCATGGAGCGGTATCTGACACGCCGCAAGCGCACGCAGCCCATGGGCCGTGCATCCTGCGGATCGGTCTTTCGCAACCCGCCCGACGCAAGCGTGGGCAAGTTGATTGAGGATTGTGGATTAAAGGGTTTTTCGGTTGGCGGTGCGGAAGTTTCGCCCGTACACGCTAATTTTATCGTTAATAACGGAACCGCCTCGGCCGATGACGTGGCCGCGGTTATCAGGCATGTGCACGGAAAGGTGAGGGAGGCGTATGGCATCGAGCTCAGACCGGAAGTTAAATTCCTCGGCTTCTAGAGCATCGAAACCAACCTTCCGCCGCGCCGGAGGGCGTTCCGGCGCACCTGTCCAGCCTCAACATAAGCCCGCCATGCCCTCCAAGTCCGTTGGGCCCGTTCGTCCTGCCAAGCGCCCAGTCGTCGGCTCGCAGCTGGGAGGACGCCCCGCTTCTAAAAAGACGAGTCGTCCGGCTCCGCGTCCTTCGGTGACGCCCAAGCCGGCGATGGGCACCAAGACCTCCCGACCCATGGCGACGCCCAGACCTTCGCTGGGAGCTCGTGCGCCGCATGCCGGCCGTACGTTGGCTGGCGCTAAGCCGCGTTCACTGACATCGGTACCCGCCGCCAAGGCGTCTTCGGCAAAAAAGGGCATCAATCCCCTGTCATCGCTTGGTGCCATGGCAAGCAAGACGACCGACGTCGCTTCTGCCATGAAGGGTAAGGGCAAGATCGCGGGCGGCATCCTGGCGGCCGTGGCCGTACTTGCCATTATTGCCATCGTCGTCATCAACTCTGGCCTGTTCTCCGCCACCGATATTCAGATTTATGGCAGCGAGCATGTGACCAAGCACGACGCCATGCAGCTCATCAGTCTTCCCGAGAACACGTCGCTCTTTAACGTGGATCCCGATCAGATCACCGAGGGCCTCAAGCAAAACCCGTGGGTCTCGGGCGTGGATGTCCAGCGCCAGTTTCCCCATACGCTTATCATCACGCCGACGGAGCGTAAAGTTACCGCCATTGCGTATATCAGCTCCGACGACCTTGCCTGGGCTATCGGAGACGATGACACCTGGATCGCTCCGCTGTCGACGTCTGTCGAGGTGGACGACCAGGGGAACGTCATTACATCGGGCGAGGGTGCCAACACCCTGACCGGCATCGATGCGGCCCTGGCGCTTGCCAAGCACTACGGCGCCGTGCTGCTGACTGACGTCTCGGCCGATGTCGCACCGGTTTCGGGTCGGGCGGTGAGCTCCAAGGCCGTCAAGGCCGGCCTGGATTACGCACGCGGTTTTTCGAGTGAGTTCTTGGACCAGGTGAAGGATATTTCCACGCCTTCCGTTGAAGCTATCTCGGCAAATCTCGACAACGGCGTCGAGGTGTCGCTGGGCGATTCGGACGATATCGCCAAGAAAGAACGCATCGTGACCAAGCTGCTTTCGCAGGTAGAGGGCGTAACCTATATCAATGTGCGCTCTCCGGGCAACTACACGTT
This sequence comes from Coriobacteriaceae bacterium AF08-21, assembly GCA_027687465.1. Taxonomy (GTDB): domain Bacteria; phylum Actinomycetota; class Coriobacteriia; order Coriobacteriales; family Coriobacteriaceae; genus Collinsella. The sequence goes on from JAQCQR010000015.1 coordinate 22,854, forward strand.
TAGGAACGCACCGACTGCCTAGCACCCTAAATGGCTTTGTTGAGGGGCCATACCACGCCGTTTATCTGGTTTGTTTGGTTTTCACGGTCAATTATTTGACTGATACGTTCATAATGTGCAAACATAATACGGTTTACCTTTGCATTTACTTTCAACCTGAAGGTTAATGTGCGCAGGGGTCAACCCATGCTATGGCTATAACCTTTGTTCGGAGGACCGACATGCACGAGACAGAGATCAACAACTACCTTGCCGTCATTAAGGTGGTCGGCGTCGGCGGCGGCGGTACCAACGCGGTCAATCGAATGATCGAAGAGGGCATCCGCGGCGTCGAGTTTGTTGCCATCAACACCGATGCTCAGGCGCTCGCGATCTCTGATGCCGATATCAAGGTGCACATCGGCACCGACCTTACCCGCGGCCTGGGCGCCGGCGCCAACCCCGAGGTTGGCCGCAAGGCTGCCGATGAGTCCCGCGACGATATCGCCGAGGCGCTCGCTGGTGCCGATATGGTGTTCATCACCTGCGGCGAGGGCGGTGGTACCGGTACCGGCGCCGCTCCCATCGTTGCCGATATCGCGATGAACGAGGTCGGCGCGCTGACCGTCGCCGTCGTGACTAAGCCCTTCACCTTCGAGGGTCGCAAGCGCAAGAAGAGCGCCGAGGAGGGTATCAAGACCCTCTCCGATTGCGTCGACACCATGATCGTTATCCCTAACGACAAGCTGCTCGACATCGCCGAGAAGAAGACCACGATGCTCGAGGCCTTCGCAATTGCCGATGGCGTCCTTTCCCAGGGCACCCAGGGCATCACCGACCTCATCACCGTCCCGGGTATCATCAACCTGGACTTCGCCGATGTTAAGACCATCATGAAGCAGGCCGGTACCGCCATGATGGGTATCGGTACCGCTTCTGGGGACACCCGTGCCGTCGACGCTGCCCAGCAGGCCATCTCCAGCCCGCTGCTCGAGAGCTCCATCGATGGCGCCACGCGCGTCCTGCTTTCCATCGCCGGCTCCAAGGACCTGGGCATCCAGGAGATCAGCGACGCCGCCGACGTTGTCGCCAATGCTGTCGACCCCGAGGCCAACATCATCTTCGGTACCGTTGTTGACGAGTCCCTGGGCGACCAGGTGCGCATCACCGTTATCGCCACGGGCTTCTCCGACTCCAACGTCAACCGTCAGGACGAGCTCTTCGCTGCCCAGCAGTCCCAGAGCAAGGCCGCTGCTTCTGCTGAGCCGCAGCGCACCGCTCCGGCTGCCAGCCCCGCTCAGGCTGCCCCGACTCGCAACGTCGGTGGTACCGAGCTGCCCAACTTTGGCAACGATCAGTTTGAGCTTCCCGACTTCCTCAAGCGCGGCAGCTTCTAAGTCGTTCTTCGCATTGTTTTGCACAGGGGCGCGTCCGTATGGATGCGCCCTTTTTGTTTCTCGTTTGTAAACGAAAGCCTCCAATCTCCTTACGTTCCCTTTACGTTTGGTCCCTACCGCTGCGGGTATCCTTTTAATGAAGTATGGCAGCCGTATGACACGGACTGCTGCGGCTTCGCCGCGATACTTGTGTTATTAGGAGGCTTTAGTATGGCAGCACGTGCGGACAACGTTTCGCGTGTCGACCATGATGGAGTTACGTTGGTAGAGGGCGCGACGCACGATGTCCGTTTTGCCTTTACCGAGCGCACCGGTGGTGTTTCCGAAGATGCGTACTCCTCACTCAATCTGGGCTCGCATGTAGGCGATGACCCCTTTGCCGTTCAAGAAAATCGTCGTCGAGCGCTCGAAGCCATGGGCGCCGCTGAGTGCGAGCATAATCTGCTCGTGCCCAATCAAGTACATGGTGACCACGTCGTGACGGTGACCTCGAACGGTGCTGATGATCTCGAGAACATTCGTGAGCAGATTGCCGAGGGCTGTGATGCCCTCGTCTGTACGGCCCATGAGGTGCCCGTGATGCTCTGCTTTGCCGATTGTGTTCCCGTGGTGCTGGTGGCTCCCGGCGGCTTTGCCGTGGTGCATTCTGGCTGGAAGGGCACGATTGCGCGTATTTCCGCCAAAGCCTGCCAGGCGCTTTGTGAGGCGGCTGACTGCACGCCGGAGGACATCTCTGCCTATATTGGGCCCCATATCCTGGGCGACGAGTATGAGGTGTCCCAAGAACTTATGGATCGCTTTGCCGCCGAGTTCGCGTGCATCGATGCTACCGTTTCCCGTATGCTCGATCTTTCCGCCGCCATTCGCGAGGCGCTGGTGGATGCCGGTGTCGATGTGAACGGCATTGTGGACACCAAACTTTCCACCGTTCGTCAGAACGACCGCTTTTATTCCTACCGCAACGAGGGCGGCACCTGTGGGCGCCATGCTGCGATCGGCGTGATGCTATGAGAAAGATCGCATCGGTCCTGAGTGCAGCAGTGCTCACGCTCACGCTGTGTGCCTGCTCCTCGGGATCTTCTACGTCTTCTATTACCGTGGCCGGCTCGACCACCTGCCTTCCCATTGCCGAGATTGCGGCCGAGGGCTTTAAGGAAGAGACCGGCATCGACGTGCTCGTCTCCGGCCTTGGCTCATCTGCTGGCATCGAAGCTGTTAGCGCCGGCACCGCCGATATCGCCAGCTCCTCTCGTGGCCTCAACGCCGATGAGCAAGACCTGGGCCTGACGCCTATCGTTATCGCACACGACGGCATCGCAGTCATCGTGAACGACGACAATCCGGTCGACAATCTCTCGACCGAGCAGCTCCGCGATATTTACGCCGGCAAGATCACCAACTGGAAAGAAGTCGGCGGAGAGGACCTGAAGATTCAGGTTATCAACCGCGACGAGGCGTCCGGTACGCGCGAGGCCTTCCGCACTATCGTGATGGACGGCGCGCCGTTCGATCGCCGCTCGGCTGTTCTTTCGGGTACGGGCCAGGTACGCGATGTCGTATCCCGCTCACGTGGCGCCATTGGCTACATCTCGCTGGGTTTTGTCGAGAGCCTCAACGCCAAGACCTCGGTTAAGGCCGTTTCGGTCAACCATGTCGAGGCATCCGAGAAGACGGTCGCAAGTGGCGGCTATCCCATCTCGCGTGACCTTTACTTCTTTGTGAAGGGGGCGCCTTCGCAGCAGGCGCAGGATTACATCGACTACGTGACGTCCGAAAAGATGGACAAGCAGATTCGCGAGGCGGGCTTTATTCCCGTCACGAACGACGGAAAGGGGAGTGAGTAGCGTGGAAACACAGGAAACCCCCCAGATTGAGCAGGAGACCCAGGCGCCCAAAAAGCGTGAGTTGGCGTTGGTGTCGCGCAGTACCTATCTTAAGGAGAAGGCGCTGCAGTGGATCTTCTTTGCCTGCGCGTTCTTGGCGGTCGTCACCGTCATCCTGATTTTTGTCTTTACCACGTACTCGGCGCTGCCGGTCTTTACCGACATCGGCCTGGCGGACTTCTTTAGCTTTACGTGGGCGCCCTCTGAGGGTCACTACGGCATTATGTCGCTGCTGGCGGGCTCTGGCCTGGTGACGGTCGGTGCACTTGCCATGGGCGTGCCCCTGGGTGTGGGCACGGCCGTGTACCTGGTCGAGATTGCCAGCAAGCGCGTGCGCAGGCTCATCAGCCCCGCCGTCGACCTGCTGGCGGGCATCCCCTCCATCATCTACGGCTTCTTTGGCATGGTCATCATCCGTCCGTTTATCGCGCAGCTGACCGGCGGTCTTGGCTTTGGCGCGCTGACGGCGTGGTTCGTGCTCGCCATCATGATCGTTCCCACCATCACCACGCTCACCATCGATGCCCTCAATTCCATTCCCATGGGCATTCGCGAGGCATCCTATGCCATGGGTGCCACCAAGTGGCAGACCATCTACAAAGTCGTGCTGCCGGCCGCCAAGCTGGGCATTGTGGACGCCATCGTTTTGGGTATGGGTCGCGCCATCGGTGAGACCATGGCCGTGCTGATGGTCGTGGGCAACGCCCCGGTCATTCCGGATAGCATCTCGAGCCCTATCTCAACGCTCACGAGTCAGATCGCGCTCGACATGAGTTATTCCTCGGGCCTGCACCGCTCGGCTCTGTTTGGCATGGGCGTTGTCCTGTTTATCATCTCCGCTGCACTGGTGGGTATCGTCCGCCTGATTTCCAAGAAGAGGGGGTAGGCTATGTCCGATTCCGTTGACACGACGGTCGATACGACCTCGTCGCGCGAGCGCATCAAGCGTGCCCTTTCCCATGGCAAGAAGGGCCGCATCAACAAGGACCTCTCCAACAAGATCATGCTTTGCGTGTTTCGCGCCGCGGCCTATATCACCACGCTGGTGCTGATCGCCATCATCGCCTACGTGGTCATCAACGGCCTGCCGCATATCTCGCTCGACTTTATCTTTGGCTGGCCGCAGGGCGTCAACGCCGAAGGCGGCATTTGGCCGACGATTGTCTCAACCATCTACGTGACGGCGCTCGCCATGCTCATCTGCACGCCGGTTGCCGTCTTGGCTGCGGTCTATCTTGCCGAATACGCCAAGCAAGGCAAGGTCGTCGACATCATTCGCTATGCTGCCGATGCCCTGGCCTCGGTGCCCTCCATTGTTATGGGCCTCTTTGGCTACGCCTTGTTTGTCGAGGCTATGGGTCTGGGCCTTTCGATGGTCTCGGCCGCCCTGGCGCTGGCACTTCTGATGCTGCCTATTGTCATGCGTACCACCGAGGAAGCAATCCGCGCCGTTCCGCGCTATATCCGTTGGGGCGCATATGGCCTGGGCGCCACCAAGTGGCAGGTCGTCTCCAAGATCGTGCTTCCTTCGGCTTTTGGCCGCATCGCCACCGGCATCGTGCTTGCCATCGGCCGCGCCATCGGCGAGACCGCGGTGGTGCTCTACACTATGGGCCAGGCCATCAACCTGCCTATTTCGCCGCTCGATTCCGGTCGTCCCATGACCGTTCACCTTTATCTGCTTGCCAATGACGGCATCAACATGAACGCAGCCTACGGCACTGCGCTTTTGCTGATGGCGATTATTCTGGCCTTCAACCTGTTTGCGCGTTATCTGTCGCGCAAACGCCGCTAGTTAAGGAGTCCCATGTCCGTCTATCAGTCCGCTCCCACGCCGGAGCAAGCGGCCATCACGGCCAAGGATTTCAACTTTTGGTACGGTGACTTTCATGCGCTGACGGGGCTCGACCTCAACATCGCCAAAAACGCCATCACCTCGTTTATCGGTCCTTCGGGCTGCGGCAAATCGACGTTTTTGCGCTGCATCAACCGTATGAACGACCTTATCGAGGGCACCCGCGTCGAGGGTACCATGACGCTTGACGGCAACGATATCTATGCCGAGGGCGTCGATCCGGTCGACCTTCGCCGTCGCGTGGGCATGATCTTTCAGCAGCCCAACCCGTTTCCCAAATCCATCTACGAGAATGTCGCTTTTGGCCCTCGTCTGCAGGGCGTGACTAGCAAAAGCGACCTCGACGACATCGTGGAAGAATCGCTCAAGCGCGCCAACCTCTGGAAAGAGGTATCCAATCAGCTCAACAAGGATGGTTTGGCGCTCTCGGGCGGTCAGCAGCAGCGTCTGTGCATCGCGCGTGTGCTTGCGGTGCAGCCCGATGTCCTGCTGATGGACGAGCCCTGCTCCGCCATCGACCCCACGTCCGTCTCTAAGGTCGAGGATCTGATGGCCGAGCTGGCGCCCGAGATGACGATCATCATCGTCACGCATTCTATGCAGCAGGCCGCTCGCATTAGCGACTACACCGCATTTTTCTTGCAGGAAGTTGCCGGCGAGCCCGCCACGCTCATCGAGTATGGTCAAACCGACGCGATCTTCACCAGCCCGGTGGATTCGCGGACGGAAGACTATATCACCGGCCGCTTTGGCTGATCGGTGCGACTAGTCCCAAGCCGATCGGACCTGGTCCGGTGCGTATTCACTGTGCGGGCGGCATGACCGCACCCAACTGATTGGAGTGAACCATGCGTAAACTGTTTTCCCGTCAGCTCATCGAGGCCCGTCACGAGATGCTGAGCATCTACGAGGCCGTCGATCTGGCGCTTCACGACGCCGTGAAGGCCTATGTGACCGATGATCGCAAGCTCGCCACCAAGACCAAGAAGCGTACGCTTTCGATTGACGCTCGCTGCGCCAACTTGGAGGCCGTGTGCTACAACCTGATCGCTACGCAGTCGCCGGTCGCCTCCGACTTCCGCTTGCTGCAGACGATCATCTACGTCGACTTTAACCTGCAGCGCATGACCGATAAGGTTCGCCAGATCTGCCGCGCCACGCGTCACATGGTCAAGGCCGACATCTCGCTGCCCCAGGAACTCGTCGGTACGGTTGAGGCCGAGGCCGAGGCTGTTTACCAGGTGCTGGGTTCGTCACTTTCTGCGCTCGTCACCAACGACATGTCCATCATCTGCAACCTGGCCGTCGAGGACGAGCCGGTGCATGCGGCGTACGAGAAGTTCTTCCGCATCTTTAACCGCATGGACACGGGCGATTTTATGGACGACGACAGCAACTATGACGATCTGCGCCGCGCCATTATGGTTTCGCGCTACCTCGATCGTATCGCCTCGATTTCCATCGATGCTGCCTGCCGTCTGACCTTCCTTTTGACCGGACAGCGCATGACTGCCGGCGATATCGCCCGTACGGACGAGGATGAGCTTGAGAGCATGCGCGTGCCTTCGGGCGAGGGTGTCATCATGAGGCCCGCCGTGGATGCGGGCTATGTTGCCAAGGTGCCTGCTAACGAGGTGAGCGAAGGCCTTCGCTATTTGCTTGAGCACCTTGAGGACGAGGACGACGCCGAGGACGACGAGGAGTAGGGGGCCCCGTTCGTCGAAAGATTGTAAATACCTAAGTGAGCGCGGCCTTGCACATGTGAGGCCGCGCTCTTGCGTTAGCATGGGACTACTTGTTTGGCTGTCAGCGGAGGCGATTGGCAATGGATAACTATTTGGACTTGATACGCGCTCGCCGCGAGCAGATTCTCGAACGCTTTTATGCCGCGCTCGATCGCGCGGGCCGTCCCCACGATGCCGCGCGCCTAATTGCCGTCTCCAAGACCGTTGGCGTCGATGAGACCGTTGCCGCTATCCAGGCGGGGTATCGCCATTTTGCCGAGAACCGCCCGCAGGAGCTCGTTCGCAAGCTTGCAGGCCTCGCGGAGCATCCGGAGCTACCCGAGGTGCGCTTCGATATGATCGGCAACCTGCAGACCAACAAGATCAATGCGGTTCTGGGCTCGGCCGAGCTGATTCATTCGGTGGGATCGCTGCATTTGGCTCAGGCTATCTCGAGCCGTGCGGTCCGCAAGATTGAGGCGGGCGAGCTCTCCGGCCCCCAGCGCGTGCTGATCGAGGTCAATGTGAGCGGCGAGGAGTCCAAGGGCGGCTTTTCGCCCGACGAGGTCCGAGACGCCGCAGGTGAGCTTGCGGAGCTTGAGGGAATTTGTGTGCAGGGCCTTATGACTATGGCACCACGGGGTAATAAAGATGTGGCGCGCCGCACCTTTGCCGGACTTCGCGAGCTAAGGGATGAGCTTGAGGCGACGCACTCCGACCTGAGCCTGCCCGAACTTTCCTGTGGCATGAGCGAGGACTTTGAGCCTGCCCTTGAGGAAGGCTCTACGCTCGTTCGCCTGGGCAGGGTAGTATTTAGCCCGGAGTTTGCAGTAAAATAAGGCTCTGAAGTGCGCACTGATTATCAGAGCGCCTGCACTAAACCGCGAGAGGACACAACCATGGGCTTCCTTGACGAGATTAAAAATAAGATGCACCTGGGCGGCCAGCAGGGTTACGACCAGGGTTATGGTCAGGACGACGACTACGGCTACGATGATGGCTATGACGACGGCTACCAGAATAACGGTTACAGCGGTGCCTCGGGCGAGGGCTTCTACACCCAGGACGAGCCGAGCAACGGCCTGTTGGGTCAGACGCGCCGCGGCGAGGCCGAGTCGGTGGCCGTGTACACGCGCTCCGGTCAGCTGGTCGGCGACGACTCTCGCCACGCTACGACCTATAACCCGCCATCGCGCTCGCAGGAGACGGTTGCGGGCGGTTATCGTCCCGGTGCCTACGACACGCCGTCGAGCTATGCCGAGAGCACACGCGCCCGCGCTGCTGCCCCCGCACCTGCTCCCTCACCGAGCGATGCCTCGGCGTATGCGAGCAACATCATCAACGCTACGCCGCAGCTGCCGGCTTATGTCCTGCGCCCCGAGAGCTATGACGACGTGGAGACCGTCGTGCGCCGCGTGCGCACCAAGCAGCCTGTCGCGCTGATTTTTGTGGGCGTTCGTACCGAGGTCGCCAAGCGCGTCCTGGACTTCTCTTACGGCTTTGCCTGCGGCCTGGGTGCCACAGTCAAAGAGGTGGGCGATCGCGTGTTTATGGTGCTGCCCGCCGGTTGCGAGGTCAAGGATTCGGACCTCAAAAAGCTCCGTGCCGACGGCTACCTTAAGTAAAGACAAGACGAGGAGATTCTCATCAACATCTACACCATTGTCCAGCTGGTCAATACGCTGTTCAACTTTTACTCCACGCTCATCGTGGTCTACTGCCTTATGACGTGGATCCCTATGAAGCAGGGCGGATTGCTACAGGATATCGCCGCTGTTCTCGATAGCGTGTGCGGCCCGTGGCTCAATTTGTTCCGCCGGTTTATCCCGCCCATGGGCGGCGTCGATTTTTCACCGGTCGTTGCGATTATTGCGTTGCAGTTGGTGCAGAAGCTGGTTCTGCAACTTCTTATAGGTATACTCATATAAAACTGGCTTAGTAACTCACGTCGGGCGCACAGCGCCAAGGCGAAGATAAAGGAGAACTTGTTATGGCTATTACCCCTGCTGACATTCAGGCTCAGACCTTCTCTGAGGCCAAGCGCGGCTACGATCCCGCCGAGGTCGACGTCTTCCTGGAGACCCTGTCCTCTGAGGTCGACGCCATGCTCGCCAAGATTGTCGATCTTAAGGGTCGTCTGACCGCCACCGAGCAGCAGCTCGCCGACACGCAGGCCCAGCTTGCTCAGGCTCAGGACGCTGCCGCGCAGGCCGTTCCCGCCGCGCCCGTCGCCGCTCCTGCACCTGACTTCTCCGCTCAGGAGCGCCAGATCTCCGCTGCCCTGATCGCCGCCCAGCAGACCGCCGAGGGCATTGTCAACGACGCCAACGAGAACGCTGACCGCATCCGCAACGAGGCCGACGCCAAGGCCCGCGAGGTCATCCGCCAGGCCCTGACCGAGAAGCAGGCCGAGCTTGAGGAGATCGACCGTCTTAAGGCTTCCCGTGAGGAGTTCAAGGCCGAGTACCTCAAGCTCATTCAGCACTTCATGGACGATGCTCAGAACTCCTTCCCGTCCGATCTCATGGCTTCCACGCCGGTCGGTTCCGCCGCTTCTCCGGCTGTGACCGTTCCTGCTGCCGAGCCGCTGCCCGTCGCCGAGCCGGTTATCCCCGTTGCCGATCCCTTCGCACCGATCGACAACTTCGCCGCCGACGACCTGGACTAACATCCAGCTATCATTTAGCGCCTAGAAAGGGCCCGCAGCTTGCGGGTCCTTTTTTGTGGCTGTATGCAGCCTGCATAACAAAACGCCGAGTCCTGCGTTTGGGGGCACAGAACTCGGCGAAGGGCGCGTGGTCAAAGGTAGATTTTAAGGCATGTCCCAAAGATCTACTTGAGGAGGAAGTCGGGGAGTGGAATGGTGCGGGCCTCGCGGTGCTCGGGATCGGCGATGTGGTCGGCAGGATAGCCGCAAACGAGCATGTGATAGGGATAGATGCCCTCGGGCAGGTTGAACTGCTCACAGGCCACCTCGGGCTTAAAATGGCACACCCAGCACGTTCCCAGGCCCTGCTCCTCGGCCTCCATCATCATCTGATCGCAGACGATCGAGGTGTCGATGGCACTGGAGTTCATCTGGTCATAAGGGCGCACCCAAGCATCGTCGGTAACGCTGCAAATAAGAAAGATAAGCGGAGCCCCAAAGATAGACCCATCACGAGCAAACCGAGGCTGACAAGCAGCGGCCTTTTCCAGCAACTCCGGAGTATCAAGCACCATCACGCGGCTTGGATGATTATTACAAGCAGAAGGAGCAATGCGCCCAGCCTCAACAATGGCATCCACTACAGCCTGCTCAACAGAACGATCCTCAAACAAACGACAAGAATACCGAGACCGAGCTAGATCCAAATAAGACATACAAGCCCTCCAACAATTAAAAATCAAACAAACCCAAAGTAACCCAAAGAGTACCCAAGGCAGCAATCAGCCAAACGCTCATCAAGGGCCAAAGTGTCCGAACGGGTACCAAAGGTCCCTTCAGCCAAACTCCCATTGCGCTAAAACTATCAGCCAAAGTTCAAATGGCGGTATGTAAGGCGAAGGGCCGGCCACGGTTTACTTTCGAACGACTCTGCAAAGCAGCCGGAGTGAGAAAGCAAACCGTGGCCGGCCCTTCGCCGCCGGGACACGTACCCCCAATTAACTGTTCTTCATGACAATCGAATCCACGACATCGGCCACATTCTCACAGCAGTCGGCGCAGTACTCCAGGAAGGCGTAGACGTCACGCCAGGCGATGACCTCGAGCGGATCCTTGCCGTTGACATGCAGGTTGCGCATAGCGTTGATGTAGAGCTCGTCGGCCTCGGACTCGATCGTGTTGATCTGGATGACGAGTTCGCGCAGGGTCTTGGACTTGCGGTAATTGGGAAGCTCGACCATCAGGTCCTTCATGGCGCGGCAGGCATCGGTCACCTTGTGGGCGATCACGATGGCATCGGGATGGATGCTCTGGATGTTGGTGAAGTAGACGCGCTGCACGACGCCTTCGATACGGTCAAGCACAGTGTCGAGCGAGCAACTCATCAGGTCCAGATCCTCGCGCTCAAGCGGGGTGATAAAGGCAGTGAGCAGGGCATCCTCGAGCTCATGGTGCTTCTTGTCGGCCGCATGCTCAATCGCATGCATCTCCTCGAGCATGTCGTGGATCTGCGCGGGATCAAAGTTCTCGAAAATCTGGGTGAGCAGCTCGGCTGCCTGGACGGCAAGATCGGCACAGGCGACGTAGTTGTCAAAGTAGAAAGAATCGGGTTTCTTTGCCATGAGTGGGTCCTTTCGAGGCGAAGACGGGTGGGCGAATTATTACGGTCCGGATGGACGCTCGGTTTGACTAGATGAACATCATGAACAGCTTGGCCATGACAAAGCTGATGAGTCCGCAGGCGGGGAAGGTGAAGAACCAGGTGAACATCATGTCCTTGACCACGCCAAAGTTGATGGCCGAAAGGCGCTTGACGGCGCCGACGCCCATGATGGCGCAGGTCTTGATGTGGGTGGAGGACACAGGAATACCGGTAAGGGTGGCAAGCAGCAGATTCGCGGCGCCCGCGAGGTCGGCGGAAAAGCCCTGGTACTTCTCGAGCTTGACCATGCTCTGGCCGACGGACTTGATGATGCGCTCGCCGCCCACGCTGGTGCCGATGCCCATGGTGGCCGAGCACAGCAGCATGATCCAGATGGGGATGCCGGCGTCGCCGACGCCGGTCTGGCCGTTGGCGAAGGCCACACCTAAAAAGAGCACGCCGATGAACTTCTGTCCATCCTGCGCGCCGTGCATAAAGCTCATGGCCGCAGCGCTCGCGATTTGAGCGTATTTAAAGAAGACGTTTGCACGTCGCCTATTGGCGGCGGCAAACAGAATCGAGACGAGTTTGCACAGGATCCAGCCCATGACAAAGCCCAGGCCGATGGAGAGCGCCAGGCCGTAGATGACCTTCATCCACTCGTGGACGTTGACGCTGTTCGCGCCGCCGAGGGCGATAGCGGCACCGGTCAGGCCGGCGATAAGGCTGTGGCTTTGCGAAGTGGGGATGCCAAAACGCGATGCCGTGGCGCCGTAGACGACGATGGAGAACAGCGCCGCGCACAGACAGGCAAGCGCCATGGTGCTGTTTCCGCCAAAGTCGACGATATGTGAGATGGTGTTGGCGACGCTCGCGTTAAAGTGCGTCATGATGAGCACGCCCAAGAAGTTGAATGCGGCGCTCATGAGAATGGCGGCGCGGGCGGGCATGCAACGCGTAGTGACGCAGGTCGCGATGGCGTTGGGCGCGTCGGTCCATCCGTTGACGAAGATGGCGCCGAGCGCGAGAATCACGGTGACGGCAAGGACTGGGTTCGACACAATTTGGCCGAGGAAGGTTGAGAACGTTACGTCCATATATGGGCTTTCTCGAAGTTTGCAGACACGTTACAAAAACATGATAAATCGTATCACCTCCTGTGGGTTTCTTTCCCGAGTTCTGATGGGAGAAGTGAATTTTTTGGCACTAAAATTGAATATTAGCCCTGTTGACCGCGGGTATTCTTTTTGCTAACACGCCATGAGGACACGTGTGCGCGCCCCAACACCCCAAAACCACAGTCTGTTCGCTTTACAACATACAAACATGCGTTCGATAATAGAGGGCATGGAATATCGACAGACAGACGGCAAAACTCGGCGCGTGCACAAGCAGTATGTGGACGTTGTGGCTCGCATCCTCGCGGGCGGACAGGTCGTGCCGGTCACCGTCTGCTGGGTCGACGGCCGTTGTTTTACGATCGACGAAATTATCTCGACCACCGGGTTTGGCCTGATGGTCCACGGCGTCCGTACGGCAACATATAAGGTGCGTTTTGGCGGGCACGCGACCGAGTTGTATCTGGAGGACCAGACGCGCGAGCGGGTGGACGGCTCGCAGGCGCACGTGATGCGTTGGTGGGTCTGGGCCTTTGACCGCACGCTTGAGGGCGAGCGCCGTAGGTAAGGACGCGCGGCATTCGGGTACAATGGCAGGAATCTTGTCACCTACGGCGCTGTCGTGGCGCTTTTTGAAAGGACGAAGTATGAACGATATCCAGGGCTATCAGAACGGCCCCGTCGAGAGCGGCGCAAGCCGCGCCAAGGAGATGTCGCCGCGCGCGTACAATCTCGCCATGTCTGCCCTGATCTTCTTGGGCTTTTGCGCCATGGGCGCCGGCGCCTACTTTACGAGCACCATGTCGTTTGCGCGCATGATGATGAGCGGCGCCGCCTTGCCTCTGGTCTTTGGCTCGTTTATTTTGACCATCGTCGGCATGGTCATGATGTCGGCTGCTGCGGGCAAGCAGTCCGTGGGCCTGTCCCTTGTGGGCTACGTAATTTTTGCGAGTACCTTTGGCCTGACCGCGTCGTTTGGCCTTGCCAACTACGACCTGCCCACCATCAACACTGCCTTTATCGCCACGGCCGCCATCACCTTTGTCTTTGGCGCCTTGGGCGTGACGTTCCCCAAGTTTTTCCAGCGCGTATATGGCATCGGTTTTGGCATTCTGCTCGCCACGATTCTGGTTGAGATCGTGCTGATGTTCATGGGCGTCTCGCAGTCCATCACCGACCTGATCGTGATCGTGGTATTCGCCGGCTTTATTGGCTACGACACCTATGTTGCCATGACGGTGCCGCCCACGCTGCCCAATGCGGTGCTCATGGCGTCTAACCTGTTCGTGGACATTATCAACGTGTTCCTGCGCATCCTGAACATCCTCGGCCGTCGCGATTAAAACGCGGCATTGCGACGCTTCCTGCCGGACACGGTAAAACGATACGAAAGGCGGTCCTTCGGGGCCGTCTTTTTTGTGCGCGGCGGGGTATGATGGATGGGAAAAAGCCGATAGCGGCAGCGACAGGAAAGGTGGCCACGTATGGCAGATGTCGACAACAGGAACCGTAACCGCAGGTCTAACCGAGCGGGTCAGCCCAATCCCAAGCGCGAGGCGCGTGCCAAGGCCGCCGAGCGCCATGTGGCGGCTGTGTCCGAGGCCTGCGCCAAGGACATCGAGCGTTCGCTTGCCGGCGTGTGCGAGTTCGATGGTATGCCTGCTGGTTTTGTCGCGGCGATGAAGGCCAAGGCCCAGAAGGCAGCGGCTGCTGAGGAGCAGGTTGCCGAGGACGTCGAGGCTGCCGAGGTTGAGGCCGCTGAGGTGGAGACTGCGGTCGAGTCCGAGGTGGCACCCGAGTCCACCGAGTCGGCTGACGAAGTCGAGTCCGCGCCCGCGGAGGAGGCTGCTCCGGTCCTGCCCGAGGTCACTGTGCTTGATGCCTCCGCTACGCAGGCAATCCTCGATAACGGCCGCGGCTATGCGCAGTTCTGCGATATGGCCGTGCTTGCCTTTGCCTCGTTTACCAATCCGGGCGGCGGCTATATCCAGGGCTACCTGGGCCAGGAGGCCACGCTCTGCGCCGATTCGTACCTGTACAACGTGCTCGACAAGCAGCGTAAGTGGTACGGCGAGAACCGTCGCCGCAACATCAACTGCGAGCTGTACCGCAATCGTGCGCTGGTGGTGCCCGCCGTGCGCTTCGACCGCAACCACGTGCACACATACGCCGATGTAATCGTCGCCGCCGCGCCTAACGTCAAGCGTGCCCGTCAGGAGTACCGCGTGAGCGACGACGCCCTGTTGGATGCCCTGCGCGACCGTATCCGCTTTGTCCTTGCCATCTGCGATGAGCTGGGTCGCGAGAAGCTCGTGCTGGGTGCTTGGGGCTGCGACAACAACGGCTTTGACGCCGAGGCCGTGGCAGAGCTCTTCCGCGAGGAGCTCGCATCGGGCGACTTCAAGGTCAAGCAGGTGTTCTTTGCCGTGCCTTCTACGCGCTGGGATGAGGACTTCGCCAAGTTTGAGCACGTGCTGGCAAGCTTCCCCGAGCGTAACGAGGAGTCCTATGCCCAGGTTGCCGCCCGCGCCGCAGCCGCTCGTGCCGCCGAGCAGGCCCAGGCTGCCGCCGAGGACGATGAGGACGATGACGATTGGCGCAAGTACCTGTAATCGGTACGTGCCGACAGATAGGTCGAGCCGGCGGGAGGGCTGCTCCCGTCGGCTTTTTACTAAAGGAAGGGCTTACGATGAAAAACGTTCTGTGCTTTGGTGACAGCAATACCTATGGCTATGATCCGGCTGGTATGCGCGACGGCACCGCGGTGCGCTATGCGCAGGATGTGCGCTGGTGCGGCGTGGCGCAGCGTGACCTGGGCAAGGGCTGGCATGTGATTGAGGAGGGGCTTAACGGCCGCACGACGGTGCGCGACGATATGTGCCATCTGGACACTAACCTCAACGGCATTCGCGCGCTTCCGATGCTGCTCGAGGCCCATAAGCCGCTGGACGCCATTGTGATCATGCTGGGCACCAACGACTGTAAGACGGTCTTTAACGTGACAGCTTCCGATATCGCCCGTGGCGCCATGGCACTGATTCGCGCCGTCCGCGCGTTTCCGTGGACCGACGCTGCGCCTTGTCCGCGCATTCTGCTGATGGCTCCTATCAAGATCAAGCCGCAGATCGCCGATGTGTATATGACCGACTTTGACGAGCATTCCGTTGAGGCATCTGAGCATTTTGGCGAGTACTATGCGCACGTGGCCGAGCAGTTTGGCTGCGACTTTTTGAATGCCGCCGAGTTTGCCGAGCCGGGCGATATCGACTATCTGCATATGATGCCCGAAAGCCATGAGAGCTTGGGACATGCCGTGGCAGCCAAGCTCCAGGACATGCTCGGTGAGTAGCGCGAATCCAAATCACCACAAAGGGGACAGTGAACTGCGCCCTTTGCGGTGATTTTGGGCTGCAAATCTTAATATTGCCACATGTGGTTGACGGGGCCGGAGCCTTTGCCCATGTCAAAGCCGGCGGCGAGAGCGCCGGTTAGGTAGGCCTTGCCGGCGTTGATGGCGTCGGCAAGATCCATACCCTGTGCCAATGCGCAGGCGATGGCGGACGAAAGCGTGCAGCCGGTACTATGTGTGTTGTCGGTCTCGATGCGCTTGTGGCGGAACCACGTGGTGAGCGGATCGCCCAGGTGGTTACCCTCGTCATCGAGCGGCGCGGGCTCTGCGAGCACATCGTTGGCCTCGTTGACAAAATGCCCACCCTTAACGAGGGACGCGCAGCCAAAACGGCGGGTGAGGAGCATGGCAGCGTTTTGCTGCGTGCGCTCGGAATCGACCTCGTAGTCGAGCAGCGCCATGGCCTCGGGAATGTTGGGCGTGATGACGGTCGCCAGCGGGAACAGGCGACGCGTGAGCGCCTCGACGGCATCCTCGGCAATGAGGCGAGCGCCCGAGGTGGCGACCATGACGGGGTCGACGACGATATTTTGTGCGTCCCAGGCACTCAAGCGGTCGGCGATAACCTCAATAATCTCGGCAGAGGAGACCATGCCGATCTTGACGGCGCTCGGGCGAATATCGTCAAAGACGGCGTCAATTTGCGCAGCGACGATATCAGGGGAGATATTCTGTACGGCGGTGACGCCGAGCGTGTTTTGTGCGGTGATGGCGGTGATGGCCGTCTCGGCATACAGACGGTGCGCCGTGATGGTCTTAATGTCTGCCTGAATGCCGGCGCCACCGCTGGAATCGGATCCCGCGATGGATAGAACGGCGGGTACCTTACTGCGATCCATGTTCGCTCCCTTGTCCGGACGGATTCAAATGGGTCTTTTACCCCGCATTATAAAGATGCCCGGGCCGGCTGTATGCCGAACCCGGGCGGGCGATGCAATCTTTACGCAAATGTAAGCAATTGTTCACAAGTCAACAATTGACGGGCGTTGCAGAAGGCTTGCTGGCAATTGCCCTGTAAAGGCTAATCCTCCATGCCAAGATCGATCGTCGTGCCCTCGAACACCTTGTTGACGGTGCGGACGGCGCACATCTTGCCGCACATGGTGCAGGTGCCCTCGGTGGCGGCAGGGGATTCCTCGTAGCGCTTTTTGCCCGTAACTGGGTCGAGAGCACACTTCCACATGGCATCCCAGTCGAGCTTGCGGCGTGCCTGGCCCATCTTGTCGTCCATGTCGCTGGCGTGCGGCACCTTCTTGGCGATATCGGCGGCATGTGCGGCGATCTTAGTGGCCATGAGGCCGTCGAGCACATCCTGGGCGTTAGGCAGGCATAGGTGCTCTGCCGGTGTCACATAGCACAGGAAGTCGGCGCCGGAGCTTGCGGAGATGGCGCCGCCGATGGCTGCGGTGATGTGGTCGTAACCCACGCCGATATCGGTCACCAGCGGCCCCAGCACATAGAACGGGGCGTTGTGGCACAGGCGCTTCTGCAGCTTCATGTTGGCGGCGATCTCGTCGAGCGCCATGTGGCCCGGTCCCTCGACCATAACCTGGACGCCGGCGGCCCATGCGCGCTTGCACAGCTTGCCCAGCTCGATCATCTCGGCGGTCTCGGTGGCGTCGTTGGAATCGTAGAGGCAGCCCGGGCGGCAGGAATCGCCGAGCGAGATCGTCACGTCGTACTCGTGGCAGATCTCGAGCACCTCGTCGTAGAACTCGTAGAAGGGGTTCTCATTGCCGGTGACCTCCATCCAGCCAAACAGCAGCGAGCCGCCGCGGCTGACGATGTTCATGAGGCGGCCGGTCTCCTTAAAGGTCTTGATGACCGACTTGTTGATGCCGCAGTGGATGGTCATGAAGTCCACGCCGTCCTCGGCGTGCGCGCGCACGACCTCGAGCAGGTCGTCCTTGG
Organism: Coriobacteriaceae bacterium AF08-21; assembly: GCA_027687465.1. Lineage (GTDB taxonomy): Bacteria > Actinomycetota > Coriobacteriia > Coriobacteriales > Coriobacteriaceae > Collinsella. The sequence continues at coordinate 40,419 of JAQCQR010000015.1, forward strand.
TAAGCTTGACCAGCGGCTTTTCCATGTAGCCGATGGCGTCGTACATGGGGACGGTGCCCACCATGAGCGGCGTCTCGTCGATGAGCTGCTGGCGGAACTGGCGTGTCTTGCCCGAGTTGGAGAGGTCCATGATGGCGTCGGCGCCAAAGTCCTCGGCGATCTTGACCTTCTTCCATTCCTCGGCGGCATCGGCCTTGTCGCCCGAGATGCCCAAGTTCACGTTGACCTTGGTGGACAGGCCCTCACCGACACCAAAGGCGCGCATGCCCTTTTTGATATGCACGATGTTGGCGGGAATGGCGATGCGGCCGTCGGCCACACGCTCGCGGATGTACTCGGGTTCGCGATGCTCGCGCTCGGCGACTTCCTTCATCTGCGGCGTGATCTGCCCGGCGCGGGCGAAGTCGATTTGCGTGACGAGCTTGGGCTCGGTCAGTGTGCTCATTGGCACGGCTCCCTTCGTTGGCATTACCCATATCAGGTTTGCGGGTCAGGGCGGGCGCGCCCAATCTCAGCCTGCCGTCCCGTCCTGCAAGCTCCCCGTTTATGTAATGGGCTCAAGTATAGCCTGAATGGGTACGATTGGGTCAACGAGCGTGCCTGTGGGGAGGCGAACATGGAAGACAAGCATCTATATCGAGAGACACAATGGGACGTATCGGCCGAGGAGGGCCGTGCGCACCATGGGTTGGTCGCGATTGGCTTTGCGGTGCTTGCCGTGCTGGTGATTGCCTTTTGTATTTGGACGTTTGGCGGTCGCGGCGGCGCTGCCTGGGAGTTTGAGGCCGACGAGGCCCTGCCGATCATGACGGTGAAGGTCGCGGGCGGCAATACCGTTGCCGCGCCGGGCGACTATTGGTATCCGCGCGATGAGTTTATGCAACTGCAGCTGAGCGGCGGGTCTATTCCTGGCGAGGAAATCGAACGCGTGACGTTTGATGTGGCGCTCAAAACACTCACGGTGAAGCTCAAAGATCAGGGGAACGTGCCCACGACGATGGATATCGCGCTGACGGAATGGCGCCTGGAGCCCCCGTCGGGCATCAAGGTGTCCGAGGTGGAGCATGTCAAAATTACCTATCAGGATGGCTCGACAAATGAAATTGCCAAAGCCGACGGCTTGGCGGAATAGACGCCGTGCCTAGGCAGCACATTCAAAAGTAGCGGTGGTCCTACAAGGCCTGTTCGTTCAGGAAGACCAAAGTGTTTTTATTTGAAAGCTCGGGAAAGTGACGATAACCAACGTCGAACGCGGTGAGTTCGCTTACATCCTCGAGCTTGTTTTCTGCCATCCAGCGCACCATAGAGCCGCGCGCCTTTTTGCTGGCGGTCGAGCGCTGGATGGGCTTGCCGTTGCGGACGCCTTCGCCAAAGAGACACGTGACGACCGTGACGTCGGTGGTGAGGCGGGTCAGAACGGCCTTGGCGTATTCCACGCTGGCAAGGTTGACGATCGTAGCGTTGGAGCCTGCCGGAGCGATAGCCCGTGCGAGCTTGTCGCCCCAAAACGCGTAGAGGTCTCGGGCACCGTCGATGGCAAGTTTCGCGCCCATCTCCAGCCGATACGGTTCAACGGCATGAAAGGGGCGTACGCATCCGTAAAGGCCCGAGAGGATCCAGAGATGGTTTTGCAGCCAGTCGAGCTGTGCGGCATCCATGACCTCGGGCGCCATGCTTTGGTATTGGATGCCGTGATAGGACATGACGGCGGGGGAGAGGTGACGGGCGAGTGCGGGATTGTCGAGATCGCCGTTTTTCAGGATGGGCCCGAACTCATGCAGGGTGTTGAGACAAGGCCCCAGCAGTTTGTCACTCACATTCCACAGCGCCTGCAGACCGCCGCTGCCTTCATTCCGCTCGATATCTAGCAGTGCGCGGTGGAGGCGAGCTGTCTCGCGCACAAAGGGTGGAATGCCCAGGACTTCAAAAGCATCTTGGGCCGCGCGCATCTGCTTGGCGGGCGAAATGATGACCTGCAGCATGGACTCTCCTCTGCCAAAAAGGAAGTTGCGGTGGAATACGGTCTGTTTTGGCCGTTTATGGGCCAGTTTAGTCCGTATTTCACCGCAGCTGATGAAGGGTTGGTTAGGCGCGCTCGATGAAGGCCTTGTAGCCGCGATATGCCTCGTAGATATCGGCCTTGTTGGCGACCTCCCACAGGGCGTGCATGGACAGGACGGCAACGCCGGAGTCGATGACGTTCATGCCGTACTTGGCCATGATGTAGGCGATGGTGCCGCCGCCGCCCGCGTTGACGCGACCGAGCTCGCAGGTCTGGAAGTCCACGCCGGCCTCGTCCATGATGTCGCGGACGAGGGCCACGTACTCGGCGTCGGCGTCGTTGGAGCCACCCTTGCCGCGGCTGCCCGTGTACTTGTTAAAGCACAGGCCACGACCCATGAAGGCTGCGTTCTTGGTCTCGAACTTGCCGGCGTAGCCCGGGTCGAAGCCGGCGGACACGTCAGAGGAGAGCATACGGCTGTGGGCGAGTGCGCGGCGCAGGGCCAGCGGGCTATCCTCGCCGGCGAGCGTCATGATCTCGGCGACGGTGTTCTCGAAGAAGCGGCTCGTCATGCCGGTGGCACCCACGGAACCGATCTCCTCCTTGTCGACGATGAGTGTGATGCTCGTGCGCTCCACGTTGGCGACGTTGATCTGGGCGAGCATGGACGGATAGGCGCAGACTCGGTCGTCGTGGCCATAGCCCAGAATCATGGAGCGGTCGAGGCCCATGTCGCGGGCCGGGCCGGCGGGCACGACCTCGATCTCGGCGGAGAGGAAGTCCTCCTCCTCGACGTCGTACTGCTCCTTGAGGATATCCAGGAACATTTGCTTGACGGGCTCCTTGGGGGCGTCCTTGTCGTCCTCATCGAACTTGACGGGACGGCCGCCCACGATCACGTCGAGGATCTCGGCGTCGACGGCGTCCTTGGCGGGCTTGGACATCTGCTCGCTCGAGAGGTGGATTAGCAGGTCGGAGATGGTAAAGACCGGATCGTCTGCCTTGTCGCCGATGTTGATGTCGACGGTGGTGCCGTCCTTTTTGCAAATGACGCCTACGAGTGCGAGCGGGGAAGCGACCCAGTGGTAGCTCTTGACGCCGCCGTAGTAGTGCGTGTCGAGGTAGGCCATGTCGCCGGCCTCGAAGGCGGGGTTCTGCTTAAGGTCCAGGCGCGGCGAGTCCACGTGGGCGCCCAAGATGTTAAAGCCCTGCTCGAGCGGGGCGGTGCCCAGGTTGACGAGCATGAGGTCCTTGCCGTGATTGGCGGCGTACACCTTGTCGCCGGCCTTGAGCGCGCGGCCCTCGGCGATCACGGTCTCCAGATTGACGTAGCCCGCCTCCTCGGCCATCTTGATACCGGTCTTGACGCACAGGCGCTCGGTCTTGTTCTCACTCAAAAACTGCTTATAGCCGCGGCAAAGCTCCTCGAGTTCCTCGACTTGCTGTGGCGTGTACTTTTTCCATGCGCAGGGACGCTCCATGACGCAGGCTCCTTTCGGATCGATCGTGCTGGTTGATGTACCGTGAGCCATCGTATCACGCGCGGGCGCGCGGCGGCAGGGAAGCCTGATGTGCAGTGGCCGTGGGGCGGGGAGCGTGTAAACTGGAGTGAGCAAACCGTGCCCAGCCCAAAGCGAGGTATTCAATATGTCTGACAAGCGCCGTACCTTTGCCGTCATCGACGGCAACTCGCTCATGCACCGCGCCTTCCACGCCGTGCCGCCCACCATGAACGCGCCGGACGGTCGTCCTACCAACGCGATCTTTGGCTTTTTGAATATGTTCCTCAAGATGATTGACGCCTTTAATCCCGACGGCGTTGTTGTGGCGTTTGACAAGGGCAAGCCGCGCGTGCGCATGGAGATGCTGCCGCAGTACAAGGCTCAGCGCCCGCCCATGGACCCCGATCTGCACGCGCAGTTTCCCATGATTAAGGAGCTGCTCGCCGCGCTCAACGTGCCGATTTTGCAGTCCGAGGGCTGGGAAGGCGATGACATCCTGGGCACTATGGCGCGCCTGGGCGAGCAGGCCGGCTGTGACATGCTGCTGGTGACCGGTGATCGCGATATGTATCAGCTCGTGACCGAGCACGTCAACGTGGTCTCGACCCGCAAGGGCCTGTCCGACGTGGCGATCATGACGCCCGAGAGCGTGGACGATCTGTATCACGGCATCACGCCGGCGCTCGTGCCCGACTTTTATGGTCTGAAGGGCGACACGTCCGATAACATCCCCGGCGTGCCGGGCATCGGCCCCAAAAAGGCGAGCGCGCTCATTGCGCAGTACGGTAGCCTGGACGAGGTCATCGCACATGCCGACGAGGTCAAGGGCAAAATGGGCGAAAACCTGCGCGCGCACATCGACGACGCGCTGCTGAGCCGTAAGGTTGCGACCATTCGCACCGATGCGCCTGTTGAGCTCGATTTTGAGGCGACGTCCTTCCCGGCGTTTTCTGCCGATGAGGTTTCCGCGGCGCTGGGTACGCTTGGTATCACCGCCATGCAGAACCGTTTCTTGGCGCTGATTGGCGGCGAGGGCGGGGCTGCTGCTGCCTCCAGTGTGTTTGAGATGCCTGTGATGGTTCGCGCGGCCGCCGGCGATGCTGACGCGCTTGGTGCCGTTGCGGCTGAGATTTCCCGCGCGATTGATGCCGGCGAGTGGGTCGCCGCCGTGGTGGACGACGACAAGGAAGAGGGCGCGCTCTTTGGACTGACGCGCACGCTGTGGCTGGCGACGTCCAAGGGCCTGTTCGCGCTCGAGGAGGGCGACGGCGGTGCGGCGGCTGAGGTTGAGGGCTTCAACTTCGCCCACGGCGTGATTGCCGGCGTGCTCGCGCGTCTGTTTATGGAGGGTCGCGTGGCGAGCCCGGATATGAAGGCGCTGTTGCACGAGCTTTCGCCCATCGATTCTTCTGAGCCCGAGCTCATGGATCCGCTGGTAGTCGATTCCACGCGTATCTTCGATACCGTGGTTGCCGCCTACCTGTTGGATTCCGACCGCTCCGAGTTCGATGAGGCGTATCTGGCCGATACCTATCTGCAGATGACGCTGCCCGCGGCGCGCGGTGCAGAGGGTGCCGGCGAGGACGCTCCTGCGCCCGCCGCTCGCACGGCGGCCTTGACGCTGGCGCTGGTCGCACCGCTGCGCGAGTGCATGGCCCGCGAGAACGCCGCCAACGTGTTCGATGGCATCGAGATGCCGCTCGTGCCGGTGCTTGCCAAGATGGAGCGCGCGGGCATGCTCGTGGATCCCGACCGCCTGCGCAATCTGTCCGAGGGCCTGGCGACCCAGATTACCGAGGTCGAGCGCAGCATTCGCGACCTGGCGGGTGACGAGACCTTTAACATCGGCAGTCCCATGCAGCTCTCGCATGTGCTGTTTGACGTTATGGGGCTTCCGACCAAGGGCCTCAAGAAGACCAAGCGCGGCTATTATTCGACCAACGCCAAGGTGTTGAGCGATCTTGCTCGCGACCACGAGATCGTGCGTTTGATCTTGGACTGGCGTGAGAAGTCCAAGATTAAGTCGACCTATCTGGACACGCTGGGCCCGCTGCGCCGTGGTGACGGTCGCGTGCACACCACGTACAACCAGACCATCACCGCGACGGGGCGTCTGTCTTCGAGCGACCCCAATCTGCAAAACATTCCGACGCGCTCGGAGCTGGGGCGTACCGTCAAGACGGCGTTCTCGGCGGGCGAGGGCAGCGTCTTTTTGGCGGTGGACTACTCGCAGATCGAGCTGCGTCTGCTCGCGCATCTTTCGGGTGATGAACATCTGGTACGTGCCTTTAACGAGGGTGAGGACTTCCATGCCGAGACGGCCGCGCGCGTATTTGGCGTGCCGGTGTCCGAGGTAACGCCCGACCTGCGCAGCCGCGCCAAGGCCGTGAACTTTGGCATCGTGTACGGCCAGCAGGCCTATGGCCTGTCGCAGTCGCTGCATATCTCGATGGCCGAAGCGCGCGACATGATCGACCGCTACTACGAGGCCTATCCGGGCGTGCGCACGTTCCTCGACGATGTGGTGGCGCGCGCCAAGCAAACGGGTTACGCCGAGACCATGTACGGCCGCCGTCGCCATATTCCCGAGCTCAAGGCCAAAAACCCACAGCTCCGCGGCTTTGGTGAGCGTACGGCCATGAACCATCCTATGCAGGGCACCGCAGCAGACATCATCAAGATCGCCATGGCCCGCGTAAGTCGCCGCTTGGAAGAAGAGGGCTTTGCCGCCCATATGATTCTGCAGGTACACGACGAACTGGACTTTGAGTGCCCCATCGACGAAGTCGAGCGCCTGACCGCCATGGTCCGCGACGTCATGGAGCACGTAGTAGACCTACGCGTGCCCTTAATCGCCGAAGCCAGCACCGGCATAACCTGGGCCGACGCGAAATAGGAAAGCGCCCACAACTCCAAAGTAACCAAACCAGAAGGGGGCTCCTTGCCAACAAGGAGCCCCCTTCATTCCAAAAAATCAGCCAAGTATCTAGACGCCAAGACGCCATCTAGGCGGCAGACAAGTAAACCTAGGGCCTGGCCGGTCGGCACGGGTTAACTTTTCGTAGATTCCGCACGCAAAGAAAGCCACTTAATGTGGCTTTCGTCTTGCGCAGGACCTGACCGAGCGAAAAGTTATCCCGTGCCGACCGGCCAGGCCCGATGGGACGGCTACCGAGCCGCCAAGATAGCGTCGATGAGCGTCAGTACGCCCCCGTCGTTGTTACTCGGAATGCGCCACTTAGCATGCGCGTTCATATGCTCCTCGGCGTTGTCCACGATAAAGCTGTGGCCGACGCGCTCAAGCATGGGGATGTCGTTGTAGGTGTCGCCCGCGGCGGCGGCGTCAGCGATATCGATGCCCAGGTGCTCGCACAGATGCGCGACGCCGGCGCCCTTGTCGACACCTAGGTTCATAAAGTCGATCCACTCGCGCCCGGCGTTGGTGACGTAGAGCTTGTCCGAGAACTCGGGGCTATAGGTCTCGCGGAAAGCGGGCTCGGCGTCGTAGCCGGGGAAGAAGACCGAAATCTTGTTGGACTCGAAATCAATGCCCTCAAAGCTGTCGACGTAGTTGATTGTGTTGTAGTAGACGCTGATCTCGTCGTGGTATTGATGGTCGCGGGCAAGCACGTAGAACTCGTCGAAGCAGCACAGGACGGGAACGGCGCGCGGGTCCTCCGAGGCACGGCTCAAGACCTGCTGGTACAGCTCCACGTCGATATTGCTCTTATAGATATAACTGCCGCGATAGATTACGCACGCTCCGTTGTCGGGACAAAAGGCGAGGCGGTTCTTGATGTCCTCGAACATCTCCTCGAGCTTGGGGGCTGGACGTCCGCTAGCAGGGCAGAATACGATGCCGGCGTCGGCGAGCTTGTCCAAGCGCTCATCAAGACCCTGCGGCAACACGCGCTCGTCGGTCAGCAGCGTTTTGTCCATGTCGACTGCGATGAGCTTAATGTTTCCGATATTGGCGTCCGATTCGTAAGTTTGCATAAAAGCGAGCCTTTCGTTTCGAAATTGTTTCAGATGCTATAACCATCAACTCGTAGTCAGGCGTATTTTCGCAGGAACGGAGCGTATTTGCACCACGCTTCACAAAGTAATGAAAAAACTTTTCAGAAATTTGAATTTGTCGCTTGTGCTGCGGGCACTTTAGCGTAATATAGCGACCATCGAAAACGGAGACGGCAAAAGAGCCGCTTACCGAGGAAAGGGTACCGTTTGCGATATTTGAATTGCGCCCGGCGATAGGTGAAAGGAGAGGCAGATGCAGTTCGTAAAGATCATCACTACTGCAGACAATGCCATCCGACGCCAGCGCGCAATTTCCCGACGACGATAACAATCGTCTCTGTCCGCATGGGGCGAATTGCCTCAACAGAGTCATTTTGAGGTCGTTGGGTTTTAGCTCGACATAGACGCATGTTTCTAGGGCATGTTGTGCTGCTTTTTGCTATTTAACCTGATATTGCACGGTTTTTGACCTCGAAATGACTTGCAACTGACCGATGTTCTAACTAGCTACCAAGGGCGAAAGGAAACAGCCATGAGCAAGGAAAAAGTCGTTCTCGCATATTCCGGTGGTCTTGATACATCCGTATGTGTCAAGTGGCTCCAGGACGAGAAGAATCTCGATGTCGTTTGTGTCTGCGGCAATGTGGGCCAGGAGGAGACCGGCCTGGACGCCAAGAAGCAGAAGGCGCTTGACCTGGGCGTTCTCGATTGCCAGGTACTCGACCTGCGCGACGAGTTCTCCGATGAGTTCCTGACCAAGGCCATCGCCGCAAACTCCATGTACGAGAACAAGTACCCGCTGCTCTCCGCCCTGTCTCGCCCGCTGCTCGCCAAGAAGCTCGTCGAGGTCGCTCACGAGTTTGGCGCGATCTACGTCGCCCACGGCTGCACCGGCAAAGGTAACGACCAGGTTCGTTTTGAGGCTGCCGTCAAGGCCCTCGACCCCGAGCTTAAGGTTATCGCCCCGGTTCGCGAGTGGGACCTGAAGTGCCGTCCCGACGAGGTCGCCTATGCCCACGCCCACAACGTGCCGGTTCCCGAGGGTGCCAACGACAACCCCTATTCCATTGACGACAACCTGTGGGGTCGTGCCATTGAGTGCGGCCACCTGGAGGATCCCTGGAACGAGCCGCTCGACGACGCCTGGGTTATGACCAAGAATCCCGAGGACACGCCCGATACCCCGACGTACACCGAGATTGAGTTTGAGGCGGGCAAGCCCGTCGCCGTCGACGGCAAGAAGATGAAGCTCTCCGAGATCGTCATCGCCCTCAACAAGATTTCCGGCGACAACGGCTTTGGCCGTCTCGACCTGGTCGAGGATCGTCTGGTGGGCCTCAAGAGCCGCGAGTGCTACGAGGTTCCCGGCGCCCTGACGCTCATCACCGCCCATAAGGCACTCGAGGACATCTGCGTCGAGGGCGACCTGCTCAAGACCAAGATCAAACTCGAGCAGGATTGGGCCACCGCCGTGTACAACGGCCAGTGGTACAGCCCGCTCAAGAACGCGCTCGACGCCTTTATGGCCGACACCCAGAAGTTCGTGACCGGCACCGTCCGCCTGAAGTTCTTTAAGGGCAACTGCCATGTCGTCGGCCGCAAGAGCCCGTTTAGCCTGTATGACTACGGTCTGGCTACCTACGACCGTGACACCACGTTTGACGAGAAGGCCAGCGCCGGCTTTATCGAGATCGATACGCTGTCGCTCAAGACGTGGGCCAAGGTCCAGGGTCCCAGCTCTGCCGCTGCCCAGGCTTAAGTCTTCCTTTCCTTGGTATCCGCGCGGCCCATCCGCGTGATACATAACGGGCGCATGGGGTCCCTACCTTTCGTTATGCTTGCTGACACTTCTTAACATCGGTGGCCCCTACGTTCCGCCCGCATATATGACGCCGCGACTGCGGCTGAGTCCGAGCCCCGCCGGGGTTGTCCGGCGGGGCTCTTTCTATCAATTTGTCGGCCTTGCGCCTATATATCTGAGGAGTATCCATTATGTTCAACGCTATCGCGCATGCCTTACTTGCCCTCGCGCCCGAGTTCGATGCTGCAAAGGTCGAGGACGTTCCTGTGAGCCTGAAGGCTTGGATCGATGGTTCGCAAGGCAACATCCGGAGGGAGACGTTGGGCGCCAAGTGCCTGGTGCGTCACTTCTTTGCAAATTAGCAACATGGTCCCGCGCACGGTAGGGATTGTGTAAAACTGGCGGTTGAAAAATCGCTTTAGCGACATGGCGCATTGCTTTGGGCGCTTGTTTTGGTATTTGGAGAAAGGGGACAGTTCCATGGCTCTTTGGGGCGGTCGTTTTGAGGCGGGAGTGGCCGAGGTCACGCAGGAGTTTGGCGCGTCGCTGCCGGTCGACAAACATCTCTATAAGCAGGATATCGCCGGTTCTAAGGCGCATGCCAAGATGCTGGCGGCCCAGGGCATCATCAGTGCCGAGGATGAGCAGGCGATTGCCGAGGGCCTGACCGGAATCGAACAGGATATCGATGCCGGCAACTTCACCTTCGATATCAACGACGAGGACATCCATATGTCCATCGAGAGTGAGCTGACGCGTCGCATCGGCGAGGCCGGCAAGCGCTTGCATACCGGGCGTTCGCGCAACGACCAGGTGGCGACCGATACGCGCCTGGGCGTCAAGGCGTTGGCCAAGGAGCTCATGGAGGCCAACCTGCAGTTGCGCCACGTGCTGGTGGATGCGGCCAAGAAGTACGACAAGGTGATTCTGCCGGGTTACACGCACATGCAGCATGCTCAGCCCGTGCTGCTGTCACATCATCTGCTGGCGTATTCCTGGATGTTCGCGCGCGACTTTACACGTCTGAAGGCCGCCTTTGATGCCGCCGACAACTGCCCGCTGGGTGCTGCTGCGCTTGCCGGTACGAGCTATCCGCTCGATCGCCAGATGACGGCTGCCGAGCTTGGCTTTGCGGGTGTGATTCCTAACTCACTCGATGCTGTTTCCGACCGTGATTTCCTGCTCGATCTGCATTACGCCGGCTCCGTCATGGCCATGCACCTGTCGCGTCTTTCCGAGGAGATCGTGCTGTGGTCGAGCTCTGAATTTGGCTTTATCACGCTGTCCGATTCGTACTCCACCGGCTCGTCCATCATGCCTCAGAAGAAAAACCCCGACTTTGCCGAGCTTATTCGCGGCAAGAGCGGTCGCGTGTACGGCAACCTGGTCCAGCTGCTGGTGACCATGAAGGGTCTGCCGTTGGCCTATAACAAGGACCTGCAGGAGGACAAGGAGGGCGCGCTCGATACCGCCCGCACGCTCATGCAGTGCCTGTCGGTTATGGCCGGTATGATTTCGACTTGGACCGTCAACGAGGGCGCCATGGCACGCGAGTGCGGCGTGGGTCACCTTGCCGCCACCGACGTTGCCGACTACCTGGCTAAGCGTGGTCTGCCGTTCCGCGAGGCGCACGCCGTGGTGGGGCATTTGGTCCTGATGTGTGAGAAGCGCGGCTGCAATCTTGAGGACCTGCCGTTTGAGGTGTTCCAGGAAGCAAGCCCGCTCTTTGAGCGCGATATTACCGAGGCGCTTGACATCCCGTCGATTGTCGCCGCGCGCACGACCGAGGGCGGCACCGCTCCCGCCGCCGTTGCCGTGCAGTTGGGGCGCGCCGAAGCGCAGCTTGCGGCCGATGAGGGTGTGTTTGGCTCGTTGACTAAGGTCGTCGAGATGGGCCACGGAGCTAATTAGCTTATTGGATGCGTCTGTCTGGTGCGTTCACCATATCTTGCCTTTACGGGTGCCCGCTACGGTAGGCGCCCGTTTTGTTATAGAGAAGGAAAGAGCTTGTCGAGAACTTTTGTAGGACATTTGCGCAGGTTGTGAAGGGGGTGCGTTCACGGGCGGCAATCGACCGTCCGTTCTGTTCGGTGCAGTTGGAAGTGGGGCGGATGGTACTCTAGTCGGGCTTCGGAACAGAAGTGACACATATGGAGCGCTTCAATAAATAATAGCGCTTCAATAAACGGCTTTTTGTTTAACTGCAGCTAGAACTCTGTTACGATGCAGTCCAGGCGGGTGCCGGAATGGGACTTGGGCACGCGCGAACCTACTTGAAAGGCTACCTTATGGCTATCGAGAAGACCTTCATCATGATTAAGCCCGACGCCGTGCGCGATCGCAAGATCGGCGAGATCGTTGCTCGTATCGAGCGCAGCGGCCTTGTTATCGAGCGCATGGAGATGACCACGCTTGAGCGCGCCACCGTCGAGGAGCACTATGCTCATCTGGCCGATAAGCCCTTCTTTGGCGGTCTGTGTGACTTTATGACGAGCGGTCCGGTCGTCAAGATGGTCGTTTCCGGTCTCTCCGCTGTCTCCAAGATGCGCACCCTTATGGGCGCTACCAACCCGCTTGATGCCGCTCCCGGCACCATTCGCGGCGACTTTGCCGTCGATGTCAACGCCAACGTGATCCATGGCTCCGACTGCCTGGAGAACGCCGAGATCGAGATCAAGCGCTTTTTTGGCTAAACCAGCTTTGACTCCTTAAAGCTGTTAGCGTGTGGCTTGAGCGCCGCGGAACTCCATCCGCGGCGCCCTTTTTATTCCAGTAGATTTTGGTAAACGCCCACAAATCTACTAAAGAGCCCCCGTCCGGATGTTTCTTCCGGGCGGGGGCTGGCGTTAGCGTATGGCTTTGTGAATCTTTAGGCTTCGTCGACGATCTTAAGGCCGCGCGTCTGGTCGATCTCGTTGAGGAGATTGACGCGACGCTCGTGACGACCGCCCTCAAACTCGGCGTCGAGCCACTCGTCGACAATCATCTTGGCGAGCTCGGAGCCCACGACGCGGGCGCCAAAGGCGAGCACGTTGGTATTGTTGTGCATGCGCGAGAGCTTGGCGCTGAAGGGCTCGGAGCACACGACGGCGCGAACGCCCTCCACCTTGTTGGCAGCCAGGCTGATGCCGACGCCGGTGCCGCAGATCAGGATGCCCAGGTCGACGTCGCCGTTGGCAACGGCCTTACCCACCTTGTAGCCGGCGATGGGGTAATCAAAGCTCTCGGAGGTGTCGGTTCCAAAGTTCACGACCTCACAGCCGCGCTCCTTCAGGTGCTCGGAAATGATGTTCTTGAGCTCGACGGCGGCGTGGTCGTTACCGATACCAATCTTCATGAGTGGTTCCTCTCTGGTCCGTGCGGCGGAATTGCTAAAGGTTTTACCGCGTTCGACTGCATGATAGCGCGACTTTTGTGTAAACGCTCGGGCGTTTTTTGGTCAAACGCTTTAGCATGCAACAAGACCGGCTTTTCATGAATGAATGCCGTCGGATTGCGCTTGAACGCCGTCCGTCGGAACTATGGTTGCGGTTTTTGATGCATTGTTATCAAATAAAAGAGCTAACTATTATCGAGAGTCCAGTCCGTTATGTAAGCAGGAGATACCTATGCCTACCGATTCCATCCGCGATGCCGCTTTTTGCGATGTCTTGAACCGCGAGCTTGTCTGTGCGCTCGGCTGCACCGAGCCTATTGCCGTTGCCTATGCAGCGGCGCTGGCGAGCCAGACACTCGGTTGCGAGCCCGATCATATGGACGTTGCCTGCTCGGGCAACATCATCAAGAACGTTAAGAGCGTGACCGTGCCCAATTCGGGCGGTATGCACGGTATTGAAGCAGCGGCCGTACTGGGTGCCGTGGGCGGTGACGCCAAGAGCGCGCTCGAGGTGCTCGAGTGCGTTAACGACGAAGATCGTGCTCGCGTGGCCGAGCTCCTCGTCGATGCCGGTTACTGCGATGTGTCGCTTGTCGAGGGTGTGCCCAACCTCTACATCAAGGTGACTGCCACAGCCGGGGGCCATACCGCGGTCGTCGAGATTACCGACCACCACACCAATGTCACGTGCCATACGCTCGACGGTATTCCGGTATGCGGCAAGTCGGCGGGGGAGTGTGCCGCCTGCGCCGAGCGCGTGGTGGCCGAGCGGGCGGCGGATAAGGCCGACACACCCATGTCGATCGAGTCCATCATCGACTTTATCGAGGCCGGCGACATTGAGGATGCCCGCGCGGCCGTCGAGCGTCAGATTGAGCTGAACGGTGCGATCAGTGCCGAGGGCCTCGCGCACGCTTGGGGCGCCGAGGTGGGCCGTACGCTGCTGGGCGCTCGTGCCGATGACGTCGCCTGCCGTGCGCGTGCGCGTGCGGCCGCCGGCTCCGATGCCCGTATGAACGGCTGCGCGCTGCCGGTCGCCATTGTGTGCGGCTCGGGCAACCAGGGCATTACCTGCGCGCTGCCCGTCATGGAGTATGCCGAGTACCTGCGCTGCGACCACGAGCGTCTGGTGCGCGCCGTGATACTGTCCGACCTTATTGCCGTGCACATCAAGAGCTATATTGGTGCGCTCTCGGCGTTTTGCGGTGCTATTTGCGCTGCGTGTGGTGCCGGCGCTGCGATTACCTGGCTGTGCGGCGGCACGCGCGAGCAGATCGGTGCGACGGTCTCCAATACGCTCGGCAACGTGGGCGGCATCGTGTGCGATGGCGCCAAGGCAAGTTGCGCCGCCAAGATTTCGGCTGCTGTCGATGCAGCGATTCTGGGCCACGATATGGCCATGCAGGGCCGCGGCTTCCGTGCCGGCGAGGGCCTGATCCAGGATACGGTGGAGGAGACGATTGCCAGCATGGGCTATGTGGGCCGTGTAGGCATGAAGGACACCGACGTCGAGATCCTCAACATCATGATCGGCAAGACCCAGGTTTGCTAGTTACGCGGTTTTCCAAACCGCGTAACAGCTCGACGCTGCAAACCCGCCAGAGCGGCAATCTGCCTTTCAACTTC
>JAQCQR010000016.1 GCA_027687465.1 Coriobacteriaceae bacterium AF08-21
CGACGGACCTCGGGACGCTCTTACACCACGTCTGCGCGCGCCACCGTCGAAATGGCGATGAATGCACGATTTTGATCCAACTGTTAGTCCATATAATGGACATATGTTGCGTAACCTAAGCAAATATTATCTTTTTATATGTTGCAAACAAAGTAGCAGTACTCATTTTTGCCATTTTTTGGCCACGGCCTTTGTGACAGACGTGCTGGCGGGTTCGAATCCCTCTGCGATGGGCCTGAAAAAAAGAAAGGCCTCCATCGCTGGAGGCCTAACAATTCAGTGGTGGGCGATGAGGGATGTCGCGTGCGGCTTCGCCGCCCGCTTCCGCTTCGGGCCTGCGGCCCTCGCGTGCTGCGCTGGAAAACGCTTGCGCGTTTCCTCAGCTCCGCACCCTGGCGGGTTCGAATCCCTCTGCGATGGGCCCAAACAAAAACGGTCCCCTTTCGAGGACCGTTTCCAATTCAGTGGTGGGCGATGAGGGATTCGAACCCCCAGCCTTGTGCGTGTAAAGCACCTGCGCTAACCGTTGCGCCAATCGCCCGTGCGGAGAGAGTATAGCAAAACAATCGCCCCATTCACCTCATATCCATTAAAGGTAACCGGCGCGTGTCGGCGCGGAGCTGATTCAGTTGAGATTGCCTGAACATTCCGTCCCTCTTTACACCCTCGGGTATACTCAAAAGCTACTGATTCGATTTGATACCCAGCAACAGCAGAGGGGATAGTATATGTGCGGTTTTGTCGGTTTTGTCGGTGGGACGGATAACCAATCCGAGGTGCTCACCAAGATGATGGACCGCATCGTCCATCGTGGTCCCGACATGGGCGGCCAGTTTATCGACGGCCGCGTTGCCCTGGGCTTCCGCCGCCTGTCGATCCTCGACCTGACCGAGGCCGGCGCTCAGCCCATGGCCAATGAGGACGGCAGCGTCGTTATCGTCTTCAACGGCGAGATCTACAACTTCCAGGAGCTTCGCTCCGAGCTCGAGGCCAAGGGCTATAAGTTCCACTGTGGAGCCGACACCGAGAGCCTCCTGCACGGCTACGAGGAGTGGGGCGAGGCCGTACTCGATCGCCTGCGCGGCATGTACGCCTTCGTCATCTGGGACAAGAAGAAGAACAAGCTCTTTGGCGCCCGCGATATCTTTGGCATCAAGCCGCTCTACTACTATCCCATGGCCGATGCGGGCGACGGTGCGCCGGGTGTGCTCTTTGGCTCCGAAATCAAGAGCTTCCTGGACTACCCGCACTTCCACAAGGCGGTCAACAAAAAGGCCCTGCGTCCGTACATGACGCTGCAGTATTCGGCAACCGAGGAGACCTTCTTTGAGGGTGTCTACAAGCTGCCGCCGGCGCATTACTTTACCGTAGACATCCCGACCGGCAAGATGAACATCGAGCGCTATTGGGATTGCGATTACTCTGCCGTCGAGAAGCCGTTCGAGGAGTACGTCGACGAGCTGGACGAGGTCGTGCACGAGAGCGTCGAGGCCCATCGCATCGCTGATGTTAAGGTCGCTTCCTTCCTCTCCGGCGGCGTCGACTCCAGCTATATTGCCGCTTGTCTCATGCCCGACAAGACCTTCTCGGTGGGCTTTGACTACAAGAATTTCAACGAGACTAACTACGCCAAGGAGCTATCCGACAAGCTCGGCGTCGAGAATGTCCGCAAGATGATTACCGCCGACGAGTTCTTTGGCGCACTCGAGGACATTCAGTATCACATGGACGAGCCGCAGTCCAACCTGTCGTCTGTGCCGCTGTGGTTCTTGGCCGAGATGGCGCGCAAGGATGTTACCGTCGTGCTTTCGGGCGAAGGCGCCGACGAGCTCTTTGGCGGCTACGCCTACTACGAGGACACGGTTCCGGTGCGCAAGTACAAAAAGATGGTGCCGTTGCCCATTCGCCGCGCGCTCGGTAACCTGGCGCTGCATATGCCGTACTTCAAGGGCCACAACTTCTTGGTCAAGGGTGCCGAGATTCCCGAGAAGTCGTTCCTGGGCCAGGCCTTGGTATGGCCTGAGCGCGAGGTCGACGGCGTACTCAAGCCCGAGTACAACACCGGCGACGGCGCCTTTGAGCTCGCTGCACCCATCTACGCACGCGTGAAGGGCCAGCCCGAGCTGGTCAAGAAGCAGTACCTGGACATGAACATGTGGCTCCCGGGCGACATTCTGCTCAAGGCCGACAAGATGTGCATGGCGCACTCGCTGGAGCTGCGCGTGCCCTTCCTGGATCGCAAGGTCATGGAGTTCGCTGAGCACATTCCCGATCGCTATCGCATCAACGAGAACGGTAACAAACAGGTGCTCCGCCACGCCGCCAACAAGTCGCTGCCCGATGAGTGGGCTACCCGTCCCAAGGTGGGCTTCCCGGTGCCGATCGTCTACTGGCTGCGCGAGCAAAAGTGGTACGACTACGTCAAGGAGTACTTCACCGCGCCGTGGGCAAGCGAGTTTTTCGACACCGACGAGCTCATGCATCTGCTCGACTTACACTTTGCGGGCAAGGGTGATTTCCAGCGCAAGATCTATACGCCGCTCGTGTTCTTGGTGTGGTACAAGCGCTTCTTTATCGACGAGGGCCAGCCTTCTGTTCAGGCTGCCTAGCCTCGGCTTACGAACGCCTGCGCGTAACGGCTCCTCCGGGAGCCGTTTTTGCGCGAGCATGTTTCAGTTACTATGAAAACCGTCCCTGCCAAATGGCTGAGAAAGGCGAAAGATGCACCATTCGGATTCCGCGACCGTGACCACGGTCGATACGCTTGCCAAGCTTCTCGATGTGTGCGGCGAGCTGCGCGCATCGGAGCAGGTTGACGGGCGTGCCGTGACCGGCTGCTCGTTTGATTCGCGCGCGGTTTCGGCAGGTGACGTGTTCTTTTGCAAGGGCGCTGCCTTTAAGCCCGCGTTTTTGAGCATGGCGCTCGATTCGGGCGCCGTCGCATTTGTGTGCGAGGAGTCGCTGGTCGAGTCTCTGGAGCCGCTGGCGAAAGAGAACGGTGCTGCGATGCTGGTTGTTGATAGCGTACGCACGGCGATGGCGCTGTTGCCGCCCGAGGTCTACGACCGTCCCGACCACGACGTTAAGATCGTGGGCATCACCGGTACCAAGGGAAAGACCACGGCCGCTTTTATGCTCCAGTCCATCATCAAGGCGGCGGGCGAGTCCTGCGGCATGATCGGCTCGGTGAACACCGACGATGGTATCGAGTGCTACGAGAGCACCAACACCACGCCCGAGGCCCCCGAGGTCTGGCGCCATATCGCCAACTGTCGCGCGTCTGGTCGCCAGTCCATGGTCATGGAGGTCTCAAGCCAGGCGCTTAAGTACCAGCGCGTCGAGAACCTGCCGTTTGACGTGGCGTGTTTCCTCAACATCGGGCGTGACCACATCTCACCGATCGAGCACCCGACCTTCGAGGATTATTTTGAGAGCAAGCTCAGGATCTTTGATCAGGCTAAGACCGCCGTAGTGAATCTGGGCACCGATGAAGTCGAACGCGTGCTGGAGGCCGCGTCGACGGCCGAGCGCTTGGTGACCGTTGGCGTCGAGCATCCCGAGGCGAGCCTGTGGGCAAGCGATGTCCGCATGGTCGGCTTTAACATCGAGTTTAACCTGCATGGCATGAGCGCCGACGAGCCCGAGGCGGGGGAGAAGGTCCTGCTGGGTATTGCGGGAGACTTTAACGTGGAGAACGCGCTGGTCGCTATCGCCGCCGCGCGCGAGATTGGCATCGGAATCGATGCCATCAAGAAGGGCCTCTCCAAGCTGCGTGTGCCGGGCCGCATGGAGGTCGTGGAGTCGAAGGATGGACGCGTGGTTTGCGTTGTTGACTACGCTCACAACCAACTTTCGTTCCGCTCGCTTTTCTCGTCGGTCAAGCGCGCGTTTCCCGCTAGTCCAGTCATTGCAGTGTTTGGCGCTGCCGGCGGCAAGGCGCAGGAGCGCCGCGAGCAGCTTCCGCGCGAGGCCGCACCATATTCCGACCTGATGATCTTTGCCAACGAGGACCCGGCTCACGAGGACCCGATGAAGGTCTGTCGCGAGCTTGCCGAGCATGTTCCCGACGATACGCCGAACAAGATCATCCTCGACCGCGAAGCCGCTGTGCATGCGGCGTTCAAGGCGGCGCGCGAGGAGTACGTCAACCCCGATGCTCCCACCATTGTCTTGCTGCTGGCAAAGGGTGACGAGGAGCTCATGCACGTGGGCGACGAGTTCGTGCCCATCGAGAGCGACCTTTCGCTGGCCAATCGCCTGATCGATGTTACCCAGTTTGACTAATGAACCATGATGGCGGCGGCGCCCTGAGTGCGCTGTCGCCATAAGCGTGTTCCCTCAATCAAAACATGCCGTCCAAGTCCAAACCCTTCTACGTAAACGGAGTAACCATGTCCCACAATACCCTGCCGACCGTCGCTGAGCTTTCGGGCGAGATGCGCGAGCGTCTTGCCAAGGTTAAGTACGTCTTTACCGACCTGGACGCCACCATGCTCGCGCCCGGCTCGTGCGTGCTGCGCGACAACGACGGCAATCCCTCGACCAAGCTCGTCGAGGCTGTCGTGGCACTTGCCCGCGTTGGTATTCAGGTGGTTCCCACCTCGGGCCGCAACCGTACCATGATCCACGAGGACGCGCGCGTGCTCGGCCTCAACTCCTACATTGGTGAGATGGGCGGCCTGGTCATGTACGACCTCAAAGCCAACGATTGGGAGTATCTGACCGGCGACATGCCTTACGACCCCGCCTGCGGCCTTACTCCGCACCAGGTGATCGAGCAGACCGGCGTGTGCGAGAAGATCCTTGCTCACTGGCCGCACAAGATCGAGTACCACAACGACATGTCGACCGGCTACAAATACCGTGAGGTCACCGTCGGCATGCGCGGCGATGTGCCCGACGACGAGGTCCAGGCCATTCTTGACGAGGCCGGCTGCGGCTTGGTCTGGGCCTGCAACGGCCACCTGACACATCTGTCCAAGCCGACGACGCTCGAGCTCGAACGCGTCGAGGATGGCCGCGCGTTTAACATCAATCCCGGCGGCCTCAACAAGGGCGTTGCCATCGCGCGTTTCTGCGAGCACCTAGGGATCGAGCGCGAGGAGACGCTCGCGCTCGGCGATTCCGAGTCCGACTTCTACATGGCTGACCACGTTGGCACGTTCTGTTTGGTCGAGAACGGCCTGACCAGCGCCGGCGCGCCCGAGTTCCTGGACGCTTGCGATAACGCTTACGTCACGCGCGGCAAGATTGTCGACGGCTGGGCGGCAACGGCCGAGCTGCTGGTCGCGGCTCGTTCGTAGCGCGGTCCTATCGTTCTGAGCCATATCTTTTCGAGAGAGAATCTGGTGAGGTAATGTCCGATATCGAGAATCTGGCCGGGGACACGCGCCCCATTGGCGTGTTCGACTCGGGCCTGGGCGGTCTGACGGTTGCGCGTGCGATTGCGACGGCGTTGCCGCACGAGTCCGTCTACTACTTTGGCGACACCAAACGCTGCCCGTATGGCACCCGCACCGAGGACGAGGTGCGTTCGTTTGCACTGCAGGCGGGCCGTTGGCTGTCGAAGCACGACGTCAAGATCATGGTCATCGCCTGCAATACAGCGACCGCTGCGGCCTTGCGTTTGGCCCAGCAGGTGCTCGACGTCCCCGTCATCGGTGTGATCGCACCGGGCGCACGCGCGGCAATCAACAGCACCCGCACGCGCCGGGTGGGCGTGCTCGCCACCAACCTCACCATTCGCTCGGGTGCTTACACGCGCGCCATTCAGGACCTGGATGCCGGTGTTGACGTATACGGCTGCCCTGCCTCGAGCTTTGTCGAGGTCGTTGAGCACGAGCTCGCCTCGGGTGCGCATCTGCAGGAGCAGTGGCTTGAGAACGAGGACATCTTCGATACGCCTGCCGTGCGTGCGCTGGTGGGTGCCACGGTTGAGCCGCTGCGCGACCACGGTATCGATACCGTGGTGCTCGGCTGTACGCATTTTCCGCTGTTGGTGGGACCTATCCGCCATGCGCTGGGGCCTGGGGTGCGCGTCGTGAGTTCCGCCGAGGAGACCACGCGCGAGCTGACCGATATCCTCACGCGCCGCGAGCAGCTGGCGGGCGACGCCGCCGAGCCGCAGCATCGTTTTGCAACGACGGCCGATAACATTGCCGAGTTTGCGGTGGCGGGCAGCTTTATCTTTGGCCAGCCGCTCAAGAGCATTGAGCATATCGATATCGACGAACTGAAATAGATATAAGGGCACCGACCAAAGGCTCACGTCCACCTTTTGCCGAAAGGATTTTTCTATGGAGTATATGCAGGTCAATCGCGCCAACGGCCGCGCCGCCGATGAGTTGCGCCCCATCAAGCTTACTCGCGGCGTCATGAAGCACGCCCACGGTTCGTGCCTGGCCGAGTTTGGCGATACGCGCGTGCTGTGCGCTGCCACCATCGAGGAGGGCGTGCCGGGCTGGCGCAAGGGCGCCAAGGCCGGTTGGGTAACGGCGGAGTATGCCATGCTGCCGGCATCGACCGGCAAGCGCTGCAAGCGCGAGCACGCCAACCGCAAGGGTCGCTCCATGGAAATCGAGCGCCTCATTGGCCGCAGCCTGCGTACCGTCGTCAACATGAAGGCGCTCGGCGAGTACACCGTCACCGTCGACTGCGATGTGATTCAGGCCGATGGCGGCACGCGTACAGCGAGCATTACCGGCGCTTGGGTGGCGCTGCACGACGCCCTCGCCATGTGGGTCGAGGCAGGCAAGATCGAGCGCATCCCGCTCACGGGCCAGGTCGCCGCGATTTCCATGGGAGTTGTCGACGGCAACACCCTGCTCGACCTGGATTATTCTGAGGACAGTCACGCCGAGGTCGACATGAATCTTGTCGCCACCGATACCGGTGAGATGATTGAGCTCCAGGGCACTGGCGAGCAGGCTCCCTTCGACCGCAAGCGCCTCAATGCCCTGCTCGATTTGGGCGACAAGGGTATTGCCGAGCTCATCGAGCTCCAGCGCCAGGCCCTCGTCTAACCTGCCAAAAAGGGACAGGTTTATTTTGGCAGGTTTTATCTGGGAAAACGTCGAAGTATAAGACTGCCGTTGATTGAGAGGGGAGAGGCGGAGGCCCTCGTCGCCCTCGGCGCGGCATTGCTATAGAGACAAGGAGACCACTCATGGCACTTGAGAAGATCGACATCGACACCCTCGACCCGGCGGCGACCATTGTCGTGGCAACGGGCAACGCCCATAAGCTCACCGAGATCGAGGCCATTTTGGGCAAGGTCATGCCCGAGGTTCGCTTTGTGGCGCTCGGCCAGCTGGGCGATTTTGAGGACCCCGAGGAAAACGGCACGACGTTTTTGGAGAACGCCATCATCAAGGCGCAGGCTGCCGTCGAAGAGACGGGGCTCATGGCCATTGCCGACGATTCGGGCTTGGTCGTCGACGCGCTTGACGGCGAGCCGGGCGTGTATAGCGCGCGCTATGCGGGCGTGCACGGAGACGATGCCGCCAACAACGCCAAGCTTCTCGTTAACCTGGAAGGCGTGGCGGACGAGGACCGCACCGCGCGCTTTATGAGCGTCGTTGCGCTTATCGACACGGATGGTCTGGTCACCTATGGCGAGGGCGCCTGCGAGGGCGTTATCGCACACGAGGGCCGCGGCGATCACGGCTTTGGCTATGACCCGCTGTTCCTGCCGGTCGACACGCCGGGCAAGACCATGGCCGAGCTGACGGCGGACGAGAAGAACGCCATCAGCCATCGTTTCCACGCGCTCGAGCATCTGTCCGCCAAACTGACGGGCGAGGAGTAGGCCGTGCGTGCGGTGGTGCAGCGCGTACTCAACGCCGGCGTGACGGTCGACGGCGAGTGCGTGGGTCGCATTGGACGCGGCTACCTGGTGCTGCTGGGCGTGGGCCATGGCGATACGCGTGCCGAGGCCGACAAGCTGTGGGGCAAGCTCCGCGGGCTGCGTATCAACGAGGACGAGAACGGCAAGACCAACCTGGCACTTGCCGATGTCGACGGC
Source organism: Coriobacteriaceae bacterium AF08-21 (assembly GCA_027687465.1). Lineage (GTDB taxonomy): Bacteria > Actinomycetota > Coriobacteriia > Coriobacteriales > Coriobacteriaceae > Collinsella. The sequence continues at coordinate 8,024 of JAQCQR010000016.1, forward strand.
GAGGTACTCGTGGTGTCGCAGTTCACGCTGTTTGCCGACTGCCGCCACGGCCGTCGTCCGTCGTTTACCGATGCAGGCGCCCCCGATGTTGCCAACGAGCTCTACGAGTACTTCCTGACGCTCGTTCGCCAAGATGTCGAACACGTGGCGCACGGCATCTTTGGCGCCGATATGAAAGTCGATCTCGTCAACGACGGCCCATTCACCATCGTCCTCGATACCGATGGTCTATAAGTAGTCAATTTGGGACCGGGTTTTTTAGCTGCTTGCGTATGGCCACAACAGGGTGCTATAGTATTAGAGTTTTGTCTATCTTAGGGGTATTATCCCCTTTTTGAATTGCACCTTCTGGAGGCCCTGTTCATGGAAGAGATGGAAGTCAATCACGTCGACGACATCCACGAGAAGCTGACCGATATGGTGGGCGATCGCGTCAAGGTTAAGGCCAACATGGGCCGTACCCGCGTCGTCGAGCGCATGGGCACCATCAAGAGCGTCCACCCGGCCGTCTTCATTGTCGAGGTTGACGAGCGTCGTGGCCGCAAGTCGCGTCAGTCCTACCAGTATATCGATGTCCTCACCGGTCAGGTCGAGCTGTTCGACCCCGAGAGCGGCGAGCATATCTTTACCCCGCTCGGCAATCAGCTCGAGGAGCACTAACGGTGACCGATCGGTCCCTGACTCTTTCCGCGCCGGCAAAGATTAACCTCTACCTGGGGGTTCATACCGAGCGCGATGACCGCGGCTACCACAGGGTCGATTCCCTGATGGCGGCCGTCGGTCTTTCCGATACCGTGACGGTCACGCCGGCGCAGGCGCTGGCCGTCCAGACGGTTCCGGCATCAGATTTTCCCATGCAAAAGAATACGGCGTATCGGGCTGCGGTTGCTATGGCCGATCATTATGGTCGCGAGGCAAACATCTGCGTGACGATTGAGAAGCGCATTCCATTGTGCGCCGGCTTGGGCGGCCCCTCGACGGATGCGGCCGCGGCCATTGTCGCCTTGGCGGAGCTCTGGGGCATTGATCGCACCGACCCAGCGCTCGACGACATTGCGCGGGGCATTGGTGCTGACGTCCCGTTCTTTTTGCACGCGAGTCCTGCGTTCTACGTTGGTGGGGGAGACGTGTTGGCAACTGAGTACCCCGCGCTGCCCGCGACGCCCGTCGTGCTGGTTAAGCCGCGCGAGGCGAGCGTTTCGACAATTGAAGCCTATCGACGTTTTGACGAGGCCCCGGTGCCCGCAGACAAGCCCGGCGCGATAGCTTCCGCCTTGCGTGCTGGTGATGCCGAGACGGCATATGCGCTCATCCATAACAACTTGGGTGTCATTTCCGCACAGATGGAGCCGCAGATTCAAACGGTTCTCGATTGGCTGCGTAAACAGGACGGCACCTTTGCTGTAGATGTGTGCGGATCGGGCGCCTGCTCGTTTGCCATTTGCGACACCGCCGCCACGGCCGAAAGGCTTGCCGACGCTGCCCAGCAAAACGACTGGTGGTCCTGCGCGACGGAGCTCATTTCCAACACGATTCGCATCGAAGTGCCAAAGAAGTAAAAATTTCTCTAGCACACGACGGAAATCTTTGTTACTATAGTCGAGCTAACGGGTTGTGGCTCAGTTTGGTAGAGCACTGCGTTCGGGACGCAGGGGTCGCTGGTTCAAATCCAGTCAACCCGACCAGAGCATGAGGAGGGACCGCTTCTTGCGGTCCCTTTTTTTAGCTATTGTTGTGATACCGCGATACCCGCGGTATACTCATTCGAGCTTGTCTCGCTGTATTGTGGAGGTCTACATGTTTGGACTGAGGGCTCCTGAGCTCATCATTATTCTCGTCGTTGTCCTGATTATCTTCGGGCCCAAGAACCTGCCGAAGCTCGGCAAGTCCCTCGGCTCTACCGTCAAGAATATCCGCGAGGGTATGGAGGGCGACGATAAGGCCGAGACCAAGCAGGCCGAGGAGGTCGTGGTCGAGCAGTCCGAGGAGGACAAGGAGATCGCTGAGCTCGAGGCCAAGCTCGCTGCTGCCAAGAAGAAGCAGGCAGAGGACAGCGACGCGGACGCAGAGTAGTCCCATCCCTTTGGGGTGAGCACCTGACCGGCTTGCCCGCAGGCTAGCCGGTCTTTTTCGTTTTGTTGACAGTTGATTGTTTGATCAGAGTTGGGGAGATATCCGTATGGACGCAAGCCAGATCGTACTGACCGCTGAGGGCCGCCAGAAGCTCGTCGAGGAGCTCGCTTGGCGTGAGGGCGATTACGCCAAGGAGATCGTCGAGGACATCAAGGAAGCCCGCGCGTTCGGCGACCTTTCGGAGAACTCCGAGTATGACGCCGCTAAGGACAAGCAGGCCCAGAACGCCGCTCGTATTGCCGAGATCCAGGCCATCCTCGCCAACGCTCAGATCGCTGCCAGCACGGGCGACCTGACCGTCTCCATTGGCTCGACCGTTACCCTGGTCGACCCCAACGGTGAGCTTATCGAGGTCACGCTTGTCGGTACCACCGAGACCAACTCGCTCGAGCACAAGATCTCCAACGAGTCTCCGGTCGGTCACGCCATCATCGGTCTCGGCGAGGGCGATTCCGTCGAGGTCGTTACGCCTTCCGGCAAGACTCGCGTCTACACCATCGCCAAGATCGCACGCTAGACCACGGTCCCGCGTAAAGGTATGTTTTCGCTCCCTGGGACCGAATCCTGGGGAGCGTTTTAGTTTGAGGAGCTAACTTATGGCAGAGAACCAGAACGCCGCAGATCAGGCATCGACGCTCAACGACGAGCGCGCCACCCGCCTGGCCAAGCGCGCCGCCCTGTTCGAGGCGGGCCAGAACCCCTATCCCGAGCACTCTGAGCTTGAGGACTACGTTGCCGATATCGAGGCTAAGTACGCCGAGCTTGCCGATGGCGAGGACACCGAGGACGTCGTGAAGATCGCCGGCCGTGTGGTCGCCAAGCGCGGTCAGGGCAAGATCATGTTCATCGTCGTGCGCGATGCGACTGCCGAGATTCAGCTGTTCTGCCGCATCAACGACATGGACGAGGCTGCCTGGAATACGCTCAAGTCCCTCGACCTGGGCGACATCCTGGGCGTGACCGGCGTGGTTGTGCGCACCCAGCGCGGTCAGCTTTCCGTTGCCCCTAAGAGCGCGACCCTGCTTGCCAAGGCCGTTCGTCCGCTGCCCGAGAAGTTCCACGGTCTTTCCGACAAGGAGACCCGCTATCGCCAGCGCTATGTTGACCTGATCGCCAACGACGACGTTCGCGAGACGTTCCGTAAGCGTTCGCAGATTCTCTCCACCTTCCGTCGCTTTATGGAGTCCGACGGCTACATGGAGGTCGAGACCCCCATCCTGCAGACCATCCAGGGCGGCGCTACTGCCAAGCCGTTCATCACGCACTTCAACGCGCTCGATCAGGAGTGCTACCTGCGCATTGCTACCGAGCTGCACCTCAAGCGCTGCATCGTCGGCGGTTTTGAGCGCGTGTTCGAGATCGGCCGTATCTTCCGTAACGAGGGCATGGACCTTACCCACAACCCCGAGTTCACCACGATGGAGGCCTATCGTGCCTTCTCCGACCTCGAGGGCATGAAGGCGCTCGCCCAGGGTGTCATTAAGGCGGCTAACAAGGCCATCGGCAACCCCGAGGTCATCGAGTACCAGGGCCAGACCATCGACCTGTCCGGTGAGTGGGCCAGCCGTCCCATGACCGACATCGTCTCCGACGTGCTCGGCAAGCAGGTTACCATCGATACGCCGGTCGAGGAGCTTGCTGCCGCCGCTCGCGAGAAGGGCCTGGAGATCAAGCCCGAGTGGACTGCTGGCAAGATCATCGCCGAGATCTACGATGAGCTGGGCGAGGACACCATCGTCAACCCCACGTTCGTGTGCGATTACCCCATCGAGGTCAGCCCGCTTGCCAAGCGCTTTGAGGACGACCCGCGCCTGACGCACCGCTTTGAGCTGGTTATCGCCGGTCACGAGTACGCCAACGCGTTCTCCGAGCTCAACGACCCGGTCGACCAGGCCGAGCGTTTCGCTGCCCAGATGGCCGAGAAGGCTGGCGGCGACGACGAGGCCATGGAGTACGACGAGGATTACGTGCGCGCCCTCGAGTACGGTATGCCTCCCGCGGGCGGCATCGGCATCGGTATCGACCGCGTGGTCATGCTGCTCACCAACCAGGCTTCCATCCGCGACGTGCTGCTGTTCCCGCACATGAAGCCCGAGAAGGGTTTCCGGTCCGGTGCCGCTGCCGCCAAGGCTGCCGAGGCCGGCAACGCCGCGAGCCCGTTCGTTGAGTCGCTTAAACCCACGCTCGATTACTCCAAGATCGCCGTTGAGCCGCTGTTCGAGGAGTTCGTCGACTTTGATACCTTCTCCAAGAGCGATTTCCGCGCTGTGAAGGTCAAGGCATGCGAGGCCGTCAAGAAGTCCAAGAAGCTGCTGAACTTTACGCTCGACGACGGTACCGGTACCGACCGCACCATCCTCTCCGGTATTCACGCTTATTACGAGCCCGAGGACCTGGTCGGCAAGACCTTGCTCGCCATCACCAACCTGCCTCCGCGCAAGATGATGGGTATTCCCAGCTGCGGCATGCTGATCAGCGCTGTCCACGAGGAGGAGGGCGAGGAGCGCCTCAACCTGATCCAGCTCGACGCCTCCATCCCCGCCGGCGCAAAGATGTACTAACTAGTTACGCGGTTCTACGAACCGCGTAACGGCTCGACGCTGCGCGGGCCGCATTTGGACAATCTGACGTTCAACTTCAAGGGCGCGACCAGGAGGTCAGCGCCCTTTCGTTTCACGTCACCTTGTCTCAAATGCGGCCCGCTCGCTGGCGTTGCCAAAACATCGATGTAGTCATTGGGGACGTTCTTAAACGACTACCCAACGGATATTGCGCACATGGCTCGCATGACAGCCGTCTCTTTTATGTTTCCTTTAGCCGTTGCTGCCTAGGATGGGGGTTAGTCGGTAGGAAGGGAGCGCCTGTATGGACGATGCGAGCGAGCGTGCAATCGAAGAGGACATGCTCGATCAGTTCAACTACTTTGATGATGAGGACGAGGAGCTGATCGACCGTCGCGAGCCAGCGCCGCTTGATTCCTTTGATCTGGTCGATGAAGAGGCTGATGAGGTTGAGGTCGGATCAGCGGAGCCCCCACAGCCTTCGCGCCTTGACTCGCTGCTTTCGAGAGCCCCCATGCACCACGGCGTTCGTGCCGGCGCGCTCCATATGAAAACTGACTGGCACCAGATCGTGACGGCAGGCGATGAGCTTGCCGTCGATGCGCCGCTCACCGATAAGTCATCCATCATCTGCCGCACCGGCATGCTTATGCTGGCAAGCGGAACAGGTGCCTGGCGCGTGCGCGATACCATGAATCGTGTTGCCGCTGTGCTCGGCGTCACGATTCACGTCGACCTGAGTCTTCTGTCGTTTGAGTGCACCTGCATCGAAGATGGCCACTGCTTTAACGAGGTTGTCAGCCTGCCCACAACGGGAGTCAATACTCATCGCATTTGGATGATGGAGAGCTTCTTAAAGGAAATCGAGACGTATGGGCGCCGGTTTACCGTGCACGAATACCACGAGATGCTCAAGACCGTTGAGAGCTCAAAACCCGATTACTCTCCCTGGCAACAGGGCCTTGCGGCAGCCTGTGCTTGCGGCGCCTTCGTTTTTTTGCTCGGCGGCGGCCCTATCGAGATGGCCTGCGCATTCGTAGGCGCTGGTGTCGGCAACTTTGCTCGTTCCCATATTCTCAAGCAGGGTCTTGGCCAGTTTAGCGCGCTGACGACGGGCGTTGCGCTCGCTTGCGTTTCGTATCTGCTGGCATTGCTCGGCCTTGGCCAGGTCGTACCGGGGGCAATGTCGCACCAAGAAGGCTATATCGGCGCCATGCTCTTTGTGATTCCCGGCTTTCCCCTCATTACGGCAGGCCTCGACATCGCTAAGCTCGATATGCGAAGCGGCATTGAACGTCTTTCGTATGCTGTGTCGATTATTGTGATGGCGACGCTCGTAGGTTGGATGGTTGCCGAGTGTGTGGGCCTGGCGCCGGACGACTTTGCCCCGCTTGGCCTCTCGCCGCTTGCTCTTACGCTCTTGCGCGTGGTGATGAGCTTTGTCGGCGTGTTTGGCTTCTCGGTCATGTTCAACAGCCCGGTAAAGATGGCAGCGGCGGCAGGGCTGATCGGCGCCGTGTCCAATACCTTGCGTCTTACGCTCGTCGATGCGCCGACGATGCTTCCCTTCCTGGGCCTCAGCGCGGGAATGCCTCCCGAGGCGGCGGCGTTTATCGGCGCGCTGGTATCGGGGCTGCTCGCGAGCTTAGCCGAAATCAAGCTCACCTATCCACGTATCGCCCTCACGGTGCCATCGATTGTCATTATGGTGCCGGGCTTGTATCTGTATCGCTCGATGTATTACATGTGCACCTTCGACACGGTCAATATGCTCGGCTGGTTTGTGCGTGCAGTGCTCATCGTGGCGTTTTTGCCCGTTGGCCTGGGTGTGGCGAGAACTCTCACCGACCCTCGCTGGCGCCACACCAGCTAATTGGTGCAAATGAAACTGATCCGCAAAACATGAACGTGGATAATCTCCCGTTTTTGACCTGTTTACGGGCTCAAAACGGGAGATTATCCACGTTCGTGGAATGGGTGTCCGAAAATCCACGCTCGTTGGGCCGATGCAGACGCACCTGGCAATTCCTTTTTTGTAGACGTTGTCGTATGGCTGCATGCGGAAAAGGCCCCAGCGGTTAACATATACTCCATATGGGTAAAGAGACCAAAGCGCCGCCACGAGTGGCGCTTTGCGTTTGAAAAAAACTAGCTCGTCTAAGAGGAACTAGCATGTTAGACCGTTTTACCGATCGTGCGCGTAAGGTCATGTCCATGGCCAAGCAAGAGGCGCTCGATCTTCATTCGAATAAGGTGGGCACCGAGCACCTGCTGCTCGCGCTTGCCAAGGAGGACGAGGGCATCGCCGCCGAGGCACTGCGCTCGCTCGATATCTCCTACGACGACATCATGGACACGCTCAAAGAGGTTCAGACCACCGTTCCCGAGCCCAGCGAGGAGACCGAGGCAGCCAAGCTCGCCTTTACACCGCTCGTCATCAGCGTGATGGAGCGTTCATTCCGCGTGGCGCGTGAGAACAACCAGACCTACGTGTCGACCGAGCACCTGCTCATCGGCATCGTCGAAGAGGGCAACGGCATGGCCATGGACATCCTCATGCGCCTGGGCGTGTCGTCTGCTTCCATTAAAAAGGCCATCGAAAAGCTCACTGCCAAGGACCAGGACAAGAAGCGTCCGCTCGCCGGCGCCGGTGCTGGTCGTCCCGGTGCGGGCCTGCCGTTCTTTAGCGGCTCGGATGCCTCTCAGCAAAAGGGGAGTGGCACCGACACGCTCAAGCAGTTCGCGACCAACCTCACGCAGAAGGCGCGCGACGGCGAGCTCGACCCTGTAATTGGTCGCGAAAAGGAAGTCCAGCGTATGATGGAGATCCTTTCGCGCCGCACCAAGAACAACCCGCTCATTCTGGGTGACCCCGGCGTGGGCAAGACGGCCATCGTCGAGGGCTTAGCTCAGCAGATTGCAGCCGGCAACGTGCCCGAGAACCTCATGAACCAAAATATCTGGACGCTCGACCTGCCGGGCCTCGTGGCGGGTGCCAAGTATCGCGGCGAGTTTGAGGAGCGTCTCAAGAACGTGATCCAGGAGGCAACCGAAGCCGACGACGTCATCCTGTTTATCGACGAGATGCACACCATCATCGGTGCCGGTTCTGCCGAGGGCTCCATCGATGCGAGCTCCATGCTCAAGCCCGTGCTCGCGCGCGGTGCCTTCCAGATTATCGGCGCCACCACGGCCGAGGAATTCCGCAAGTACCTCACCAAGGACCCGGCCTTCGAGCGTCGCTTCCAGACCATCGATGTCGAGGAGCCGAGCGTCGAGGACACGATCAAGATCCTGACCGCGCTCAAGCCGCGCTACGAGGAGCACCACCATGTGCGCTATACGCAGGGTGCCATCGAGGCCGCTGCGAACCTTTCCAACCGCTACATCCAGGATCGCTTCCTGCCCGATAAGGCCATCGACCTCATCGACGAGGCCGGTGCTCGCGCTCGCATCGCCGCGAATCGCGCGCCCGAGCCGGTGCGCGAGGCCGAGCATCGCATCGAGGAGCTCAAGGCCGCCGCGCAGGAGGCCACCGAGAGCGACGACATGAACAAGGCCGCCGAGATCACCGAGCAGCAGAAGGCCGCCGAGATTGAGCTCGCCGAGGCCAAGGCCGCCTGGACCGCCGAGCTCGACGCCAGCCCGCTCACCATCGATGTGAGTCAGATTGCCGACATCGTGTCCGTGACTTCGGGCGTGCCGGTGTCCTCGCTTACTGAGAGCGAGAGCCGTCGCCTGCTGCAGGCCGAAAGCGTGCTCAAGACGCGCATCATCGGTCAGGATGAGGCTGTCGAGGCAGTTGCCAAGGCCGTGCGCCGCAGCCGCTCGCCGCTCAAGGATCCGCGTCGCCCCGGCGGCAGCTTTATCTTCTTGGGCCCCACCGGCACGGGCAAGACCGAGCTCGCCAAGACGCTCGCCGAGTACCTCTTTGGCAGCAAGGATGCGCTCATCAGCTTCGACATGTCTGAGTTCGGTAGCGAGTTCGAGGTCTCCAAGCTCATCGGTAGCCCTCCGGGCTACGTCGGTCACGACGAGGGCGGCCAGCTCACCAAGGCCGTTCGTCGCCACCCGTACTCGGTCGTGCTGTTCGACGAGATCGAGAAGGCGCACCCCGATATCTTTAACATCTTGCTGCAGGTGCTGGAGGAGGGTCGTCTGACCGATAGCCAGGGCAAGACGGTCGACTTCCGCAACACCGTGATCATCATGACATCCAACGTGGGCGCCCGCGAGATCGCGCAGGATGCAAGCGTTGGCTTTGGCACCACCGGCGAGCAGGGCCTCACCTCGAGTGAGATCCGCGGCCGCGCGATGGGCGAGCTCAAGCGCCTGTTCCGCCCCGAGCTGCTCAACCGCATCGACGATATTGTGGTGTTCCAGAAGCTCTCGGGCGAGAACCTGACCAAGATCGCGCACCTGCTGGTGGACGACCTGCGTCAGCGCTTGATTGCCAACGGCATGAACATCAAGCTCTCTGATGCGGCCTATGACAAGATCGTGGCCGAGGGCACCGACCTTACCAACGGTGCGCGTCCGCTGCGCCGTGCCATCCAAAAGCTCATCGAGGACCCGCTGTCCGAGGAGCTTCTGGCCGGCGAGTGGGGCGAGGGCGATACCGTCCTGTGCGACGTGGCCGATGGCAAGTTTGTCTTTAGCCACGGCACGGGCGAGATCCCGGCACCGCGTCCGGCGGGCACGCTCGGTGGCGATACCGTCCCGGCAGCGCCACACACCGGCAACGCCGCGCCCGTGAGCGGCGGCGTGACCTCGGGCCCCGGCGGCATGATGCAAGCCGGCTCTGGCGCGCTATAGGGATTGAATATAACCTTGCATGATGGGGGGCGTTTCCGATGGAGGTGCGCCCCTTTTCTTGTAGAGAAGAGTTTCCGGTAACGATAAAATAATTGAAAATGTTCTGCTGGATGGCAAAAGGAGTTACTATGGCGAATAGCGCTCAAAGAATTGAGATGTCGTTCGATAACATGAGAAAAATCGGAATGGTTCTTTGTGCCGTGCTGGTACTTATAGCCATCGCTACCATCGCCGTCTTTGGTTCGGCATTTGTTGTTGCATGCCAAAGTATTTTGAACGGCGCAGTGGTAATCGAGGGGGTCGTTGAGCTTGGTAAGGGCGGCAGCATCGCGCTCCCAAATTTGGCGCTATGGGCGGTTTTGCTCCTTGCAGGGGAGTTCACATTGTTAAGCATCAGCTTCGATGTCGCCCGTCGTCAATCGCCTTTTACTATTCGACATGCACGGATGATTACCGTTATTGCTTGCCTATTTGCAATCAATGCCGTGATGGGCTCTCTACAGATTGGCAGCGATTTAAAAATAATGATGGGTAATTGTATGTTGAGCTGTCGTATGAATTCCGCTCTCCTTCAGATTGGTGACTCAGGCATCACTTTGGATGTGGGATCCATCATTGCAATGATGGTTGCTTTCGCTTTGTCGATCTTCTGGCGCTATGGGGCGCTTTTGCAGTCCCAGTCCGATGATTTGGTCTAGGTGATTGACCATGGATTATCTCATTATTGAGATTGAGACACTTTTGCTCAAGACCGGGAAAACAAATGCCGATCTAATAAGAGCGACTGGGCATACGCCAGCTAACATTTCTAAAATCCGTAATGCAAAAATTAAGGCCATACGCTTGAAGACATTGCTCGATATCTGTGTTGAGTTGGATTGTCAGCCGGGAGATTTGATCCGTCGCGTGAGTGAAATAGAACTTGAGGAACTTACCATCGCGCGCGCGCGGAATAAGATTTTGCAAAGACGCAATCCCGACCCTTCCGAGATATTGCCCACAGAGGTTTACGTAGTAGATCTTTCTAAGGAATAACAAAACAGAATAAGAAGACAAACACGTATGCATGCAAGGCCCCTACCGCAAACGATCGGTAGGAGCCTTAATTTATTTGAAAATAGTTCTTGAAATCATAAGGTTATCGATATACGATAACGGAGTATTAAAACAGACGATAAATCGAAAGGAGGTAATTACGAACTGGGTAATCGATCCGTGTAGCAACGTGCAGGGTGGCGGTGGTGGCTGCCGCAATTACCACCCGTGTTCGCGCTGTAGCTGTTTTGGCGTATATGTTCATTTCTACAACGCGAACGTTAATGCTGGTTAAGACAGCAGAGGGTAAGCAGCGTGGTCGATAACTGCCATCCGTCGACCGCGCTGCCTTTTTAATGAGGTTCATGAGACATGGGTAATGCGATTTCAATCAAGGATCTATCAAAGCGCTACGGCAAAAACTGGGCGTTGTCTGATGTTTCATTTGATATAGCTGAGGGTGAAGTGTGCGCTCTCGTTGGAGAGAACGGCGCGGGGAAGAGTACATTGATCGATATTCTCCTCGGCTTGCTAAAGGCAACAAAAGGCTCAGTCAGTTTTTTCGGCGAGTCTGGGAGAACAAGTCTGGCAAAAGCACGCAGAAATATCGGATTCGTCCCCGACGGCTGTGGGGCATTCTTGAACTTAACCGGTCGAGAAAACTTGACCTCACGCTGTATCGAGTGGGGACTGCCGAAAAGTGAAGTCAATCGAGTGCTTGCTGCCGTTGGTCTAGAAAATGCAGCAGATGTATCGGTAAAACAATACTCGCTCGGCATGAAGCGCCGCCTGGACATTGGAACGGCTCTTCTGGGTAACCCGCGACTACTCATCATGGATGAACCGATTAACGGGCTCGATCCAGTGGGTGTGATTGAGGTGCGCGATCTTCTGCTGTCGTTGAAGGACAGGCGGGATAAAACGGTGCTCATTTCAAGCCATAACCTAGATGAATTGGAGAAAGTTGCGACATCTTTTGCTTTTCTCCATCGAGGCAGACTTCTCGTTAAGGAAGAAAACTCCTACAAAGACCGAAGTCTGGAAAAGCGGTTTTTGGATTTGATCGGGGAGGCAGATAATGCAACTTCTGCGACTGATTAGATGCGAAGCCCGTCGGTTGCTCAGAAATCCAGCCTTTTTCGTGTTGTTGATCTGGGGAATTTGGATTGTTAAAGATGTCTGTAATCCAAATATGTATGGGACTTATGGAACATCTGATTTAGGGGGAGTCGGCAAACAGATTGGTTTCTTTGCAAACATCCTCGACAAGACTGACCCAGCTGGTTCGGCGGTTCGGACGGCACTATTCATGACCTACGAGTGGTTTTTCGTTCTAGCCGGATGCATTGTTATTTCCTGCGCCATGGATTATCAAAGCAGGTCTTCTGAAGTGACGTATGCAAAAGGGACGGGTGTAGCAAAGGCCGTTGTCGCAAAGTGGCTTGTTCTGACGATTGCAACTTCAACAGCGTTCAACCTGTTTTCGGGATTCACTCTCTTCAAATCTCCGCTTGGCTGCTATGTGGATGGGCGGGTGTTTCTTGATAGATACCTGCCCGTGTTGCTTTTGATTGATGCTATTTTGGCTGCATTAGTAGCTCAGTCGATGGCAGTTTTCTATTTACTTAGAAATGCACCGCTTAGCATTATGTTGGTGTTGGTCGGGACGCTGCTCGCCTCCGATGAATATACGCTGGTGGTCTTTTCCAATCACGCATCGACGCAAATTCCCTGGTGGCTCTCAGTCGGACCATACTTACGCCATCTTGGAAATCTGTGCTTTCAAGGCCTAGCCATTAATCAGATCATTCTTTTCTCTGTTATTTGCACCGTTGTTTCGTTGCAGCTCGGGGTCATGGGAATCAAAGCGAGGAGGGGGTAGAAATGCGCTGCGAAGATATGATTAAGGCTGAAGCCTATCGAGTTATGAAGAGCAAAGCGCCTCTTCTGCTGATTGCGGCAGGTTTCGTGCTCGCATTGCTTTATTCTGTGTCTTATGAACCATGGAGAGCCTACGGAACGAGCGATTGGCTTGGCGACGGTGTTATGGGCTTCTTTCCAAACCCACAATATGGTTTTGTGGGAATTCCCGGAGACCTCGTTAAAGATGGAGCTCGCTACCTTTCCGCTGTGGCACCGCTTGCCCATTCTCTGTTCTTTCCTATTGTTGCTGTTCTCGTCATCGGCTATGCGTTTCGAACTCCGATAACGGGATCTCAATGGCTTGTTTCCTATGCAAGGGGAATGAAAACAGTACAGTTGTTGGTTGCAAGGACTCTTGTCTCGATTGTCACGCTTGTCGGTGGTTTTGTTCTCTTTTCGATACTCGTTGGTGCGGTCCAAAGCGCGAGTGGCATAGGAATGACGATGGATATGATCGGAGAGTTTCTTCTTCGACTGTCTCTTGCTGCCTTGATTTGCACAACGTTATGCCTGCTGCTCGTCCTGGCCATCTCACTCTTTGGAAATGGCGCGTTTGTTCTATCGTTCATCATCCTGCTGCTTTATTTGGGGTACGGGAATCCAAATATGCCACTGCACTTGACATGGCTGGCGACCCTTGCGTCCCCGCGACCAATTCAATTCATCGTGCCGGGGACGTTGCTATTTGTAGCGCTGGCAACAGTCGTTCCCATTGTCATCCTCGGACTTTGTTGGGCTATCAAGGGTGCTATCAGAAAACGGAGCATATAAATGCAAGAGTCTGAATTTAACGTTATTGAAGAGAATGATGTGAACGGTATCACTATCTACAATACCCAATCTGGTGGCGTTCTCGACCTTGACGCTGCGCACACGAATGAGCTGAATTTATATCGCAAGGGTGCCGCCGCCTTGGATGGTGATTTCGAAGAGACCCTTAAGTTGGGTGGCATGTTGGTAGATGACGATGTTGACGAGCGGCGAATGTTGATGCTTGAGAGCTTGTCGGCAAGGTTTGCAAATGACTATTTAGGACTGACGATTGCTCCAACGCTGGCATGCAATTTTAGGTGTCCCTACTGCTATGAAAAGGGCTGCTCGCACCCCACTATGTCAGAAGAGACAATGACGGATATCGCAGAATTCGTGCGTTCCGGCTATCCCGGGATCAACGATCTTCACGTTGACTGGTATGGAGGCGAACCCCTACTCTGTGTGGACATGATCGAGCGACTGACAAAAGAACTGAGAGGGGCGATTAGGCCAGGCGCTACTTATTCTGCCGGAATGGTAACGAACGGATATCTCCTGACGCGAGAAATTGCTCAGAAGCTTGCTGATTATCAGATCGGTTCGGTTCAAATCACTATTGATGGCTCAAAGAGGGATCATGATTCGCGGAGGGTCCCGGCCGACGGTCGTCCGACATATGATGCCATTATCGACAATATAATCTCATGTGCCGATGTTCTTCAGATTACCATTCGCGTGAATGTCGATGAGTCCAATAGCAAAGAGGTCGATGCGTTGATTGACGAGCTTGACGCTAAAGGGCTTCGCGGTAAAGTCGCGATTTATCTTGCTGCGGTCGACAATGTTAACGATACTTGCTCAAATGACATTCATTGTTTTTCTCAGCGTGGATTCTCTCAAGTTGAAACGTTCTTTATGGATAAAGCTAGCGAGCGCGGATTCAACGTTATTCCGTTTACGCCGTATGAACCAGGCGTCTGCTGTGCGGTTTCCCTTAATTCGTTTGTCATCGATCCGCTTGGTAGACTTTTTAAATGTTGGGATGAGGTTGGCAAGGGCGAGTGCGCCGTTGGAAATGTTCGAGAAGGTGTGAAAGCTAATTCGAACTATTTGAAATGGATGGAGTATTTACCAAACGACCCAGTATGTGGCGAGTGTGTAATGTTTCCGGCTTGTATGGGCGGATGTCCCCACGCCGCGATGGAGGGCCAGAGAAAATGCGCGAGCGTTAAATTCAATGCCAGGCAGAGAATGCGGTTGGCTTGTAATTATCAGTATTCGCATGAGGCAAATCACGATGTTTAGATTTTGGAAGATATATCTCCTCCATAAGCCAAGGCTTTATGTCTATCTGCTTCTCGATGTCTTGTCTCAGCTGTGCAGCCTTGCTGAACCATATCTGTTGGGACTGACTGTAAATGTGCTGGCGGCAAAAAATGTCCTCGGTATTAGTTTGCGGACGCTAGTCTTATGTATTTTCGCGATTGGCGTGGTCGCCATTGTGGGGTCGGTGTTGGCCTATTGGACTTCCCTAATCTATGTCGACCTTCAAGCGCATGCGGGATATCAACTTAACGCTGACACACTTGAACACGTCAAGCGTTTGCCCCGGAAGTTTTTCATCGGATTTGATGCGGGCTATTATAATCAGCAAATCAATCACGATTCAAACGACCTCATAATATTCGGAATAACATCGGCGTCAAATATCATTGGCGGTGTTGCAACGATTATCTGTTCCTTGATTATGTTGATGAATATAAACATTGCGATGGCGATTGCCTGTCTAGCCTGCATCGTTACGGGGGCAGTAGTTTATCGATTGTTTAGCGGGCTGCTGTTCAATCGAGGCTTTGAGTTTCAGGAAAAGACCGCTGCTTTCTATGGGACTCTCCAGAGCCAGCTGGAGAGCGTCTCCTTTCTTCGTCGCCATTCATTATTTGATTTCTATTCCTTGAGGCTGCAGAAGGCTTTCGATGGTCTTTATCCAGCTATATTGGCTAACCAAAAAGCCGGATCACGGTTCGAACTTGCGAATCAGTTGATTTTTTCCTTTGCGCAGTTCTGTTTGCTCGCGATTGGAGGCTGTGAGATTGTCGCAGGTAAAATGCCGGTTGGTTTTCTACTGACGGCATTGAGCTATTATTCGAGCGCCAATTCTGCTCTGGTGAACTTGCTTTCTTGGGGCAAAAGCTACCAGGCGAGCAAGGTGAGCGCCCAACGCCTTAAGCGCCTTTGGGCAATGGATGAAGAGGCGAACGGTTCTGTCCGCATTGGTTCTCCTGTTTCACTTGTGTGCAAGGGCCTGTCGATTTGTCGCCCTGATACCGATCGAATCATAGATTATCCAGAGCTCATCTCGCTTAATCGAGGAGTCTTATACGGCGTGTCGGGCGCAAACGGAAGCGGGAAAAGCACGCTTCTCGATGGCATAGCTGGTCTATATCCCGATGATTGCGTTGGGACTATTGCTTATGACGAGGTTGATTTGAGCCAGATTGACTCTATAAATCTACGCTCGTATGTCGTTGGTATTGCCGAGCAAGAACCTGATATCGTTAACGGAACACTCAGAGAGAATCTGACGCTACTCGCGGGCGATAATTGTCCAATTCTTGAAGTCGGGCGACTTGTAGACCAGTTTGGTCTGACCAAACTGGTCTCAACACTTCCCAATGGTCTTGATGGGGTGCTGGACGAGCAAAACCATAATATATCGGGTGGTGAGAAGCAGAAGATTGCGATTATTCGTGTATTGCTTAAGGACTCACCCGTCATGTTATTCGATGAACCGACGTCGGCGCTTGACGGAGCGAGTAGGTCAGCGTTCATTGATATTCTGCAACAGAAGAAAGAGGATCATATAGTGGTTGTTGTTTCGCATGATCCCGAGTTGCTTGAGGCTTGCGACGAAGTGATTGAGCTGTAGACGCCGGAAGGTTAGCCCATTTGAGTCTTAATTTCTGCCATGGTGGAAAGCTGTTCGAGGTTGGTGCTTACCGGGAAAATGTAAGCCACTACACCTCCCGGTAAGGCATTGCTGCGCTCTTATGGATGCTATACTAAGTCCAGGATGATGTATAGCAACCTGAAGGATGAGGCATGGAAGCCGAATTGCTCGATAAAAAATCTATTCAGATGAACGTGCGCATAGATCGCCAGCTCAAAGAGGCGGGAGACGCCGTCCTGACTCATATTGGCATGACGCCGTCACAAGCCGTTCGGACACTTTGGGAGTATCTGGTCGTTAACGGACGCATGCCCTCGAAGGGAGACGCGGCGGCTCCGGTTTCTGACGGAGTGGAGCCCCGGCGCATGGAGTCAAGGGCCGCGCAAGGCAGCCATATCGTTCGCGATTCGTGCCTCAAATACGGCATCCCCATCCCTGAGTTCTCGGGAGACTATGACGACCTCTATGAGGAGGCCATGGCGGAGCGCTATCCCGAGTGGGTGGAACTATGAGCACAGAAGGCGTCCTCAAGCTGTTAATCGATACCAACGTATGGATGGATTATTTTTCTGGCAGGTCTGACCGTACGGCAAATGTCGTCCATCTGATCGAGATTGCCGACGCCTCGGAGCGGATTGCCCTGTTTGCCTCGTCGCTTTCGGTCAAAGACGTGTCATATCTTGTCTCGGCGGCAATCAAGCAGGAGTGCCGAAGAAAGACTGGCTCACTGAGCGATAACGCCATTGCGGCGGCAGACGAAACGGCTTGGGCATGCGTTCGACAGATGCGCGAGCTAGCCCTCATCGCCCCGGTCGGTGCAGACGAGGTCTTCGACTCCTTTGTGTTCAAGTACCACCACAATGACTTTGAGGACGACCTGATGCTGGGCGTCGCCAATCGCATTGATGCCGATTACGTCGTGACGGAGGACAAGAATCTTATTAAACATACCAATGGTGTATGCATTAATGTTCAACAGGCGTTGAGGTTGGTTGAAGGGTCCAACGCCCCTTCGGCACGGCCCGTCTAGCCTGCTTTATCTTAATAAAGTGGCGTTTCCCCACCGTTAGCCGATGATGCAAGGGCGCTCGGCGTTTTCGACTGGTTTATGCACGCAAAGTCTGGGAATATACAAGACGCATGTCTTACTGTCTAACCAGTTGCGCCAAGGAGGCACCATGGATTACAAGATCACCGGCTACGAGCCCGCCCAGCTGTTCCATTTCTTTGAGGAGGTCAGCGCGATCCCCCGTGGGTCTGGCAACGAGAAGGGCATCAGCGATTTCCTGGTTGCGTTTGCCAAGGAGCGCGGCCTCGATGTGTACCAGGACGAGGTCTACAACGTCATCATTCGCAAGCCCGCTTCTGCCGGCGCCGAGAATGCTCCGACCGTGATGCTGCAGGGCCACATCGATATGGTGTGCGACAAGTTGGGCTCTGTTGAGCACGACTTTACGACCGACGGTATCGACCTGGTCGTCAAGGACGGCGTCCTCACCGCTAACGGCACCACCCTGGGCGCCGACAACGGCATTGCTGTCGCTCTGATGCTTACCGTGCTCAACGACGATTCGATTGCTCATCCGGCCCTCGAGTGCGTGTTCACCACCGACGAGGAGACCGGCCTGGTCGGCGCCGAGACGCTCGACAAGTCCCAGATCAGCGCCCGCACCATGATCAACCTCGATTCCGAGGAGGAGGGCGTGGCCACCGTCAGCTGCGCCGGCGGCGTCGTCGTTACCTACACCTGCCCGATCGTGCGCGAGCACAAGACCGGCAGCACCCTTACGCTCGAGATCTCTGGCCTGCTGGGTGGTCACTCCGGCGCCGACATCAACCTGGAGCGCGGCAACGGCAACCTCATCATGGCCCGCATCATCGACCGCTTGATGGTAGCCGGCGAGCCCGCCGTCGTCAGCTTTAACGGCGGCACTAAGGACAACGCCATCAACCGTGAGTGCAAGGCCGTTCTGGTCTACGCCGACCACGCTGCCGCCGAGGCAGCGGCGCAGATCGCAAAGGGCATCATCGCCGACGTCACTGCCGAGCTCGAGGTCTTCGACCCCGGCTTTACCTGCACCGTCGAGATTGCCGACGACGCCGAGGTCGAGGCCATGGACCAGAAGTCCGCGCTTGCCCTCATCCGCGCCCTGCGTCTTGCCCCTAACGGCGTGATTCGCCGCAACGTCGCCACCGACGGCTCCGTCGAGGTTTCCTCCAACATCGGTGTGGTTGCCACCTCTGACGACCAGGTCAAGATCATGCTGTCCCCGCGCTCCTCGATCACTTCGCTGCAGAACGAGTTCAAGGACCGCCTGCAGACGCTGGCCGATGTCTTGGGCTTCGACGCCAAGTTTGAGTTCGAGTATCCCGGCTGGAGCTATGCCGAGCATTCGCCGGTCCGCGACATCTTTGTCGAGAGCTATCGCGAGCTCTTTGGCTCCGAGCTGCGCATCGAGTCCATTCACGCCGGCCTTGAGTGCGGCCTGTTTGCCGAGGCCCTGCACGGCCTGGACGCCATCGCCGTGGGCCCGACGCTCTCCGATGTCCACACCCCGGACGAGAGCATGGAGCTCGCTTCTGCCGAGCGCTTCTATGAGCTGCTCATCGACGTTCTCAAGCGCCTCGCTGCGTAAAGATTGCGCTAGCAGCAGTCCGAGCCACGTGCTAGCGGATTGCAAATGACATTACGAGAGGGGACACCCGGTCTTTTGCGACAGGTGCCCCCTCTCTTCTTTTGGGAAATGGCAAATTACGGACACCTAGCCTATATCCGCCTTGATGAGGTCGAGGGTGCGCTGGCAGTTTTCGCGGACGGGGCCGAGCATATGCTCGCGCAGGTCCGCCATGCCGGGCAGGTCGGCGTATTCGTCCATGACCTCTTCCATGCAAATGGGTACCTCGTAGGCGAGGTCCATCATGGTCGCAAAGCAAAACTTCTCAGATAGCCCGGCATCGGTGAGCGCCGCCTCCAGTGCGGGGTCGCCCATACCGTGGTATCGGCGGATGGCGCCTGGACCGATGCGCCCCACACGATTTTCGCCGCCAACGCTCATGGCAAGGCGCGCCCGGCGACGCATGCGCTCGTACGCCAAGCCCGAAGCGACATCGTACATTCGAGCCATCATGGCTGCGCCGTCGTTTCCAAGGAGCAGGGAATAGTTTTTCGCATGCGCATCCGGTGCGCCGATAATGGCGTTGAAGAACAGTATCTGCGTAAACAGATACAGGTTAAGTTGATGGTGGCTCGTATTTACGAGGAGCTCTTGAATATCGCGGGCGGTCGGGCCGCCGTCTGCCGTGTACTTTTGGGCGGGCATCACCCCAAGTGCCTGACAGAGGTCTTCTTGATGTAGGCGCCTGATCGTTCCGTCTTCGACTTTCACGCGGTCATAGCGCTCAACAATGAGGGCAGGTTCGTCCTCAAACACACGATATTCGACGTTTGCCGTTGCGATACCGGCGCGCTGGGCGCTTTTCATGCAGACAAACTCATTGAGAGCCTCGAGTTTAAATCCGATAACGCCATTTTTGAAAATATGCGTCGTGGGCGAGGAGCCTATGCATTCGCACCAGCGGCCGTTTGTGAACGCGAGCGCGAATTTGCCCTGGTTGCCTCCGAGTGACCAACTTTCATCTAGACCCATCCACGATGCATCGCGGTCATCTCTGATCGACTTGAGACGGAGAGCAATCTCGTGGTCGTCTATAGGGCGGTATTCGCCGGCGCGATGCAGGACGGCGTCGGCATCTTCTTCGGCACAAAACTGCACTCCGCCCGGACAGTCGAGTCCGATATGGCTGAGCAACGCAACGGGGTTGTTGGGCCTAACGTCGAATTCGGTGGCAATCGCTTTTCGTTGGTCCTCGCTGTCGGGTAGAAGGCCAAACAGGTACGGATTCATGACCTGTTGTCCGTATGTGCGATTCGATACGGGTATGTTGGTCGATAGGGCTGGCCCGTCATAGTCATGATCGTAGGTAAAGCTGATAAGACCGTTCTCATCTTGCGTGAGCGTTCCCGCAGGTACGCCGCAAATAATGGTCCGAAGTGATGTTCTGGCCATTGGCTATTTTCCTTCGGGCTTGGTTTGGTTAGATGCGTTTGCGGCAATCGAGACTCCGAGATTGGACATGGCGAAATCGGCGAAGACCTCGTCGTAGAGTGCGGATGTAAAGGGGGCATCTGCAAGAGCCGGAATGGGGGTACTACGACGGTTGCGATGATGAGGACGTTGAGTGTGATGGCGCCTGGGGATGCTGCGAGGCAGCGGATTGGCATGCGGCGCGTCGACTGGTCGCTCGTTTTTCGCTTCGCCGATATCCCCTTGAGCGGCGAGTGCCAGTCCAAGAGCATTGAAAATCGTCAGCAACTTGTCGAGTCGAATGCCGGTGGCGTCGCCCAGCTCGAGCGATGCGAGCAGGCGCTCCGAAACACCGGCCTTTTTAGCGAGGGTCGCACGGGTGATTCCCTGCGCCTCGCGTGCCTGGCGCACGTAGATGCCAGCTTGGCGCGGTGTGGTGATGGGAAGGGTATCCACGGCGATCTCCTAACGTGCAGACTTTTGCATATCAGTATGACATGCAAAAGTCTGCACGAAAAGGCCTCATGCAAAACTCTGCAGAGGCCTCTATGTTGACGTTGAGCTTATGAGAGGCGTTTTTTATATCGCGAGAATCCCCAGATGCTCAAGCAAAATCTTAAGCCCAATGAGGATGAGCACGACGCCACCCACGATGGTGGCGGATTTTTCGTAGCGCGCGCCAAAGGTGTGGCCGATCGCTACGCCGGCGACGGAGAAGATAAACGTTACGACGCCGATAAGCGATACAGCGGGAACGATGTCAACCGAGAGCGCGGCAAATGAGATGCCCACGGCTAAGGCGTCGATTGAGGTGGCGATGGCGAGGATCAGGTACTCGCCCAGGTCAATCTTTTCGGCATCCTTGCCGCCGCCTTCATCCTCGTCCTCGGTAAAGGCCTCCCACAGCATTTTGCCGCCGATGAAGGCGAGCAGGATAAAGGCGATCCAGTGGTCGATGGGGCCGATGATGCCCATAAACTGGCTGCCAAGCGCCCATCCGATTACGGGCATGCCGGCCTGAAAGCCGCCAAAGAACAGGCCGAGCACTACGGCGACCTTAAGGTTGATCTTTTTCATGCCGAGACCCTTGCAGATGGAAACGGCAAAGGCGTCCATCGAAAGGCCAACGGCGAGCAGCACGAGCTCGGCGAGTCCCATAGTCTGGCTCCCTCTCTGCGGGCGAACCCGCGTGTACTTCTGGCAGGGGAGCAACAAAAAAGACCCGTGGCGTACGCGTTGCGCGCACAGCCACGAGTCTCGTTCATTAAGGCAAGCCAGGCCGCATCGGCCAGTGTGTTGACTTACCGCGCCACCGGAGGCGAATCCGGTCACGCGACTACTCCCTCATTTATGCGAATCCCGATGCTACCACATAAGCAGCCCATTTGGGTTGGGCTCTCAGCTGTGTTCGCTCATTCTGTAAGCATCGTATTTCGCAAGCGCCGCGGGGACAAACCGTGAGAAACTATTTAGCGTTTATGGAGCGTATACGATGGGAGCGATGCCTTGGATAAGAACGAGCTGCAAAAGCGTATGGAACAGGCCATCCGCCTGACGGCACCTGGTCAGCCGATCCGCACCGCCCTCGACATGATCATCGCCGGTCACCTGGGCGCCCTTATCTGCGTCGGCGACACCGAAAACGTGCTCGCTGCCGGTAACGACGGCTTCCCGCTCAACATTTCGTTCACCTCGAACCGTCTGTTCGAGCTCTCCAAGATGGACGGTGCCATCGTCATCGACGGCGACCTCACCCAGATCCTGCGCGCCAACTTCCACCTCAATCCCGATCCCTCACTTGCCACGAGCGAGACGGGCATGCGTCACCGCACCGCCGCTCGCATGTCGGTGCTCACCGATGCCATCGTGATCTCGGTCTCGGCCCGTCGTGCCGTCGTTAACGTGTACGTTCACGGCAAGAGCTACGAGATCCAGCCCGTCACCACCATCATGAGCTCGGTCAACCAGCTCGTCGCCACGCTCCAGACCACCCGTCAGTCGCTCGACCGCTCCCTGCTGCGCCTGACGGCCCTCGAGCTCGACGACTACGTTACGCTCGCCGACATCACTGGCATCTTCTCGAGTTTCGAGATCATGCAGCAGGCAAAGACCGAGCTTAAGGATTGCATCGTCAAGCTGGGCAACCAGGGCAAGCTCGTGCAGATGCAGCTCGAGCAGCTCGCCGGCTCCAGTATGGATACCGAGTACGACCTGATGATTCGCGACTACGCGAGCGATTCCTCCGAGGCAAACGCCGAGAAGATTCGCGCTGAGCTCGCTCGCATGACGCCTAAGGACTTGTCCGACCCGCAGCATGTGGCGGCGGTTCTGGGCTACGACGACCTGGACGAGGACTCCGTCATGACGCCGTTGGGCCTGCGCACGCTTTCGCGCGTGTCCGTCGTGCGCGACGGCGTGGCCGAGAAGATTGTCGACGAGTACGGCTCGCTGCAGGAGCTCATGGATGACATCAGCGAGGACCCGGAGCGCCTGGGCGACTTTGGCGTCAACAACCCTGCCATTCTTGCGGACTCGCTGTACCGCATGAAGGGCACCAAACAGGGGAACGCATAATGGCGCCCGTATGCGCCGTGGTCGTTGCCGGCGGCAGCGGCCAGCGCTTTGGAAATCCCGGCGGCAAGCAGCTCGTTAACGTGGCGGGCCGTCCGCTTATGAGCTGGTCCATCCGTGCGTTCGATCGCAGTGACAAGGTCGGCCACATCGTGGTGGTGTGTCCTGTCGAGCGCCGTGCCGAGATGCGCCGCCTGGCCATCGACCCGTTTGACTATGACACGCCCATCAGCTTTGCCGATGCCGGCAATACCCGTCAGGATTCCACCCGTGCCGGCGTGCATGCGGTTCCGGCAGGCTTTGAATACGTCGCCATTCACGATGGCGCTCGTCCGCTCATTACGACTGAGGCCATCGACCATGCTATCGACGTGCTCGTGAGCGACCGTGCCCTCGATGGTGTCGTGTGCGGACAGCCCGCCATCGACACACTCAAGATTGTCGATGGCGACAACATCGTCGAGACGCCGCCACGCGAGCTGTACTGGGCCGCGCAGACGCCGCAGATCTTTAGTGTCGACGCCATGAAGCGCGCCCATGCCGCAGCGATTGCCGAGGGCTTTATCGGCACGGACGATTCGTCGCTGGTCGAGCGCATGGGTGGGCGTGTCCGCTGCGTCCAGAGCCCACGCGACAACCTTAAGGTGACGGTACCCGAGGACTTGCGTCCCGTAACCGCGATTCTGCTCGGTCGCATGGCCGAGGGAGAGGACCTTCCCCATGTTCAGTAACCTGCGCATTGGCCACGGCTACGACGTCCACCGTTTGGTGGAGGGGCGTCGATGTATTATCGGCGGGGTCGACATTCCCTACGAGCGCGGTCTGCTGGGCCACTCGGATGCCGATGTGCTCGCGCACGCGCTGGCCGACGCTATTTTGGGCGCCTGCCGCGGGGGAGACATCGGCAAACTGTTCCCCGACACCGATCCTGCCTATGAGGGCGCCGACTCGATGGTGCTGCTTGCCCGTGTGATGGACTATGTGCGCGAGCTGGGCTTTGAGTTTGTCGATGCCGACTGCACCATTGCCTGCCAGCAGCCCAAAATCACCCCGCACCGCGATGCCATGCGCGCCAACCTTGCCCATGCTCTGGGCGTTGACGTCGAAAACGTGGGCGTCGCCGCCACTACGACCGAAAAGCTCGGCTGGGAAGGCCAGGGCGAGGGGATCGGCGCCTGGGCCGTCTGCCTGCTACAGAAAACCGTTAAGGAGTAACGAATGCGTATCTACAACAGCGCTACCCATAAAAAGGAAGAGTTCCAGCCCATCGAGTCCGGCAAGGTCCGCATGTATGTGTGCGGCCCCACGGTCTACGACAACATCCACATCGGCAACGCCCGCACGTTCATCAGCTTCGATGTGATTCGTCGCTGGCTCATCGCGAGCGGCTACGAGGTTACGTTCGCCCAGAACCTCACCGATGTCGACGACAAGATCATCAAGCGCGCCAACGAGCAGGGCCGTACGGCTGCCGAGGTCGCGACGGAGTTCTCCGATAAGTTCATCGGCGTCATGCGCGCCGCCAACGTGCTCGACCCGGATGTGCGTCCCCGCGCCACCAAGGAGATCGGCCCCATGATCGCCATGATCAAGACGCTTATCGAGCAGGGCCACGCTTACGCAGCCGATAACGGCGATGTGTACTTTGCCGTGCGCAGCGATCCCAACTACGGCCAGGTCTCGGGCCGCAACATCGACGACCTTATGGTTGGCGCGCGCATCGAGGAGAACGAGGACAAGAACGACCCGCTCGACTTTGCCCTGTGGAAGGCCGCCAAGCCCGGCGAGCCCAGCTGGCCGAGCCCCTGGGGCGAGGGCCGTCCTGGCTGGCACACCGAGTGCGCCGCCATGGTGCACCGCTACCTGGGCACCCCGATCGACATCCACGGCGGTGGCTCCGACCTTGCCTTCCCGCATCACGAGAACGAGTGCGCCCAGGCCACCTGTGCCTGGCACCAGGGCTTCTCCAACACCTGGATGCACACGGGCATGCTGCTGGTTGACGGCGAGAAGATGTCCAAGTCGCTCGGCAACTTCTTTACGCTGACCGAGGTCCTCGAGCAGCACTCCGCTGCCGCCCTGCGCCTGTTGATGCTGCAGACGAGCTATCGCTCGCCGCTCGACTTTTCTTGGGAGCGCCTGGAGGGTGCCGAGAACTCGCTCACGCGTATCGCCGGTACGGTCGAGAACCTGCGCTGGGCTGCAAGCCACGCGACGGCCGACGCCGATAAGGCTGCCGCCGAGGCATTTGTCGCCAAGGCCGCCGAGACTCGCGCCGCCTTTAAGGAGTGCATGGACGACGACTTTAACACCGCCGGTGCCATGGGTGCCGTCTTTGGCTTTGTCACCGAGTGCAATCAGTATCTGGAGCAGGCGGGCGATGCTGCCGACAAGGCCGCAGTCTTGGCTGCCGCCGATACGCTGACCGAGCTGCTCGATACGTTTGGCGTCGAGCTTCCCGAGCCCAAGGTCGAGCTGCCGCTGGGACTGCTGGGCGTTGCCGCCGGTCTGGTTGCCTACACGGGTGACGATGTGGACGAGGCTGCTGCCAAGATTCTCGAGGCTCGCGCCGAGGCCCGCGCCGCCAAGAACTGGGATCTGGCCGATGCCATCCGTGACCAGCTCAAGGACCTCGGGCTGACGATCGAAGATACCGCCGCCGGCACCCGTATCAAATCTCTCTAATCCCTGCGGGTTTCCCAGGCACCCGACCTTGCCGTTCAAACCGTCGCTCGCGTACTCAAGTACGTGTCGCTCCTCTTTCACGGTAATCTTGGGCACTTGGAAAACCCGTACCGACCGCCCGAGCCACGGCACCTTGCCTTTCAATCGTCGGGCATGACCTCAAGGTCTATGCCCTCCTCTTTCAAGGCAATCTGACGCACCTCGGGCGGTCGGTCTATTTGTTTCGTTTGATAGTTGTATTTAGGAGGTCGCTTTATGGCCGACAATCGCAAGCGCGCGTCTCGTGGCGGCAAGCAGGCTGCTTCTGGCTCGCGTCCGATTCGCCGTAATGACCGCGCCGCCGCTCCCAAGGGTCAGCGCGATCGTACCCAGGCCGCACGTCCGCAGCGCGATCGCAACCGCGACGCTGTCCAGGCTCCCAAGGGCGAGTTTATCGAAGGCCGTCGTGCTGCCGCCGAGGCGCTGCGCACTGGTTTTCCCATCAAGTGCGCGCTCATTGCCGAGGGCGGGGAGCGCGATGCCGCCCTGTCGCGTCTGGTCGATGACCTCAACGCCGCGGGCGTCCGCATTAAGTATGTGCCGCGTGCACAGCTCGATGTGCTGTCGAGCCATGGCGCTCACCAGGGCATCGCGCTCGAGGTCGGCAACTTCCCCTATGCCGATGTCGCCGATATCCTCGACCGCGCAGGCGAGGGTCCGGCACTTGTCGTGGTGCTCGACCATGTGACTGACGACGGCAACTTTGGCGCCATCGTGCGCTCCGCCGAGGTCGTGGGCGCCGCGGGCGTCGTCATCGCCAACAAGCGTGCCGCCGGCGTGACCGTGGGCAGCTACAAAACCTCAGCCGGTGCCGTCATGCACCTGCCCATCGCGCAGGTTCCCAATATCGCCCGTGCGCTCGATGACCTCAAGGCCGCTGGCTTTTGGGTGGGCGGTGCCTCCGAGCACGCCGAAGGCAGTTGCTGGGATGCTCCCTTCGAGGGTCGCGTGGCGCTCGTCATGGGGTCCGAGGGCGACGGCATCTCGCGCCTGGTGCTCGAGAAATGCGACTTTTTGACCAAGCTTCCCCAGCGCGGCATGACCGAGAGCCTCAATGTTGCCCAGGCGACCACGGCGCTGTGCTTTGAATGGCTGCGCCGCAACGCCGGCGAGCTCATGGGGGAGGAGTAGCGCATGTCCAAAAAGAACCGTGCCAAGTCCAAAGCCAAGCGCTTTGGCGAAGGCTCGGCCAAGCCGATTGTCTCGGCCGCGACCTACGGCGTGGGCGGCAATGCGTTTGCACAGGCTATCGCCGACCCAGTCTCGACGGTGCACTCCAACAAGCCCGAGCTGCTGGTGGTCGACGGTTACAACGTGATCCACTGCACGCCGCGCTACGAAAAGCTCGTATACGACCATTCCGACGATCCGTATTCCAGCGACGTTCACGATATGGCGCGCACCGCCCTCATCAACGATGTCGCCGCGTTTGCCCAGGGCCGCTACGAGGCTGTGATTGTGTTTGACGGTGCGGGCAATATCTCCAGCGAGCGTCCCAACCTGCCGGCCCGCGGCGTGCGCATCGAGTTTTCGCCGACGGGCGTCTCTGCCGATACCGTGGTGCAGAAGCTCTGCATCGAGGCACGTGAGGAGGGCCGCGCGTGCTCCGTGGTATCGAGTGACGGCACAATTCAAGCCGTCGTCATGGGCAAGGGCGTCACGCGTATTTCGAGCCGCATGCTGGTGGACGAGATCAAGCAGATCGATAACGACGTTCACGAGGCAGAGGAAGCTCCGCAGATCAAGATGACTCTGGGCAGTCGCCTGAGCCCCGATGCCCTGGCCAAGCTCAAGGCCCTGCGCGGGAGGTAGGGGAGTTGGCGGGCGATGCTGTCTCGCTAACTCCATTCAGCGATGTCGATCATTCTTTCGAGGCGCCATGTTAGCGCCTCTTTTAGATAAGGCAGTCTCGCTGTAAGAGCGTCGTTTTTGGATAGGATTTCAATTGCTTCGTCAACGAAACCCTCGAGCTTGTCGTCGTCAAACCAGCTCATATCCTCAACAAGCAGCATTTGTTTCGCGGGGCTTGAATGAAACTGCGCGCTGGTAAAACTGTGCTCTCCTGCCTTAAGCTCCTCTAGAGAAACGTTGCACCAGAGCGATGATCCCGAATCGAAGATGGGGGCGGGTCTGCAGGCTAGCGTGTTGACATTTCGCACAAGGCCAAAGTTACGCCAATGGCGATCATAGTTGGCGATGATGTCGTCGCACACGATCATGCGGTCAAGGGCATCCTTGACGCCTGTTACCCCGAGCTCCTCGCAGTTTGCTACATACCGTTCGTAATCGGTTAGTCGCTCGTCTGCATTTGCATACTGGTTTACATAGAACGCAGGGACATACTCTTCTTCATCAGTTAAGAAGACATCGCATATGCTCAGGGCGGAAGTGCCCGTGCCCTCGAGCGAGTAAGGCACATAATCGCAGGCGTTTAGGATGCGACGGTGGAGCGCGGTCGCCACCAGCTCGTTATAAGGTTCCTGGTTCAGGTGTGCTCCTGCCTTATGCAGAATTCGGCGCCCGCCCTCGCATGTCCAGTACTTTTGAAGATTGCCGTCCGACGTGTTATCGGGCTTTGCGGCAGCTGCCTTACCCTCCGGGGCGAAGGGTGCAATGGTTAGCGAGACGTCATCAAAAGCATTATTGAAGAAATTGATATCTTCCCACGCGAGACCGGAGTCTTCGGGCCTAATCCAATACTGGTCGGATAAGGAGAGGCCAAGATTTCGCTGTACGAGTTCATCGGGAACATCGACTGCGGCTTCTGCAAGCAGGGAGGCTAGCCCAATGCGTGCGAGCGGGATACCGCGGCCGCGCCACCAGATGCGGAAGGAGTCGAGCGACACGGGACTATTGGGGCCAAGTACTCCAATAGGGGCGTGGGCACGATCGACGTCGGCGCCGATGTGGGTGAAGTCTTTCCGTGATCTGCTGTAGACCAGCTGGGCCACTTCGTGCGTGCGGTTCATGAGGGTAAACGTAATCTCGCTTTTTCCATGGCCTCGGCGGGGGCGTCCCCCCGCTTTGGTCACGGAGCGGAGTCGTGCGTTGACGCTGTCTTTGTCGATGAGCCATACACCAGAAGCCTTGCGTGCCTCAAGTGCTCCGTTTTTTATGAGCTCTTGCACCCTGCGCGGGGTGATGTCGAGTAGCTCTGCAGCTTCCTTCGTGGTCAACATCGCGAAACCCTTCGCCAGAACGAATAGTTTTATCTTCTTCATTGTAATAAAAACTATTCGTTCTGACGAATAGTTTTGAGATGTGGTCGGTCAAAGGGCCTGTTGCGCCTCGCCCGCAATTCCTTTATTCTAAACAGGCTTCGCGCGAAAGCGCCAAGTGTGCCAGTGTGGCGCAACGGTAGCGCAACTGATTTGTAATCAGTGGGTTGCAGGTTCGATTCCTGTCACTGGCTCCATGAGAGTTTCGGGCTTTGTTCCTTGTGGGACAGGGCCCGTTTCTATTTAGGTGGTGCGCCATCGGGTTAGCGCCCATCCCGTTTTTGGTTTGTCTCGTCCTCCAGTTTGTCTAAATCTGTAACACCAAGACCGATATTTGGCATCTAACTGTTACAGATTGAGATGAAACTTAGGGTGTTTTAGGAATATCTTGATCTGTAACATGTAGAAGCGGAATAGGCCTCTTGCCGTTACAGATCGAGACAAGGGCGGGTACGGACCTGGATGTCCTGCTCGAGCGTGGATTTCTGGACGCGCGAGAGAAAAAATCTCCCGACCGGAGAACGAGCGTGGATAATTAACTTGGATAGGGAGTTAAGGTAAACACCGATTGTCTATCGACGGCTTTAGAAACGACGACCCCGATTCCATTGTGGAATCGGGGTCGTTTGTGCCTCAGGAATCCGAATGGATTAATCGAGCTCCTAAGGACCTTCTTGGGTTCTTGCTAATGGTCTGCCGAGGATGTCTCCAATGCAAACAGCGGGCATCTACTCAATATAGCTGGGGTTCTTCTTGATGATCACGCGTGCAGCGATGAAGGAGACGACGATGGCGATGATGGCGACAACGCATGCCAGCACGAAGTTGCCCATGGACCCATCGGGAGCGATAAAGATGAGTGCCGAAAGAAGGCCGGGGCATGCTCCCGCAACATACTCTTTCAGAACAAAGATGCCTGCAGGGAGTCCAGCGCAGAGCGCGCCGATTGCCGTGCCGACAAGCAGGCGGGGACGCTCGATGAGGCAACCGTAGAACGCGGGCTCGGTTACGCCACAGAGTGCGGTGACGGCAACCGTGGTGACCATACCCCTCTTCTCTTTGTTTCCCTTCATGGCAGTTGCCAGGGCGAGGCTCGTGCCACCAATGCAGAGGTTCGAGATGAATCCAAAGATAATGGGTGCCCAACCGAGCTGCGCCAAGCTCGTAACTTCGATTGCGATGTAGGCCTTATCAAGACCGAGCATGACAAAATAGGGGTTAAGGGCTGCAAGGATTGGAGTAGCGATAAATGCCACGTTATCCATGAGCCACGTGACGGCATCACTCAGCGCGTAGCCCATCATGCTGCCGGCGGGGCCGAGGATAATCAGCTCAACAGGCACGACGATGAACATGGTGAGTAGCGGCTTCAAGAACAGTTTGGTAACGTCCGGGATGATTTTCTGAAGACCGCGATCAACAAAGTACATGAACACAACGCCCAGTACGATTGGCACCACCGTGCTCGAGTAGTCATTCGTCGGGATGGGGATGCCAAGAAAGTCGAGACCCTCAGCACCGCTAATAGACGAGCTAATCATGATTGCGCCCAGCAGCGCGCCCATGATAGGCTGCATCTTCATGACGGCGGCGAGCTGGTAGCCTAGGTAAACGGGCAGGAAGCTAAATGAGGCACTGAAGATCGCCAGCAGAACTTGGGCAGTTCCGCTATCGGTGCTCAATCCACAATAATTGACCAGGAGATTCTTAATCGAAAGAATGAGTCCGCCAACGATGAGCGCCGGGACGATGGGCATGAATACCTGTGCAGAGACGTTCCCGAATTTCTCAATCAAGCCCATGGCGGTGTTACCGCTTTTAATGCCTTCTGCAAGGTCTTTGGCGGTTTGGGCATCGTCGGCAACCGTGCCACCGCCGACTTCGATTCCCGCGAAGTCGAGGAAGTCGTTGTAAGCCTCGGTGACGTTGGGGCCGATGATCACCTGAAGCTGGCCACCGCTGACTACTGCCCCGAGCGCCTGATCGGCCGATTTGGCGAGCTGGAGATCGATGATCGAGGTGTCTCGTGCGTCGATGCGAAGGCGCGTCGCACAATGAGTTACCGATGTAATGTTCTCTTTGCCGCCAACAGCCTTTAGGACTGTTTCGGACATTGCCTGATATTTCATCTCTTTCTCCTAACCTTCCTGCTCCCGATACTTCGAGATAAGGTCTCGGTACCAATACCAGCTCTTTTTGGGGGTGCGCTCCAGATTGTTCTCGAAGTCGATGTGGACAAGTCCGTATCGTTTTTCGTAGCCGTTGATCCAGCTATACAGATCCATCGTCGACCAGAGGTAGTAGCCCTCAACGCGCGCGCCGTCGCGCTTAGCCCTCATCATGTGCTCGATGAACTGGCCCAGAAGCTCGATGCGGTCATCATCGTGGATCATTCCGTCTGCGTCTGGTTGCTCATAGGCGCCATGTCCGTTTTCCGTAATAAAGATGCGGGGCGCGTCATAGCGCTCGTGGACATCCATGATGGTTGAATACATGCAACTTGGGAGTATTTCGCGGCCCCATTTATTGCGGGGAACATTGCTGTCGCGGGCGCTTTCAAACAAGGGCGCAATGCATTTTCCTTCGACTTTTTTGCTCGAACCGCCCTTATTGTTCGCCGAAACGGCAAGCTCTCCACCGTGCCAGTCGGTTACATACTCTCGGCAATACACGTTGAGTCCAATAAAATCGACTTTACCGTCTCTGAATTCTTCTACGTCATTTGGGGATCGATAGAGCGAGACGCCAAGTTTTTCAAGGATTTCGTCCATTTCTGGCGGCAGTTGACCCTGAAGCGCTGGTGCCAGAATCATGCGATTGGCGAAAAAGTCTGCGTATCGAAATACGTCATCAGGGTGCTCGGTTGCCGGGTCGAGTTCGACAACGCCGCCATCGTGGACGGCGCCGATGATGCCGTCGTAGCCCATTTGACGATATGCTCGGACTGCGAGTGCGCTTGCGCGCATCAGGTTGTATTGAAACTGCATGTACGACTGAACGTCGAGCGATCGATTGGGGGGATAGTTGCCCAACATGTTTACGCAGTAGCTGTAGAAATGCGGCTCGTTAACGGTAGCCCAGATTTTGACGCGGCCTCCAAAGCGCTCAAAGCAAATCTTGGCGTATTTGCAGAACCACTCTGCCATGTCGTTGTTCAGCCATCCGCCTTTGCAAGCAAGCGTGAATGGCAGATCGTAATGGAACAGCGTAACGTTGGGCTCTATGCCATTTTCGAGGCAGCAATCAATGACTCGATTATAAAAATCGATACCCTCTTCATTCACTTCGCCGATACCCGTGGGGATGATTCGACTCCATGAAAGAGAGAAGCGATAGGTGTTTTGTCCGCCTTCTTTCATCATGCGGATATCTTCTTCATAGCGATGGTAGAAGTCGCAAGATACATCACCGTCAACATGGTTGATGTTCTTATTGCTTGTGTGGTTAAAGAAATCCCACTCGCCGAGGCCTTTGCCGTCTTCGTTCCAGGCACCCTCGCACTGATAAGACGCCGTGGCGGAACCCCAGAGAAACGGCATGTTGTTCACGTTGCCCATGAATCCCCTTTCCATCATTCAACACGGTGGATACGTGTGACGGAATTACGATTAAGATGACGTCAACTGATTTGAATCATAGGAGAACGACCAAAGCTGTTTGATTCAATAAATGAACCATAATATCGAGGAGAGCGGAAAGAGGGATCACGTGAATATCAATGACTTCGATGTGCTCAATCGCATTAGCTCCATCATCAACAGCGAGTTTGGGTCAAACGATGCCGCCATCGCTCGATATCTCATCGCTCACATTAGGCGTTCGAGCGAAATCATTGTTGCCGCAATAACCCGCGATGCATTCGTGACCCGTTCCGCTGTTCGTCGTTTCTGCAATCGATTGGGCTACCAGTCTCTTAGCGATTTGAAAGAATCATTTACTCAATCAGTCTTTCCAAGCGACTTAAGCCATCGAGAGGAGGAATTTGGCTACGAGGAGTACAGGGCAGAGCTCGACGTTCGCATGATCGAGATGTTCGCTGAGGTCGAAAGCGGCGTGTCCGATATCGCTATTAAGCACCTTGCCGACGAAATTGATGGCCATAAAAACGTTGAAATCTGGTGCACCAATAATGTGAGCGCCAATCTCGTACGATTTCAGCAGGAAATGTTTTATGCGGGCAAGATAGTTCGCATAGTTGCTGGGGCTAACGTCGCGGAATTGAAAAACATGGGAGACGCTTCGCAGTCATTGATAATTCTCGTATCGGTCTCCGGGCTATTTGTGTCACAGGCGCGTGAGTATCTTGAGTGCCGTTCGGGCAGGAAGATTCTAGTTACTGCGTTTAGCAACGATGACAAATCGAGGTCTTTTGACCGTGTATATCGTCTTGGTAATGCAGGAAACGGAATTGACCGACTCGGCGTTTATTCGAAATACGCCATGACTTATTTCTTCGACTTGCTATCGTCGTGTTACTTGAGTCGCTACCCCTGCACCAAGGGGGAGCCGCTCTATGGGTCTACTTTGGCCTGGCCCGAGTAGTTGCGGCTCTTTAGTTCTCCCGCTTAGTGAATGAGCGTGGATAATCTGCCACTTTGGATTCGAAGCCGTGCTAAAAGAGGGAGATTATCCACGCTCGATTTCAAACGGGAGAAAATCCACGCTCGTTCGTGCCGGAAAAACCCGATCGCAACCTATGTAATAGTGCAAGAGGGTCGTTATCGAAGGTCGATGCCGTAGACGTACTCCACCGTGACAAAGTGTTCCCTCGGGAAATGTCACCAGCGCAGCCAAATCCACTGTCCTTCATATCCAAACTCAACAAAACCGCAGGTCAAAGGTATATAGATACGCCCGGGACCGTGTATCTAGAGGTTTTCGTTGACAGCCCCCAAGGTTGCATCGTATTATCTTTTTCGTTCGCGGGGGCGGCGGTCCAAAAGACCAAAGGACCTGCGGATACTTGAACGATTGGGAGTTTGCCCGAGTGGTTAATGGGGACGGGCTGTAAACCCGTTGGCTCTGCCTACATAGGTTCGAATCCTATAGCTCCCACCCGTCAAGTGCCTGTATAGCTCAGTCGGTAGAGCACTTCGTTGGTAACGAAGAGGTCACCAGTTCAAGTCTGGTTGCAGGCTCCATCCGGCGGTGTAGCTCAGTTGGTTAGAGCACACGGTTCATACCCGTGGCGTCACTGGTTCGAATCCAGTCACCGCTACCATAGGTAACACGGTGGCTTCTCAATAGTATGTTGAGAGGCCACTATGGTATAAAGGCAAAGTCCCGTCCGGGGACGACCTGTTAAGAGGAGGGCTTTATGGCCAAAGAGAAGTTTGAGCGCACTAAGCCGCATGTTAACATCGGCACCATTGGTCACGTCGACCACGGCAAGACCACGCTGACCGCCGCCATCACCAAGGTTCTCTCTGAGACCGAGGGCTGCAAGGCTGACTTCACTGCGTTCGAGAACATCGACAAGGCTCCCGAGGAGCGCGAGCGCGGCATTACGATCTCCGTCTCCCACGTTGAGTACGAGACTGCTGCCCGTCACTACGCTCACGTTGACTGCCCGGGCCACGCTGACTACGTCAAGAACATGATCTCCGGCGCTGCTCAGATGGACGGCGCTATCCTGGTCATCGCCGCTACCGACGGCCCCATGGCTCAGACTCGCGAGCACATCCTGCTCGCCCGTCAGGTCGGCGTTCCCTACATCGTCGTCTTCCTGAACAAGTGCGACATGGTCGACGATGACGAGCTCATCGACCTCGTCGAGATGGAGACCCGTGAGCTCCTCTCCGAGTACGATTTCCCCGGCGACGACATCCCCGTCATCCGTGGTTCCGCTCTGGGCGCTCTCGAGGGCGACGCCAAGTGGATGGACGCCATTCGCGAGCTCATGAAGGCTGTCGACGAGTACATCCCGACGCCTGCTCGTAACAACGACCTCCCGTTCCTGATGGCCGTTGAGGACGTTATGACCATCTCCGGCCGTGGTACCGTTGCTACCGGCCGTGTCGAGCGCGGTGAGCTCAAGCTCAACGAGCCCGTCGAGATCGTCGGCATCAAGGATACCCAGAACACCGTCGTTACCGGTATCGAGATGTTCCGTAAGTCCATGGACTTCTGCGAGGCTGGCGACAACGTCGGTCTGCTGCTCCGCGGCATCAAGCGCGAGGACATCGAGCGCGGCCAGGTTCTCTGCAAGCCCGGTTCGGTTACCCCGCACACCAAGTTCACCGGCGAGATCTACGTTCTGACCAAGGAGGAGGGCGGCCGTCACACCCCGTTCTTCGATGGTTATCGTCCTCAGTTCTACTTCCGTACCACCGACGTTACCGGTACGGTCAAGCTCCCCGAGGGCACCGAGATGGCTATGCCTGGTGACCACATCACCATCGAGGGCGACCTCATTCACCCGATCGCCATGGAGGAGGGCCTGCGCTTCGCTATCCGCGAGGGTGGCCACACCGTCGGTTCGGGCATCGTCTCCACGATCATTGAGTAAATTAGCTCTTTGAGTTAGCTGACTTAGAGAGAACCCGGCACTTATAGGGTGCCGGGTTCTTTTCTACGCGGGGCTTGTTCCCTGACGATTGCGCTTCGCTCGCTCTTAAGCCGAGCGTGAGGGATCGATTAGATCTCGCTGGCTTCATTGATGTGTTCCAAATATGAATGGATCCAGCGAGAACCAATTGATTCGAGGTTTTCATTGACAGCACTTACGTAGAGCTGATAAAGTATCAACTCGTGCCCGTACGGGGCGGAAATGAAAGGTTCAGGATAAATGCGTACTCTAGTTACTCTTGCGTGCACTGAGTGCAAGCGCCGCAACTATACGACCACCAAGAACAAGTCGAACATGCCTGATCGTATGGAGATCAAGAAGTATTGCCCCTGGTGCCGTCACCATACGCTGCACAAAGAGACTCGCTAGTCTCTAGTCACATACGCCAGTAGTTCAATTGGTAGAGCATCGGTCTCCAAAACCGAGTGTTGAGGGTTCGAGTCCTTCCTGGCGTGCCAGTCATTATTCCGTAAGCCTCCAATTGGGGGCTTACGGTTTACTCATGTATAAGCGCATTGCGCGGAGGTAACCCAAATGGCCAACAAGAAGAACAAGAAGAAGGCTCAGCAGCCGGCACCTGCCAACAACGCTGCCGCCAACTCCAAGGTTGAGGCCAAGAAGGCCGTTGCCAAGAAGAACGAGAAGGCTGCGAAGTCCAAGAAGAACGAGAAGCCTGGTTTCTTCGCCCGCACCAAGAAGTATTTCGCTTCGGTGAAGTCCGAGATGAAGCGTGTCACGTGGCCCGATAAGAAGGAGCTCGTGAACTACTCGGTCGTCGTTTGCGCTTCTCTGATCGTCGTCGGCGTCGTCATCGCTCTGCTCGATGCTGGCTTTGGCGAGGCTCTTGCTCTGTTCTCTGGATTGAGGGGCTAAACCATGTCTAAGCGTTGGTACGTCGTTCACACTTACTCTGGATACGAGAACCGTGTTAAGTCCGATCTCGAGCATCGCATCGAGACCATGGGCATGCAGGATCGTATCTTTGATATCGAGATTCCTATGGAGCGCGTCACCGAGATCAAAGAGGGTGGCAAGCGCGAGACCAAGGATTCCAAGATTTTCCCGGGTTATGTCCTGGTTCGCATGGAGATGGATGACGATGCGTGGACGTGTGTTCGCAACACGCCCGGTGTCACCGGTTTCCTGGGCGGCAATGGCAAGCCCGCTCCGCTTTCCCGCGATGAGTACAACAAGATGACTCGTCGTCCCGGTAAGGGCGATTCGCCCAAGCGCACCTCGGTTGATATTGAGGTCGGCACGTCCGTCCGCGTCACCGATGGTCCGCTTACCGACTTTGATGGCAAGGTCTCCGAGGTTAACACCGAGGCAGGCAAGCTGAAGGTCACGCTGATGATCTTTGGCCGTGAGACGCCGGTCGAGCTCGACTTTAACCAGGTCGCTGTCATCGCTTAAGTTTTCGTCCGTTCGCGCGAGCGTGCTTCTTCTGTGACTGCTCATCTCAGGAGTGCTTCTAACACGTGCGTGCTTACGATATAGCAAGTACTTCACACTCGTGATTCGAAAGGAATGACCATGGCTGAGAAGAAGGTTGCCAACGTCATTAAGCTCCAGATTCCTGCTGGTGCAGCTAACCCCGCTCCTCCCGTCGGCCCCGCCCTGGGCGCAGCTGGCGTGAACATCATGCAGTTCTGCCAGGCCTTTAACGCCGAGACGCAGG
Source organism: Coriobacteriaceae bacterium AF08-21 (assembly GCA_027687465.1). GTDB lineage: Bacteria > Actinomycetota > Coriobacteriia > Coriobacteriales > Coriobacteriaceae > Collinsella. Next base: position 45,038 of record JAQCQR010000016.1, read on the forward strand.
ACAAGAAGGGTGACATCATCCCCGTTGAGATCACTGTCTTCGAGGATAAGTCCTTCTCCTTCATCACCAAGACCCCGCCGGCGGCTCACCTCATCAAGAAGGAGCTGAACCTCAAGTCTGGTTCCGCTAAGCCCCAGGCCGACAAGGTTGGTCAGCTCTCCCAGGAGCAGCTCACCAAGATCGCCGAGATCAAGATGCCGGACCTCAATGCCAACGACATTGACGCCGCCAAGAAGATTATCGCCGGTACCGCCCGTTCCATGGGCGTCACCATCGCTGAGTAGCGATTTCTTTTGGTAACGACGGGTGCTCCAACCGGGGCGCCCGTTAAATGTGTGCAATAGGGCACACGATACGATGTGGGAGGGCTCACGCCCGTTTAACCACAGGAGGTAATGCACATGGCTAAGCATGGTAAGAGCTATAACGCCGCTGCCGAGAAGATCGATCGCGCCACGCTCTACACCCCCCTTCAGGCTGCCAAGCTCATTAAGGAGCTCGACACCGCCAAGTTCGACGAGACCGTCGAGGCCCACTTCCGTCTGGGCATCGATACTCGTAAGGCTGACCAGAACATCCGTGGTTCCATCTCCCTGCCCCACGGCACCGGCAAGACCGTTCGTGTTGCCGTCTTCGCCGAGGGCGAGAAGGCCCGCGAGGCTGAGGCTGCCGGCGCCGACATCATCGGTTCCGACGAGCTTGTCGCCCAGATTCAGAAGGGCGAGATCAACTTCGACGCCGCTATCGCTACGCCGAACATGATGGCCAAGGTTGGCCGCATCGGTAAGATCCTTGGTCCCCGTGGCCTCATGCCGAACCCCAAGCTCGGCACCGTGACCATGGACGTCGCCAAGATGGTCTCCGAGCTCAAGGCTGGCCGCGTTGAGTACCGCGCCGACCGCTACGGCATCTGCCACGTGCCCCTGGGCAAGAAGTCCTTCTCTGAGCAGCAGCTCGTCGAGAACTACGCTGCCCTGTACACCGAGATCCTGCGCGTCAAGCCCTCTTCTGCTAAGGGCAAGTACGTCAAGTCCATCTCCGTGTCTTCCACCATGGGCCCTGGCGTCAAGGTCGATCCCGCTATCCAGCGCGACTTCCTGGCTGAGTAACTAACAGTTACTGCCTGAGCAAAGCAAGCATTGCTAAAGAGACCCGGTTCTGCCTCGTGCAGGACCGGGTCTCTTGCTTTTGAGTCAACGAAACCACCACGAAGGGGACAGGCACCCTTGTGGTGGTTTTACTTGTGTTGTACTTTAGCGCGATGTAGTACTACCCGAGGCCGAAGGGAGCCCAACATGTTTAAGAACACGCAACAGCTCCTAGGCCTAGCGCTACTAGATTGGATAGCGCGCTAGGGTTGTAATCTCGCTATAACGATTTGTTGTACCCGGGTGCGCTATCGTCTGCCGCTTTCAGGCGTGATGAGCGACACGGGTATTTTTCTATCTCTAGGCCTTCTCTCTCTCCTGAAAGCCATCTGTCATAAAACGGTCAATCAGGAGGAACATATAAGCCGCAAAATCACAATCTTTGACGCCACCCTGTGCGACGGTGAGCAGTCGCCGGGCGCCAGCATGAATACCGAGGAAAAGCTCTTCATCGCCCGCCAGCTGGTGCGCATGAACGTGGACGTTATCGAGGCGGGCCTTCCCATCTCGAGTCCTGGTGACTTTCGCTCCGTACAGGAGATTGGCAAGATTGCGGGCGACCGATGCACGGTATGCGGCCTGACGCGCGCTGTCGACAGGGATATCGAAGTGGCTGCAGAGGCGCTCAAAACGGCCCAGAGGCCCCGTATCCATACAGGGCTGGGTGTGAGCACCAGTCACCTGCGCGACAAGCTCCATATGACTGAGGAAAGGGCAATTGAGTGAGCGATCCATGCCGTCAAACATGCTCGCAAGTTCGTTGACGATGTTGAGTTTTATGCCGAGGATGCCGGCCGCTCCGATCAGGAGTTTCTGGTGCGCATTATCGAGGCGGCCGTAAAGGCCGGTGCCACGGTCGTGAACATCCCCGATTCGATAGGCTACAACATGCCGTGGGACTTTGGCGCCCGCATCCGTGACCTGCGCGGGCGCTGCGGGTGCGGCCGGTCAGCGTGCGGTCGACGTGATGGAGTATCGCGAGTACGAGATTGAGCGCATTGCGCGCCAGGCATTTGAGGCGGCGCGCAAACGTCGCGGCAAGGTGACGAGCGTTGATAAGCGCAACGTGCTGGAGACGAGCCGCATGTGGCGCGAGATCGTGCATCGCGTGCAAGACGAGGAGTACTCCGACGTGGAGCTTGAGGACCTGCTCGTCGACAACGCCGCCATGCAGCTCATCAGTCGACCGGCAGACTTTGACGTCGTGGTGACGGAGAACATGTTCGGCGACATCCTGTCCGATGAGGCGGCTCAGATTACCGGATCGCTCGGTATGCTTGCCTCTGCCTCGCTGGATGATGGCGTATCGCTGTTTGGGCCGAGCGCTGGCAGCGCTCCTGACATCGCGGGGCTCGGCGTGGCCAATCCGCTGGCTCAAATCTTGTCGGTGGCGATGCTGCTGACCTACGCGCTCGACATGGGCGAGCAAGCCGCGTGGATCGAGAGCGCCGTGGCGCGCGTGCTCGACGAGGGCTGGCGCACCCGTGACATCGCCGATGTCAACACCCCGGCAGATAAGATCCTCGGCACCACGACGATGGGCGACAAGGTCGTCGCCGCGCTGTAGGCGATGCCGATTCAAGCTGTCAAATATCTCAATCTGTAACATCTAAGGGGCAAAATCGTTCCTACCTGTTACAGATTGAGATTTTCGGCTGAGCATCCGTGGTCTGTCTCGATCTGTAACAGCTAACCGATTATTTGGGCCCTACCTGTTACAGATTGAGACAAACCGTTGGGACAGGTCGGACGAGTCAGCAAAACCACCACAAAGGTGCCGGTCCCCTTCGTGGTGGTTTTTAGCGCAACGAGGTGTTCCCAGCCGACCATACGGGCGGCCTTGCGCTCACGCTGCTCGATGACAGCGCATCTTTAGACGCGAAGTGCGGAACCGGGTGCATATACGAGCCGCGTAGCGTTACGAATTCATGGGAATGACCGTATCGCCAATTTGTACGCTTGCAATCTTGTCTGTGTCACAAACTTGCGAGAACGGCCAGGTCTTGTGGACATCAGTGGTGCCGTTATCCAGTTTATTTGCGAAATAGCCGCTGTGGCTGGTTGCGTCCTCAACATGACCGTCTTTGAACGTCACGATGAGGGGTATGTTGCCAACGGCATCCATAGACTCCTCCATGTTTTGAGACATCTTGCCGCTGTTGTTGTCGTGTTCGATGGAACGATCTATGTTGTAGCGGACTGAAACGCCAACGCAGGATACGGTGGCCTCTTGAATCGTCGCCTTGGTGCCGTTAAAGTTGACCGATTTGGGCGCGGGAATCGTAACGGATGTATCTTCGTAATTCAGCTGGAACTTAAGATCCCATGGGCCCGTAAGTATTTTCTTATACTCGGGAAGCTCTTTGCCAGCACGTGGCACAACGAGAGAGTTGATATGCGTGCGGACGGTCCTGCCCATAAGGCCGGGTGATTCAACGCTGAACTGTGCAAAGTATTGAATGCTGGAGTCATTGGGGTTCTTGTCAATGAGCCATGATTGGCCTTGGCCGCCATGCTCGCCATCAACGTATACGTTTCCATCGACACTTCCGGTGATAGTTCCGTTCTCGCCCGGCTCGGAAAGCTTTTTCAGGGCAGCGGGATCGTCGAACGTAAGCGTATAGGCGATGGTAACCATATCCTTGTCGCCCATGATGGCGTCGGCAGTCACGGTGACTCCGTTGTTGGAGCAGCTAGCACCGACGGGCCGGCCAATACGGTCGATGATCTCGGTTTGAGAAGCAGGTCCGTCAAAGATGTCGGAAAGCATGTCAGAAGGAAGCGGCAGGACGCCTGTTGCCATAGCCGTGCCAGCGCCTCCAATGACGATAGCGAGGACTGCCGTTACAGCGGCAATGCGAGCGACTGTTCTTACGGGATGGCGGGCGATGCGCGGCTTGCGTCGCGTGCCATTAAAGTTGCTTTGAGCGGTCGCCGCATCGCTTGAGGCGACGGACTGAGCAATCGAGTTTGCCATGTGCTGCTTCGCATTATCGGTAAACGAAATGTGCTCCAGGGCGTGGCGATAGTCATTCGAATTCGTAGTCATTGTGGTCTCCTTTCAAGGAAAGCCGAAGTGACGCACGTCCGCGGCTAAGGTGCTGGGCGGTTGCAGCTGGCGTCGCGTGAACGGCGTCTGCGATTTCCCTGATGCTCATGCCTGCGTAGTAGTGCAAAAAGATGGCGATGCGCTGTGCTTGAGGCAGGGCCGTGACAGCGGAAAGAATGGCGCAGTCGCGTTGCGCGAATTCTTGCTCGGTATGTGTTACGGGTGCGCAGAAATCGGGGAGCGAATCGAGGTCGACAACCGGGTGATTCGCGTGCGTACGGCCGATATCGCGACATGCGTTCAGTGCGACTCGGATCACCCAAGCACGTTCGTGTTCGAGCGAGTCGAACGGTTGAGTGCGTTGGAGAATCTTGATCAGCGTGTCCTGGCAGATGTCTTGAGCGTCGTCAGCGGATCCAAGGGCCGAATAGCACAATCGAAGGATGAGGTCGGAATACGTGTCGACCAAGCGCTTTGCTTCCCGCTCGATCTGATCGGCATCGCATCGGAGCGTGCTATTGCGGTTACGGCGTGCAGGCATAGTGTCACCTCCAATTGGTCGTGGTGGATATAGGGAAGGCGTCTCGCGAGGTCCCTCTACATACAACACGGTCGAGACTGCATAAGTTGACAAAAAAAGACGGCACGTGAGCGCCGTCCTTACAAAACAATGAGTGTTCTCGTTAATTACACAAGCACCGTGATGGACAGGTCGGACGAGTCAGCAAAACCACCATAAAGGTGCCTATCCCCTTCGTGGTGGTTGTTGGCAGTTACCAGGGGGTTCTGGCGGTTGAAGACTCGATTGCTTCGTGGCGTTTGAGCTCGCGGCGCATGGTTTGCGAGTTGAGCCAAGCGGCCTTCCAACCGCGCGTGGGGTAGCGCGCCTCGTCAATTTCGATCTTGGTATAGCCGCAGGCGTTGACAATCTTCGTTCCGCATGGGTGTTGGCGCTCGCGTTGAAAGTTGGGGCCGTAGCTTTGGTGCACATGCCCGTGAATCATATAGTCGGGACCCCAAGACTCAAGAGCCGCATTAAAGCACTCGAATCCTCGATGCGGCAGGTCGTCCAGGTCGCCCATGCCTGCGACGGGTGCATGGGTAAGTAGAATATCGCATCCGTCTACCAGTGCGATTTTTCGCGATAGCTTGCGCATGCGTTTTGCCATCTCGCGCTCGGTATACATGTTTGCGCCGTCGCGGTAGCGCATGGAACCGCCCAGACCCGCAATGCGAATACCTCGGTACACATATACGCTGTCCTCAACACAAATGCACCCGCCCGGTGCATGGCGCGCGTAGCGGTCGTCGTGGTTGCCACGAACGTACACAAGCGGTTTGTTGATGACAGTGACCAAAAACTCAAGATAGTCCGGATCCAGGTCGCCTGCGGATAGAATCAGGTCAACGTCCTCAAAGCGCTCCTTGCGAAAACATTCCCACAGGCAGCGCTCCTCTACATCGGCAATGGCTAGGATATTCATAGGGCACGGACCTCCGGCTCGTTATCGAGCTGCGGAATCGAGCCTATAACGTTGTCAGCCAGCCAGTTCATCTCGACAATCTGCGTACTCGGCAGGGGAGGGAAGCCCTCAATCTGAACCACGCCGTCCTGGCTGTGGAGCTCGCCGCCAAATGGGTTGATGGAGCCCTCGACAATGCCGTTGCGAAGCAGCTGCACAAGTTTACGCGTCTGATAGGGTAGGCCCGGAGCGTAGCGAATATCGATGACGCCGGAGCTCATACCGTACCAGTAGTTGACGGCGCGCACCTGCTGGTCATCGGCGGTCTCGTCCCATGTGCCGTGCAGTAGGCTGCGTACGATGAGTTCGTAGTAACGGCCCCAGTTCCATACCGGCATAGCAATACCGGTAACTTCCTTGCCGTTTACCAGACGGTGAAGCCCGTAGGCGGTGGGGTCCTCGAGAGACTTGGACATATCGGCGCCGGTCATGACGCTCACGCCCTCGCGACACATGGCTTCGGCAAGACCGCCGGCGGGAACATCTCCCCAAGTGAGGATAATCTGCGCACGAGGGTCGAGCAGCGAGGCACCGATAGCGAAGGCGTTGATTTCGCTCAGCGCGCCCGAGGCGAAGACCGACGCATGGTAGCCAATACGGTGGTTGTCGGCCATGCTGGCGGCAAGGGCGCCCAGTAGGAACTTGGCCTCGTACATCTTTCCAAAGTACGAGCGGACGCTTTGGTGGGGAAGGCCGATTGAGCAGTTAAGGAACCGCACCTGGGGATACTCAACGGCTGCCCTGAGTGTGTATTCCATCAGGCGGTGCGAGGTCGAGAAGATGACGTTGTCTCCATGTTTGACAGCCGTTTCCACGGCGGCGTAGAACACGTCCGGATCGTGGCAGTCCTCGAACGCCTCGGTGCGCACGATACCGCCAAAGTGCTCATCAAGATACCGGCGGCCCTGGTCGTGTAGGCTGTCCCAGCTCGACGTGGCACAGGGAAACTCGTGGATAAAGGCGATTCGCATGGGATTGGCAGTGGAGTAGACGGTCTTGCTCATAAAGAAGTTGAGCACGCCCGAGGTAGCTTTTGTCGGTGCGCCCTCTTTCTCGTTGGGCTGCGGCGCTTCGACAAGATCGACTTTGTCCTCGTCGCTTTTGCCGGCAATGACAAGCTCGCGCCAAATCTTGCACAGACGGTTGACGACGATATCCGTCGGCGTATCCAGCAGACGGTCCTGGTTGTAGACGTTGAGGTAGACGAGCATGGCATCGGCAGGCGTAATGTCCAAGTGGTCGCCGCCCGCGCGAAGATAGGCGCGCTTAAAGAGCAGGAAGGTGTGACGTAGGTAGTCGACCTTCTTTTGAGGCCATTTTTCGACAAGATCTTGGCCGAGCATTTTGGCAAGCATCTCGTAGCTGCCCTCGCGCGAAAACTCAATCTCGTACAGGGGGCATACGTACCAAAAGGCGCAAAACTCACCGTACAGGCGGCTCTCGACGGAATCCCACTTACCGGGGTACAGACGCGTCACCTTGGCCGAAACCGTCGGAGCGTCAAGGAATTTGAGGACGCTGACACGCTTGTTGCCCTCTTGGACGTAAAAGCGGTGCATGAACTCGGTGACGATGATGGGGTCGCGGTAGCCCTCGGAGATTTGGATATCGTAGAGGTTGGACCATTTGCGGGCGAATTCGGTATTCCAGGGGAGCAGCGGCATAAAGTTACACGAAAAGGCGGACTGGCGACCTTTGGTAACCGTGCCGACGACCATTTCGAGCGGAATGTCCCGCAGGCCGATGTTCTCGCGCTGCCCGCAGGGAAGCTGGGCGACCAAGCTGTCGAGGTCCGTAAGATATGGATGCTCGCTTTGGCTGATGGCGCGACGGCGTCCCTGTTCGCCGCGCTTGCGCGCTTGACGATAGGCCTCTTCCATGGTGTCTACTCCCTTAGTCGTTTAAACAACGATATGAACCATGGTACCACGATGCGAAACCACCACAAAGGTGCCTGTGAACTGCCTCCTATTTCTTGGACATCGGGAAATGGGAGGTTTTCCATGAGTATAGACCTCAGGGTGAAGCACGACCTGGAGTCCAGGAGGCGGGCCGTCGAGCTCTTCGACGCCGGCGTCGGCTGCAAGCCGGCGGCCGAGGCCCTGTCCGTCCCCCGCGAGACCGTGAGAGAATGGCAGTGGGTATACCGGGCGTTCGGAAGCGAGGCGCTGCTGTCCATGGACGGGAAACAATCCAGTTACACATTCGAGCAGAGGGTCGCCGCGGCGTCGGCCGTGGTCGACGACGGGATGGCGAAGGCCGACGCCATGGCCGAGTTCGGGATCAGGTCGAAATCCCCGCTGGAGCGCTGGTGCAGGCTCTACCGCGAGGGCGGCGCCGAGGCGCTGCGGCCCCGCCCGAAGGGCAGGCCGAGGGGGTCGAGGTCGAAACCCCGGGCCCGCACCCGCGAGCAGGAGCTCGAGGAGCGCTGCCGCAGGCTCGAGGCTGAGGTCGCCTACCTAAAAAAATTGCGCGCCCTGGTCGAGCGGGACGGGCTCTGACCAGGGCGGCGGCCGAGGCGGTGAGGGCGCTGCGCGCGGAGGGGCACTCCCTGCGCCACCTGCTGGAGTGCTCGGGGCTCAGGAGGTCGACCTACTACTACGCGCTGGCGCACCCGCGGAGGCCGACCCGGCCCGAGCTGCGCGACGCCGCGGCCGAGATATTCTCGCGCACCGCCAACGGCTGCGGGCACCGGCAGATAGCCATGTGCCTGCGCGCCGAGCTGGGCGCGGTCGTGGCCGACAAGACCGTGCTCAAGATGATGCGCGAGATGGGCATCCGGTGCGGGATACGCCGCCGGGGCTCCCGCCGCCGGTACAGCTCCTACAGGGGGCTCGTGGGGAGCACGTTCGAGAACGTCATCGCGAGGGACTTCGGCGCCGAGGGGCCGTGGCAGAAGCTCGGCACCGACGTCACCGAGTTCAAGGTCGCCGGCGCCAAGGCCTACTGGGCCCCGGTGCTCGACTTCTGCACGAAGGAGATCGTGGCGAGCGACATATCGACCTCGCCGGACCTCGCCCAGCAGCACAGGATGCTCGACCGGCTCCTCGAGGCCCTGCCCGACGGGGCGGCACCGACCATGCACTCGGACATGGGCTGGCAGTACCAGCACGAGTCCTACGCCTCCAGGCTGGAGGGGGCGGGCGTCACCCAGAGCATGTCGCGCAAGGGGAACTGCATCGACAACGCCGCCACCGAGCAGCTCTTCGGCCACGTGAAGGACGAGTTCTACCGCGGCAGGGAGTGGGGCAGCTTCGAGGACTTCAAGCGCGACCTGGAGGAGTACATAGTCCATTGGAACACGCGGCGCAGGCAGGTAAGATTGAAGGGCCTGACGCCGGAGGAGTTCCGGAACCGGGCCCTTGCGGCGTAGTCGCTATTTATTCAGTCCAAGTTTCGGGGCGCAGTTCAC
>JAQCQR010000017.1 GCA_027687465.1 Coriobacteriaceae bacterium AF08-21
CTAGTCGCTATTTAGGGCGTCCAAGATTTGGGACGCAGTTCACACGCCGCGTTGCAGGGCTTCTTTTTATAGCGCTTTCTTAAATGGTTTAGAGCTCTATACTTTAGTCACGGAGCAACTCGTCCCAGAGAGAGGAATACTATGGCAGAGCAGCAGCTTATCGGAGCACTCGAGGCCGGCGGCACCAAGATGGTCTGCGCCACGGGCTATGCGGACGGTACGGTCCTGGAGCGTGAGCAGATCGCGACCACGACCCCGCAGGAGACCGTTGAGGCCGTCAACGCATGGTTTGCAGACAAGGGCATCGCCGCCCTGGGCATCGGCGCCTTTGGCCCCACCGCGGTCAACCCCGCCTCACCCCAATACGGCAAGATCTTGGAGACGCCCAAGACCGCATGGCGCTACTTTGACCTGCTGGGCACCATCCAGAACGAGCTCAATGTCCCCTGCGGCTACGACACCGACGTCAACGTCGCCTGCTTGGGCGAGGTCACCTTTGGCTGCGCGCAGGGCCTCACCGACGTGGTGTACCTGACGATCGGCACCGGCGTGGGTGCCGGTGTGCTCTCGGGCGGTCAGCTCGTCCACGGCATGATGCACCCCGAGGCCGGTCACATCCTGGTCACGCGCGACCCGCGCGACACCATCGGCGAGCATAGCGCCTGCCCCTTCCACGATAACTGCCTCGAGGGCCTCATCGCCGGTCCCGGCGTTAAAAAGCGCTGGGATGGCAAGAGCGCCGGAGACATGGCCGATGACCCGGAGGCCATGGACCTGCTCGCAGGCTATCTGGCACAGGCGCTCATGACCTACACGCTGTGCTACGCGCCGCAGAAGATCATCATCGGCGGCGGTGTGGCCGACCACACCCCTATCGTGCCGCTCGCACGCAAAAAGTGTGCCGAGATGCTCAACGGCTACATCGTCACGCCCGAGGTCAACGATATCGACACCTACATCGTCAACAATAGCCTTGAGGGCAAGCAGGGCATCATGGGCTGCCTGGCCCTGGGTGCCCAGGCGCTCCAGTAAAGGACACCGCAACGACGTGCGGCGTAGCCAAGCTCGCAAAACGCCCGGACAACGCCGTCACGCCCCGCAGGAGCCCTCAAACGCATAAGGCCGCCTAGGACCAAGCAAAACGTCCTAGGCGGCCTTTTTGGTACATATCAGCGACCGTAAGAGATATCGAAGCACGACGCCTGTCGTCGCCCCGCAGCAGTCGATCATCACATCGGTAATCATGCCGGCGCGACCGGGCACAAAAAGCTGGATCGCCTCGTCGATAGAAGGGACGAGCAGTAAGAACACCGCCGTGGGAAGTAAAACATCGAACGTGCGCCGGCCTTCGAGGTCAAAGGCGTGCGTCGCCAAGATGCCAAGCACCATGTACTCGGTAAAATGAGCGCACTTGCGCACGACGAAGTTGGTCACCCACTCGTATGGAAGCCCCAGGGCCTGCAAAAAGCCGCGAATGGATTCCATGATCGAAAGGCTCAACGAACCAGACCCCGTACCGGGAACCAGCGAATTGCCCCAAATGACGAGCACCATGGCGCAGGCGGCAAGCGCCCATTTTCGATCGACCTTAACCATGCGGCAATTATGCCTCCGCGCGCAGCGGCGTAAAGCTGGCGGTGCCGCCCTCGATAACGCTCAGATAGGCACGGCCCGTGCGCTTGACGGCCGCAGACTCCAGACGGTTGATCTCTTCCTCGAGAATCTGATTGACACGCTCATGGCGGCGGTTTTCCATAACGCCGGCAGCGATAGCCTCGGCGCGCTCGATACCCTCGCGCGAGATACGCGCGGTATCCTCGGGAAGTACAGAGCTGTGGCGGCCGACATAGACGGGAGCAACCGACGCAGGTGAGGCTGCAGTCGTGGGCACCGCCACGGGGGCGGGCTCGGCGACCTCGGCCATGATCGCCACAGCGGCGGCCCACATGTCCTCGTGGCCCGAATAATCGGCCATGGGGATATCTTCCTCAAGGGAGGCATCGGGGAGACTGTCGGTATCCACGCGATCCTGGACATCGATAGAAGCGGTGATGGCGGAGGGCTCGTCAAGATCGGCGAGATCCACACCCTTGGCATCGGAAATGATAGGCATGCTGGCGAGCTTGGCGTTGTACGGTGCCGCCTCCGCGGCCTGCATTTGGGCCGAAGCACCCCAAAGCGAGCTTTCGGCAGCACGGCGAGCGGCGATGGTCTCTTCGTCGACGGCCAGAGGCTCATCGGCAAAGGGGTCGGCGACAGGACCCGGCTGAGCTGCGCTCTGTTGGCCGGCCGAAGCGGCAGCCGCGGCAGAGGTGTACGCAGCCGACGACGCGCCGTTATAGGCGGCATTGTTGGCGGCGTTGGCCACAAGCGCCACGAAGGCTGCGGTGCTGCCCGCAGGGGCGGCATGAGAGCCCGAGACGGCGCGTGCGGCAGCGGCAATGTCATCGCGATTGTAAGAACCGGTCTTTCCACCGTTGGTGAGCTCGTCGATTGCGACCTGGTAGACATCGCGCGAACGCGCGGGATCGCAGCTGACCGGGGAATCGTCATCGAGCATGCTGTCAATCATAGACCACGCCTCGGCCTCATCCATGGCGTTAGCCGCGCGCGCGATGGTGGGAACGCCATCGTCGGCGTGGCGGCGCTGGAACGCACCGGTCAGGCCGGAGAGAAATGCGGAAGAAGGCTGTGCGGCATTGGCCTGGTCGGCCGGGACCGCAGGCTGAGGTGCCGGCCCCTGCTGCTGCGCGGGAATCGAGGCGGTCTTGAACTCGTTGTGGGTCCGACCAAACTGAGCGGCGCCGCCCACGGCATCGGGCTCAAACAGGCGGCCATCGTGCTCGGCACGATACTCGGAAATGCCCAGCGAGGCAGCGTAGATGCCCACACCCGCCACCGCACCAACGGCAAAGGGAACCGCGCCCGCGACAACTGTCTCGTTGACCGACGAAAACGGCAGCGTGGCAGCATACATCACCACGGGAGCGGCAAGGCCGATTCCGCAGGAAAGTCCAGCAAGGACTGCTCGTTGTGTTGCATCAGAAGAAGCCATGAGCTCTCCCCATCTTCCAGCACCCAAATCGCATCATTCAGTTGGCTGCGCGAGAGAAGATGAAGCGGGGCTATGCCCCAAAGCAACGGTATATGGTTCGTTTCATCTGCGTTTTCCGTCGCGAAGCTTAACAGTTATTATGCGAAACCCCCTTGGGGATTGCAAGCGGCGAAGCGGGATTGAAACGGGAAAATCGCTGCTTGCCGGTCGTGAGGTCAATAATCGTTGGCGAGCGGCTATACGAAAAGGGCCAGGATCTAAACCCCGGCCCTTCTGGCATGTCTATGGTTGTTGTCGCGTGCAGAGGACGGCCTAGAACGTCTGCTCGTAATCGCTATGCTTTTTTGCCGAGCGCACCAGGAACTCCTGGTTGGTATTGGTGCCCTTGAGGCCCTTGATAAACGACGCGGCCGCGCGCTCGGTGTTGTTCATGCCGGCGAGGATACGGCGCAGGCCAAAGACAAACGGGCGCATCTGCTCGTCGACCAGCAGGTCCTCGTTGCGCGTGCCCGAGGCAACGGGATCGATGGCCGGGAAGATACGACGGTCGGCCAGGTCGCGGTCGAGCTTGAGCTCCATGTTGCCGGTACCCTTGAACTCCTCAAAGATGACCTCGTCCATCTTGGAGCCGGTATCGATGAGGGCGGAGGCGAGGATGGTGAGCGAGCCGCCGTTCTCGATGTTGCGGGCAGCGCCCAAGAAACGCTTGGGCGGATACAGGGCCGCCGAATCGACGCCGCCCGACAGGATACGGCCCGAGGCGGGAGCGGCCAGGTTATAGGCGCGTGCAAGGCGCGTGATGGAGTCGAGTACCACCACGACGTCGCCACCCAGCTCCACGATGCGTTTGGCACGCTCGATCACGAGCTCCGCCACGCGAGTATGGTTGTCGGCGGGCATATCGAAGGTCGAGGCCACGACCTCACCCTTGATGGAGCGCTGCATGTCAGTGACCTCTTCGGGACGCTCGTCGACGAGCAGGCAGATGAGGTGAACCTCGGGATTGTTGATCGAGATAGACTGGCAGATCTTCTTGAGGATCGTGGTCTTGCCGGCTTTTGGCGGCGACACGATCAGGCCGCGCTGGCCCTTGCCGATCGGCGACACGATGTCGATGGCACGACCGGTGATGGAATCCTTGCCGTGCTCCATACGCAGAGGCTCGTTGGGATAGACCGGGGTAAGGTCGCCGAACTTGGGGCGGTTGCGGATCTGCTCAGGATCCATGCCGTTAACGGTCGTGATCTTGGCAAGGCCGGCGCGCTTGTCGCCGCCGCGCGAGGGGCGCAGCGAGCCCTCAATGACATCGCCCGTACGCAGGCGTGCGGAGCGAATGAGATATGCGGGGACGAAGGCGTCTTCGCTGGACTTCATGTAGCCGTGGGCGTGGATGATACCGGAGCTGTCCGGGCGAATCTGCAGGATGCCCTTAATATCGCGGAAGCCCTCAGCCTTCGCAGCGGTGGTGTAGATTTCCTCGACGAGCTCGGCCTTCTTCTTGCCGGTCGTCTCGATCTCGAACTCCTTGGCCTTTTCGCGCAGCTCGGCGACCTTCATGGCCGCGAGTTCCTCGCGCGAAAGCGTAGGCTCGGTCGGAGCGGCATTGCGCTCCTTATTACGCTGCTTGCGGTCGCGCTGACGGTTGCGGCGGTCGTTGTTGCGCTCGTCTTTGCGCTCGTTGCGCTCGTCGTTGCGCTTGTGCTGACGGCGGTTGGGGCGGGCGTTCTCGTCGGTCTCGGCGGTCGTGGCGCCCTTGGCCGCCAGAGTTGCCGTGTCGGTGTCGGCCGAGACTTCGCTATCGGCCTTGGTATCGGCATCGGCGTTGGGCTCGGAATCGGCCTGCTGCTCGACGGCCTTAGCCTTTGCAGACTTCTTGAGCGTACGCTTGGGCTTCTCGGCTGCCGGCTGACCGGCGTTCTCGGCATCGGAAGCGGAGTCGACGGTTGCCTCGGCGACCTCGTTGCCAGAATCCTCGAACGCGTCCTTTTTCGAACCCTTGGCCTTGGACGAGCGCTTAGCGGCCGTGCGACGGCTGCGACCGGGGCGAACATCGGCGGGCTCGCCCTCGGCGGGTGCTCCGGCTTCGGTGGCAGCGGCTCCCTGGGCAGGAGCATCGGCGAGGGGCGCGGGCGCAGCGGTCATCGCGGCGTCCTGAGCTGCGGCTGCTGCAGCGGCGGCGGCAGCCTTCTCGGCCTCGACGAAGGCCTTGGGCTTGCGGCCGCGACGGTGCGGGCGAAGAGCGGGATCGACAACGGGAACCTCGTTGGCCTCGGCAGGTGTTGCAGACTCAGAGGGCTGCGAACCCTCCCCTACTGCAGAACGAGTCGGAGCTTCATCGGACTCTTGAGCCGTCTGCTCAGCATCCTGCTGAGACTTGGCCGCACGACGACGCGTGCGCGGAGCCGGCTTCTCGGTCGGCTGCCCCGCGTCAGGGGCCTCGGTGGCCGCAGGCGCCTCGGAGACGACCGGCGCTGCAAGCTCGGTCAGTGCCGCGGCCTCGCGCTCGGCGGCACGGCGACGGGCGCGCACAACCTGAGCCTCGCTAATCTGCGCCAGCGCACGGGCCTGCGCGACCTCATCGGAAATGGGGGCCGAGGCATCGGCGGTAACGGTGCCCCTGGTTCGCGTCGCGCGCGTCGTGCGACGCTTGGGCTTGGCAGCCTCCTCGCCGTCGGCGGCGGGCTTAGGCGCACGGCGTGTGCGCTTGGGCTTTACGGGCACGGCATCCTCTTCGGCCGCAGGGGCAACTCCCTCGCCAGCAGCAGGCGCGACCTTCTCAGCCGATGCGGGCGCAGGCGTCGAAGCGGCCTTGGAGGCCTCAGGAACCGAGGCCTGCACCGGCGCAGGCTTCACGACCTGGTCCGACGCAACCGGTGCAGCGGGAGCGGTTTGCGCCGTCGTTATTTCATTTTCTTGCTGTTGATCAGACACAGTGTTTGCTCAACTTTCTTTTCAAGCCCTGTGATCACATGCTCCCTGCATATACCTTCAGGGCGGCTAAACAGTCTAGCTCCGTACAAAAACGACGGACATCATTGATCTGTATCGAGATGATTGCGTCATATACGCAGCGTTAGTGTAACACAACCGCAACCACCTGCAACTTAGTCATTGGGGACGTTCTTAGTCATCGGGGACGTTCTTAGTCATCGGGGACGTTCTTAAACGACTAGCCAAAAGGGACACTCTTCCCCCTAAGGCGCCTTGAAATGGAGCGACTAGGGAGCAAATCCATGGCGTCGGGATTCGCGGCGGACGGGTCCGTGCCACCCCTCCGCAAGACAAAAATGATCCATTTTCCTCCGTCCCCAAGGGACAATTTTCAAAACTATGCCGGATTACGGGGCGAGAATGATTCAAGCCAACCATACCCTGCATTTTCAAGAAACAATAAACCGTCTACCTGCGGTTTTAATTTCGCTATTGGCGCCATGGTCGCCAGTTGGCGATTCAGCCCCGTAAACCTGTATAGTTGCGTTTTTGTAGCATTTTCCAACACGCCAAAAAGCCCCGTCAAACGCAAAAAGCCCGACCTCCGCGATGGAGATCGGGCTCATAGGGCTCAGCAAAGCCGAACCTACACGGTCAAACGACCCGTAGATTACATCTGCTCGGGTGCGGAAACGCCAACGAGGGTAAGCACCAGGGCGAGCGTCACGCGGACGGCGTCGCAAGCGGCCAGACGGGCGCGCGAAAGCTCAGAGTCGACGGGACGGCCCTCGCTCGGCAGGACCTGGCAGGCAGCGTAGAAGCTGTGGAAGTCGCCGGCGAGCTCCTCGGCAAAGTGCGTCAGACGGAACGGAGCGCGGTCGCGAGCGCAGCTGGCGATAAGGTCGGTAAGCTCGTTGAGCTTGCGCGACAGGGCGAGCTCGGTAGGGTCGGTCAGCAGCGAGTAATCGACATTCTCACCGATGGCCTTGGCGGCAACGGCCTTCATGCCCATCTCGTCAGCCTGCTCGGGCGTAACGTCAGCGGCACGGCGCAGGATGGAGCATACGCGGGCGTGAGCGTACTGCACGTAGTACACCGGGTTGGAGTTATCACGCTTCTTAACGGCCTCGATGTCGAAGTCGACCATCTGGTTGGAGCTCTTGGAGATGAGCGTGTAGCGGGCGGCGTCAGAGCCGACCTCGTCGACGAGCTCCTGCAGGGTCACCATGGTGCCCTTGCGCTTGGACATACGGACGGGCTTGCCGTTGCGCAGCAGGTTGACGAGCTGGCCCAGCAGAACCTCGAACTTGCCGGGGTAACCCAAGGCATCGCAGACGCAGCGGACGCGCTCGATGTAGCCGTGGTGGTCGGCGCCCCAGATGTCGATGACGTGGTCGACGCGCTGGAACTTATCCCAGTGATAGGCAACGTCGGAGGCGAAGTAGGTGTACTCGCCGTCGGACTTGATCAGGACGCGGTCCTTGTCGTCGCCCAGATCGGTGGAGCGGAACCACAAGGCGCCGTCCTTGGTGTAGAGGTAGCCCATCTTGTCGAGCTTCTCGAAAGCGCGGTCGACGGCGGAAGTGCCGGCGGTCTCGCCCTCGGTGTCCTTCACGTACAGCGAGCGCTCGGAGTACCAGCGGTCGAAGTCGCAGTTGACGGCGTGGCAGAGGTCGCGCATGTTGTCGACCATCTTTACGTAGCCGCGCTCGCGGAAGCTCTCCATGCGCTCCTGCGGATCGGCCTCGACCCACTTGTCGCCGTCGGTGCGCCAGAACTCGGCAGCCTCGTCGATGATGTAATCGCCGCCGTAGGAGTCCTTGCCCAGAGTCTCGGCAAAGTTATCCTGATACGGATGGGTCTCGGGGTGCTCGTCGTTCTCATCGGCAACGAAGGCATCGCGGTCGGCAATCAGCAGCTTGTGAGCCTCATCGATATCCACGCCCTGCTTGGCGATGATGTCGGCAAGCTGCATATAGCGCGTGCTGATGGAGTTGCCGAAGGTGTTCATCTGAGAGCCGTGGTCGTTGATGTAGAACTCACGCTGGATGTCGTAACCGGCGTGGTCCATAACGCGGCAGAGGGAGTCGCCCAGCGCGGCCCAGCGGCCGTGGCCGATGTGCATGGGGCCGACGGGGTTGGCGGAGACGAACTCGACCTGGGTCTTCAGGCCACCACCGACGTTGGACTTAGCGAAGTCCATGCCCTTCTCGCGAGCCTCGCCAAAAATGGCATTCTTGACGGCAACGGAGAGGTAGAAGTTGATGAAACCGGGGCCGGCGATCTCGACCTTCTCGATCGCGGGGTCCTCGGGCATATGGGCAACGACGGCCTCGGCAATCTTGCGCGGGGCGCAGTGGGCCAGCTTGGCGGACTTCAGGGCCATGGTGGAGGTCCACTCGCCATGAGAAGTGTCAGCCGGTCGCTCGATGGCGCAATCGTCAAGTTCAAATGCGGAAAGGTCGCCGGCCTCCTGGGCCGCAGCAAGCGCAGCGCGTACCAGCTCTTCAATCTTCTCGGGCATAGATCCTCCTTGTGTTAAAGCCCCCGAGCTCTTGGTCACTCGTAGGGCAAAAGCCAGAGTTTGTAGCACTCTATCACAAGCGACGCACACTGTCGCAGGGTAAAGCTAATAGATATTGCATATGCACAAAAATGACTACCGCTCCTGCGCGGCAGTACAAAGTTGGCGGTTTGCCTGCAGATTATGCACGCGTTGGAACTGCATAAACATATGAATGGGCGGTGCATTTTATCGAATACTCTTACCTATCGGAGTTGTGTGCTTTTCCTGCATAAAGTAAGGGTTTACGCACGTCAGCGTGATATTCTTAACATACGTAAATTCGTATAAGTTGGAGGTAGCATGTTCTCAATCGGTCAACACGTCATTCATCCGGGTCAGGGAGTCTGCACCGTCGTCGGTTTTAGGGACGACACGCCGCAGCCCATGTTGTTGCTCGAGACCAAGCAGGGACATGCGCAGACGATCCTCATGTACCCCGTGGCGCAGGCCGATCGTTTGCACGCAGCCATCTCCCAGCAAGATGCCGAGCACCTGCTGAGCCACTACGACGAGCTGGAGTGTGACACCTTTACCGAGCGCAACAGCTCGCTGGAGGAGACGCACTTTAAGCAGCAGCTCAAGCTGGGTGCGCCCGAGACGGTCCGCGTGGCAAAGACCATGATGTACCGCATTCGCCAGGCCGAGGAAGCTGATAAAAAGCCCAGCTCCTACTACATGCGCGTTCTCAAGGAGGCCAAGCGCCGCTCCATCGAAGAGTTTGCCGTGGCCTTGGGCGTCACCGAGGAGGCCGCCGAAGCCCGCCTAGCCCAAGCCGCCCTCAACTAACCTGCCAAAAAGGGACAGGTTTATTTTGGCAGGTTTTATCTGGCCAAACATCAACAAAAAATTAGTAAACGGCCGGGAGCTCCGTTTAATTTTGAGCGCCCGGCCGTTTTTCTGTCGCCGTAGAAATGTGTGAAGCCCATTTGCGATGACATCACGCGAGGGCCGTCCAGATCGACGCAACCAACACCCGCATCCGCAACAAGCGTGCCCGTCTTGCTCAATTACCATTAAAAAGCGTCAATTTGAAAACGCAATAACATTTCGGCAGGTAGCAGCTATAGTCGGTGAACTGAATCTCGACAACCGAAGCCTCCGAATGAGGTATCTTCAGCCCATCCAAGCTAAAGGAGGGGCCATGCCGAGAAAACCTCGTTCAAAGTCACCAACCGGTTATTTCCACATCACGTTGCGTGGAAACGGAGGGCAACTGCTGTTTGACGATGCCGAGGACCGAATCGCCATGCTTCAGATCCTCGATGCGATCCTCCCCAAACACAATATCGAGCTTGTCGCTTGGTGCCTTATGGGAAACCACATTCATCTGCTCATCGACGATCCGGAAGACCGCAAGAGCGACGCGATGCACGCGGTAGCCGTATCGTATGCGGGCAGGTACAATGCGCGGACGGGGCATATCGGCCACGTGTTTCAGGAGCGGTTTTGGGATTCGCCCATTAAGTCGGAAGTGTATCTGCTCGAGGCAATTCGATACATTCATCTGAATCCACAAAAAGCGGGACTGGCAGCATACGACGAATATCCCTGGAGCAGCCATCGCGAGTATCTCATGAGTGCCAGGTCACGGCCGCATGTTACCGGCAGCGTTGTCGGTGTTATATTCCCAACACCTCGCTCATACCTTCGGCTCATGGAAAGTACGCCGTCGCTTCCCTATCGCCCCAGCGCAACAGCCAAGGTTCGCGAGGAAGATCTATGCGAATTTGGCACGGCAATCGTGCAGAGTGTCGCAGGATGTGCTCCGACGGAACTCAAATCCGCCTCCAAGCCACTTCGCAATGAGGCGATTCTCGCGCTTCGAAAACAAGGGCTAACGATTAAGCAGGTTCAGCTGCTAACCGGACTGGGAACATGGATTATCAAGAACGCGTCGTAGCGTCGCGTTTGCCGAGTTACGGATACGGCGAAGCGCAGCTGTCTGCCGCGAGGCGCCGCCATTCGCCAGCGTCACCATGTCAAACAGAAAACACTTCCGCTGAATAGCATCCAACGGAAGCGTTTTCCCAGATAAAACCTACCAAAATAAACCTGTCCCTTTTTGGCAGGTTAGGCCTGGAAGGTGTCGCGGTCGGGCGCGAAGGACCGCATGGCCGCGATGGTGCGGTCAAAGAGCTCGGGGAGCTCCCAGCCGAGCATCTCGGCGCCCTGCGAAATCACGTCGCGCGAGCAGCCGGCGGCAAAGCGCTTGTCCTTGAACTTCTTCTTGAGTGACTTGGTCGTAAAGTCCATGACGCTCTTGCTCGGGCGCATGATGACGGCGGCTCCGATCAGCCCGGTGAGCTCATCGCAGGCAAACAGGATCTTTTCCATCTGCAGCTCGGGTTTGGGCAGCGAGGTGTTGAAGTCCGACGTGTGCGTCTGGATGGCGCGAATGAGCTCGGGAGACGCACCTTCGCCCTTAAGAATCTCGGCAGCGTAGATGGTGTGGTTCATGGGGTCGTCCTCATGCTCCTCCCAATCCAGGTCGTGGAGCAGACCGACGATGCCCCAGAACTCCTCGTTCTCGGGGTCGAACTCGCGCGCAAAGTAGCGCATGGTGCCCTCAACCGTCTCGCCATGGGTAATGTGAAACGGGTCCTTGTTGTGCTCGTTGAGCAGTTCGAATGCGCGGTCGCGGGTGATTCCGGCGGTGAGCGTCTGGGACATGGCAATACCTCCAGGTGAGTCGATGTTAGGACACGGTGTCACTATCGTATATCGCCGCGGCTCAAGCCGAAAGGCAAAAAAGTTATGCGGAGAAAAAAGCCGGGCGAACGTGTCGCCCGGCAAAACCGCAGATAAAACCTGCCAAAATAAACCTGTCCCTTTTTGGTAGGTTTAGGGGCGGACCTGGCCGGTGCCTCGGAGCTTGTATTTGTAGGTGGTGAGGGCCTCGGCGGCGAAGGGTCCGCGGGCGTGGAGCTTTTGGGTCGAGATGCCGATCTCGGCGCCCAGGCCAAACTCGCCGCCGTCGGTGAAGCGCGTGCTGGCGTTGGCGTACACGGCCGAGGCATCGACCGCATCCAGGAAGCGCTCGCAAGCATCCGTGTCCTCGGCAACGATGGCCTCGGAGTGCATCGTGCCGTAGCGATTGATGTGTGCGATGGCCTCGTCCTCGTTCGCCACGACCTTCACGCTCATCTCGAGCGCCAGGTACTCGCGGCCCCAGTCCTCCTCAGTCGCGGCGACGTAGTCACCGCCCTCCACAAAGCCGGCGTCGGCGCACGCGGCGCACGTGGCCTCATCGCCGTGAATGAGCACGCCATGGTCGTGCAGTACGGCCACGGCCGCGGGCAAAAACGCGTCGGCCACAGCGCGGTCGACCAGCAGCGACTCAGCGGCATTGCACACGCCCACGCGCTGCGTCTTGGCATTGACGATAATGTTGAGCGCTTTATCAAAGTCGGCCGACTCATGCACATAGATGTGGCAGTTGCCCGTGCCCGTCTCGATCACCGGTACGAGCGACTCGCGCACACAACGCTGAATCAGGCCCGCACCGCCACGCGGAATGAGCACATCGACGATGCCGCGGAGCTTCATGAGCTCGCCGGTTGCCTCGCGGTCGGTAGACTCGATCATCGAGACGGCCTCGCGCTGGAAACCCTGGGCCTCAAGCGCATCGGCCAGCAGTTCGGCAATCATGGCGCACGAGTGGTAGGCCAGCGAGCCGCCGCGCAGAATGCAGGCGTTGCCGGTGCGGATGCAGATGCCCGCGGCGTCGGCCGTCACGTTGGGGCGCGCCTCGTAGACTATGGCGACCAGGCCCAGCGGCACACTCACACGGGTCAGGTCCACGCCGCTTGCGAGCACGCGGTGGTCGAGCACGCGGCCCACGGGATCGGGCAGCTCGGCGAGCTTTTCCAGGCCGGCGGCCATGCCCTCGACGCGCTCGGGCGTCAGCAGCAGGCGATCGAGGAGCCCCGCTGAGGTACCCGCATCGCGCGCGGCGGACATATCGAGCTCGTTGGCGGCGACGATGGAGTCGACACCGTTGCGCAGTGCTGCGGCCATGGCGCGCACGGCCTCCTGACGCTGCTCATCGCTCGCCGTGGCAAGCGAGGCCGACGCTGCCTTGGCGGCAACGGCAAGATCGTGGACATACGTGGCTATATCGACCGACATGGGCGGCCCTTTCTCCTAGAAGTTTGCAACCATGGTAGCCGATTTGCGCATGGCCTCGCCCGCGGCGGTAGAATTGGTCAACCCGAAACACCACAACGAATGGAAGTATCACATGACCCTCATCACTTCGTACCACGTCCCCGGCCTGTATGTCGAGGACCACAGCATCGATGTCCCTCTTGACTGGCGCGGCCTTGAGCCAATGCTTTTGGCCGTCGGCAGCACCATGCGCCGCGGCGCCATGCCGGCGCCCATCGCCGGCGCGCCCGAGAGCATCAAGCTTTTCTACCGCGTGGTTTGCGCACCCGATCGTATCAACGATGATTTACCGCTCCTCCTCTTTTTGCAGGGCGGCCCCGGCGGCGAAAGCCCGCGTCCGCTGTCGCCCACAAGCGATGGCTGGATCGAGGAGGCCGTCAAGCACTTCCGCGTCGTGCTGCCCGACCAGCGCGGTACCGGACGCAGTAGCTGCGTGGACGGACGCACGATCAAGGCACTGGGTGATCGCGCAACGGCCGCCGGCGCCGATACAGCACGCTCGCAGGCGGACTTCCTCAAGCGTCACCTCGCCAGCTCCATCGTGCGCGATTTTGAGTACCTGCGACTGGTGGGCTTTGGCGGCAAGCCCTGGGTCACACTCGGGCAGAGCTACGGCGGCTTTTTGACGCTGAGCTACCTGTCGCTCTTCCCCGAGGGCGTGGCGGCAAGCTTTACCTGCGGCGGCATTCCGCACGTGCCGGCGAGCGCCAGCGAGGTCTACGCGCACACCTTCCCGCGCATGGCCGCCAAGACGCAGCAGTATTACGACCGTTACCCCGCCGATGTCGAGCGCGTGGCAGCCCTGGCCGATGCGCTCGAGGCTCAGAAGCCCGTACTGCCCGACGGCTCGCCAATGACGGTCGAGCGCCTACAGCTCATGGGCAGCGACTTTGGCATGAAGCCGAGCTTTGAGCGCATGCATTGGATTATCGATCATGCTTTTGTTGACGGCGACGGCACGCTGGCCTGCGGCGCCTCGGTATCCGACAGCTTTTTGATGCGCGCCTTCGAGCGCACCAACACGCGCACGAATCCGCTGTACTGGACGCTTCAGGAGTTCATCTACGCCGACGGCGACACCATGCCCATTCGCTGGGCCGCGGCAGAAGAGAAGGCCCATCGTGCCGAGTTCGACACGCTCACGCGACCGCTCATGTTTACCGGCGAGGCCATGTTCCCGTGGATGTTCGAGCAGATGCCCGAGCTCAAGCCCTTCAAGCCCGCCATGGACCTGCTGATGGAAGACACCAGCTGGGACAAGATCTACGACCCGCAGCGCCTGGCGTGCAACGAGGTGCCCCTGCAGGCCGCGGTGTACTTCGATGACATGTACGTGGACTCGGGCATGCAGCTCGATACGCTCAGCCGCGTGGGCAACTCGCATGCCTGGGTGACCAACGAGTTCGAGCACGACGGCTTGCACGGCAGCGTGGTGTTCAAGCACCTCTTCGACGAAGCCCTCAACCGCGGAGACCTGCGCCAGATCTTCTAGCAAAGGAGTGTCCCAAAGTGCCGGCACATAAGGAACGTCCCCAAGTGCCGGAAAAGGAGAGGCAGCACTGCTGGCAAAACGAGCCGCAGCGCTGCCTCTCTTTATGCAAACACTATCAAGTTGTCCCTATGGATCGCGGGCTTCTCGGCCAGGTCTGCGAGCAGGCGGTTGCTGGCAATCTGGTCCTGGCGGCGGCCGGCGGCAAGCTCCAGCACGTCCGAATCGGCCTCGGCGATACCACGGGCGACAACCATGCCGCTCGGGTCGCACACGTCGAGCACATCGCCCTCGGCAAACTGGCCATCGACCTCGCGAATACCCACCGCGAGCAGCGACGAACCGCGGCTGACCAGCGCCTTCGCGGCGCCGTCATCGACCGTCACCGAGCCGTGCGCCTTGTCGCCCAGTGCAATCCACAGCTTGCGCGGCGCAATGTCCAGGCGCTCCGCTGGCGGATCGAACAGCGTACCCACGCTCTCGCCGCGGGCCAGACGCACGAGCGCATCGGGCTCCTCGCCCGAGCAAATCACGCTCTGAATGCCCGCCGTCATGAGAATGCGGCTCGCGCGGATCTTGGTGATCATGCCGCCCGTGCCCACCGATGTGGAAGAATCGCCCGCCGAGGCGATGATCTTGGCGTCGATCTTATGCACGACCGGGACGAACTCGGCCGTGGGATCCTCGTGCGGATTGGCGGTGTAGAGGCCATCGATGTCCGAGAGCGTCACGCACAGATCGGCAGAAACCAGGCAGCTCACAAGCGCCGCCAGCGTGTCGTTGTCGCCAAACTTGATCTCATCGACGGTGACGGTATCGTTCTCGTTGACGACCGGCACCACGCCAAGCTCCACAAGGCGAAGCAGGGCGTCGCGCGCGTGCAGATAGGACGTGCGGCGCGCCGTGTCGTGACGCGTGAGCAGCACGAGCGAGGTGAGCAGGTCGCGCGCATGGAACTCCTCGTCGTAGGCCGACGAGATGATGCACTGACCGGCCGAGGCGCAGGCCTGCAGGCTCGGCAGGTCGCCGACCGGCTTACGGTCGAAGCCCAGCACGGGATAGCCGCAGGCAATGGCACCCGAGCTCACCACGACCAGGCGCCAGCCAAGCTCGCGCAGCGCTGCGGCCTGGTCGGCAAGCCCGCCGATAAAGGCGCGGTTGACCTTGCCGTCGGCGCCCACCACCGTGGACGAACCGATCTTTACCACCATCGTTTTATAAGAAGTCGTCATACGTCAAACCAATCAACTGTTCAGCGAACGGCCGAGCCGGCGGCCAGGGAAGCGTGACTCGCCCCTACCGCCCAAGGAATTAGTGAGCCCAGGGGAAGGCCGAAGCCGCAGCCATGTTCTTGCGCACGAGCTCGTCGCGCACCTGAGCCAGGCCCTGCTCCATGCCCACCACATAGGTCTGCGGGTACAGGAAGCGCTTGAAAGCTGCGTCCAGATGGTCAAGTGCCCAGGCGCAACGCTCGCGCGCGTCCTGGATGCTCTCACGCGGAGCCACCGCACTGCCATCGCGCACGATCGGCACCAGCAGCTCGCGATACTCAAGTTCGGACACGTCGGTCACCAGAGCGGCATCATTCACGGCCACGAGGGTATTGCCGCGCGCGGCGCCCTCCCCCGCCAGATGGTCCTCGTCGTAGATCATGTCGCAGACCGGGCCGCCAAAGCCGTCGTAATAACGGCGCACGCGTTGCACACCCGGGATCGTGCGCTTGTAGGGCTGCTCGGAGAGCTTGACCACCGGCGTCCACGGGTCCGTCTCACTCGCACGGCGGGCGGCGAGCTTGTACACGCCGCCCAGCGCCGGCTGGTCGTAGCAGGTCGCGAGCTTGGTGCCCACGCCAAAGCTATCGATAGGCGCGCCCTGGTCGAGCAGCGACTGAATCGTGTACTCATCCAAATCGTTAGAAACCGAGATCCCCACATAGGGCAGGCCCTCGGCATCAAAACGGCCGCGCACATACTTGGAGAGCTTGGCGAGGTCGCCGGAGTCGATGCGAATGGCCGACAGGCGCTCGCCCACCGCTTCCATCTCCTTGGCAACCGTAATGGCATGCTCGCAACCCTCGCGTACGTCGTAGGTGTCGATGAGCAGCGTGCAATTCTTGGGGCTCGACTTGGCAAAGGCGCGGAAGGCCTCGAGCTCGGAGTCGAAGCTCATGACCCAGCTGTGCGCATGCGTGCCAAAGACGGGAATACCGTAGCGGCGGCCGGCGAGCACATTGGACGTAGAGGAGCAGCCGGCAACGTAGCTCGCGCGCGCGACGGCCAGCCCGCCATCGGGACCCTGGGCGCGGCGCAGGCCAAACTCGGCAACGGGACGGCCGTCCGCCGCCAGCACCACGCGCGCCGTCTTGGTGGCGACAAGCGTCTGGAAGCCGACGATGTTGAGCAGCGCCGTTTCGAGCAGCTGGCACTCCAGCGCGGGACCGGTGACGCGAACCATGGGTTCGCGCGGAAAGACGAGCTCGCCCTCGGGGACGGCGTCGATGTTTACATGTGCACGAAAATCGCGCAGGTAGTCGAGGAATGCAGGCTTGAACATCGCACCGCCGGCCGGGGCCTGGAGTGAGGCGAGGTAGTCGATATCCTCGGGCGTAAAGCGCAGGTTCTCGACCAGCTCGGGCAGCTCGGCGGTGCCGCACATGACGGCATAGGCGCTGCCAAAGGGATGGTCGCGGTAAAACGCGGTAAAACAACCCTGCTCATTGGCCTTGCCGCTCTCCCACAGGCCCTGGGCCATAGTGAGCTCGTACAGATCGGTGAGCATTGCAATGTCGGTGGGATGCGAGATGTCGGTCAAAGCCATGGGGCGACCTTTCGGATGCGTTGTGCAGAGGTTGAGGGTTGGAAAAGGGCAGAGTGTTCGGGCATGGCACCCAGCGCGAATGGGCTAGAGCAGGCCCATGCTGGTCAGGATCGTGTAGCCCATAAAGATGACAAACGCGATGAGGGCAAGGACAATGATGATTTTTTGAGCCGGCGCCATGCCAGGGATCTCGTTCTCGCCCGTAGGCTCCTTGGAGGTAACCATGCGCTGGGCAAAGGTCATCTCGTCACGGCTCGGCTTGGGCTCGACGGACTTGGAACGAGCGACCTTTTTAGGCTGAGGTTTAGGTGCGGTGGGCGCGGGCTTCGCGGCGGCGGGCTTGGGCGCGGGGGCGACGTTCGCGGCGGCCTCCTCGGCCTTCTCGCGCTCGGCACGCAGGGCGGCCAGCTCCTCACGCTCGCGGCGTGCCTCTTCCTGGGCCTCGCGACGAGCTTTCTCGGCGCGGAGCTCTTCCAACTCGGCGCGTTCCTCGGCAGACAGTGGTTGGGACTCAAGCTTGGCCATGGTACAGCCCTTTCTTTTAAAAAAAGCCGCCGACACAATGTCAGCGGCTTATCAAATCCAAGGGTGGAGACGAAGGGAGTCGAACCCTCGGCCTCTGCCATGCGACGGCAGCGCTCTCCCAACTGAGCTACGTCCCCAGGACAAGTCGATATTTTACCTACGGCTCGCCAACTGTCAACGCCCAATACCCAGTCTTTTTGGGACGGGGCTTTTTTGACTACTTTCGGATGCCGGTTCGGCCCCACACCGGGAGTAGTCTTTTTGGGACGGGGCTGTTTTAGCTACCCCTGCCGCTGTTCGGCCAAACCGTTCGCGCTGCCTGTCGGGGTAGCTAAAACAGCCCCGTCCCAAAAGACTACTTCTAATGATTTTTTAATCCCCGTCCCAGAAAAATCATCGGCGAGCGCACTACTTTGCGCTGGTGAGGACGCCGGTGGTGTCGAACGCCGGGGTGAAGCTCTCGTCTACCGCTCCGCCTTCTTGCCAAAACATCGTCGTAAAGCCCAGGTCATCGGCATGGTCGAGCACCTGCTCGTACTCCTCGCGCGTCACGGCGCGCGCCAGGTCGCCGCCTTGTTCGCGCATGAGGGCATTGGGCGTGTACTGGTTCATGACCGAGATCGGCACGTCGCCCACCGTCTGCCACACCAGGTCCAACACGCGGCACGAATCGTCCGCATGCCCCGGCAGCACCAGATGACGCACGATTATGCCGCGCTTCATGAGCCCGTCCCCGTCTACCAGCTCTCCCCCGCGGCGCTCAATTTCGCGCGCCATCTGGGCCAGACCCGACACAGCCACGCGCGGGTAGTCCTTAATATGAGAGAGTGACTGCGCAAGCGCCGCATTGGCATACTTAAAGTCGGTAAGCCACACGTCGACCAAATCGCCGAGCGCCGCCACGGCACCCGCACGCTCATAACCGCTCGTGTTGTAGACGATTGGAATGACCAGTCCGCGCTCCCGAGCTGCGGCAATCGCGGCCGGCAGCAGGTGAGCATAATGCGTCGCCGTCACCAGATTGATGTTATTGGCACCTTGGTCCTGCAGCTCCAGCATAATCTCGACCAGGCGCTCGGGCGAAATCTCAAGCCCAAAATTGCCCGTCGAGATCTCGTGGTTCTGGCAATAGATACATTTGAGCGAGCAGCCGCTAAAGAAGATCGTGCCCGAACCGGCCTCGCCCGAGATAGGCGGCTCCTCCCACATATGAAGCGCCGCGCGGGCCACCTTGAGCGTGTCATCGGCACCGCATACGCCGTGCGCACCCTCGTCGCGCACCGCACCGCAACGGCGCGGACACAAATGGCAGGCGGGCGAAAAAAGTTCGGTCAACGGCGTCGGCATAAAAACATGCTCCAAAACAACGATTCAGCAGCTCAAACGTAAAGGGACCAACCGCACAGACGGCTCGAGCCCAAGGCGCCGTAATCGTCCGACACGATTTTTGTAATGTCAAGACTGGAATCGATAAAGTGCCGCTTTATGATGTAGGTATTCCGCCCCCCGCGGAGCAACTGGGTGAGCCGTCGCGTTAATTTAGGGAGCCCACACAGTCGTACCTAGTACAGGTATCCTTCGTTGTTAAGGACGCTGGAACAGTCGATGAGGGCACCCACCTGTTTTAGGTGGGTTCATTTTCGTAACGTGGGGGGTGGTTTTTATTTGCCGAAAACCACCATTACAGCCCATATGGATCCCCGCCGGTATCCCGACAATCCATCGACAACATCCCAATATCTGGTAAGCGCGTGATTATCGCTGCGTGCAATTCCATGCACCCCCCTTGGTCGAGTATCATGATTCGGCTATGCCCTTTGCGCATGGCGTTCTTCTGACCTTTCCCTTCGACGCTTGGCGGTTTTTAGATTCATGGCTTCATCCCCGAGCTACATACCGTACCTATGCGTGGCAGCGGCGGCCTTTATCACGACCTTCCTCATGGTGCCCCTGGTCAAGCGCTTGGCAATTAAGCTCGACGCCGTCGACTATCCTTCCAAGCGCCGCATCAACACCAAGCCCATCCCGCGTTTGGGCGGAACGGCGGTGTTTTTGGGCCTGGTCGTTGCCTGCATTGTGCAAATCCTAGGCACCTGGCACCTAGGCTGGCCGCCCGTCCTGGTGCCGCACCCGCGCCTTCACATTAGCTATCCCATGCTGGCGCTCTCCTTTACCGTCATCTTTGCGACCGGCGCTATCGACGACGTCATCCAGCTCAAGCCCAAGCAAAAGCTGGCCGGACAGGTCCTCGCTGCGCTCATCGCCTGCGTGGGTGGCCTGCGCATCGGCGTCATCGTCAACCCGTTTGCCCCCGGCGAAATCATGCTCGGATGGCTCGCCTACCCCATCACCGTGATCTATCTGGTGGCATTCACCAACATCATTAACCTCATCGACGGCCTCGACGGCTTAGCCACGGGCATCTGCGGCATCGCGTCGTTCACCATGTTTTCGATGGCCGTTCTCTCGGGCCGCATCGACGCCGCCGCGCTCTCCATTGCGCTCTTTGGCGCCTGTCTGGCCTTTTTGCGCTACAACTTCAACCCCGCAAGCATCTTCTTGGGCGACTCGGGGTCGCTGCTTCTGGGCTTTGCGCTGGGCTCCATCTCGCTACTCAACGTGAGCCGCACCGCCGCGCTCACCTCGCTTATCATCCCGCTCATCGTTGCCGGCGTGCCCATCATCGACACGTTTAGCGCCATCGTGCGCCGCAAGCGCGCCCACATTAGCATCGGGCAGGCCGACAAGGGCCACATCCACCACCGCCTGATCCAAGAGGGCTACAACCAAAAGCAGGCTGTGCTGCTCATCTATGCCTGGTGCATTATGCTTTCGGCCGGCGCCGCCGCGATCAACCAGGTCGAGGTGCCCATGCGCGTGCTCATCTTTACCGTGCTCGCCATTGGCTCGGCGGCCTTTGCCAAGCATCTACATCTGTTTGAGCCCGTGCTGCGCCACCATTACAACAAGCGCACGCACGAGGACGAGCTCGTCACCCCCGACGATCCCGCCTTTAAGCAGGAGGAGCAGGCAGCCGAGGAACGTAAGGAAGAGCGCCACCACAAGCTCTAGGGTAAGCTGCCGAGGATGCGTCCAGACGCCGCCGGCCAAACGTGCAGCCACGCCGCGCCCATCGCACAAGCCGCCGCTCTCCCGCCCCTCGCCTACTTACGACCCGCCCCTCCAATAAACGCGTTATCATCTTGACCCATGAACATACGTTAGGAGCAATTATGCCAAACGAGAACAGCTACGAAGTCGCGCTGCAGAAGAGCAACGCCATTCGCGAGGGCCTGGCCAAGACGCCCGACAAGTTCACCATGCTCACCGGCGACCGCCCCACCGGCCGTCTGCATCTGGGTCACTACTTCGGCACCCTCAAGGGCCGTGTTGAGCTGCAGAACATGGGCGCCAAGACCAACGTGCTCATCGCCGACTACCAAGTCATCACTGACCGCGATACGACCGAGCACATCCAGGACAACGTGTACAACATGGTCATGGACTACCTTGCCTGCGGCATCGACCCCGACAAGACCATGATCTACGCGCACTCCGCCGTGCCCGCCGCCAACCAGCTCATGCTGCCGTTCCTGTCGCTGGTCTCCGAGGCCGAGCTGGCGCGCAACCCCACGGTCAAGGCCGAGATGGAGGCCTCGGGCCACGAGCTCACCGGCCTTCTGCTCACCTACCCGGTGCACCAGGCCTGCGACATCCTGTTCTGCAAGGGCAATGTGGTGCCCGTCGGTCGCGACCAGCTGCCGCACATCGAGCTCACCCGCACCATCGCCCGCCGCTTTAACAACCGCTACGGCAAAGTGTTCCCCGAGGTCGAAGCGCTGCTGTCCGAGACCCCGCTACTGCCGGGCCTGGACGGTCGCAAGATGAGCAAGAGCTACGGCAACGCCATCAACATCTCGATGACCGCCGAGGAGACGGCCAAGCGCATCAAGAAGAGCCAGACCGACTCCGAGCGCATGATCACATTCGATCCCGAGAACCGCCCCGGCGTGTCCGGTCTGCTTTCGACGGCCGCCATCTGCACTGGCCGTTCCGAGGTCGAGATTGCCGAAGAGATTGGCATGGGCGGCTCCGGCCAGCTCAAGAAGTACGTGACCGAGGCCGTCAACGAGTACTTCGCGCCGATCCGCGAGCGTCGTCAGCGCTACGAAAACGACCTGGACTATGTGAAGGACGTGCTGCACGAGGGCAACCGTCGCGCCAACGAGATTGCCGAGCAGACCCTGGCCGAGGTTCAGGACGCCATGGGCATGGTGTACTAGGCAAAGCGCCTTCGCACAACATAGACGGTGAGGCTGAATCCTCACCGAAACAGGAACAGGCCCGCTGGCAGATAGTTGCCAGCGGGCCTGTTCCCGAAGTACACCGTTGAATCGCACAGAGGGGAGGAATGCGAATCAAACTCAACAGGGCAGGCTTTTTCATCGCCTATTGCCTGCTCCGTTGCTGAAAACAATATAGTTCACCGTGGTTTACTTTGCTGCGACAAACCGCGCCGACATACCTTCTCCATAAGTTAACCTCGGTAAACCTGCCAAAACCACCACAAAGGGGATAGGCACCTTTGTGGTGGTTTAAGCCACGGCAGAGCCGCTAGAGCCCTGCAGGCCAGCGACAGGCGGCCAAGTCGACGTGCACGGGATCGGTAAATGCCACGCCCTCCCCCATTAAGAGCTCACGCTGAGCATCGGGTCCGCCAAAGGCGAAGCCCTCGCAAATGCGGCCATCGGCAAACACCACGCGATGACAGGGAATCTGACCAGGGCGCGGATTGCTGTGCAGGGCATACCCCACGTACCGCGCACTTCGTGGACGACCGGCAAGCAGCGCCACCTGACCGTAGGTGGCGACCATCCCCTCGGGAATCTGCTCGACCACCTCGTACACCCGATCAAAAAAGCCCTCAGACGCCATTGCTCGCTCCCTTCCACCCGGAATAGCATAAACCACCACAAAGGTGCCCGCCCTTTGTGGTGGTTTTGGCAGGTGGGCTAGTTAACGGGCTGGAAGAAGGCTACGGCTACGGCGCCGGGGCCTACATGGGTGCCGATGGTGGCGCCGATGGTGTGAACGGGCAGTTCGCCCTCGGTGTGGCCAGCCCACAGTGCCGCGCTGTCCTCGATATACTTCTTGAGCACCGCATCCGAAAGGCCCGTATAGCCGAGCGCCAGCGGCATGGAGAAGTCGACGCCGCCCGCCTTTTCGACTTTCTGGTTCAGTAGGTTGCGACCGTTCTTGGAACCGCGCGCCTTGCCCAGCTGCACGATGAGACCGTCCTCGGCAGCCACGACCGGCTTCACGTTGAGCAGCGTGCCCACGGCGCCGGCCGCAGCAGACAGACGACCGCCGCGTACCAGGTACTCCAGCGTCTCGAGCAGGCCGATGACGACCACGCGGTCGCGCACGGCCTCGACCGCCGCCGCGATCTGGGCCGCACTACGGCCCTCGTCCACCAAGCGCAGCGCATACTCGACCAGCACGCGCTCGCCCAAGGTCACGTTATTGCTGTCTACCACGAACACGTCGCCACCTGGCGCCTCGGCAAGTGCCGTACGAGCACTCTGGTTGGTGCCCGAAAGCTTGGCGCCCACGGTAATAATCACCGCCTCGTCGCCGGCCTCACGCGCCTCGGCAATCGCCTGCGAAAACGCGTACGGGTTGACCTGACCAGTCTTGGGCAGCTCATCGCGCTCCACGAGCATCTCGTAAAAGCGCTGGTGATCGATGTCGACGCCATCCATATACACATTGGTGCCAAAGGTAACGGACAGCGGCAGAACACGCAGAGCGGGGTGCTCAGCCGGCGTCATATCGCTCGCGGAATCGGTAATAATACGAATGGACATAGCGAATCCTTTCTTGCGCGGACCTCGCGCGGGGAATTTTGACAGCAATGCCCCGGCACGGTATACGCGCTCAAACGGGACTATGCAGTTGTTAATTGGAGGCAAATACCTTGGTAGCCTTAGATCTCGCGCAAGGTGTTGAGGATCGTGCGCAGCGACGCATACATCTGCTCGCGCTGCTCCACACCCATGGCCTTGCCGGTGGTATCGAGCACATCGCGAATGATGCGATCGGCCTCGTTCATGCTCTCGCCGCCCAGGGCAGTCAGGCGCACCGGAGCACGGTACTTGACGGCCGCATCACCCGAGTCGTCAACCTCGACGTAGCCGCCCTCCTCCAGATGTGCCAGTGTGCGCGAAACGGCGGCGCGGGTAACGCCTGCCATGCGGGCGAGGTCGGCGCCAGTCAGGCCGTCCTTGCTGCGCTCAAGATAGTACAGGCACATGACATCGGAGCCCTTAAGGCCGAGCCTTGCGCCTTCGGACGTCTTGATGCGCTGAATCTCCTTGTAGAGGCCACTGATCAGTCCGACAAAGTCCTCAAAACGTGTCTCGTCGTTCTGCTGCATGGCGACGACCGCCTTTCGCTTATATGATGCTAACGGGTAAACATCTTAGCCGCATGTCCGAACCTCCGTACCCAAATATCCCATTTGTTAACCCATCAACATAAAAACCACCACAAAGGGGACAGTCACCTTTGTGGTGGTTCGGGGCATCAATAGGTTCTAGGCACCGCTACAGCTCCACGCAGGGATTGTCGCGGGCCACAAGGGTCTTAACGACAACCGTCGCTCCCAGATAGCGCTCGAGCAGCTCGGCCAAGCGATCGATGGCGGCCTGGCAGTCCCCCATCCGCTCGGGCTCCACGCACTCAATCGCCAGAAATGCGTCCGCCGAATCGTCGGACAGCGCCGTGCGAACGCCATCGCGCCAGTTCCAGCAACGGCACACGGCGCCCGCATCATCGATGTAGGCAAGCTCGCCGGGCAGCGTCGGATCATCCGCCTCCTCGCCAAGTGGCAAGAACGCGTCGCCGCCGTCGGTCACCGCCAGGCGCAGATTGCCCTCAATAGCATGCAAATCCTCACCGCCAACGGGCAGCGCATAAGTCAACGAAATCGTGTTGTAGATATCCACCGCAGGCGTGATGTGGCCGACCGGCTTGCCTTTGAGCACGCGCTTGAGCAGGTTCTCAACTGAGCAACGCGCGCCCTTCTTGGTCTTGAACAGGCGATACGCCTCGCGCCATGCCTTAACCGGCGCATTCTCGCTGATGGTATCGCTTGTCAGGTGGCGCTCCGCATCGATGTTGGCGCGGTCAAGCAGCGCGGCGATCGCATCCACGTCCTCCTGGGGAATCTGAGCCGCGGGCTTCATGCCCTTTACAATCACGACGCCGACCACCGCCTGCGGAAACAGCTCCCAAAATGAATCCTCGGCAACAAAGCCCTTCATACGCTCTCCCTTCATTGTGCGCGCCCAAGCGAGGGCACCTAAACAAAAAGCGCCCTCACGGCAGCCACCTTCTAAGTCCTACGGTGCCGCCACAAGAGCGCTTACGCTGTCCCCATCCGGAGAAGGGGACGATATGTCAGGCGTATTGTAACCCGAGTCATCCGCCCAAGCAAAACCACCACAAAGGTACCTGTCCCCTTTGTGGTGGTTTTGGGTCTGAAGCAACGCTAGTGTCGGAGTCCCAGCAGGCCGCGACTGCGATGACGGGCCTCGGCGGGCACCTGTGCGTGCGGACCGGCGGCCTTTACGGACTCGGGCAGGTGCGAGTACTTCTTCTCGAAGTTCTCCTCGAACATCACTGCCAGGTTGTGCGCCGCCTCGTCGTAGCGCGCGGTGCTCTGCCAGTACTGGCGCGGCACCAGGATGCCGTCGGGCACGCCATGGCACGTGGTGGGAATGTCGACGTTAAAGATGTCGTCGTGCACAAACTCGCTCTCTTCGATGGTGCCGTCGAGGGCGCGAGCGACCAGTGAGCGCGTATAGGCCAGCTCGATGCGATGACCCACGCCGTAGCCGCCACCAATCCAGCCGGTGTTGACCAGGTAGACGTGCGTGCGGCCGTCGGCGATGCGCTCGCCGAGCATCTTAGCGTAGACCATGGGGTCGAGCGGCATAAACGGCTCGCCAAACAGCGAGGAGAACGTGGGCGTAGGCTCGGTGACGCCGACCTCGGTGCCGGGGATCTTGGCCGTAAAGCCCGTCACAAAGTGGTACATGGCGGCATCGGCCGTCAGGCGTGAGATGGGCGGCAATACGCCAAAGGCGTCGCAGGTCAGGAACAGCACGACGCTCGGAGTGGTGCCCATGCCCTTGGTCCACGCGTTGGGAATGTGCTCCACAGGGTAGGCCACGCGTGTGTTGTGCGTGATCGAGACGTCGTCGTAGTTGGGCTTGCGGCTCTCGTCGAGTACCACGTTTTCGCAGATGGCGCCAAAGCGGACGGCGTTGAAGATCTCGGGCTCGTGGAACGCGTCCAGGCCCTCACACTTGGCGTAGCAGCCGCCCTCGATGTTGAAGATCCCCATGTCGGACCAACCGTGCTCGTCGTCGCCGATCAGCAGGCGCGTGGGGTTGGCCGAAAGCGTGGTCTTGCCGGTGCCGGACAGGCCAAAGAACACGGCGGTCTCATGCGTGACGGGGTCCATACTGGCCGAGCAATGCATAGGCAGCACATCGTCCTCGACGGGCAGCAAGTAATTCATAACGCTGAAGATGGACTTTTTGATCTCGCCGGAGTAGCCGGTGCCAGCGACCAGAATCACGCGCTCCTGGAAATTGATAACCACCGCAGCGCTGGAGTTGAGGCCCTTGGTGGCAGGGTCGCACTGATAGCCGGGTGCGGCAAGGACGCAAAAGTCCGGCTCGCCGGTGCGTGCGATTTCGCGGGCAAGCGGGCGGGCGAGCATCTGCTTAATAAAGAGCGCCTGGCTGGCACGCTCGCAGGCGACAAGCAGGCGACGCGTATGGTTGCGGTCGGCACCGGCCATACCGCGCGTGACGAACACGTCGCGCTCATTGAGATAGTCGACGATGCCGGCCTTTATGGCCTCGTAGCTCTCGGCAGAAAGCGGGCGGTTGACGGCACCCCAGGCAATCTTGTCGTGCACATCGGACGTATCGACGATAAAGCGGTCGTTGGGCGATCGGCCAGTGCGCTCTCCCGTCTCGATCACCAGCGCGCCGTTGGAGGCCATGCGGCCTTCATTGCGGCGGATGGCATGCTCAACGAGCTCCGCGGCGGGTAGATCGACCAGCAGACGAGGCTGATTCTCGGCGGGATCTTCAACGAGCGTAATACCAAAGTTGGACAGAACTTCTGCAGGGGTAACACCAGGCATGGGGCCTCCTTTAAAAACGCGACACATGAACGCGGCACGCACTTTACTCACGTAAAGCCCGTTGTACCCGATATGCAAAAACGTTTTTGCGGCAACGGCGAAGCGCCCGCCCAACGGTCAAAAATCGCAGGCAAGCGGCCTAGTCGTTAGGGACACTCTTGAACAGGCAACAACCAAGGAGCGACCCCGGATGCCGGCACTTAGGGACGTTCCCAAAGTGCCGGCACATAAGGAACGTCCCCAAATGCCGTCTACTGAATGGCGCCGCCGAAATTATCGAACAACCTGTTCAAAAACACGAACGAACACCGTCGCGTCTATACTAGAGCGCAGCAATAGAAAGGACTCCGCTTTGAGCATCACGCCCCTCGATAGCATCCGCCGCACCATCGCCCGCCGCAACGGCGCCACCGACCCCACCGTATCGGACGGGGCGCACGGGCAGGGCGGACGCATCGAGAACGGCCTGTTCCCCGCATCGCACACCGCCGAGGAGCTCGCACGAATCCAAGAGCTAAGCCAGCGTAACGCCGGCGGTCCCGACAGCAGCCAGGCCACACGCCGTCGCCGCGAGCGCGATCGCGAGCCCGGCCCCATCCACCGCATGGTCAATGCCTGGTGGAACCGCCTGCTCGGAGCCGTCTACGGCGGCGGCTTCTCCACGCAAGAAGCCGAGTACGAAGATCACGCCACCCGTCGCGACTACCTTTGGAATACCCTGGGCACCGCCGTGTGGGGCATGGTGTTTCCGTTGCTCACCATCGTGTCCACACAGCTCGTGGGCGCCGAGGAGGCTGGCAAATTCTCCATCGCCTTTGTCACCGGCACGCTCATCATGATCGCGTGCAACTACGGCGTGCGCAATTTCCAGGTCTCGGACATCGACGAAAAGACGTCCTTTGCCTCTTACCAGCTCAACCGCTGGATCTGCGGAGCGCTCGCGCTGGCATGCGGCCTGGTATACAGCAGCGCCCGCGGCTACGATGCGCAGATGGCCACAATCGGCCTGGGCGTCTACCTGTATAAGGTGATCGACGGCATTGCCGACGTGTACGAGGGCCGCCTGCAGCAGGCCGACAAACTCTACCTGGCCGGCATGAGCCAAACGCTACGATCCGTCGGCGTCATCGCGGTCTTTAGCGTGGCACTGTTCCTCACGCGCAGCATGCCCATCGCCGCCATGTCCATGGGCATCGCCGCGATCGCCTCGCTCGTGCTGGTCACCGCGCCGCTCGCCCTGCTCGAAACCGAAAAATCGCGCCGCGTGAGCCTGCGCGAGGTCGGTCACCTGTTTATCCAGTGCGCCCCGCTTTTTGGCGCGCTGTTCCTGTTCAACCTTATCGAGAGCATGCCCAAGTTCGTGATGGAAGGCACGCTGGCCTACAAGTATCAGCTGTACTTTAATGCCCTGTTCTTTCCAGCGCAGGCCATTTTGTTGAGCATCGGATTTGTCTATAAACCGCAGCTTCTGCGTCTGTCGAGCATTTGGACGAATCCGCGCAAGCGTCGCCGCTTTGACTTGATTATTATTGCCGTTATGGCACTGATCGTGGTCATCACCAGCGTGTGCGCCGCATTTATGGCAGGTCCCGGTATTCCCCTCATGAGCTTCATGTACGGCCTCAATTTTGAGCGCTACCGCACGCTGGCACTGCTGATGGTTGTCGCCGGCGGCGTCACCGCGGCCATCGACTTTATCTACGCCATCATCACGGTGCTGCGCCATGCCGGCGACGTCACCAAGATCTACCTGATCTGCTTCGCCGTAAGCGTAGTTCTACCGGTGATCCTGATCAACCTGCTGGGTCTGATGGGCGCCGTGGTGAGCTACCTAGCCATCATGGCCCTACTCCTGGTGCTGCTGATAATCGAGCACGCCCACATCCGCCAGCGCATCGAGCGCGACCGCAACCCCTACGGCGCCTAATTAGCTGCCCCCGGTACCGGAATTTGCGATGGAATCACCCCGGTTGGGGTCTCGTTGCGCACAATATGCATCACGCAAAACTAAGTGAGTAGACTTTTACCGAACCCCCGATCACACCGACAAAGCACAAGTCTGTGACCTGCGGTTTTATTGAGGCAAATATATTGAGTGCTCAGCATTTCCAAAAAAGTCTACTCACTTAGCCAGCGGGCAGCCAAAAAGAACCGTCGCAACGTTATTGAACTCCGTTGCGACGGTTTTTCGTGCATTTTCGCGCATCCGCGATCGCAGACGCGCCCCATTTCTCGCGCTTACCGAGCAAGAAAGCGCTATTCTCCGAAAGTAGCCAAAAAAGCTCCGTCCCAAATTAGCTACCACTTGCACCGATTATTCGCCCGGGTTGATGTTCGCGTAGAACTCCGCCCCATCATCGAGCCGCAGGATCCCGACGCGACCGAACTCGGAGCCGGTGGCGGCAGCGCAGTCGATGTCGATGCGATCGGGCACACCGGCGGCATCCTCGCCGCCCAGGCGCACGATCTGCCCGCGGCCCGACTCCTCATCGAGCCCCGCAAGACCACCGACCTCGCAATAACGCCCGAGCGACACCGTTGGCGTGTGACC
This sequence comes from Coriobacteriaceae bacterium AF08-21, assembly GCA_027687465.1. GTDB lineage: Bacteria > Actinomycetota > Coriobacteriia > Coriobacteriales > Coriobacteriaceae > Collinsella. Next base: position 29,325 of record JAQCQR010000017.1, read on the forward strand.
GCTCACCACGACCGGACCCTTGCCCTCGGCAGAAAGCAGCCCGGTCGGCGCATCCCAATAGCCGTGGCGAATCCACAGCAGGTCATCGGCCGACTGCACCGCGAGCATCTGCTGCAGCAGCTCGCGATCGGCACCCACCGCTCCAACGCCATCGGCACAATCGACGCCATGCTCAAGCAAAAACGCGCGCGCCGCCTTCATCTCGATTCCAGCATGTACCAGCAGATACGGGCGCTCCTCGGTCTCGGCCACCGCGTAGAGCGGCAGCGCGGCCATCCATCGCACGAGCTCCTCGTATGCGTCAAATTCCATGTCGTTGAGCTGCTCGCGCGTCGTCCAGCCACCGTTGATATCCCAGGTCTCGGCATCGAGCGGATCCTGGCCAATGATGGCATCGAGCATGATCTGCTCGTGATTACCCTTGAGCACGCGGGCGTTGGGCAGCGAGCGCACGAGCTTAATAACGCCGACCGGATCGGGCCCGCGATCGATCATGTCGCCTAACACGTACAGCGTGTCGTCGGACGTCAACGAAATCTTGGACAGGGCCTCGTCAAGCGCACGCACGTGCCCGTGAGCATCAGATGTCACATAGATCGCCATGGTACGCCTCTCCTTGCATTGCGGCCAAAGCCCGGAACCGCAACTAAAACTTCAAGTTGAACTTAAACGTTACCCATTGTACTCCGTTGCAATAAAGCTGGAAAGGGTTTCCGAGCAGAGGCAAAGACGGCAGCCGTCTATGACGATATCGCGCACGCCCGCAATCCAACCCCATAAACCCACCATCTTTGGGTACAAATAACCGCAGACAACTAACCGTGCCACGCCAACCACCCAGGAGCGGACACCATCCATGAACCAGATCCTTCTTTTTATCGGCCTCGTCATCATTTTGTGCCTGACCATCAAACCCGTCGGCAAAAAGCTCCCCTTCCCCACCCTGCTTATCTTTATCGCGCTCGGCATGCTGTTGGGCGTCAACGGCCCGGCGCATATCGACTTTAGCGACTACGCACTCACCGAAACCGTCTGCAGCACGGCGCTATTGTTCATCATGTTCTACGGCGGCTTTAACACCAACATAGACCGCGCCAAGCCCGTCGCCGCGCCGGCGGTGCTGCTGAGCACGCTCGGCGTCGTCATCACCGCAGGCATCACCGGCGTGTTCGCCCACTTTGTGCTGGGCTTCGACTGGATCGGCGGCCTGCTGCTGGGATCGGTCGTGGCGTCCACCGACGCGGCCAGCGTCTTTAGCGTTCTGCGCGAGCACAGCCTTTCGCTGAGGGGCGGCACCGACTCGCTGCTCGAGGTCGAATCGGGCTCCAACGACCCCGTCGCCTACATGCTCACCGCCGTGCTCGCGACCCTCGCGGCGGGCGGCAATATCGACATTCCCGTGCTGCTGACCAAGCAGATCATCCTGGGCGTGGGGTTAGGCCTTGCCATCGGCTTGACATCCAGCCGTCTGATTGAGCGCGCACACGCAACGGCCGAAGGCGCGCAGACCATCTTCTTGTTCGCCGTGGCCATCGTCGCCTACGCGCTGCCGAGCTACCTGGGCGGCAACGGCTTTTTGGCCGTATACCTGGCCGGCATTGTGCTGGGCGCAAGCGACATCACCGGTAAGGTCGAGATGGCGCACTTCTTCGACACCCTCACCGAGATGGCAGAGATGACCATCTTCTTCTTGCTCGGCCTGCTCGTAACGCCCGCACGCCTGCCGCAGATGCTGCTGCCGGGCCTGGCGCTCATGGCGTTCATGCTCTTCGTGAGCCGCCCCATCGCCGTCGGCGTGCTCCTAGCGCCCTTTAAGACGAATCCCAGCCAGGTCGCGCTCGTAAGCTGGGCGGGCCTGCGCGGAGCAGCTTCGGTCGTCTTTAGTCTCTTTGCCGTGGTGGCCGGCGTTCCCGGCGGACACGACCTATTTGACCTGGTGTTTGTGATTGCCGCGTCGAGCATCGTGGTGCAGGGCTCGCTGCTGCCGGCGGTGGCGAAGAAGCTCGATATGATCGATGCGACCGGCGACGTGCGCCGCACCTTTAACGACTACCGCGACGAGGACGGCATGTCGTTTGTAAAGCTCAAGGTGGGCGCTGGCCATCCGTTTGCCGGACGCTCGCTCGCGGACATTGGCAGCGCGACGGACATGCTCGTGGTCCTGGTGCTGCGCGACGGGGCGCATCCGGTACTGCCCAATGGCGACACCGTGATCCAGGAAGGCGATCTGCTGGTGATGGCCGCCCCAACGTTCGAAGAGAGTGCCGAGGTTACGCTGCGCGAGGTCACCGTGACTCCCCACGGTCGCCTGGCCGGTCAGCGCCTGCGCGATGTGCCGCAAGGCAAGCATCCGTTTATTGTAGTGATGCTCAAGCGCGACGGCCAAACGATCATTCCCGATGGCAACACCCTAATATACGCCGGCGACGAAGCCGTCATCGCCACGCTGGCGTCGTAGCGGGCAGGGACAGCCGTCCCGAATTGGCTACATTTGAGCATCAATCGCCCCGACAGGGGTCTCGTTGAGGACAGTTAGCGTCTGGCAAAACTAAGTGAGTAGACTTTTGTCGAATCGCCGACCACGTCACCAAAGCACAAGTCTGTGACCTGCGGGTTTGTTGAAGCAAATTAGTCAGGTGCTCAGGATTTCCAAAAAAGCCTACTCACTTAGTCTGCGGGCAGTCAAAATAGAGCAATCGCGAGGTCGTTAGACTCCATTGCGACGGCTTATCGCGCATTTTCGCGCAGTCGCGGATACAGACGCGCCGTCCCATATTAGCCACCCCCGCCCCTTAGTCATCGTCGACGGCAAATTCGCGGAGGTCGAGGCCTTCGCGTTCGGCTCGGGCTAGGAGCTCTTGGGGCGGCTCGTCCTCGATATCCACTACGTCGAGCATGGCGGCCGGAAAGCCCACGCCGGCTGCACTCCCCGCACGGTCGAGCAAACCCTCGCGCAGCTGGTCAACATCAACATCGATCTTCATGGTGAAACCCCTTACCGGATCAGACCCCTACTCAGCAGCGCCGAGCACATTCACGGCTGCAACGAAAGCCGCAACCTGCTTGTCATCCATCTGTGTGGCCAAACGCCCCACGGGCTCGTCGTAGGCAAACTGTACTTTATCGATAAAGCAATCCCAGGCACGCTCATCCACACGCACAGCGGCCTCGCAATACTGGCTAAGCTTTTTGAGTCCATACCAAAACGCATTCACATGGCGCGCAGGATCCTCGTCCAGCACACCATCGTAGCGCCGTCCGTTAAACTCACGCATGCGCGCCACGGCAACCTCGAGCGAGTCGCCGCCGTCGGCCGAAGCCTCGTCCACAAGCTCGGGAATCGCAACTTCGCGCCGAACATTGTGCCTGGTAGCACCGTCGTACTCGCCCACCAACACGTCTTCGTCAAACCGATCATCGTAGTCGAAATAGCTACTGCCGCGGCAAATCCCATGCGGCGAACCGGCACCAAAGGCACAGAACAACCCGCCGTCGGCAACAACGCGCCTATAGGTCTCAAACGACTTCTTTACCTGAGCGAGCAACTCGGAAAGCTCTACGGCATCGCACCCCGTCCCGCACGCAACGCGAGCAGACTCCGGCAACGATACCGGCTCCACCGTGCTCCCTGCAACGCGGGCAGCGCGTTCGGCCCGATACGCTTGGGCTGCCAAGCGCGCTCGCTGCGCAGCACCGCGCACATTAGTAAGCTCGCGCTCCAGCGCCACATCGCCAGCCACATCGCTCGCAAACGCGTCAACACCCTGCGGGCCGGTCGCACTCAGCTCGGACTCAAACGTCGCCGTGATCATGCCGGCAAGGTCCGTTGCGTCGGCGGCACAACGCAGTTGCTCCAACTGCGTGCATAGCAGATTGGCATCCAAGGGTGCGGCATCCACAACGCGCACGTCACTCAGACGCGCCGCGCCCTGCAACACCAAAGCCCCCGCAGCATCGTATGCCGCACGAACCCTGTCCGCCGTATTGGCACGCAGCTTTACCTCGATAAACGCAAGCGTCTGCTCCAAGCGGGCCAACAGCTCGGCCTTGTCCTCCATACGCAAAAAGGCAGCGTAGCGCCGCTCCATCTGCAACGGGCCCACAACGCCTACCTGTTTGCGAGCGCGCGCAAGAGAATCAAATTCAACGCGGCGTACATACCCGTCAACGGCCCGCACGGCAGACTCACGCGCAGCACGCTCGGCAGCCTCGACGCCCCCGATCACGCCCAGCAGCTCGCGGGAGCGCGCCTTGCGCAATAACTCCCCGCGATCGCACTGCTCAAGCGCCGTCTGACGCTTGGCTACCGACTCAAAGCCAAAGAGCTCATCGAGCAGCTCGCTAACAGAACGTTCTTCCGCCATGGCAAGGCCTCCTCACGCGCAGCGCGCCAACATGCCCGCGGGCTCACGTGCGCATCAAACACCTCGCGCACGCAAGCCCGCGCGCTCGCATCCCTATAGATCCAACGCCTTCTTCGCAGCATCGACCGGGTCGCCATCCATGTAGAACACCGGGCTCAACCCCGAGATAATCTCGGAGGAAACGCTCTGCAGGCCCGCGATGGCGCTCAGCGGCAATATCACGCGCTTGGCGCCGGCGTTTTTGGCCACGCGCATGATGTCCTCGAGCCCGCGGATCTCATCCATAGAGCCCGACATGCGCAAGATTCCCGGAACCGCCAGCGCGGACATCACCGGGCGGTTGCACGCCGCGGAGCACAGGCCCACAAACTCGGCAAGCGAGACTTCTTCGGACAGACCCTTGCTCTGCAGGTCGTTATAGAACAGCAGGTAGTCCTTTGAGCCAATGTGCATGCCCGGCGCCACACGGTTCGCCAGGTTCACAAAGTTGTCGAACGCGGCCTCCAACGTATCGCGCACCGGCTTGTTAAAGGCAACGCCCTCGTGCTTAAACTTGCACTCTCCGGCGACAGCCTTGTTCTCCAGCTTGTACACGGCAACCTCGCCGCTCTGCGACCTGCCCACGCCAAACACGTGACCGGACAGCAGCGGCCCGTCGGGAATCAACGTATCCTCGGACTGCTCGGGCACGCGCACCACGTGCACGTCCTGCGGATTGTCGGCATCCATATAGCCCAGGTTGACGTCGATAAACTCGACGCCCGCCATAATCTTGAGCTGCTCCTTTACGCGGCGACGGCCCTCGATGGCGTAGTCCAGCAGCCAACGAACGTCGTCCTTGTCCATAGCCTCGTCAGGGAACAGCAGCTTGGCCAGGCCGCTAAAGGACTTGCGCACGGCAATCTCGTCACGCTTGTTAAAGTCGCTGTTAAAGCGGAAGTAGCGGTCGATATGATGCGTAAAGTCCTTGCGGCGCATCTCCTTGCAAAACTCCGACAGACAGTCGGTGATTAAGCCGTAATGCCCGGTCAGCAGGCTCGAGCGCATCTTGGGAATCTCCCAGCCCGGCAGGTAATAGTGGATACGGTCGAAGAAGGCCGAATCGTTGTTAAACTCCGGCGGGAACGGATCAAACAGGTGCGTGGTCTTAAGGACGTTTTGCACGGTGTCGTTGATGTTGCCCTCAAAGACCATGGAGGCGTCGGCGTTGATCTGGTCGCGGCCGCGCGCGTAGCTGCCACTCGCCATATAGTCCTTCATGATCTGCACGGCATTGGTGTCCTTAAAACGCATGCCGGCGACCTCGTCGAACGTCACGCAATCCCAATGGCCCACCAAGCCCACGCGGTCGGCGCGCATGGAGTTCATACGGCCGAACAGGTTGGCCGTGGTGGTCTGCCCGCCCGAAAGCAAAATGGCGTAGGGCGAAACCTCTTTGTAGATATGGCTCTTGCCGGTGCCGCGGGGACCAAGCTCGCACAGATTGTAGTTGCGCTCGATCAGCGGCACCATGCGCTCGATAAAGTGCAGGCGCTCCTTCTCCGAAAGCTCGCTGGGCTCATAGCCGGCAGAGCGCAGCAGCATGTTGAGCCACTCGTCGCGCGAGAAATACTGACGCTCCTCGATCATGGCGTCCAGGTCCAGGTTGGGCATCTGGATGGGCGTGAGCGACGCCACGCTAAACGGAGAGTCCTCGGGCCCGCGCTTTTTGCGCTTAGCCTTGGAGCGGCGCGGCGCATCGTCGCCAAAGACTTCCATGCCAAACTCGTCTTCCTCTTCCATGGGACGACGATACTCGATGCTCATAATGCACCAAATACCACCCTGGAGAATCTTGGAATAGTCGCGCACGTACTCGGCCGGCATCACAAACGGCTCAATGGTCAGGTTGGCAAACGACGCCACGTAGATGTCTTTGTACTCGTCGAGCTTGGCCGTCACCTTATCGATGATGGTAAAGCGACCCAGCTCGCGGATCTTGGACTTAATGCGCTCGGACTCGTCGGGACGCACGTAGTTATCGGTGAGGATCTTGCGGATGCGCCCCAGGCCCTCTGCCACGGCATCCTCGTCATCGGTTGAGCAGTACATGCCCAGCAGGTACTCCAGCACAAAGGTGGGCACGTTGGCGCCACGCTTCATAAGGGCCGTGAGGTCCTTGCGCACGATCTTGCCGCCAAAGTGCTCGAGCAGCTTGCCGTCCAGTCCATCCATATCGTAGCCGTCGTCCTCGGGAGCCTCGGCCACGGCTTGGGCATAGCCATCGGTCGAGGATTCGTCCTCGGCGGGCGCCACGACCTCAGCGGGCGCAGCGGTCTCCATCGGCTCCGGGACAGGCGCAGCGGCCACGGCCTCTGCGGCAGCCTCAGCCTCCGGGGCAGGCACGGCCTCCCCTGCAGGCACCGCAGCCTGCACGGGCGTATTCACATCAATCGAGGGAACTTCCCATAGATCGTCGTCATGGCTATCAAACATAGGGCACACTCCTAAAAACCAAAGTCAGCAACAGGGGCAAACGAAACAGCGATGGTGTACGTCTCGCGCCAAACGATCTTGCCCGTCTCGCGCTCGCGGCAGACCAGATAGTACGGACCCTTGGCCGAGAATCCATCCGCTGCATGCAACGCAAACTTGGCATGCACCACGCGCTCCTGCGAGTTAACAGAAGTCTTGTTGGCATGCGCCTTGACCGTATCGCTCACCTCGTTGCCACTTGCATCGGTAAACACCAGCTCGTACTCGCACGGCAAGACCTTACCTTGGGCAGGCTCTTCCTGGATCAAGTTGACCGAGAAGAGCGAGTTGGTCACTCGGCGTCCCTCGCTTAGCACGCGCAGCGTCGCCGCGCGCGTGTCGACAAAGTCCTTGGAACCCGAGCGCGCACGCCAAAAACCGATAACGGGCACGCAGAGCTCCTGCAGGCTCATGCCGCCGTGGACGTAGTTGTTAGTGCCGCCGGGACGCTTGAAGTGCACGTTCTCGCGCGGGGCAAACCCCTCAAAACCGGCGCCCAAACGTCCCATGTTAACATTAACAAACACCCCGCATGCCTCTTCCGAAAGCTTGGCCACGGCCTCGTTGGGTACCACCAGATGACGCTTGCCGTGCATGACAGGAGCGTCAAGGAAGGGAAGGTCTGGCTTGCCGAGCATCTGGCACTCGCTGAGCTCCCGACGCGTGTAGATAAAGCCGTGGTCCGCCGTTATAACAACACGGGCGCCCGGGGCGTCGGTGCACACGCGACGCGCCAACGCAGCAAGTTCCTCCACGGTGTCCGCACAGGCATCGAAGACGTCATCCTGCGTAGCGGCCTTCTCGCCCGTAGCATCGATCTTGTTGTGGTAGAGATAAACGAGCTTGGAGTCCTTGAGCAGCGCCTTGCGCTCGGTTCCCGCCATGTTGAGGTATGCGCTCGAGCGCAAAGCGCGGGCCGTGGGCTCAACGTGGGTAAGTACGGCCTCGCGCTGCGGAGTCGTCGCAGTGGGCATGCCGTCAGCCAACACAAGCGAGCCATCCGCTGCAAGTTCAAGCGCTTGGTGCGGCAGCAGCGCGGGCATGCCCACCTCGGTGATGGAGGGAAAGACCGCCTGCATGCTAGAAACCCTGACGTTGCCGCCGCGCTCGCGCTCGAGAAGCGCCGCGACATCACGGGCCACCTCATAGCGCAGCGCGTCGCTTACGATAACGACCGTCGTTTTGGCAGACCCCACAAAGGTGGGCAGCACATGCCAGTAGAATTCATCCTGCCGTGCAGGGCCATCGATGTAGCCGCAATCGGCCCACTCCCCTTGCGCAGCGACCGCCCAGCAGGCATTGGCATCCGCCAAGAACCAGTTACTGTAGAGATTCTCCGCCCAGTCCGCCACAGCGCGGGCAGGTTCCTCGAGCGCATCGCACTCGACGGAGCGCACCCGCAGATACGCGGTGCACATGTGGCGATAGGCAGCGTCCATGGCATACCAATCGGACGTGTAGGCATCCCACACCTGCTGGGGTTGCGCCAGATGGAACCCGCCCGCGTGTGCCTGCCTAAACGCGCACATATCGGCCACAGCGGCAAGCAAGTCAAAGTAGCTCTCAACACGACGGTACCAGCTTAGGTCGCAACGGCGCGCAGCAAATGCGCGCGCACTCTCAACACGGTCCGCACCCTGAGCAAACGAGCTGAACAACTGTGAGAGCACAGCCTCGTTGACGCACGGGAACACGTCAAGCGAGACCAACGCATCGATTGGCAGGGTCTCGAACCGCGCAAAGAGTCCACGGGCATCCTCTACCAAACGGCAGATCTCAAATAGGTCCTCGCTCGATGCCTGGGCATCGGCGGCCTGGTCCCACGTACGCACCGCCTCAAGACAATAGGGGCCGTAGGCGGGAGCCACATAGCTTTCGAGTCCCTTGAGCGCCCCCTCGGGAAGCGCGGTGGATGCCGCCGTAAGGAGCACATGGGATGCAAGCATAAGCAGTGAGTCGCGCTCGTACAGCGGCCCATCAAACCCATAGCAGCGCAGCATAAAGGCAGAGAGGACGTCGCGCAAGCTGTACTTATCCACCAGCGCAGCCAGCGCCTCGGGGCCCTCGTGCAGCAGTGTGGCCATGCAGCCGCGCAGCACAAACGCGGGCCGCGCGTCGCCCGGCTCCTTGCCGCCAAAGATCACCGTAAGGATTCCAAGCTCGATATCGGATGCGCCCGCGGCGTGCGGAACGCACGCGGCAAACTTAGCACAGCGGGTCTTGGCATCAAAGAAGGTCTTGTGTTCGCGCAGGCTCTCGCGCACGGCGTCGATATTCTCGATGCCCAGCTGATCAGCTAAAAGCGAAAGATAATCAGCCTGGAACTGATCGGCATACAGCTCAACATCGGCAAGCCAATCGGCCTCAAGCCTGCCGCGCGGGCAACGGCGATACAGCAAGATATCGTTCGCAAGGTCATCGCGGTTGATGAGCTTCTTTACGGCAAACATGCGGCCCTCGCAGGCCTCAACAAACCGCACCGGACGCTCAAAGTCACCGTGAGCAGGCATTACGCCGGCATCGGCCCCCACGCCGTCGAAACCCTCGGCAGCCAATCGCTCAAACTCAGGAGCAAACTCGCCGTCCGCATCGTGCCAAACCACCACACGGCGCGGCACGCATGCGGACAACGGCTGCAAAAACCGCAGCTTGAGCTGTTCTTCTACATCGATCCTGGGCATGAATATCCTTACCGTATCTGCAGTTACTTGATCTTCGCCAGCACATCCTGAAACTTGGCGTAGTTGACCTTGACGCCGTCATCCAGGTCGATCTTAATCATCTGGTCTGCCAAGTGGTGCAACTTCTCCTCGTAGCCGATGGTCTCTTTAAGCTGATCATTGAGCTTTTTGACGCGCTTATCCAAACGCACGCGCTCGCCGCGCTCGGCGGTGGCAAGGGCATCGTTGGCATAGCCGATCTGGGAACGATAGCGCTCCTGCTGCTCATGCACATAGTCGGTGCGAATGCGAGCCAACAGGTCGGGCTGGTAGCGATGCATGTAAACAAGGCACTTGAAGCCATTCTTCTTGCCGCTGTCGAACAGCCAGTAGATGGGACGCTTCTTGTAGGTCTGGCAGTGGTCCTTAAAGAAGTCCTTCAAAAAGTAGGTGCGGATTACCTCGCGCGAGGTGCCCTTGCCGCCGAGCGCCTCGGCAATAAAGGCCAGGTTCTGCTCGAGCGTCTCCTCGCCGTACACGGTGCGCACAAAGTCGATAAAGTAACGCACGATGTCGTCGTCAAAGTACTCGTCATCGGTAATGGGCAGCACGTTGTCGCTATCGGGCATAAAGGTCACGTGATCGGGATCGGGTATCTTGGCCCGATAGTCGTCGACCGTGGCACCCTGATCGGCCAGGACCAAGCCATCCACGTCCAGCGAATAGCGGCCAAACATGCAGCCCACGGCGTAGCTTACGAGCGAGGTGATCTCGTCGCGCTTGGTGCGCACGTATTTATTGCCCTTGTAGCTCTCGGGAATCTCATCGGCGGTGTCGAAAATGCGCGCCACCGAAACGTACTTATCCTCGACCTCGATGGGCACTTCGCCCTCCATGTTGTAGATCTTGGCAAAGATTCGGTTGAGCTCTTCCTCGTTAGCGCGAAGCTGCTCAAAGCGAGCATTAACCTCGGCCTTGCGAGCCTCGTATTTATCGGCCAAAAGCGTTGTCATTGTGCCGCCTTCCGTTTCCCATGGTCTTTCAATTAATCGGTCGCCGTGAAGGAATCAGGCTCGAAGCTCAGCCCCATGCACCGCGCGATGCCGGTGCATCTCTCGCTCGAAAGCAGCTGATTCGTCTTGGTTGCGCGATATGAAATCGCTCTCCTATCCAATGGAAGCTTGCAAATCGACTTCATGCCACACGTGTTTGCCAAACATTCCCGAAACTGGACTAAACTCAAATGCGCATTCTCGAGATTCGCTCCCTCCCGAAATTACAAGGAGCAATCGAGATCCCCCCAACAGATCGCGAGCGTTCCCACAGCGACAAATCGCATGGTAATCTTGCGAACCGACTGTCTTCTCGGTAATCAAAAATGAAAGCGTCGCTAAACCAGATGGATCAAAATAAGGGGTATTATGAGCGGATACATTGCACACGTGCGGCTCCCCGCACATTATTAAATCGAGCTGCAAAACCGCATCCGCTATCGCAGAGTCCTCTGACCTTTCCTGCTCAACGCACTTCAGCTCAATGCATATTTCCCTAGTCTCACCTCGCAGAAAACGATCAACCGCCTGTCGGTCGTAATTTTGAGGTTCATAAATACAACAATTAGACATGGTTATTACCTTTCGAAACTACAGCCTCCTTGCGGAAGCAGCTTATCTTTGGATAATTTGATCTATTGCACTTCCGGCAATAATACCCACGGCATCGGCAGTCCACTTCAGCGCCGTAGGCGTCTCTTTTAAAGCCTTGTCATGCCGACCGCGGCCAATCAAAGCAAGGCCCTTTTTCGTTATTTGTAAGCCAACGCTTTCTTGTGAAAACGCCAAATAATCGGCATCTTTCAACGACTGAATGCACCCAGCAACATCGACTGCCGGAATACCCCAAGCAGAAACGTCGATTTCGGAAATACGCTCGTTTTCAAGCTCGATAATCTGCCACAGCAGCTCCCTAATGATGTATGCATCTATAGGACGCTTCGCATCACAGGGGATGATCCACCTGAATGGGAAGGAGGTTTCTTTTACCGCACCAGAAATCAAATCAGCCCTACACCAGGCGGAAACATCTCGTTTATCGGCGTTCCACTTTTCAGCACACTCCGCTGTAGTTCGTTTCGTCTCTTCGACAAGTTTGTAGGATTTGGCCACAATGCTCACCTACAACAGCGGATGACGTTTGAAATCCCAAGAGGTTTCAAACGAGTCCCAGTCAATCTTCGAAATATCTGACGATTCGGCAACGATTCCACTCACTATGCTCACCGATTTCGGGTCGCCTTCAACATAGGGGGCCGAAGCTATATCAGACACCTGCATATTCATCGTTGGATTCTGCGCCGAAAGACACAGAGCAGAAAGAGAGCTGTTCAACAGGCCCAATATATAATTGAATTGTGGCTCCTTCGGAAAACAACAATGTGCCGCAATGTCATAAAAAGAATCTTCAGGAGCAGACCTGAAGCCAGGTCTTCCCGATGTCAGCATTGTGCATGTAATCTTAGGCTTTCGCAGCATTTCGAGCGGTAAAACGCGGGCATGAGGTTGCTCGAGGATGTAATTCGGATCATTGTTGTAGAAAAGCAAATACTCTAGATTGCCGTTCCATTTTCGATATTTACCTCCCTTAAGGTATTTAATCCACTTATGGTTCGAATCGTTTTGAGTCGGTGACCAATCTGTTTCCCACCACAAACGTAGAAACTTTTCGTTATTCGAAGTTTGCATCCCGACTTTAGGATGGGCCACCTCGTCAATAAATCGTCCGGAGGAATAAGCCTCCAATAGCCCATCCCCCAACCAGTAGGCTATGGGGGTGCCGGGGATTTGTTTGAAGGTGTCGGCGTCGCGACGGTAGAACCAACCACAGTCGGAGTTTTGGATGGCCTCCAGCGCCTTGGGAGCCTGAACCGTGGGGCCAGTAAAATCGGCAAGACGAACGTATCCGCCCTTATAGCCATCGATATGCGAATTGTGATAGGTAAATGTGCAGATAGGCACGGTTGCCCCTGCAAAGCCAGAATACTCGAGCTGAATGAGCGTGGTTAGGGTCTTGTCATCGATAAGCCTATTTCGAAGCTTCTCGTAGCTACCGATAAACATCCAAACAAACGGAGTCATCATTCCGATTTCGCCGTGCTCGCCGGCAAAGTCCATAATACGCACGATGAACGAAGAGAACAGGTCGCTCTTCACGTCGGGGTAGTTCTTCTTGACCCACTTGCTCATAAAGGGGTTAAAGCTGCTGCTGCCCATATACGGAGGATTCGCCACGACGCAGGTAAAACGACGGGACAGTTTCTCGCAGATGGCGGCAGCGCATTCGAGCTTAGTTTTAGTCGCAGAAGCAAAAAGATCGTCGGAACAGCTCACGGCGGCGGCCTTAAGCTCGTCAATCTCGTCCTCTGAAGGATTAAGAAGCGAGCCGATCTCGCCCAAATGGCTCAGTTCCTCGGCGAGCTTCTTGTTGCCCGGCAGCTCATCCTCCCCCAGCGGAATGCTCGTGAGCACGGTAACATCGGCGCGAACGCCACGCCTAAAGAAGCGACGGTCGTGCTCGCGAGCGCACATGGCAAGCGCCAGCTCGGCGATCTGAGCCGCACGGGGATCGATCTCCATGCCAGCGAGGTTTTTAGTAAGAATGAGCTCGGGAATTTCGCGCTCACGATAGCCGCGCTCCTCGTACATATGGAAGAGCAATTCGAACGCATAGACCAGGATATGGCCCGAGCCGCATGCGGGGTCACAGAGGGTTATCTCCTCGGGGCTCGAGATGCGGATGAAGTCCTCGTGCTCAGCATCGGGCTCGATGTAATATTCCATGCGCTCGCGCAGCGAACTCCCCGGGTTATTGAGCATCCACAGACGGCCGAGCGAGTTCTCGACCATATAGCGTACGATCCACTCGGGGGTGAAGAGCTGCGTGGCGGGCGCGATGTCCGCCGCCGCTGCCTTGCGCTTGGATTTGAAGAACTCGTCTTTAACGTCAGCGTTGTAGTACTGATACATCCAGCCCAGAACGGTCACGCCCTCGCGCCAGTCCTCGTCAGTGAGGACGGCATTGAGTTTGCCCACCACACTGTCGGCCATCATGAGACCCTGGGGCAACAGCAGCTCCATGGCTCCGCCTACGCGTTCAAAGACGCCCGGCAGGCAATCGGCAAGCTCCTCGCACTGAGCCACAAACAGGTAGCGCCACAGCGGTTCATCCAAGCCCGCCATCTTGAGCTCGGCTATGTGATCGGTATCGACCGTCGCTATCTCCACGTCCAGTGCGTTCTCCACGGCCTCGCTGCCATGGCTGCCGTCCGCACGACTTAGCAAGCGCATACGGCTGGGGAGCCATCCACGTGCATCCATAAAGCGAATGGCCACGATGCGGTTGAACCAGGTGTAGGCCGCACGGTCGCGCAGCGCCTCGTGACCCACCTCTGCCTGCATGCGCAGCAGTTCGTCGCGCTGCTCAATCTCAGCCGGACTTAGAGGCAGGCCGTTGACGGTCTCGGACCCAACGGGCACGGGTGCAGGTTCGGTGATGCCGTAGCGCACCATCTGCGCCTCCACGCCTTTGATGAGCTCCGTACGGGCCCAGGTGCAGAAGCTCTTAAGAGCAGAATCGTTCATGGTTGATGAGCCTTTCTAAACGCCATAAGCAACCGGCGCACGCTTTGGCGCCGGTTGCTCCGCGGGTTAGTTGATACGAATCTCGTCGTTTGCAGCGAGTGTCTGCATAAGGCGGGAGCGCAAGTCATCCACATAGCGCTCCACGTCCTCTGCGGTTGTGAGGCGGCTCGGCTTGGCCAGATCGGCGCGGCGCACGGTCTTGATCTTGCGCTGGGGCACGGGTGCAGGCACGGGAGCAGACGATGCGGCGCCCTTGTTGGAGACCTTCTTGACCACCTCACCCGTACTCGTGACCTCAGTGGCGCGGCGCTCGTTGTCCATACGCACGCGGGCCTCATCCACAGCGTCGTACATCTCGTTGGCCGCCGCACTGAGCCAGTCGCCCCAGTTAGTTGCAACAACGCTCAGTTCGTTGAGACTTTGAGCGCTGTGGGCACGGTTTTTGAACGACTCGTATTTGGTGCCGGCGCCTGCTATGGCATCCTTGGCCTGATTGACAAAGCCCTTTTGGCTCTCGGCCTGCGCCCGCAGGTCTTGCAGATCGCTCTCGATGCGACACAAAAACTCATTGCGGCGGATGCCCAACAGCTTTTTCATGTCGTCCTCGACGGGATCCATAAGCGGCTGCAGGTCTTTAATATGGCCGTAGGGCTTGGGATCTTTGAGGATCTCGCGCACCTTTGCCACGCTCTTCACCGCGCCGGGAATGTCATCGGAGGCATACTCGATACCCTCGGTGCGGCTCAAGAAATCCTTGGCGTGGTCAAACGCTGTTCGTTGGTTGGACCCGAAGAACTCAACCACCCTGTCAAAGTCTTCCTTGGCATCGAGCAGGCGGTCCTCATGCTTGGTGAACGTGGTCAAGAACGCCTCGGCCTCGTTCTGGTCCTTAAGGACGTCGGCCACCTCCGAGCGCATCTTCTCGCACTCGCCCTCACCGGGATACGGGTAGGCCGGCTTGATGCCCGTGTAGTAGTCGCGTGCCATGGCGACGCACACCTCACGCAAGTCCTCAAGGCGCTCCTTGAGCTCGGCCACGAGCTTATCCTCGTTGGAGGGCACGGTCTTGAGATCAAACAGGTCGCGCATGAGCTCACCCGCACCGCTCAGCAAACGGTCGTTCATGCGCACGCGCAAGCGCACCTGGGCCTTATCGGCATCCTTGCGCAGGAGTGCCACCATGCGGCTGTCGTTAGCTTGAACCGTCTGACCGCCAAACAGCACCTGCGCGCGCTGCTCCACCACAAGCTGCGCCACCACATTTGCGATATCGACCTCGCGCCAGCCAAAGGGCCTTTGCTGGTACTGGCGCTGGATATCGCCCATAGCGGTATCCAGGTGGCGCTGGTGCTGAACTTTGAGGTAGTCCTCAACCTCCTTGAGCGCACGCGTGTTACCCGCGTTCATGCCAGCGAGCCCCGCCTGGACGTTGCCCGCCAGAGTGGAGCGGATATCGGAATCGCTCGTGACCGGCGCGCCGATATAGTCGGCCTTTTCAAAGACTACATCACACAGCTGCGCCAGCACCTGCTCAAAGACCTGGGCGGGCTTGGCCGCGCGGACCTCAACCATGCGGCCGTTGACTGCACAACGTGCATGGAGCACGGCCTCGCTCAAAAGGGTATCGGCCTCCTTCTCGTTATAGGCCGCCTCGCGCATCTTGGACTCGACGATCTGGCGCGTACTCAGCTGAAGCTCCTGGAGATTTCGCGTCTTGGCGTACTTGCGGATCTTGGCGGCGCTGACGAGCGTCTCCCAATAATCCGCCTCGTCACTCAAGGCCACGATGGCTTTGCCCGAAGAAGCCAAGGCCAGCTCGGTATCGTCCGCACGGCCCAGGTCGCTCGCCATAGTCGCCACGTAAAGCTCCATGCCGCCCATGCTGGTACCGTGGATTGAGCCGTCCACATAGCGGTCAAACGGGAAGTCGTTGGCCCCGCGGTTGAGTTTGCGCGCGGTGTAGATGCTGTCGAACAGGCGCTTTTTGATAGACTCGATCACCTGTGCGTTGTCGATCGGGGTGCGTGCGATCTCCTGCGCTATCTCCTGCTCCTCGTCGGTGAGGAAGCTATAGGTATCGCCCTGGCGTGACACGTAGTTCTCGCGCTCCAAACGGGCGAGGGATTCCTTGACGCGGTCCTTGAGGGCGCGCTTGTCCACGTCGAGGCTATCGATCATGAGGATGGAAATGTTCTCGACCGTGGCCTTGACGTAGCCGATGTAACGAATCAGGTACAGGAGCTTGAGCACCTGAACGTCGTAGGGTTCAAGGCCCTCCGCGTTCTCGGCCGCACGGACCGCGCGGTCAACCACCTGGCTGATGCCGTGCTCAAGATCTTTGGAGATAGTGTCGAAGAAGCGCCAGAACGGCACGAGCGCACCGGTCTGGTCATGCTGGATGACCTGAGCGCTCTCCTGAAATGCGCTCAGCATGGAGCGCTCGCCCGTGGACATGTGCTTGGCCTTGACACCGTGCTTGCGCACCTCGGTCATCACGTCGGGCAGGAGCTTAAACTGATAGCCCACAAACGGGTAGCTGGCCACAAAATCCTTGGAGTTGGCGTAGCCGGCAAGGTCGGAGCGCGAGCCACCCTCAAAGGTAAAGTTGTTTTTGAGCACGGCGGTGTCTTGCTCGTAGACCCGTGCAAGCATAGCGGCCGCAAGCGCGGTCTTCTCGAGCACACGGCGCTGGATGACCTCGTCCACGCTGGAGCTGGAAAGCGAAAGGCGGGTATTGAAGCGGCCTTGAATCTTTGAAAAGTCGTTGCCCACGGGCAGACTCAGGTTGTCGATGGCCTCCTGGCTCGTGACCATCACCCACACGCGGCCACCGCAGGCGGCACCCAGCTCCTCGACGATGGTCTGAAGGCTCAGCATAAGGCTTGGGTCCTGGTCGTTTGTAATAAACTGACCCACCTCATCGACCATAAAGAGCAAACGGAAGTTGCCGCCGTGGGCCGCTGCCTGAGCGTCCACGTAGTCCTTGACCTTTTTGGCAAAGACATCAGGGGCCAAAACCTCGTCCTCAGAACCCTCGAGCCAGTTCCATGCGGCCTTTTCGCTCATGCCGAGCACGCTCTGCAGCACCTCGACGACGTCGTCCTCAAAGTAGCTGTAGGTGTCGCGGGCCTGGAGCCAGGACTCGCCGTTGACGCGCTCAAAGGCCTCGCGGAACTCCTGGGTCTTGCCCAGGGAATCGATGTAGTCCTCGAGCTTTGCAAGCTTGATGTCCTCGCCGTAGAAGCCGCGCGCCTCGTAGAACATGCGCTCAAAGCCGCGAAGCAGCGCCGTGGGAGCCGTATCGCCCTGCTTCCACTGGCCCGCCTTGCTATCGATGTTAAAGAGGATGGCCTGCGTGGGCACCGAGCAGGCGCGCTCCATGGCAGCCGCGACCATGGGGTCGACGATTTTGCCGTCAAAGTAGCGGATGGCGCTCTTGCCGCCGATCTGGCGATTCTCGAGCAGGTAGCTCAGCATCTTGAGGAAGTGCGATTTACCGGAACCGAAGAAACCACTGATCCACACGCCGATTTTGTCGGTGCGCGCATCGATGGCATCGCCGTAGGCCTTGAAGAACGTGGCAAAGTGCCTCTGCAACTCGCGCGTCACCACGTACTCGTCAAGCTCCTGGCGGATGGACCCATCTTTTGAATCCTGGACCTTGACCACACCGTTGATGGAACGGTTGATGTCTTTTGCAAAGAGGTCGCGAATGATCGTGTTGTCCATGGGTGCTCCTTTGGGTTTGGGAACGTTATGGCAAAGGGTTATTACCGGTGGCAGGGCCTTATCTGCGGGGAGCCGTGCTTACGAGATATCGATGGCGCGGTAGTAGTTATCGGCAGGCAGACGGTTAAAGAGTTGGAAAGAAGAGCCGTTGAAGCTGCCCGGATAGGCAGCGACCACAGGCACCTCATCAAAATCCGCAAGCATGCAATGGAGAAGCGTGTGCATGCGAAAGAATGGGAAGACCTCGCCCGCGCCGGTGAGAAGAACGACGTCTCCAGGCGCGTGCGGCTCGGTCTGCTCAAGGATGTACGCGGCGACTTTCTCGGGCGAGGCGAACTTGGCCACGTCCTCGAGCACGCGCTGGGTACCGCGGCGCTCCTCTTGGCGTGGGATGGCCTTAAGGACACGGCGCTTTTCGAGAATTGCCAGCACGGCGTCGTAGAGGTTCACGACCTTGAGCGTGCACGGAAGCTTGTCGGCCTCGGCATCGCGTGAAAGGGCGTCAAATAATGCACGCGCCTCAAACTCCAGCGCGGGGTCATAGCAAAAGGTGTGGAAGCCGATCTCATTGCCTATGCCCTTGTTGGCCAAAAAGTCCTCGCTGCACAGGCACTCGCGCAGAAGCTGCGCACGGCGCTCAAATTCCTGACGGGCGTGCTCGGAGCGGACATGCGCCGCCACGACGCTCTTGCGGGAATGGATGCCGATATTGGTGGCGAGATCGGTCGCCGGGGTGATAACAGGATCGACGGCGCTTTTGACGGGAGCCACGCTACATCACCGCCCTGCCGGTAAGGGCCGCGATAAGCGACTGCTCGCCCAGCTGAACCAAGGCTCGCTCGACATCGGAATCGAGGAAGAGTGGTGACAGGCGCTCGGACTCCGGGCCCTGGCCCTCGCCGATAAGGCCGGCATGGCGGAGCGTCTGGCGGAGCGAGCCCTTAATGCGCTTGACCGTGGCCTCAGTCCAGCGGGCCGCGTCCGGATACTCCGTGGTAAAGCGTGTCATAAAGGCGTTGAGGTCAACCGCCGTAAAGGCATAATCAAAGTTTTGAAGGCGCTCCCCCACCTCAACGAGCACGAGCTCGCGCACGATGTCGTAGCGGCAGATCATGCTGTAGAAGATGGCCTGGTCCGCCTGCGTGGGGGCGCCGGATGCCATGAGGCTGGTTAGGGATGATGCAGCCTCGACGGCGGTATTGGGGTCGATGCCGCGCGCGGCGCATACGGCGTCCGTGGGCACCATGGCGTCGAGGCGGCGAAGGCACACGGTTGCGCGGTTGGCGACCATGCGCTCCGTGGGATATTGAAAGAGGTTCTCGCTCTTTACGCGTACAATGACCTGCTCGTCGCTTGTGCCCTGCATACGCAGGGCAGCGACGATGCGCATCTCATGCGGGAGGAATTGCTCGCGGGTGAGCACCCCCCCCCCCGAACGCTTTTTGTGGTTACATCCACAGTACACGCTCCAAGGGTGTCAAAGGCTGTCACAAGTGCGCCGCAACCCGGCAGGCAGGCGCGGCGCACATGACAATAATCATACCTGTTGGTAAAAAAGTTACCACGCCCAGAGTGTCAAATGTTGAGCAACATAATTTAATCCGGTTAACGGTCATTTTCGCAGCTTAGAAACTTTAACGAGGCCGCCCCAAATCACACTTGCCAGACAACCGCGCTTACGAATGCAGGCACGTACACGCCCAACATCACCCTCCGCTATATTCAACATAGAGTTATACATATGCTTCTATGTAAGGAGTTTCGTATGCCTGTCGTAAAGCCTATTTCTGATCAGACGCGCGCACTAACTACCATTCAGGAACGCGAAGATCACATTCAACGTGCCATCGCTCGTGGCTACGACGACCTCACCAACGGTCGCATTCGCCCCTGGAAACAGGCGAAGGCCGAGGCGGATCGGATGCGAGCCTCGAGATGATCCCTCCCCCATGTAACCATCCTGTAAATCATAGCGGCGTAGTCGAGTTTTACCATGATGCGGTCGCTCCTGGCGCTCCACTGTGCTAAAGTATCCCGAACGTTCAAACGACTACGAGGGGGAACTAGAAGATGGCACGTGTGCACAACTTCTCAGCTGGCCCGGCCGCACTGCCTACAAGCGTGCTCGCCGAGATCGCCAACGAGATGATGGACTACCGCGGTTGCGGCATGTCCGTGCTCGAGATGAGCCATCGATCTAGCATGTACCAGCAAATCATCGACGACGCCGAGGCAACCCTGCGCCGCCTGCTGAGCATCCCCGACAACTACCGTGTCCTGTTTTTGCAGGGCGGCGCCACGCTGCAGTTTGCGGGCATCCCCATGAACCTCATGCGCCGCGGTCGCGCCGGCTACGTCGTGACCGGCAACTTCGCCAACAAGGCGTACAAGGAGGCCGCCAAATACGGCGAGGCCGTGCTGCTCGCGAGCTCCGAGAACACCGATTTCGACCGCATACCCACCATGGCCGACATCAACGCGCGCATTGCCGCCGAGGCCGCGGGCGACGGGCTCGACTACGTCTACATCTGCCAGAACAACACCATCTTTGGCACCATGTACCACGAGCTGCCCAACTGCGGCGATGTTCCGCTGGTCGCCGATGTCTCGAGCTGCTTTTTGTCGCAGCCGCTCGACGTCGAGCGTTACGGACTCATTTACGCCGGCGCACAGAAAAACGCCGGTGCCGCGGGCGTGACCGTGGTCATCGTGCGTGACGACCTCATCGCCGACGGCCCCGCCTTTGCGCAGACGCCGCAGTACCTAGACCTTAAGACCCAGGCCGCCAAGGGCTCCATGCTCAACACGCCCAACACCTTTGGCATCTACGTGTGCGGCAAGGTGTTCCATTGGGTGGAGGAGACCGGCGGACTTGCCGCCATGGCCGAGCGCAACTGGGGCAAGGCCAATCTGCTCTATGACCTGCTCGAGCACAGCGAGCTGTTCCATGGCACCGCGCAGGCCGACAGCCGCTCCATCGCCAACGTCACGTTCCGTACCGGCGACGCCGAACTCGACGCGGCCTTTGTCGCAGGCGCGGCCGAGCACCAGATTCAAAACGTCAAGGGTCATCGCCTCGTCGGCGGCATGCGCGCCAGCGTGTACAACGCCGTCACCATGGAGGACGTGCAGGCGCTGGCCACGTACATGAAGGACTTCGAAGCGCAGCATAGTTTGAGTCCGCGATCTAACTAGCCCGCAACACGCGGGCCGACCAGCCACTTCAAACCACCCTGTTTAGATCAAAACCTGCTAAGGAGTTTTTCTATGCGTAAGATTAAGACTATCGACGACATCACTAAAGACGGCAAAGTCGAGTTTGGCGAGGGTTACGAGTTTGTGGGCACCGCCGAAGAGGCCGATGCCATCCTGATGCGCTCGACCGACCTGCACGGCTACGAACTGCCCGAGGGCATCCGCGCCATCGCCCGCTGCGGCGCCGGTGTCAACAACATCCCCGTCGAGGAGTACGCCAAGAAGGGCGTCGTCGTCTTTAACTCCCCCGGCGCCAACAGCAACGCCGTCAAGGAGCTCGTCCTAGGCATGCTGGTGCTCTCGAGCCGCGGCGTGGTGCAGTCGATGAAATGGGTGCGCGACAACGCCGACGACCCCGAGATTCAGGTCGACGCCGAAAAGGCCAAGAAGGCCTTTGTGGGCCGCGAGCTTAAAGGCAAGCGCATCGGCGTCATCGGTCTGGGCAACGTAGGCTCCAAGGTCGCCAACGCCTGCGTCAACCTGGGCATGGATGTCTACGGCTACGATCCGTTCATTTCCGTTGAGCACGCGTGGGTGCTGAGCCGCGAGGTGCAGCGCGTGGGCACGCTCGAAGATCTCTGCCGCGGCTGCGACTACCTTACCGTGCACGTGCCCAGCAAGGCCGACACCATCGGCATGATCAGCACCGAGCAGATCAACCTGCTGGCACCCGACGCCGTGCTCATCAACTACGCACGCGAAACCATCATTGACGAGGACGCCGTCGACGCTGCCCTGCGCGAGGGCAAGCTGAGCTGGTTTAGCTGCGACTTTGCCACGCCCAAGACCGTCAAGATGCCCAACACGTTTATCACCACGCACTCGGGCGCCGGCACTGGCGAGGCCGAGGCCAACTGCGCCGATATGGCCATCAGCGAGCTCAAGGATTACCTGGAGAACGGCAACATCGCACATAGCGTCAACTACCCCGCCTGCAGCATGGGCAAGGCGCGCGCCGCAAGCCGCATCGCCTGCCTGCACGCCAACGTGCCCAACATGATCGGCCAGATCACGGCCATTCTCGCCAAGGACAACGCCAACGTGCAGCGTATGACCAACGAGTCCGCTGGCGAGAACGCCTACACCATGTTCGACACCGACGAGCACCTGGACAGCAGCACCATCGAGGCGCTCAAGCAGATTCCGTCGATGTATCGCGTGCGCGTGATCAAATAGCGCCGGCGCCAAGCCTACCAGGCAGGCCACGAAGCCCATTCGCCCCCCGTTTTGAACTGCCTCCCATTTCTTGGACATGAGAAATGGGAGGCTTTCTT
>JAQCQR010000018.1 GCA_027687465.1 Coriobacteriaceae bacterium AF08-21
GTTGCGCTGAGTCCTGAGGCTGTTGCAATGAAAATGAGAATCAAGGTACCACAGATGTTCCAGATAAATATTGGAAGCTATATACGTACTTTGTTTCAAAATGGGTCAATCGAGAATATCGTCAACTGTTTACTAAAAATCAGTTTCATCAAGCAATGAAACACGCCAAAGTAAACAATTTAAGTACCGTTACTTATGAGCAAGTATTGTCTATTTTTAATAGTTATCTATTATTTAACGGGAGGAAATAATTCTATGAGTCGCTTTTTTAAATTTGGAAAGTTACACGTTACTAAAGGGAATGGAGATAAATTATTAGATATACTACTGACAGCTTCCAAGAAGCTAAAGAGGTCCCTAGCGCCTACGGGGAATTTGTATCGATAAGGGGTACAAATTCCCACTAAGCGCTCGGGACCCCTTGTAGGAAAATGTCCTAAGTGTGGCAACAATATTGTATTAAAAAAATCGTTTTATGGTTGTTCAAATTATCCTGAATGTAAGTTTACTTTAGCTGAACATTTTACTATAAACATTTTTTTCAAAGGATTGCTTAGTCCTAAATAACATGCACTTTCGCTGGAGGGTCGCTGTTTGGCGGCCCTCTTTTTTGCACAGGCGCAGTGGGATGGTAATATCTTTACGTTTGAACTGTTTCGATGTGAAACCGAGGAGATTCCCTCTATGAGTGCTGACTACCCGTCAATGACTACGGCCGAGATTCGCTCTAAGTTCCTCAACTTCTTTGAGGAGCGCGGTCTTAAGCTCTATCCTTCTTCGTCCCTCGTTCCCGACGATCCTTCGCTGCTGCTCGCCAACGCCGGCATGAACCAGTTTAAGGAGTACTACCAGGGTAAGAAGACCATGAAGGAGATCGGCGCGATCTCCTGTCAGAAGTGCGTTCGCACCAACGACATCGACTGCATTGGCGAGGACGGCCGTCATCTGTCCTTCTTTGAGATGCTCGGCGACTTCTCCTTTGGCGGCGTCTCCAAGCAGCAGGCCTGCACTTGGGCCTTTGAGCTCATCACCAAGGAGTTCAAGCTGCCGCTCGACCGCCTGTACTTCACCGTCTTTACCGAGGACGACGAGACCCATGACGTGTGGCGCTCCCTGGGCGTTGACGAGGATCACATCTCTCGTCTGGGCGAGGACGATAACTTCTGGGCCGCTGGCCCCACCGGTCCCTGCGGTCCGTGCTCCGAGATCTACTTTGACATGGGCGAGGAGGTCGGTTGCGGCAGCCCCGACTGCAAGCCTGGCTGCGACTGCGATCGCTTCCTTGAGTTCTGGAACCTCGTGTTTACCCAGTACGACCGCCAGGAGGACGGCTCCATGCCGGAGCTGCCGCACCGCAACCTCGATACGGGTATGGGTCTGGAGCGCATGGCCGCTATCATGCAGCACAAGACCGCTAACTACGACGGTGATCTGATGCAGCACCTCATCAAGCTCGGTGAGGAGATCAGCGGCAAGACCTATGACGCCAACGATTACTCCGGCGCCAGTCGCTCCCTGCGCATCATCGCCGACCACTCCCGTGCCGTCGACTTTATGATCTCGGATGGCATCCTTCCCGGTAACGAGGGGCGCGAGTACGTTTTGCGCCGTCTGCTCCGTCGTGCCGTGTTCCACGGCCGCCTACTGGGCATCGAGGGCGCCTTCCTGACCAAGTTTATCGACGAGGTCAACGCTCAGATGGGCGAGGCCTATCCCGAGCTGCTCAAGAACGTCGCGCTCGTTAAGGGCATCGTCGCCTCCGAGGAGGAGCGTTTCTCCACGACGCTCGACAACGGCCGCGTTTACCTGGACGAGGCCCTGGCCGCGCTCGCCGACGGCGCCGTTCTTCCGGGCGACGTTGCCTTTAAGCTTCACGACACCTTTGGTTTCCCCATTGACCTGACTGTCGAGATTGCCGGCGCTGCCGGTCACGACGTCGATATGGATGGCTTTACCGCTTGCATGGAGGACCAGAAGGCCCGCGCCCGCGCCAACGCCAAGGGCGATGCCTGGGGCAGCTTCAACGACGTTTGGGTCGAGCTTTCCGACAAGGTCGCCGCGACGGAGTTCGACGGCTATGACAACGACGTTATCGATGGCGCCAAGGTTGTCGCCCTCGTTCGCAATGGCGAGTCCGTCGAGTCCGTTGACGCCGGCGAGGACGTCGAGGTCGTGCTTGACCGCACCCCGTTCTACGCCGAGATGGGTGGCCAGCAGGGCGATGCCGGCAAGCTTTCCGCCGAGGGCGTTACGCTGACCGTTTCCGATACCAAGAACCACAACGGCCTGTATGCCCACGTCGCGCACGTTGCCGAGGGCACGCTGACCGTCGGTGCTACCCTGACCGCGGCGCTCGATGCCGAGCGCCGCGGCTTCCTGCGCCGCAACCACACCGCTACCCACCTGCTCGACGCTGCGCTTAAGCAGGTTCTAGGTGAGCATGTCTCCCAGGCCGGATCGCTGGTGACGCCCGAGCACCTGCGCTTTGACTTCACGCACTTCGAGGCCCTGTCCTCCGAGCAGCTCAAGGCTGTCGAGGATCTGGTCAACCAGCAGATCTTCGCTTCCAAGCCGGTCGTGACCCGCGTCATGGGTATTGACGAGGCCAAGGCTGCCGGCGCTGTCGCCCTGTTTGGCGAGAAGTATGGCGACGTCGTCCGCGTCGTCTCGGTGGGCGCCGAGGACCATCCGTTCTCCCGTGAGCTCTGCGGTGGCACCCATGCCGCCAGCACCGCCGAGATCGGCCTGTTCAAGATCATTTCCGAGTCCTCTACGGGGTCCAACGTCCGCCGTATCGAGGCCGTGACCTCTAAGGGTGCCCTCGACTACATGGCCGATCGTCTGGCGCTCGTCGACGCCGCTGCCGCTGCGCTCAAGTGCCGCGTCGAAGAGGTTCCCGCCCGCGTGGAGAACCTGCAGGCCGAGCTGCGCGAGACGTCCAGCAAGCTCAAGAAGGCGCTCACCGGTGGCTCCTCCGATGCCATTTCCAGCGCCATCGACGGTGCTGTCGAGCTGAATGGCTATAAGCTCGTTGTTGCCGAGCTTCAGGGCCTTGAGGCTGCCGACCTGCGCAACGTGTGGGATACCGTGCACCAGAAGGTCGTCGGCCCTGTCGCCTGCGTCGTCGCCAGCGTGACCGAGAAGGGCACCCCGGCCCTGCTTGCCGCCGGCTCCGATGACGCCGTGAAGGCCGGTTTCCACGCCGGCAACGTGATCAGGCAGATCGCGGGCCTGGTCGACGGTCGCGGTGGCGGCCGTCCCAACATGGCCCAGGCCGGTGGCAAGAATGCTGCCGGTATCGCCGATGCCCTCGCGGCCGCCAAGACCGCGCTTGGCGCCTAAGAACCTAGGTTGTCGCTGTGGTCGCACTTGCGCTGGACATAGGGGAGACCAGGATTGGCATTGCCGTCTCGAGCCGTGATGGCAAGATGGCGATGCCCGTCAAGGTGCTGCCGGCTGCCGAGGTCACCGGTATGGCCAAGACGTTCCGTTACCTAGTCGAGGACTATGAGCCCGACATCTTGGTAAGCGGACGTCCCTTGACCATGGCCGGTGAGCCCGGCCCCCAGGCCGAGCGCGTCGCCGCCGTGGCCCAAAAGATTGCCGACGAGCTCGAACTTCCGCTGGAGTTTGAGGATGAGCGTCTGTCCTCGCAAGAGGCCAAGCGCATTCTGCGAGAGCAGGGCCTCAACGAAAAGCAGATGAGGGGAAAGATCGACATGATCGCCGCCAGCCTGTTCTTGCAGACATGGCTCGATCGTAATAACGAGGAGGTTCAGCATGCCTAGCGCTTCCGATCCGCGCCAGCAGAATCGTACACGGCAGCCCGCGCCGCGCCCTGCTCAGCCTGGCCAGCGCCCAGCGCAGCCGATGCAGCGTTCGGCGCAGCCTACACAGCGTGCTGCTCAGCAGCCCGCCACTCGTCCCTCGCAGCCCGCTGGCGGCGCTCGTTTTAAGCAGCAGGCTCCTGCCCAGCGCACGCAGGGGCAGGCCCGGCAATCACGCCCCCACACACATCATGCTCATGGCTCGCACGGCGTTGCTCCGGCCACGCGCTCGAGTTATAAAACGCCTGTCCGCCGTGGTGCCCAAAAGAAAAGCTCCCCGGTGCCCATGATGATCGGTGGCGTCGTCGCCGTGCTTGCGCTTGTCGCGATCGTTTTCTTTGTCGTGCCAGCCGTCAAGGGCTTCTTTGCCGGTGAGGATGCGAATGTCGCTGCTGGCCAGCAAGTTATTATCACGATTCCCGATGGTGCCTCGGGTGACACCATCGCTTCTATTCTCTCCGAGAACCATATCGTCGAAAATCCCAAGGATTATTACGCGGCGGTCAAAAAGCTCAACGCTGACATGTCGCTTAAACCGGGTAAGTATTCGTTCACCACGCTCATGGATGCGACCAAGGTCGTTCGGCAGCTCATGGAAGGCCCCAATGCGGGCTCCGATGCGCTGACTATCCCTGAGGGCCTTACGGTTGACCAGGTCGCCGAACGTGTGGCCAAGGCGTACGACAGTATTTCGAAGGAGGACTTCCTTAACCAAGCTAAGGCGAGCAATTATGTGAATGATTACGCTTTCCTTAAAGACGCTGCAAACGATTCGCTCGAGGGCTTCCTATTCCCCAAGACCTATTCGTTGGGTAAGGACCCGTCTGCCGATGATGTGATTCGCGCCATGCTTGACCAGTTCCACGCCGAGTATAAGTCGCTTGACTTTGCCAGCTGCGAGGCCAAGATCAAGGAGCGCTATGGCGTAGAGATGTCCGATTTCGACATCGTTAACCTTGCCTCGATCGTCGAGCGCGAGGGCCTCAACGCCGATCAGCGCGCGCATGTGGCATCGGTTTTCTATAACCGTCTGGCGGGCAAGCTCGATGGCATGCGTTACCTCAATAGCGATGCGACCATGATGTATGTCACCGGCGGCGAGGTAACCGCCGACGACTTGCAGAGCGATAGCCCGTATAACACCTATAAGCACGAGGGCCTGCCGCCCACGCCCATCTGCTCTCCGTCGCTCGAGGCGCTCAAGGCCACCCTTGAGCCGACCGACTCCGATGATCTGTATTTCTACATTACACAGGACAAGGAGTATTTCTCGAAGACCTACGAAGAGCACCAACAGTCTTGGAATTGATCATGCGGATTTTTAGCCCCAAACGATATGTTGCCTCAGTCGATCGCATCGACCTCGATACCTTGTGGGCCGACGGCAAGCGCGCCATTCTACTCGACCGTGATAACACCCTGGTACCGCGCGATACCGAGCGGGTTCCCGCTGCGGTTTCCGCTTGGCTCGAAGCCGCCCATGCCAAGGGCTTTAAGCTGTGTATGGTGTCCAATAACTGGCATCGCGATCAGGTCATGGCATCGGCGCGCGAGTTGGGGCTCGAGGCCATCAGCCACGCCATGAAGCCCGCCCCGTTTGCCCTCAAAGCGGGCCTTAAGCGCCTAGGTGCCACGGCTAACGAGGCCGTACTGATCGGCGATCAGCTTTACACGGACGTGTGGAGCGGTAACCTTGCCGGCGTTGACACCATTCTGGTCAAGCCGCAGGCAACCCAGGACCTGTGGTACACGAAGATCTTCCGTGTTTTTGAACGCCGGGCCCTGCGCGACCTTCCCTGCGAGGAATAGGTTTCGCCATGTCTCAGCACATCAAACACGGCTGCGACCATATCTTCTTTATCGGCTTTTTGGGCGCGGGCAAGTCGACGCTTGCGCGCAACGTGGGCACTATGTTCAAGCGTCGATTCATCGATACCGATCGTTTGGTTGTGCGTCGATGCGGCAAGTCGGTAACCGAGATATTTGAGACCGAGGGCGAGGATCGTTTTCGTGAACTCGAGACCTCGGCGCTCCGTTCGCTCCAAAGCGAGCGCAGCCTGCTGGTATCGTGCGGGGGTGGCATCGTCGAGACGCCGGTGAACATTGAACTGATGCACGAGATGGGTACCTGCGTGTACCTCGAAGGTGACTTTGAGGACTCGTTACGCCAGATTCGCCGCTCCGATACCCGGCCCGATTTCCGCTCGCCCGAGCATGCTGCGCGCCTGTTTGACCATCGCCGTCCGCTGTATCGTCAGGCAGCCGATATTACCCTTGATATTCGCAACAAGTCCTTTGAGGACGTTTCCTACCTTTGTGCCGAGATGCTTTTGGAGCGTGGACTGCTATGATTCGCCGTCAACTTATCAATTTCCAAAACCGCAGTGTCGATGTCCGCGTCGGATTGGGCGCGTTCGAGGAGCTGTCGCGCATGTTTGCCTCGGCCGTGGGCAAGCCTAAGCGCGCGATGGTGGTTTGGAACGACGTTACATCCGAGCGTTTTGGCGAGGTCGTCGAGCATGCGCTGATCGACGCCGGTTTTGCCGTGTCGCTGCTCGTCCTCGAGGTTTCGCCTTCCGGCGCTACGCTGGCCGATGCCGATACCGTCTTTGGCGCCCTGTCGGATAACGGCATTACCTGCGACGATCTCGTTGTCGCTGTCGGCGACACGGCGACCTGCTCGGTCGTTTGCTGGTGTGCCAATCAGTGGTGCGGTCGCACCGAGTGCGCCTTGCTGCCGACGACGTTCGACGCCATGCTCACGGTCGCGACGACCATGAAGCCGCTCGTCGCCTCGTCGGCGCATGCGCTTCCCGCTATCGCGTTCCGTCCCGAGCCGGGCTTGGTCGTGTGTGACCTCGACCTTGTTCGCGAAGCGGACCCCGAGGACCTCAAGCTCGGCTATGTGATACTTGTTGGCACCATGCTTTCGAGCAGCAAGTCCCGCTGGAATCAGTTTACCGAGACCGTCCCCGAGATTCTCGCGGGCGAGGAGGTCGCGCTCGTCAATGCCGTTCAGTGGTCTCAGACTGCCCGCAAGGACGTACTGATGGCCACGAACCCGAGTGCCCGCCATGCACTCGATTTTGGCAAGACGGGGGAGCGTACCCTGCACTCCTGCTTGGGCGATGCCGCTTCGCAGGTCCCCGCCTACCAGCTGTTGTCCGAGGGCATGCGCTTTGAGGCGCGCCTAGCACATGATGCCTGCGACTTCGATATCGATTACGTCTTTGAGGTCGATGACTGCCTAGAGGACTTTGGTATCGAGGAGCTTGCCTTCGATCTGGAGCCTGCCGCATATATCGAGGAGTTCCGCAGGCAGCAGTTTGTCCGCTCGAACCGCAGCATGTTGCCGCTGCCCGCGGCACTCGGCGCCATTCGTCTAACGAACGTTGAGGACGAGGTTCTTGAGCGCCATGCTCATGCCTACTTGGCATCTCGCAAAGAACTTCTCTAAGATTTATTGACATCCATCGTCTTTCGTATCATGTTGAGGGGCGGGTTTCCAATCGGTTGCGGATCGCATGCGATTCCGTCGTTCGGTTGAGACTCGTCCGTCTTATTAGAGACAACAAGAAAGGAATCTGCATGTCTGAGTTTACTGCCGGTCCTGCCGGTCGTATCGAGCGTGTCCGTACCCTGATGGTCGAGCGCGGCTACGATGCCATCGTGGTGCGCGACGAGGCCAACCTTCGTTGGCTCACGGGCGTGAAGGGCGTCTTCGACTACACCTTCGAGTTTCCGCACGCCGCGTTTATTACGGCAGATCAGTGCCTGTTCCACACCGACTCGCGCTACCTCAACAGCTTTGAGGAGAACACGCCCGCCGGCAGCCCCTGGGTCTACGACATGGACGAGGGCACTATCCCCGGTTGGGTCGCCGGCAAGATCGCGGCCAACAAGTGCCGCGTCTGTGCCGTCGAGGATGACATGCAGATCAACTTCTACCAGGGCATTCAGCGTGGTTTGGAGGATCGTTCCGTCGCCTGCATGTTGCCGCTGATGCATGACGACATTCGCAAGATGCGTGCCATCAAGGACGCCGAGGAGATCGAGCTCATGCGCCATGCGCAGTCGATCACCGATGCCGCCTTCCAGCACATGCTCGGCTTTATTAAGCCCGGCATGACCGAGAAGCAGGTTCGCAACGAACTCGAGAACTATATGTTCGCCAACGGCGCCGACAGCCTGGCCTTTGGCTCTATTGTGGCGAGCGGTCCCAACACCGCCAACCCGCACGCCGTGCCGAGTGACCGCGTGATCGAGAAGGGCGACTTCGTCCTCATGGATTACGGCGCGGGCTACTGCGATTATCGTTCCGACATGACGCGCACCGTCGTGATGGGCGAGCCTACCCAGGAGCAGCTCGACCTGTACGCGCTCGTGCGCCGCACCCACGAGGAGTGCGTCGCTGCCATCCATCCGGGCGTCGAGGGCAACGACATTTTTAAGCTTTCCAAGAAGATCATCGGCGATGCCGGCTATGGTGATTACTACAACCATGGTCTGGGCCACGGCGTGGGCATCGACATCCATGAGCTGCCCAACTTCAACCGCAGCAAGAACATCATCGAGGTCGGCTCGGTTATCACCATGGAGCCCGGCGTCTACCTGCCCGGTGTGGGCGGCGTGCGCCTGGAGGACTACGGCGTGGTCACCGAGAACGGCTACGAGCCTTTCACCAAGACCCCGCACGACCTGCACGTCATCGATTGCTAGCCCATTTCAATAGATTTTTGGGCGGGGCGTCCGGAGCAATTCGGACGCC
Organism: Coriobacteriaceae bacterium AF08-21; assembly: GCA_027687465.1. Lineage (GTDB taxonomy): Bacteria > Actinomycetota > Coriobacteriia > Coriobacteriales > Coriobacteriaceae > Collinsella. The sequence continues at coordinate 8,596 of JAQCQR010000018.1, forward strand.
CCGCGTTCTCTTTTTATGCGCTCGCTGCAGGCGCCGTCTGCAAGTGTATAATTTTGGTCGTATGTAATTTGGACGCTTGTGCGTTCTGCCCATAACAAGAAAGGTCGCTATGCCTACCATTTCTACCGCCGACTTCAAGAACGGCCTCGGTCTCCGCATTAAGGACAAGGTCTACACCATCGTCGAGTTCCAGCATGTCAAGCCGGGCAAGGGCGGCGCGTTTGTGCGCTACAAGACCCGCGACATCAAGAGCGGCCGCGTCGTCGAGAACACCTGCAACGCCGGTACCAAGTTCGAGAGCGTCATGCTCACCACCCGTGAGTTCCAGTATCTCTACAACGATGGCGCCGACTACATCTTCATGGACAACGAGACCTATGAGCAGGTTCCCGTTCCCGAGGACATGGTGGGCGAGAACTCCAAGTGGCTGCGCGAGAACGACGTCTGCCAGCTGCTCTTCGCCGATGACGAGCTCATGGGCGTGACCCCGCCGATGTTCATCGAGACCACCATCGTCCAAACCGACCCGGGCTTTAAGGGCGACACCGTCCAGGGTTCCACCAAGCCGGCCACGATCGACACCGGTGCTGTCATCCAGGTCCCCATGTACCTCAACGAGGGCGAGGTCATCAAGGTTGACACCCGCGACGGCAAGTTCGTCTCCCGCGTCTAGCAACCAACTCTTCTAGGAGGACTCATGCCCCAGGAAATCAAGATTGACGGTATCGGCATTTCGCCCGATGTTCTGACCGCCATCGTCTCGCGCGCCGTGTCGGATGTCGAGGGCATCGCCTCCGTTGGCGTCAAGGACCTTGCCACCAACCTTGTCTCCATGATGCTCTCTTCTAAGGCCCCGGCTTCCGAGCCGGCGGTCGAGGCCGAGGTCGTCGGCGGCAAGCTCGCACTCACCGTGCGTGTCGTGGTGTTCTTTGGCTATCCGTTCAAGAAACTCGCCGAGGCCGTTCGCGCCGCCGTGGTCGCCGCCATCGATGCCCAGGTGGGCGTCGAGGTCGAGCGTGTTGACGTTTGTATCGACGGCCTCGTTTTCCCCAAGGAGTAACCTTTGAGCCTTAAGGTTTATCGCGGGCGTACCCTTGCCCGCAGTCAGGCGCTGCAGCTGCTGTTCCAGGCCGAGGCCACGGACAGCCCGCTCGAGCGCGTCCTCGAGGGCGATTTCCTGATTTCGAAGGGTCCCCTCGACCCCTACGCCCTGGAGCTGTGCCGCGGTGCCTACGAGCACATCGACCGCATCGACTGCGCCCTGCGCGCCATCGCCAAGAACTGGGATCTTATGCGCATGCCAGGCGCCGACCGCAATCTGCTGCGTATCGCCGTCTATGAGATGCGCTTCCTCACCGACGATGAGGTCTCGGACGCCATCGTGATCAACGAGGCTGTCGAGCTTGCCAAGGCCTATGGCACCGACCAGTCCGCGTCGTTTGTCAATGGCGTGCTGGGCAAGATCGCCCGCAGCGAGGAGCTGCCGGGCGAGGAGCTGTACCAAGAGCTGCTGGCCGAGGATCGCGCTCGCGAGGAGGCACAGACTGCCGAGGCGGCCGCCAAGGTCGCTGCCGCTCCGGCTGCCGCCGGTGTACTTGCCGAGGATGCGGACGCTGCTGAGGCCGTCGAGGCCGCCTCCGTCGAGGAGTAGCCATGCCAGAGGGTTCCGTCCGCAACTTCGATGAGATCTCGGATCGCCTGGACCAGATCATCGCCACCGTTCGATCTAAGGATACGTCCCTGGAGCGTTCGCTCGATTTGTTTGACGAGGCGATTGAGCTGGGCTCCCGTGCGGTCGATATGGTCGACAAGTTTGAGCTGACGCCGCGTGAGGCCAACAAGCTCGAGCAGGAATACGATGAGGATGCGGCAAATGAGTCCCAAGATAGACAGGCTGCATCCCCGGATACGAATGGTTGATGGCATTCATGAAACGCGTGCGTCTCGATGACGAACTGATTTCACAGGGCATCTGCGCCGATCGCGCGGATGCCCTTCGCACTCTTATGGCCGGCTTGGTCTCGAGTGGCGGCGAGCGCTTGACTATGCCGGGTCTTAAGGTGACCCCGGGTCTGCCGCTGCACGTGAAGGGGCGCATCCCGTACGTTGGCCGCGGCGGTCTTAAGCTCGAAGGCGCGCTTGATGCGTTTGACATCAATCCGACGGGCCTTGCTTGTCTGGATGTGGGCTGCTCTACCGGCGGCTTTACCGATTGTCTGCTCAAGCGCGGCGCCGCCACCGTTGTTTCGGTCGATGTGGGTCGCGCCCAGTTCGACTGGTCGCTGCGCCAAGACGATCGCGTGACACTCCACGAGCGCACCAACGTGACGCAGCTGCCCGAGCTTGGCTACGGCGGCGCTCTCGACCTGGCCGTGTGCGATGTGTCGTTTACGAGTATCGCGAATATCATTGACGCCGTGCTGGCGTGCCTGAAGCCTTCGGGTTCGTTTTGCACGCTCGTAAAGCCCCAGTTTGAGGCGCCGGCTGCACTGGTGGGCGAGGGCGGCATCGTGACCGACCCCGCTGTCCGCCGCGATACGCTCGTGGCGGCGATTGAACTTTTTGCCGCCAAGGGCCTGTTTCCGCTTGACGTGTGCGTGTCGCCCATCCATGGTGCCAAGGGCAACGTCGAGTTTTTCCTGTACGGCACGAGGTTTACCCCCGGGGAGCGCGCCGACGATGAGCTGCAATCCCAGGTATCGGTTTTGAGCGAGAAAGCTGCAATGCTATGAAGGTCTTTCTGGTTCCCAATTACTACAAGCAAGAGGCGGTCGAGAGCGGCCTGATGCTCGAGCTTTGGCTTTCGCGCCAGGGCTACGAGGTAGTATGGGCTGCCGACCAGCGCTCCAAGATCCAGAGCGCGCCCGATGTTGACGATGCCGACCTGGTCATTACGCTCGGCGGTGACGGTACGCTGCTGCGTGCCGCCCGCATTCTCAACTACCGTGAGATTCCCATTTTGGGTCTTTCCTATGGCCATTTGGGTTTTTTGACGGCCGCGAGCCCCGAGGAGCGCGACATTTTGCAGGTCGTGAGCGATGCCCTGTCCGGTGAGCTCCATGTGAGCCGCCGCGCCACCATTGCCGCTGATATCGTTGCGGTTCGCGAAGACGGCACGAAGGATGTCGTGCGTACGTTCGCCCTCAACGATATGGCGCTTACCCGCGGCCCTCTGTCCGATATGGTCGAATTCGATATCACGGTGTCCGGTCATCATATCGACCGCCTGCGCGGTGACGGCGTGGTTGTATCGACCGCGACTGGATCCACCGGCTATGCGCTTTCCGCCGGTGGCCCCATCGTCAGCCCCGATTACACCGGCATGGTCTGTGTACCCATCGCTCCGCATACCATTCAGGCTCGCGCCTTCTTGACCTCGCCGAGCGATGTCGTCGAGATCTTTATGTCCGATGATCGCCCGAGTGTGCCGGCGATCGCCATCGATGGACAGTTTATTACCTGCGATGGCACCGTTGAGAGCGTGGCGGTGCGCCGCGGTCCCGGCGATGTGTTGCTGCTGGATTACGGCCCCGAGAGCTTCTATAACTCGGTGAGCCGCGTGTTCTACGGAGTGCGCCATGATCGATGAGCTGCAGGTTTCCAACATTGCGCTCATTCGCGAGGCGACGTTGGTGCCGAGTGACGGCTTGACCGTCCTGACCGGCGAGACCGGTGCTGGCAAGACCGCACTGCTCTCGGCGCTCAAGCTCATTTTGGGCGAGCGCGCGGATTCGTCGACGGTGCGCGAGGGCGAGGCGCTCGCCAGCGTCGAGGCACGCCTGTTCGACGGCCCGCACGACACGGAGGGCTTCACCGTACAGCGCAGCCTTTCTGCCGAGGGCCGCAGCCGCGTTAAAATTGACGGCCGCATCGCCAGCGTGCGCGAGCTTTCGGAGCGCGTCGGCGTGATGATGGATCTTTGCGGCCAGCACGAGCACCAGCGCTTACTCGATCCGGTGCACCATGTTGCCATGGTTGATGCCTGGGCCGGGCGCGCGGCGCTTGAAGCGCTCGAGAAGTATCGCGCCTGTTTTAAGGCTTCGCGTGCCGCCGCCAAGGAGCTTCGCCGTGTGGAGGAAGCCTCACGCGCGCAGGGGAGTCGCGTCGAGGAGGCGCGCTTCGCCCTGGAGCGCATCGCCGAGGTCGACCCCAAGCCGGGTGAGTATGAGGAACTCGAGGAGATGCTGCCGCGCTCCGAGCATGCCGAGGTGCTGGTAGCCACGGCCAACGATGCCCATGCATCGCTTACTGCCGAAGGGGGAGCGCTCGATGCCGTGAACAGCGCAGTGGCCGAGCTTTCACGCATGGCGACCGTTGACCGCAAGCTCGGTGACATCGCCGACGCACTTTCGGACGCCTGCATCTCACTCGAGGATTGCGCCAATGAGCTGCGGGCTTATCGCGATGGCGTTGCGTTTGACCCTCGTGAGCTCGCTCGTATGCGCGAGCGGTATTCCGACCTCAAGGGCCTGCTGCGTCAGTGGGGTCCCACCATGGATGATGTATTTGCCATGCGTGACCGTTCGCGGGAGTTGTTGTCGCTGGTGGACGATGGTGACGAGCAGATTAGGAAGGCGCGCGAGGCGCTCGGGAGCGCCGAACGCGAGCTCTTTGCTGCCGCCAAGGTACTCAAGCGTGCGCGCAATACCGCCGCTCCGCGTTTTTGTCACGAGGTGGGTCGCCAGATGGCACGCCTGGAGATGGGCGGCGCTGAGCTGGTCTGGGAGTCCTGCGATCTCCCTCGCGCTGAGTGGACACCCGCGGGTCCTTCGAGCTATGAGCTGCTATATCGTAGCGGCGCCGGCTTGACACCTCGTCCCTTGCGCCGCATTGCGTCGGGCGGCGAGCTGAGCCGCGTCATGCTGGCGAGCAAGGTGGTTTTGGGTAACGCCGATGGTGTCGATACGCTTGTGTTTGATGAGGTCGATGCCGGTGTTGGCGGTTCCACCGCGCGTGCCCTCGCGAGCGTGCTGGCAGATCTCGCCGCGACGCATCAGGTCATCGTCGTAACGCACCTGGCGCAGGTTGCGGTCATGGCCGACAAGCATTACGTGGTCAGTAAAGAGCCCGGCGATGTTCCCCAAACGCATCTGGATGAGGTGGCTGGGGACGCCCGTACCGCAGAGATCGCCCGTATGCTGAGCGGCGACCAGTCGGCGGCAAGCCTTGCGCACGCCAAGCAGATGCTGGAAGAAGCGCGTGCTTAGACCGAGCCGCTACGTGTAAGTCCGACCCTGCTGCCACGAAACCAGCCCATCTACTACGTTTAATAGGCTATAGGAAACCACGGCAAGAATTGCAAAAAGAAAACCGCAGGTAGAACGCCTGCGGTTTTCTCTATTTTCGGTATGTGGTTGGGCCATACGGATAAAACGTAGTAGATGGGCCGGTTTCGTGGCGAGTGGCGTCTATCGGCTCCCCAAGTTGCCTACTCTACGATCTTATCCGGCTGGATGAGCTCCTCGTAGTAGCTGATATGCTCGCGCGCGTCCTCGATTTCGGGTAGCAGGAAGTTGTAGATCACCTCGATGATCATCGTTGCGCTGATTTTAGAGAATGCAAAGTCGCCCGTGGTGAGCAGTGCCTCGTGGTTCACGGTATTAAAGGTGTAGTCGGCCAGGCGAGCAAGCGGAGACTTGCTGTCGCTGCTGATGACGACTACGGTAGCACCGCATTCGCGAGCTGCTTTTGCCATGCGATTCAGTCGGCGTGACTTACCCGAGTTCGAGATGAGCACGATAACGTCACCGGGCTTTAGGGTCAATGCAAACCCGATTGCGGTCTCACTAATGGTGCTTGCCATGCAGCGTAGACCCAGCTGCGAAAACTTAAATGTCGCATCGAGCGCGACCGCGTTCGTATTGCCCACGGCGGCGAACTCAATAACGCCGGCATTCTTAAGTGCGTGCACAACTGCGGCCAAGGTGTCGTGATCAATGCCGTCGATGGTCGCATTCAGTTCGCTCACCTTGGCGGCGAGGATATTTTTAAGGCTCTGCTCCATGTTGTCGAGCGAGACCTCGTCGGTCAGGCCCTCGTTGCGCTGACTCTCCAAGTCGCGCGCCAACGAAAACTGAAAGCTGCGGAAGCTGCCAAAGCCCAGCTTGCGGCAGAAGCGCGAGACCGTCGCCTCGGACGTGGCAGCGGCGCGCGAGAGCTGGGCGGCTGTCAGACGCGGAGCCTCGGACTGGTGCTCTAGGATATAGTCGACAATGCGCTGCTCGGACTCGCTGTACCCTTTGTGCGTACTAATAAGGGAGAGCGCGCTCTTGCTGCTATCGGTCATGGGTGGCTCCTGGTTGGCATGAAAATCGGACTTGTTTTTCAATGCCATAGTATACGGGCATTTTCAATTACAAGATACACCTTGCCGTTTCAAGTGTTGATGGTAAACTTTCATCTACCGTTTACGGTTATGAAAGAACCTTTCACCGGAGAATTGCGCCTTGTCTCTTCTCACGCGGACGGTAGGTTGGTATCTTTCATTTGTGGAAAAGCGCGCAAGGACGCGCGTGTAGGGGAGCGCCTGCGGGCGCAAAACTAAAAAAGGAGGGACACATGGCTAAGTTTGACATCATCGCCGCGACCGGTTGCCCGACCGGCATTGCGCACACCTTCATGGCGAAGGAGGCGTTGGAGAAGGCGGCCGCCGAGCGAGGTCTGACCATTAAGGTTGAGACTCATGGCCAGGTCGGTGTCGAGAACGAGCTCACCAAGAGCGAGATCGCCGGTGCCAAGGCCGTCGTCGTCGCAGCCGATAAGGATGTCCAGGCTGAGCGTTTCGCCGGTAAGCCCATGGTTTCCGTCGGCGTTTCCAAGGCCCTGTCCGTCGAGGCCGCCGGAAAGCTGATTGACCACGCGCTCACCGCCAAGGGCGACGATACGGTTTCCGCTGCCGCCGATGTCGAGGATGAGGTCGAGGAGAAGGAGTCCATCGGCCACGTCATCTACAAGCACCTCATGAATGGCGTCAGCCACATGCTGGTCTTCGTCGTTGCCGGTGGTGTTCTGACCGCCGTTTCGTTCCTGTGGGGCATCACGTCCTTCGATTCGACGGCTGCCGACTACAACAGCTTTGCCGCGATGCTCAAGATTATCGGCGGTATCGCCATGAACCTCATGGTTCCGGTGCTCTCCGCCTACATCGCCGAGTCCATCGGCAAGCGCCCGGCGCTCGTCCCCGGCTTTGTTGCCGGCATGATCGCCATCCAGGGTCTGCCTGTCGTCGAGGGGCCCAACGGTACTACGCTCATTGACGCTGGCGGCACCGGTGTGGGCTTCGGCTTCCTGGGCGGCATCGTCGGCGGCTTCCTCGCCGGCTATGTCATCCTGCTGCTCGAGAAGGTCTTTGCCGGTCTGCCCAAGAACCTGGACGGCCTCAAGGCTATCTTCCTGTACCCGTTGTTCTCGACCGCCATCGTCGGTCTGGTCATGCTCGGCATCTCCGGCCCCATGGCTGCCATCAACACCGCCATGATGGACTTCCTCAAGGGCCTGTCCGCCTCTGGCGCCGTCGTCCTGGGTCTTGCCATCGGCTGCATGTGCGCCTTTGACATGGGCGGCCCGGTCAACAAGGCTGCTTACGTCACCGGTACCGCTATGCTCACCGAGGCCTTGGCCGCCGGTGTTGGCACCGATACCTACAACTTCGGCACCAACTTCATGGCTGCCGTCTCCGCCGCTTGCATCGTTCCGCCGCTGATCACCACCTTCGCCGTCGTCGTCGGCAAGAAGTACTTCAGCCAGGAGGATCATGACGCCGGTGTCGTCAACCTCATTCTTGGTTGCACCCACATCACCGAGGGCGCCATTCCGTTCATGACCAAGAACATCTGGCCCGTCATGCCCATCATGATGCTCGGTTCCTCTATCGCTTCGATCCTGACCATTGTGTTCAACGTTCACGATCCGGCGCCCCACGGCGGCTTCCTGGTCCTGCCCGTTGTCGAGAACGGTCCGCTGTGGGTCCTCGCGATCCTCATCGGCGCTGTGGTCGGTGGCATCCTGTTCGTGGCCTTCAAGAAGTACGACTTCGAGAAGAATCAGAAGGCCACTCCTGCTGCTCCCGCTGCCAAGTCGGTTGAGGCCCCCAAGGCCGCTGCTGTCGAAGCCCCCAAGGCCGAGGCTGCTGACTTCGTGAAGGTCGAGAACGTCTTTGTCGCCGAGGACTTCGCTTCTCGTGACGAGGCCCTGAGCTTTGTATCCAACCAGGCCGTCAAAGCCGGTATCGCCGGCGACGCCGACGCCGTGATGAACGCCTTCCTTGCCCGCGAGGCAGAGGGCACCACGGGCATGATGGAGGGCTTCGCCATCCCGCATGCCAAGTCCGACGCCATCACCGAGGCTGCCGTCATCGTCGTCAAGGACGACTCTGGCGTGACCGGTTGGGACACCATGGACGGCGCTCCCGTCAACGTGGCCATCGCGCTACTCATCCCGGGTGCACAGGCTGGCACCACGCACCTCAAGATCCTGTCCAAGGTCGCCGAGGCGCTCATGGACGAGGACTTCCGTGCCACCGTCAAGGGTTCCACCGACGCCGCCGAGATCGCCAAGACGATCAACGCCCGCCTGGTCTAATCCAGCAGTCAGCGATTAATATTGCCCCCTGTAAAAAGGCGGAGACCCTCACCAGGGCCTCCGCCTTTTTCATCCCTACTCGGCACTTAGGGACGTTCCTTTTCTGCCGGCAGTTTGGGACAGTCCTCAGTCCACAAGAGGGTATAGATAGGCTCCATCAACTAGATCAACCAGGCGAACAAAAAAATAGCCAGAATTCCGTTCGCACGATATTGCTCTGGACCGACCGAGTTTCCGCAGCTTGCTCGCCCACAGGGGGCCGGGCGCGGGCTGTGAGATTTATCGCGAGTTCCGCACGAGCCGAAGAGCACTTAATGTGCTCTTCGTGCGAGCAGGACTGTAGAGCAGGAAATCTCACAGCCCGCGCCCGGCCCCCTGTGGGCGAGCAAGCGGACGACAAACACATCTGTCCAACAATTCGTGCGAAACACAATGAAAAACCGTTTGATGTGAGTTAATATAAACAACGTCGTGAATCTGACTCCTGTCGCATGCAAGACAGGGGTTAAACACAAAAAAGGAGTCAATTATGGTTTCTGAGAAGGCTACCCTCGTCAATCCGCAGGGTCTTCACATGCGTCCGGCTGGCCTCTTCGCCTCCACCATGGGCAAGTACGCCTGCGACGTGACGGTCGTCACCCCCGAGAAGGAGGTCAACGGCAAGTCCCCGATGGCCCTCATGGCTGCTGGTATCCCCTGTGGTACCGAGGTCGAGGTCAAGTGCGACGGCGCCGACGAGGCCGAGGCTCTGGCTGCTGCCATCGAGCTCATCAAGAGCGGTCTTGGCGAGTAGAACTCAAACGGGTCGCATGTTGAACAATTAAGTTCATATTTGGGGGCGCAGTGACCTGTCTTAAGGTAGCTGCGCTCTTTTGTCATGGATATGGCAAAACGCTTTATCACATGACACGGAGAGAGGAATGGGAATGTATCAGGGAGTCAACGCTTCCGAGGGCATCGGTATCGGCACCGTCATGGTCGCCGTCGATCCCGACTTGACGTTTGAGCCGCACGAGGTTGCTGATTCGGCAGCAGAGAAGGAGCGCTATCAGACCGCTCTTTCGGTCTTCTGCGAGAAGACCCAGGCTCAGGCCGACCACATGAAGGAGACGGTGGGCGAGGCCGAGGCCGAGATCATGAGCGGACACATTGTCCTGGCTCAGGATCCGGGCATGACCGACGCCATCAACGCCGCCATTGACGGCGGCACCTGCGCCGAGCAGGCGCTCATGGACACCTCGACCATGTTCGAGAACATGTTCCTGTCCATGGACGACGAGATGTTCCGTCTGCGCGCGGCCGACATCGCCGACATCCGCACCGGTATTCTGGCCGAGCTGCTGGGCAAGGAGGTCGTCGACCTCTCCGTCCTGCCCGAGAACACCGTCGTTGTCGTGCACGACCTCACGCCGTCCATGACTGCCACGATCGATAAGGCCCACGTTGCCGGTATCGTCACCGAGACTGGTGGCCGCACGTCGCACTCCGCAATCATTGCGCGCGCCCTCGAGATCCCGGCTGTCCTTTCGGTTTCCAACAGCTGCACCGCACTGCGCAACGGCATGACCGTTGTCGTCGACGGTGGCAAGGGTATCGTCGAGGCCGATCCCGATGAGGAGACGCTCGCCGCTTACACTGCCAAGGCCGAGGCTTTCGCTGCCGAGAAGGCGGCTCTCGAGGCCTTCCGCGGCAAGCCGTCCGTGACTGCCGACGGCATCAAGAAGATCATTGCCTGCAACATCGGCAACCCCGATGACGTGCCCAACGCGCTCGATCACGATGCCGAGGCTATCGGCCTGTTCCGTTCCGAGTTCCTGTTCATGGACTCTGCTGAGCTTCCTTCCGAGGAGGAGCAGTTCAACGCCTACCGTAAGGTCGCCAGCGCGCTCAAGGGCGCTCCGGTCATCATCCGCACGCTCGATGTGGGTGGCGACAAGGAGATTCCGTACCTGCACATGGTCAAGGAAGAGAACCCCTTCATGGGCTTCCGCGCCGTGCGTTACTGCCTGGCCAACCCCGACCAGTACAAGGTCCAGCTCCGCGCCCTGCTGCGCGCCAGCGCCTTCGGTGACGTCAAGATTATGATCCCGCTCGTCACCTGCGTCGAGGAAGTCTTGGCTGTCAAGGAGCTCGTCGAGCAGTGCAAGACCGAGCTGACCGAAGAGGGTCGCAAGTTCAACGAGAACATCGAGGTCGGCATCATGGTCGAGACGCCTGCAGCCTCGCTGCTCGCTGACCGCCTGGCCGAGGTCGCCGACTTCTTCTCCATCGGCACCAACGACCTGATCGGCTACACCATGTGCGCCGACCGTGGCAACGACACCATCTCCAACCTGTACCAGGTTTACTATCCCGCCGTGCTCCGCTCGCTCAAGAACATCATCGAGAGCGGCGTGAAGGCCGGCATCATGGTCGGTATGTGCGGCGAGGCCGCTGCCGATCCGTTGCTCGAGCCGCTGCTGATCAGCTGGGGCCTGGAGGAGTTCTCGATGAGCGCTCCGTCCATCCTGCGCGCTCGCAAGACCATCAGCCAGTGGACCAAGGCCGAGTGCGACGAGCTCGCCGAGAAGGCGCTCGCCTGCAACACCGCCGCCGAGGTCAAGGCACTGCTCGAGTCCACAGCTCGCTAATTTGGTATCAGAGGTAACCGCGTGGTTGGAATGGGCCGGCCACGCGGCCCTCACATATACAGGGGGTACTGTAAATGTTCTACACGCTAACCGCTAACCCGGCTGTCGACATGACGGTTTCGAGCTCTCCGCTCGAGCCCGACGAGAACGTCCGCACCGGCTCGGCCAGCTACACGGCTAACGGCAAGGGCCTCGACGTGTCCTTCGCCTTTAAGAAGATGGGCGTCGACACCGTCGCGCTCGGTTTCTTCGCCGGCTTCACGGGCAAGTTCATCGTCGAGGAGGTCATGAACCTGGGTTGCCTTTGCCGCCCGGTCTGGACCGACGGTATCACGCGCATCAACACCTACGTCAACGATGGCCAGCACGAGTACGGCATCCTGAACCCGGGTGCTCCGATCACGCCGCAGCACCAGGAGGAGCTCTACAACATCCTGGACACCGCGGGCGACCTTGAGTGCCTGATCGTCTCCGGTTCCGTGCCTCCCAAAGCTACGCCTGACTTCCTGGCTCAGGTCATGGAGCACGCTCAGGCCCGCGGCGCCGACGTCGTCCTGGACCTGTCCTCCGACAAGCTCAAGGAGCTCGCTCACAAGAAGCCGCTGCTCATTAAGCCGAACCATCACGAGATGAAGGCTATCTTCGGCGTGCCGGTCGACACCGACGACGAGGTCCGCGTTGCCATGAAGCTGGCTCACGAGGCCGGCGTCCAGAACGTGCTGCTCACCCGTGGTAGCCGCGGTGACGCTTACTTCTCCAACGGCGAGGACATCTGGTATGCCAAGCGTGAGTTCAACATCAAGCTTGTCTCTTCCGTCTGCGCCGGCGACTGCACCCTCGCTGCGTTCCTGCACAAGTGGTACAGGGATCGCGACAACGTCGAGGAGGCCATGAAGCTCGCTATGGCCACCGGCGCCAACGTTGCTGAGTCCGTCGGCATCGGCGACTTTGGTCACGTCGACGAGTACAGCAAGCGCGTTGCTGTCCGCAAGCTCGATCGCAAGTAAGCGAAACGCGACAAACTCGTGCGCATACGGCGTCCCGGTTTCGACCGGGGCGCCGTTTTTTTTTGTCCCACTCGAACCTCGGAGCCGCGCTTCACGCGTTCCACACCGTTCACCGAGTTGTTGTAGCCTTTTGCCGAAGCGTGGAATATACTTTCATTAACACGTTGCTTCGTGAAAGGAACATTCATGATTTACACGCTTACTGCAAATCCCGCTATTGACTACAACATCTCCTGCGATGGCCTGTCCGCCAACACCGTTACCCGCACCCGTAACGCTGTCTACACCCCCAACGGCAAGGGTCTCAACGTTTCGTTTACGCTCGACCACTACGGCGTCGACACCACGATCCTGGGCTTCTTCGCCGGCTTCTCGGGCGAGTTCATCGTTAAGGGCGCCGAGGCCCTGGGCGTTCCCGTCAAGCCCGTGTGGACCGACGGCATCACGCGTGTCAACGTGTTCCTCAATGCCGGTCCCGACACCGAGTACAACATGGTCAACGCAGGTGCCGCCATCAACGAGGCCAACGAGCAGGAGATGTTTGAGCTGATCGATTCGCTCGAGGACATGACCTGCCTGGTCATTAGCGGCTCGCTGCCCCCCAACACCTCTGAGGGCTTCCTGGCCGAGGTGCTTCGCCGCGTTAAGGCAAAGGGCGCCGAGTTCGTGCTCGATATTTCGAGCCATCAGTTGGCCGACCTCATTGCTATGGAGCCGCTCCTCATTAAGCCTAACGACGACGAGCTGCTCGACATCTTTGGCATTAAGGTGAGCGGCGGCGACGATGAGTCCGTCAAGGCTGCCATGGCCGAGCTGCATGCCAAGGGCGCCAAGAACGTGCTGTTGACCCTGGGTGGCGCCGGCGCGTACTTCTCCAACGGCGAGCACATCTGGTTTGCCAACCGTACCTTTGAGGTCAAGCTGCTGTCGACCGTTTGCGCCGGTGACTCTTCGCTGGCCGCCTTCCTGTCCGTGTGGCACGACGCTCCCGAGCGCGTCGAGGACGCCCTGCGCCTCTCGATGGCCACCGGCGCCAACGTGGTCGAGTGCCCGGGTCTGGGCGATTTTGCCAAGGTCGATGAGTATCAGAAGGGTATTGCAATTCGTCAGGTTTGCTAGTTCCGGCACCTTGCCTGAATAGTTCAATTATTTCGCATCCGTCTTAGACCAGGACGGATGCGTTTTTGTTTATCGGACTTGCGTGTGCAGTGGAGGCTGTTTCTTGCTAGACTTCTTGCAGACGCAATCGATAGCCAATTTGATAGTCGCAGGAGGCCATAGGCATGTGCAATGTTTCGCTCAACGGTACGCAGCCGACCGATGCCTCTATCCGTGTCCTGCGTGCGCTTGAGGCAGCAGGTCTTGAGGCTTGGTACGTGGGCGGTTGGGTACGTGATGCCCTGATGGGACGCCCCAGCCACGATGTTGACATGTGCTGCAGCGGCCTGTGGCAGGAGTCCAAAGAGGCGCTCGAAGCGGCTGATATTGCCGTGGTTGAGTCGGGCATAAAATTTGGCGGCATCACGGCTATTTGCGATGATGAGCGCATTGAGGTCACCACCTACCGCCTAGACGGCTTTTACACCGACGGCCGCCATCCCCAGAGTGTGGAGCGTGCGGCGTCGCTTGAGGACGATCTGGCGCGTCGTGACTTTACCGTTAACGCTATGGCCTGGCATCCCGAGCGTGGTCTTTTCGACCGCTACGATGGTCAGGGCGACCTAGACCGCAAGCTCATCCGCGCCGTTGGAGATCCCAAGCGTCGTTTTAACGAGGACGCGCTTCGCATGCTGCGCGCGGTGCGTTTTGCCTGCCGTCTGGATTTTATGATCGAGCCTAAGACTAAACAGGCGCTTGCCGAGTGCGCGCCGCTGCTCGATGCTGTGGCGCGCGAGCGCGTGGGCATTGAGCTCGAGGGTATCCTTTCGACCGGCCACGGGGGAGACGCCATGCTGCGCTACCCCGAGCTCATCTGCGCCGCCGTGCCCGAGTTGGCAGCGGGTCGCGGGTTTGATCAGCGCAGCGTCTATCATGCGTTTAACGTTTACGAGCATATCGCCCGTGTGCTGACGGTGGCGGGGGAGTTGGCGCTGTGCGACGGCTTTACACCCTCAATGAGCCTAATGTGGGCGGCGTTTTTGCACGACGTTTCCAAGCCCGATTGCTTTACGGTCGACCATGCGGGCAGCGGCCACTTTTACGGTCACCCCGAGCTCGGGGCCAAGAAGGCGCGCGCCATCATGGATCGCTTGGCGCTTTCGCACGACTTGGTCCGCGACGTGTGCCTGCTCATTAAGTACCACGACAAGCCGCTGCGCCCCGAGCGCTCCTGCTTGCTCAATATGATGCGCTTGCTTTCGGGCGAGGGCGTCGATACGCCGCGCCTGATGGACGAGCTTATGGACCTTAAGCGTGCCGACACGCTGGGCAAGGCGCCGTCGTGCTTCTATTACGTCGAGACGATCGAAGAGATGCGCTCACTCGCCCATGATTTGTTGGAGGCGGGGGAGCCCTATTCGCTCAAGATGCTTGCTATCAACGGCGGCGACTTGATTCGTGCCGGTGTGAAGCCGGGGCCCGAGCTAGGCCAGCTACTCAACGCCGCCCTCGAAGCCGTTATCGAGGACAACATCCCCAACGATCGCGAAACCCTTTTGGTTCATCTCAACTTGAATTAGCTAATTAGTTGACCTGCGCGTTCCATAACCTGTCGACAATTTTTCGGCAATTTGGAATTTCTTCTTGCGCTGATGTTTTTTGTCCCGTAATATATTTCCTCGCAGCACGGCAGTGCAGATGTCATGTGGCCCGTTCGTCTAGCGGTTTAGGACGCCGCCCTCTCAAGGCGGAGATCACCAGTTCGAATCTGGTACGGGCTACCACGCATCTGATACCCGGTCTTTCCACGGAAGGCCGGGTTTTTTATTATCAAACAACTGTCTGTCATTCCCGTTTGAACAAGAGCTTTGCGTTCTGCTTATGGCCCTTACGGGTACAATAACCAAGATATTTTGACTGTTAGAAGGAGTCTCATGACGGAGTCCTCTCAGCATACGTCCAAGCCCCAGGTCGAGGTTGAGGCCTCGGGCGGCGATGACAATAAGAGCGCACGCCGCGGCGCAATCTTTATCGGCGTTGTGCTGGTGGGTTATATCGTCTATCTGGTGGTAACCGGGCAGATGGGGCAGTTCTGGGCTGCTATGTCGAGCGTCCAGGCGCCCTGGCTCGTTGTCGCGTGTCTTTGCATGTTTATGTATCTGTTCTTTGGCATTGTGGCCTATGCGATCGCCGTCTGGCTCGACCCCAATTCACCCGTCGGCATTCGCGACCTGATCTCGGTCGAGGCGAGTGGCATCTTCTTTGGCAACCTGACGCCCATGATGATGGGCTCTACGCCTGCCCAGATCTACCGCCTGACCAAAGCGGGCCAAAACGTGGGCGAAGCGGGTGCCACGCAGTTCACCCGATTTATTGTGTATCAGTTTGGCCTCGTTGCCTGGGGCGCTATCCTATTGCTTGCTCGCATGCCGTTTTTTGCCGAGCGCTATGGCGACATGACGCTGCTGTGCGTCTTTAGTTTTGGCGGTCACTGCTGCATCCTGCTCGGCATCTTCGCCGTCGCGCTCATGCCTAAGACCGTCACGCGCGTCGCCCATTGCATCATCAATTGGCTCGAGCGCATAGGTGTCTCGGCCACTAAGATCGATGGATGGCGCTCGTTTGTCGATGGCGAGATCTACTCCTTCTCCGAGAAGTTCAAGCTTTCGGCCGGACATTTTTCTTCCATGCTGCTCACCGTGTTTATCACCATGCTGCAGCTCGCGTTTTTCTATCTGGTGCCGTATTTTCTGATGCTCGCCTTTGGTCACCACGAGGTCGACTTTTTCTCGGTCATGGCCGCGAGCGCCTTTGTCCAGCTGCTGAGCTCTGCGGTTCCCTTGCCCGGTGGAACTGGTGGCGCTGAGGGCGGCTTTGCTTTGTTCTTGGGTCATTTCTTTGGGTCGGCTTCGACCGCCGGCTATCTGCTGTGGCGTCTCATTACGTTTATCGCGCCGACCATTTTGGCTGCGCCCCTGCTGGGCCTTAAGAGCGCCCACAACGAGAGCATCCATGCGCGCTGGGATCGCGTGATGCGCAAGCTCGGCCGCGAGCCTCAGACGCCCTCTGCGCCCACTAAGCCGCACCCCACGAATGCTGTTACCGTTGATCCCAGGAAGCACGCTCAGAAGGCTTCTGGGACCGCTAAGCCGGCTCATAAAGCCTATGTGCGCCAGACGGGCGACGGTATCCGCGTATCTCCGTCGGCGCTCAATAAGAAGAAGCACCCTAAGTCGCGGTAGGGCAGTCGTGCGTTCTTCATGATGCGGGGCATATTTGAGCTGTATGGGGGATAATCCTCTTACGTAGATTATCTCTCATCTGTTGATGAATGCTCGCATATCGAAGGGACACACCCATGGCCACCAGTAAACCGCGTATTGATCGCCGTATCGTTCGCAGCCGCAATGCCATCCTTTCCGCTTTTGAGCGCTTGCTCATGGAAAAGCCGCTGGCAGACATTACGGTGAGTGCCATCGCGCGCGAGGCCAATGTCGACCGTAAAACCTTCTACGTGCACTTTGGTACGGTTGATGGCTTGCTCGATGCCATTGCCGTCGATGTGGTGGAGATGATTGTCGACTCGGTCGAGAAAACGCTTGCTTCCATGGACGGTGACACCAACGAGCGCGCCCTGGGCGCGGCGGCGACCTTCTTTAAAACCGTTAACGAGGCGCTGTGCAACAACCTGGTGCTCAATCGTCAGCTGATCGAGAACATTCCGCTCGATGATTTTATGGCTCGTCTTCGTGCGCCGCTCGAGCACGAGATTGCCGAGCGCGATCTGCTGCCCCACGGTCTCAAGGACGAGATGTTCGACTACTATCTGGCGTTTTTGCTGTCGGGTATTATCGGAATCTATCGCACATGGGCGCTGTCTGACGGCTCGGTTCCTATCGAGCGCGTCTCGGAGGTCGCCAACGACCTGACTCTCAATGGCCTGTCGAGTCTGGAATCTCGCTTGGATTAGGCCTAGTTGGGCTCGTCGGCGTGGAAATACCTGTTCACGAGGTTCTCCGGCGCCTTGGTGACCTCGCCGGCGTAGGAGCTGTAGCCTGAGGATCCTTAAATGAAAGTCCAGTTTATCCTTCCCACTCCAATTGGGAATCCTCCGATGCGCCTTCGCACGCTCGCATGACCTCGATACCATGCGAGCGTGCGAACTCGACGAGCTCTGCGTTGCGGGCGTTTATGGTGCCGAAGGCGGCGGGGCACACGATAAGGCGCGCGCAGTGGACGAGGAGCTCTTTGGCGCGGGCTATGGTTTTATCCCCGATCGGCTCGAAGGCGCGCTCGGCCACGCATTCCGTCGCCAGGTCGCGCGCGAGCTCGCAGTCGATGTCCCCTTCGTGCAGAACGCCCGCGTAGAACGCCTTGCCCTGCCGAATGAGCTGGCGAAACACAGCCGACCCCGTACCTGCGCCGGCGATGACGAACGTGTGCGCATCGCCGTGCGGACGCCCAATTTCCACGCTGCCGAAGCGCTCGTTGAAGGTGCCATGTTGAAGGCCGTAGAGCTCGCCAATCGTCTCGCGCGTGAATATGTCCTCGGGCGTGCCGGCGCGGAAGACCCGGCCGTCCTTCACGCAAATCACCTTGTCGGCGCTTTTCTGCGCGAGCTCGAGTTCGTGGATGGACATGATGACGGCCACATTCCGCGATTTCGCAAGGTGGCGAAGTATTCGTAGCAGGTCGATCTGGTAGCGGATATCGAGATACGACGTGGGCTCGTCGAGCACGAGCAAACGCGGATCCTGCGCGATGGCGCGTGCGAGCATGACGCGCTGGCGTTGCCCGTCGCTTATCTGCATGAAGTCGCACTCTGCGAGCTCTTCCACATGTGCGGTTTTCATGGCCTCGTCGACCCGACTATGGTCGTTAGGCGAGAGTGTGCCCATTCGCCCGGTGTAGGGATGTCTTCCCGCCTCTACGATATCGCGGCAGGTGAGGAGCTCGGTCCGGGGGCGATCTGTCAGCATAACGGCAAGGTTCCTTGCGAACTCCGCCGTCTTCCATCGGGAAATCTCCCGCCCGTCGAGCTCGACCGCGCCGGCAAGTGGTGCCAGATGGCGTGTGATGGTTTTCAAGATGGTCGACTTGCCCGAGCCGTTCGGCCCGATGAGCGCCACGACGTCGCCCGCGCGAACCTCCAGATCGACGCCTTTGACTACAACCTTCTTGTCGTAGCCCGCAGACAGGTTGCTTATGCGGAAAAGCGGCGCTCCGTCAGCCTGCGTTTTGGGCCGCGGCACGAATTCCCCCATCTACCTCACCCGCTTCTTCAACATGAGCGCGATAACCACCGGCGCGCCGAAGATGGCGGTGACGGCGCTGATGGAAAGCTCGACGGGAGAGAACAGTGTGCGCGCGATCAAATCGCAGCCCGCGCAGAAGATGGCGCCTCCCAAGAAGCACGCGGGAATCACACGGATGGGCTTCGACGACTTTAGCGCCGACTTCACGAGATGCGGAACCGCGATGCCTACGAACGACACCGGACCAGCGAACGCGGTCACGCAGGCGGAGAGCATGCTCGCTAGAAGGACGAGCACCACGCGGAAGCGTGCGACGTTCACGCCGACGCTTTTCGCGTAGGCTTCTCCCAGCTGGAAGGCGGAAAGGGGCTTCGATATCGCGAATACGCATGCGCTCACGGTGATCACCACGACCGCGATGACCGCCACGTCGTCCCAGCTCGAACCCGAGAAGCTACCCAAAGACCAGTTGTGCAGGTTCACGATGGACTGGTCGTCGGCGAAGACGATGAGGAAGTTCGTCGCCGCCGAGCAGATGTATCCCACCATGACGCCCGCCACGATGAGCATAGCCATGGAACTTATGCGCCGTGCGATGAGGAGCACGAAGCCGATGGTGATAAGCGAGCCCAGAAACGCTGCGGCCACCATGGCCGGCGAGGACATGGCCTGGTTCGCGCCTAGAAGTACGATCATCGTAAGCGCGACGACGAACTTTGCGCCCGAGGAGACGCCCAAGATGAACGGGTCGGCGATGGGGTTGTTGAAAAACGTCTGCAGCAGGAACCCGGAGAGCGAAAGTGCCCCGCCGAGAAGCACGGCTGAAAGCACGCGCGGCAGGCGAATCTCCCAGATGACCTGGCTTTCCATGGAATTGGCCGCGCCGCCTGAAAGGATGCCGGGGATGTGGTCTGCGGGCACGAGCACGCTCCCGATGCACAGGTTGGCCCCGACGAGCACGATGAGGGCAACAGCGAGCAGCGCCGTCACGACGCGATTCCGCGCGGCGCGCCCCGATTCGTCGTATGCCATGGAAAGCCGGCTTCTCATGGCGCTAACCGAGCTTCCTCAGATAATGGAAGTCGCTCGCGTCATCGCCGGTGAACGCCCCGTGCAGCTCGTCGATAATGTCGGCTGTAGAAGTCATCTGCTGGTACATGTCGGCGCTTGTGACCCAGACGTTGCCGTTCTTCACGGCTTTGAACTGCGACAATAGCGCGTTTTTGCCTACGAAGTCGTTCAAGGTGGCAACCGATTCGTCGATGGTGCCGTTGTAGACGATGATGTCGGCATCCTTCGCCGTCGCGTAGAAGCGCTCCATTTCGAGCGTTACTGACGAACCTGACGTCGACGCCGTCTGCGCGTCATCGAGCGCATAGCTGCCGCCTGCAAGCTCGATCATCTGCACCACGTAGTCGCCCGCCCGCCGCGTGACGGCGGCCCCGTTCGAGTTAATGTAGAAATACGCCACGGTTTTACCTGACGACGCGAGCCCCGACGTTTGCTCGACGCGGGCCTTCTGCTCGTTGAACAGGTGCGCGGCCTCGTCTTCCTTGTCGAATAGGACGCCGAAAAGCTTAATCCACTCAACGCGCCCGAGTGCTTCGGGCTCGCTCGACGACTGTTCGGTGAGCACGACGAGCCCGAGCTTCTGCAGCTTTTCCTTCACATCGGGCGTGTGGTTGATCATGGTGTTCTCGATGGCGAGCGTGCAGCCCGAGGCCGATATTCGCTCGTAGTCGGGCGCGCTGTAC
This sequence comes from Coriobacteriaceae bacterium AF08-21, assembly GCA_027687465.1. Taxonomy (GTDB): domain Bacteria; phylum Actinomycetota; class Coriobacteriia; order Coriobacteriales; family Coriobacteriaceae; genus Collinsella. The sequence goes on from JAQCQR010000018.1 coordinate 28,920, forward strand.
TTGCCGCCGTAGGCGATCGCCCCACTTTCGAGCGCGCTTTTGAAGCCTGCGACCGAGCAATCGTCGGCCTTCGTGCCCGACATGATGATATTGTCGTTCGCATCGAGCGCGTCGACCAGGCACATCGTCGCCGACGACACGAGGTACACCTTGTCGGCGGGGCGCCTTATGACCGCGATGTCGGAGCTCAACCCATCAGGTACCTTCGCATCTTGCGGCACCACGAGGAAACGCTCCCCATTCGAAACGCAGATAAGCCGCAGACCGCCTTCGAACTCGTCGACAGTGAAGTGCTCGGCGTATTCAAGCTGAAGCGCCCCCGTCGGCTCCCAGCCGCAGCCCAAATCGGCGTTGTGGAAGTCGGCCGCGGCGCTTGAAGCCGTTCCTGCAGGGGAGCCGCCGCTTGCATCGTCGCCCGATTTCTCCTTCATGGTGGATGAGTCGAAGTGGATCGTGTAGTCGATGGTGTGCGGCGTCGACATGGCGACGGTCTCGGCCGACACGGCGATGTCCTCGTCGAGCGTGACGGGTATCTCGAACGTGGAGTTGCCGCCGTCGTTTACGGGCGCGTAGTCCACGCCGTCGACGGTCATCTTGTCGTAGTTCGAACTCGACCAGGTGATGGTCGCGGTGTAGGTGTCGCCATCCTTCACAATTGTGGTGGGTGAGGCGATGCTTGCGCGCCCTGACCCACCGGAAAGCGAGACACTCACAGTGTATTCCTGAGAGCCCGCCGTGCCACCGGTCGCGTTCGGGCTCGCACTGCACCCCGCGAAGGGAAGCGCGAGCAGGGCGACGAGAACGCAGGTGATCGCGCGCGCCGCGATGCTGTGGCGCTTCCTGTTTTCCCCCTTGGGGAGAATCGACCGCATGGCGTTACTTCAGTGCGTCGGCGCGCAGATCGACGCCGGCGGATTCGAACACAAGCGTGCGGTCGTACCACTGCTCTTTTCTAATACTCCACGCGGCACAGGCGGTGTCCTCGTCGAGCGCATCAACGGGCACGTCGTAGGTGTACTTGCCTTCCGCGTTTTCCACATAGGGGATGAAGTCGGCCTCGCTCGCGGCGGCAGCCTCGTCGCCCGTGCCCATGAAGAGCTTGCCGTAGCCCGTGCCGGAAAGCGTCATCACGCAGTGCATGGAGCCGTTTTCCACGATGAGCTGTGCGTCCACAATCCTGAACATGTTCGAGCTGGAATCTACGGTGATCGGATAGGTGCCGTCGGCCACCTTGTCGGCGGTGATGGGGGCAGCGCTTGCACCCTCGGTCGCATCGGCCGCCTGCTCGGTCTTTTCCTGGGAATCGGCATCGCTTGCCTTTGCGCTGTCGATTGAATTTCCGCCGCAGCCGGCGAGCGAGAACGCGAAAAGCGCCGCCGACAGGGCGAAGACGAGGGTTTTCTTCAACATGGAGGGGTTCCTTTCAATCGCTTCGACCGCCCGCGCCGTGCGGTGGGCGGGCGGGATGCGAATGCAACGGGCATGCGCCGTCGGTCGGGGAAGGCGCATGCCCGTTGCACGGGGACGCGACCGGCGCCCCCGTGCGCGGCGAGTTTAGAGCTTGGCGATGGCGTCGTCCACGTGTGAGACGTAGATGTCGTCGACCGCGACGTTCTGTCCCAGACCCTGGAGCAGGCACGTCACTTCGAAGCCGGCGGCCACGAACTTCGCAGCCCAGCTGTCAGGGTCGGTCTCGTCTGCCATGTCGTTGTTCGCGTGGTCGCCCGCGACCACCATGAACGGCGCGAGCACGGCCTTCTTGTACCCTGCGGCGCTCGCGGCGGCGATAACATCCTCGCAGGTCGGTTCAGCCTCGACGGTGCCGACGAAGAACTGCGTCAAGCCCTCGTTCTTGAACACTTCCTGCATCTTGGCATAGTCGGCGTTGGAATCGGCTTCGGTGCCGTGGCCCATGAGGCACAGCGCCGTCTTGCCGTCGTCGAAGGACGCCATGTTCTCCTTAATGGCTGCGGCCACCTTCTTGTAGTCGTCGTCGGAGGTGAGCAACGGGTCGCCGAGCGAGATCTTGTCGAACTTGTCGGCGTACTTGTCGAGCTCGTCTTTCACGTCGGTGTATTCCAGGCCGCCCATGAGATGCGTCGGCTGCACGACGATTTCCTTCACGCCGTCTTTCACGCAGCGGTCGAGCGCCTCGGTCATGTTGTCGATCGTGATGCCGTCGCGCTTCTTCAGCTTGTCGATGATGATCTGCGCGGTGAAGGCGCGGCGGATGTCGTAGTCCTGCCAGTACTTCTCGCGGATAGCGTCTTCGATGGCGCCGATGGTGATGTGGCGCGAGTCGTTGTAGCTCGTGCCGAAGCTCGTGACGAGGATGACCGGCTTCACGGCCTTCTCCTTTTCGCTCGATTTCTCGGAACTTGCGGAGGTGCTGGAGCAGCCCGCGAGCGTGATTCCGGCGAGCGCGACGGCTCCGGTTGCTGCGGCGCCCATGAAGCTGCGGCGTGACATCTGGTCGGACATGGTTTTTCCTTTCCTCGGTTTGCCGGTCCCCCGGCGACAGTTGCTTGTCGGCACAAGCGAAAGAAAAGCGCACCCCTCGGGGTTCACAAGGAGCTAACGCCACGGCGATGCCGTGAGGAAAAGGCGAAGCAGTCTGGCTTGGGGCGCGAGGCGGTTCGCCCGCGCGTCCTATACAGTAATGTCCCTTGCCCAGGATTCCCACCTGGTTCCCTCCGCAAGCCAGCGCGGGCTGTGCGGACGCCGCGCCGGTCATTTCCTTTTATCCGATTGTCATATGCTCGTTGCCGAATCTTTTACTATGATAGTGGGCACTTGTGAACGTGTCAAAGCCAGGGCGGGCGGCATTGCGCCTCCTGCCTGCGTATTTGCGCCGATTGCCGCTTCGGGCGGCGTGTTTTGCCCGCTGCGCGAATGGCGGCGTAAACGGTTGCGATGAGAAACGGGAAGGGAAGGCTCGGATGATTCATATCGTTGGCGCAGGCTCGGGCGCCGCCGACCTTATCACGCTGCGCGGGGCTCGTCTTCTGCGCGCGGCCGACGTGGTCGTTTGGGCGGGGAGCCTTGTGAACCCCGAGCTGCTCGCCGAGTGCAAGGAATCCTGCGTCGTCTACGACAGCGCGCACATGACCTTGGAGGAAGTGCTCGACGTGATGCGCGCGGCAGATGCGCGGGGCGAGGAAGTGGTGCGCCTGCACACGGGCGACCCGTGCCTGTACGGCGCCATCCAGGAGCAGATGGACGCGCTCGACGCGCGCGGCGTGGACTACGAGGTGGTGCCCGGCGTGTCGAGCTTTTGCGGTGCCGCGGCGGCGCTTCGCCAGGAATACACGCTGCCGGGAATCAGCCAGTCGGTCGTGATCACGCGGCTTTCCGGGCGCACCCCCATGCCTGCGGGCGAGGGCATGCGCACCATGGCGGAAAGCGGCTCGACTATGGTCATCTTCCTGAGCTCGGGTATGCTCGCCGAGCTTTCCGCCGAGCTTTTGGCCGCGGGCCGCAGCTCCGACGAGCCGGCGGCGCTCGTGTATAAGGCGACCTGGCCTGAGGAGCGCGTGGTGCGATGCACAGTGGGCACGCTCGCCGATGCGGGCGCGCGAGAGGGCATCGACCGCACGGCGCTCGTGGTGGTGGGCCGCGTGCTCGGAGCTCGCGGCGGGCTTGCGCACGACGGCGCGCAGGCGGAGTCGTACGAGCGCAGCAAGCTTTACGACCCTTCGTTTGCCACGGGGTATCGGAAGGCGAGCAGCTAGCGTGGCCTTCGAGCACTACATATATACCGGGACGACCCGCCTGCGCTGCGGCTACACCACGGGGAGCTGCGCCGCGCTCGCGGCGAAGGCGGCCTGCGAGATGCTCTTGTCACGAAAGCCCGTCGGCCGCGTGTCGATCGTCACCCCCGGCGGGCTGCCCGTCGAGGCGAACGTGGTCGACGCATGTATCGGCGAGGGGTGCGCCCAGTGCGCCGTGCGAAAGGACGCAGGCGACGATGCCGATGTGACCGACGGCGTGCTCGTGTACGCGCGCGTGGAACATGCGGGGTCGGGCACGGGTGCTGCGGGCAGCAAGGGCGTGCCCGCGCGCGAATCGGAAGTTTCCGTCGATGGCGGCGTGGGCGTGGGGCGCGTGACGTTGCCCGGGCTCGAGCAGCCGGTGGGGGCGGCCGCCATCAACGCGACGCCGCGCGCGATGATCACTTCGGCGGTGCGCGAGGTGTGCGCCGCGCACGGCTTTTCTGGAAATATCGCTGTGACGATTTCGGTACCCGAGGGTGTTGCCCTTGCCGAAAAGACCTTCAACCCGCACCTGGGGATAGAGGACGGCATCTCCATCCTGGGCACGACGGGCATCGTCGAGCCGCGCAGCCTCGCTGCCTTGCGCGACAGCATCGAGCTCGAGATCCGGCAGCATGCGGCTATGGGGCGGCGCGGAGTCGTGCTCACGCCCGGCAACTACGGCGCGCAGTTCATCTCGGGGCATTTCCACCTAAACGGTGCGCCGGTGGTCTTCATCTCCAACTTCGTGGGCGATGCGATTGATTGCTGCGTTCGCGAGGGATTTACCAATGTCCTTCTTGTGGGACACATCGGCAAGCTGGTGAAGGTCGCGGGCGGCATCATGGACACCCATTCGCGTACCGCCGACTGCCGCGCGGAGATTCTGGCCGCCCACGCGGCCTTGGCCGGCGCGTGCACGAAGACCGTGCGCGAGATCATGTCGTCGGTCACGACCACGGCGGCGCTCGAGGTAATCGAGGCCGCCGGCGTGGGGGACGCTGCGTCCGCCTCGCTCGCTGTGGCAATCGAGGACAGGTTGCGCCGCCGCGCGGCGGGCGCATGCGACATCGCCGCGGTCGTGTTCGACGCCGAGCGCCGAGAGCTTTTCCGCACGTCGGGCGCCGATGCAGTTATCGGGGAATTGGGGGCTACGTATGAGTAAAGGCGTGCTGTACGGGGTGGGCACGGGGCCTGGCGACCCCGAGCTGCTCACGATCAAGGCCGTCCGCACAATCGAATCGTGTCCGGTCATCGCCGCACCGCAGACGGCGGACGGGGCCATGGTCGCGCTCGACATCGTGCGCGGCGCCGTCGACCTTACAGGCAAGACGGTGATCCCCGTGCGATTCTCGATGACGCGCGACGTCGCGCGCCGCGCGGCCGAGCATGCCTCGCTTGTTCGCGAGCTTGTCGCGCACCTGGATGCGGTCCGCGACGTCGCGCTGCTGAACCTGGGGGACCCGAGCATCTACGCCACCTTCCAGCGCATAGCGCCCGACGTGCGCGCCCGCGGGTTCGAGGCGCGCGCCATTCCCGGCGTGCCGAGCTTCTGCGCGGTCGCCGCGGCGCTCGAGCGCGACCTCACGCCCGAGATGTCGTCGCCTCTGCACATCGTGCCCGGCGGCTACGACGACGTGCGCCGCGCAATCAGCTGGCCGGGGACGAAGGTGGTCATGAAGGCGCGCCGCTCGCTTGCGGACACGAAGTGCATCCTTCGCGAGGAGGGCGCCTTCGACGGTGCCGAGCTCGTAGAGGACTGTGGGCTTCCGGGCGAGCGCGTGTACCGCTCGGTCGACGATGTGCCCGATCGGGGCAGCTACTTCTCGACAATGGTGGTGCGCTAGATGAGGGTTTCCTGCATAGCGTTCACTGAGAGGGGATATGCGTTGGCGGAGCGCACCGCACGCGCGCTTTCCGATTGCGCGCAGACAGGTGAAGATGACCCTGGCTGGGACGTTTCCGTTTCGCGCGGGTTCGGCGAGGGGAAGGCCGACCTGCGCGCATGGACGGCGCTCGCGTGGGAAGCGTCGGACGCGCTCCTGTTCGTGGGCGCGGCGGGCATCGCCGTGCGGGCGATCGCGCCGCATGTCGCCTCGAAGGCAAGCGATTCCGCGGTTGTGGCGATCGACGAGGCGGGGCGCTTTGCCGTCCCGCTTTTGTCGGGGCATTTGGGCGGTGCGAACGAGCTTGCGCAAACTGTGGCACGCGCGGCAGGGGCCATCCCCGTCATCACCACGGCGACCGACGTCCGCGGCGTGTGGGCGGTGGATACGTGGGCGCGCTGTGCGGGGCTCGCCGTTTCGAATCCCGAGGCCATCAAGCGAGTGTCGGCGCGGCTGCTTTCGGGCGGGCGCGTGGCGCTCTATTCCGACATGCCGATTTCGGGACAGCCGCCTGAGGGGGTTGACATTGCGTCCGACCGCGCTCGGGCCGATATCGTCGTGTCGCCGTTCGCTGGCGCGAATGCAGGTGCGTCCGTTCGCGCAGCGGAGACGACGGGCGATGTCGTGCCCGCCGGTGAGACGGGGAAGCCGGCGGGCGTGCGGGCGCAGGCGCCTGCGCCCGAGCCGCTTCGCCTTGTCGTGCCCTGCATCGTTGCGGGCATAGGGTGCCGTCGCGGTGCGTGCGCCGAAGCGATCGGGGAGGCGTTTCTTCTCGCGTGCGGGCAGGCGGGTATCTCGCCTTCGGCCGTGCGCGAGGCGGCGACGATCGACGTGAAGGCGCACGAGGAGGGTCTGCTCGCCTTCTGCCGCGCGCGCAAGATTCCGCTTGCGACGTATTCCGTAGAGGAGTTGTCGCAGGTCGAAGGCAGCGTTTCACCATCTGATTTCGTGCGCGCGACGGTGGGGGTCGACAACGTGTGCGAGCGCGCGGCGCTCGCGGACGGGGGCAAACTTATCTTCCCGAAGCTCGCTCACGGCGGCGTGACCGTCGCGTTTTCCAAGGTAACTATCGAACTTTCGTTTAAGGAGCTGTGATGGGAAAGCTCTTCGTGGTGGGGATCGGCCCGGGCGGCCCCGACGGCATGACGATTGCGGCTCGGCGCGCGCTCGAGGCGGCCGACATCGTTGTGGGGTACACGAAATACGTGGAGCTCGCGCTCGCCGCCGTGCCCGACGCGGCGCATCTCGCGACGCCGATGATGCACGAGGTCGAACGGTGCCGCCTGGCGCTTTCGCGCGCGCAGAGCGGAGAAGCCGTGGCGCTTGTGTGCAGCGGTGACGCGGGCGTGTACGGCATGGCGAGCCCCGTGCTGGAGCTTGCTGAGGACTTCCCCGATGTAGACGTGGAAGTTATCGCCGGGGCCACCGCGGCTCAGAGCGGGTCGGCGGTGCTCGGCGCCCCGCTTGCCCACGACTTCGCGGTCGTGTCGCTCTCCGATCTGCTCACGCCGTGGGAGGTCATCGAGCGCAGGCTCGCCGCCGTGGCGAGCGCCGACTTCTGCATCTGTTTGTACAACCCGCGCAGCAGAAAGCGCGCCGACAGGCTCTCGCGCGCGGCGAAGATTATGCTCGAATGGAAGGCCCCCGACACGCTCTGCGGCTGGGTACGCAACATCGGGCGCGAGGGGCAGCAGTCGGGCATGTGCAGGCTCTCCGAGCTGGGGGAGTTCGACGCCGACATGTTCACCACCGTGTTCGTCGGCAACGCGGACACGAAGCGCGTAGGCGGCCGTATGGTCACGCCGCGCGGGTATCGGGAGATTCCATGCGAAAGGTAACGATCATCGGGGCGGGGCCCGGAAACCCCGACTTGCTCTCGCGCGCGGCGCTCGACGCGATCGACATCGCCGACGTGGTCATCGGCGCTCATCGCGCGCTTGTCGGCATCGACGTGCCGCCCGACGTGGTGAGATGCGAGCTCGTGAAGACGGCGGACATCGTCGCCGCTCTCATCGATGCGGCGTCGTGGCAGCGCGCCGTGGTCGTGATGACGGGCGATGTGGGGCTGTTCAGCGGCGCGCGCCGCCTGGTGGAGGCGCTCTCCGGCGACGCGCGGGTGGACGTGCGCGTCATTCCCGGCATAAGCTCAGCGTCGTATCTCGCCGCGCGCCTCGCGCGTCCATGGCAGGATTGGCGCTTCGCGAGCGCTCACGGCGTGGCGTGCGACATCGTGGCCGAGGCCGAGCGCGCAGGTGAGCTCTTCCTCGCCACGTCGGGCGGGGAAGACCCCTCGCGGCTTTCGGGCGAGCTTGTGCAGGCGGGCTTCGGGGACGCGCGCGTGACGGTGGCCGAGCGCCTGTCGTACCCCGACGAGCGCATCACCTGCGCGACCGCAAGTGAAATCGCAGGTCAGACGTTCGATGACTTGAACGTGATGCTTATCGAGTTCGCAGGCTGCGCCGGGTCGCCTGCGGGCTCTAGCGCAGCCTCCGAGGCGCCGGCCGGCGCGTCTGCGCCCGCGGCGGCTTCTTTCGCGGCGGACTCTGCGGGCGCATCCCGCGCCGCGAGCTCCCGCTGGCCGTACGCTTCCTCGGGCATTCCCGACGAGCTCTTCATCCGCGGCGACGTTCCCATGACCAAGCAGGAGGTGCGCGCCGTCGCGCTCGCGAAGCTGCGCCTTACCGCGACCGACACCGTGTGGGATGTCGGCGCCGGCACGGGGAGCGTGTCGATCGAGGCGGCGCTCGTCGCGCGAGCGGGGTCGGTATGGGCGGTCGAGCGCAACGCGGCCGGCGTGCGGCTCATCCGAGAGAACGCGGATGCATTCGGTTGCGGCAACGTGCATGCGGTCCCCGGTGTCGCCCCCGAAGCGCTTGCGAAACTGCCTGTCCCCGACGCCGTGTTCGTCGGCGGGAGCGCGGGCGAGCTTCCCTCCATCGTGGAGGCGGCGCTCGAGAAGAACTCGCAGGTTCGCCTGTGCGTGCCATGCGTCACCGTTGAGACGCTCACCGAGGCGTGCGCGCTCCTCTCGGGTTCGCGCTTTAAGGGGTTCGAGGCGTGCCAGGTGTCGGCCGCCCGTGCCGAGGCTGTAGGCTCGCACCATCTTATGAAGGCGCAAAACCCCGTGTTCCTCGTCAGCGCGCGTGGTGCGGGCGCGGATGCCGAGGAGCTTGCCGAAGTCGGCGCGCTTGCTGAGTCGCCTGTCGGGGAGGACCTCTCTGTCGAGGGGAACCCATCCGTTGAGGTGGTCTCGCTTGCTAACTGCAGCGCCGCAGGTGGGGAAGGCGGCGCCCGGTGAGCACGTCCATCCCGCGCTTCATGGTCGCTGCGCCCTCGAGCGGGAGCGGCAAGACGGTCGTAACGTGCGCGCTCCTGCGCGCGCTCGCGCACCGCGGCATTGCATGCGCGGCCTTCAAATGCGGCCCCGACTACATTGACCCGCTCTTTCATCGCCGCGTCGTGGGTGCGCGCTCGGGCAATTTAGACGGCTTCTTCACCGACGCCCCGACGCTGCGCGCCCTGCTCGCACGCGGCGCCGCGGGCGCGGATGTCGCGGTGCTCGAGGGGGTTATGGGCTTCTACGACGGCATGGCGCCCGGCGTGGCCGACGCGAGCAGCTACCAGGTTGCGCGCGACACGGAAACGCCGGTCGTTTTAGTGGTGAACGGGCGCGGGGCGTCTTTATCGCTCGCCGCTGTAATCCGCGGCATCGCCGAGTTCCTGCCTTGTGCGAACGTGCGCGGCGTCGTGCTGAACAAGACGAGCGCCGCTGCCTGCGCCTACGCGGCGCCTGCGATCGAGAAGCACACGGGCGTCGCGGTTTTGGGGAATATCCCCGCCGACGAGGCGTTCTCGCTCGAAAGCCGGCATCTGGGGCTTGTGACCGCCGACGAGGTCGAGCAGCTCTCCGCGCGCATCGACAAGATGGCCGAGCTGGTGGAAAAGAGCATCGACGTCGACCGCTTGCTCGAAATAGCGGCGACGGCACCCGATATCCGCGAGGAACCTTACCGGTTGGAGCCGATCGCGGGAGCGCGGCCCATCGTCGCCGTCGCGCGTGACGAGGCGTTCTCGTTCTACTACGAGGAGAATCTGCGCGCGCTCGAGGACCTGGGTTGCGAGCTGGCCTTTTTCAGCCCCCTGTGTGATGGCGAGTTGCCCCGGGGGACAAGCGCCCTCTATCTGGGGGGCGGCTACCCGGAGCTCCATGCGCGGCAGCTCTCCGAGAGCGTGTCGATGCGCGGGGCGGTGCGGCGCGCTGTGGAATCCGGCATGCCGACGGTCGCCGAATGCGGTGGGTTTCTGTACCTGCAGCGCGAAATCGCCGATAGCGAGGGGTGGCGCTGGCCTGTTGCGGGCGCCCTTGAGGGCGCAAGCGAGAACGGGGGAAGGCTGTCCCATTTCGGGTACGTGGAGCTCACTTCCCAACGCGACGGGCTCTACGGGCCGCGCGGCACACGCATCCGCGCGCACGAGTTCCACTACTGGCAGTCCACCTGCCCGGGCGGCGACTTTTGGGCGCAGAAGCCCCGGCGCGACAAGGGCTGGCCGTGCATGACGACCACCCCGTCCCTGGTGGCGGGCTTCCCGCATGTGTACTATCCTGCGAACCCCGACGTTGCGCGCGCGTTCGCGTCTGCCGCAGCGTCGTTCACAGAGAGGAGGCGGCATGGCTGAAGCAACCGAAACCGCGCTTGCCTGCATCCGCGAGGAAGTCGAGCGCGCGTTCTCGTCGGCGCCGGGCGCCGTGCTCGAAGCCGCGCTTTCCCGGATCGCGCCCGCAGACGAATGCGCCCGTGCCGCCGCGTACGCCGCGTGGGACTCCATCGCGCACCCCTTGGGGGGATTGGGCGACTTTGAAGACGCCGTCGCGTGTATCGCCGCAGCTCAGGGGAGCGCCGAGGTGGCCGAGTTTCCCCGTGCGCTCGCGGTATTCTTCTCCGACAACGGGGTCGTTGCCGAAGGCGTGTCGCAAAGCGGGCAAGATGTGACGCGAGCCGTCGCGCGCAACATGTGCGAGGGGGCCGCGAGCGCCTGCCGCATGGCGGCGTTCGCGGGTGCCGAGGTCGTGCCCGTCGACGTGGGTATGGCCCGGGGCATAGAAGACGCGCGCATGGTGCGCGCGAACGTGCGGCGGGGGAGCGGCAACATCGCTCTCGGCTCCGCTATGTCTCGCGATGGGGCCGTGCGCGCGATCGAGGTCGGAATCGCCGTCGCGTGCGGGCTTGCCCGCGCCGGCGTGCGCCTTCTCGCCGCGGGCGAGATGGGCATCGGCAACACGACCACCTCGGCGGCGGTGGCCGCAGTGCTCATCCGGGCGGACGCGCGGAGCCTTGTCGGGCGCGGCGCGGGGCTCTCGGACGCCTCGCTCGCGCGCAAGCGCGACGTGGTCGAGCGCGCTATCGACGCGAACTCGCCCGATCCCGCCGACCCGATCGACGTGCTCTCGAAGGTGGGCGGCTTCGACATCGCTGCGATGTGCGGCTTCTACCTGGGGGCCGCGGTCTCGAAGGCGCCGGCGCTCCTCGACGGGGTCATATCCTGCACGGCGGCCCTGTGCGCGGCGCGCCTGTGCCCCAACGCCTTGGGCTACCTCGTGGGCACCCACGCATCAAGCGAACCCGCAAGCCGGGAGCTCCTTCGCGAGCTCGGCATAAAGGCGCCCCTCGACGCAGGCATGCACTTGGGCGAGGGCGCGGGCGCCATGGCGTATCTCCCCCTTCTGGATTCGGCGCTGCGCGTGTACCGGGATGGGAAGACGTTCACGGCGACTGGCATGGCTGCTTACGAGCATTTCGAGGCCGGGAAATGACGGTGACGCTCGTCATCGGCGCCGCCGCGAGCGGCAAGAGCGCCTACGCCGAGTCCCTGTGCCTCGGGCACGACGGCCCTCGCGTGTACCTGGCAACGATGGAGCCCTTCGGGGAAGAGGGCGCCCGCCGCATCGCGCGCCATCGGGCGCTGCGCGAGGGCAAGGGGTTTTCCACCCTCGAGCGAACGCGTGACGTGGGCGCCGCAGTGTCCGGGCTTCCGCGCGGCTGCACGCTTCTTTTGGAGGACGTGGGCAACCTGGTTGCGAACGAGCTTTTCGCGGAAGGCGGCTTGTCCCCACGTGACCCCGACGCTGCGGCGCGCGAGGTGCTCGGAGGCATCGAACGGCTCGCTCAGGCCGCTGCGTATACGGTGGTGGTCACCGTCGACGTGTTCGCCGATGAGATGCGCTACGATGAGGGGACCGAGGCATGGAGGCGCGCGCTCGCGCGCGTGAACGCGGGCGTGGCGGCGCTGGCCGACCGCGCAGTCGAAGTGGTATGCGGGATTCCCGTGTGGATGAAAGGCGAAGGACCTACAAGGTGAAGATAGCAGAGGCAATCGGCGCGGCGTTCGGAACGTTCTCGCGCATCCCCGTCCCGAAATCGGCCTGGACCGATTTCGGGTCAACCCATGCGCTTGCCGCGTTTCCCCTGGTGGGCCTTGCGGAAGGGTTCCTCATGACGGTGTGGGGGCACGTGGCGAACCTGCTCGGCGTGCCCGCGACCATCGTCGCGGCCGTGCTCGTGGCGCTGCCTGTGGCGGTGACGGGAGGCATCCACCTAGACGGGCTCTGCGACACCTCCGATGCGCTTGCAAGTTGGGCCCCGCGCGAGCGAAAGCTCGAGATCATGCACGATCCGCGGGCGGGCGCCTTCGGGGTCATCGGTGTTGTTGTGTACCTTATTCTGCAGTTTTCCCTGTTCACCGCGCTGCCGCTTACGGCGGGGGCGTTCCTCGCGCTTCTGTGCTCGCTCGTGTTCTCCCGCGCGCTTTCGGGACTCGCCGTTGAATGCTGGCCTGCCGCGCGGGCGGACGGCATGGCCGCGGGGCTCTCGCCTGCGAAGAAGCGCGCGGCGATCGTCGTGCCGCTTTGCGCTTTCGCTGCGGCTTCGGCTGCAGGGATGGTCGCGTGCGCTCAGGCCGTCGGCGCCTTTATGGCGGTGGCGGGGCTTTTGGTGCTCGCGTGGTACCGCCATGTTGCCCTGTCCCGCTTCGGCGGGGTGACGGGGGATTTGGCCGGATGGTTTCTGCAATGGGCCGAGCTCGCGATGCTTGCCATGCTGGTGGTGGGGGGCATGCTCCTATGATGCTCGTGGTAGGTGGCGCGCATTCGGGGAAGAGGACCTTCGTGCGCGAAAAACTCGGGTTCGCGGCGGACGATTTCGTCGATGCGGCGCAGCTTGCGGAGGGCGGCGTGCCCGCGGCTTTTGCCGGCCGCGTCGCATACCGTGCTGAGGAACTCGTACGCGCGCTCGACGCTGACCGGGCGCTCGAGCGGCTGATCGGCTTCGACGCAGTGATTCTGCCCTTGGTCGGCTCGGGGGTCGTCCCCATGAGTGCGGAAGACGCCCAATGGCGCGAGCGCGCGGGGCGCCTGGGATGCGCGCTCGCTGCGCGCGCCGACGTCGTCGTGCGCATGACGTGCGGGATTCCCCAGGTCATCAAAGGAAACCTTGCCGATGCACCTCGAGGGACGCAGGGCGCGGGTGCGCCTTTGGAAGTCGTCTTCGTGCGCCATGGTGCCACGGCGGGCACGGAAGACCATCGCTACAGCGGGGCGGGCACCGACGAGCCCCTGTCGAGTGCGGGCGAGCGCGCTTTGCGCGACCTCGCGTGCGATCGTGACGTGTTCCGTGTTATCACGAGCGGCATGGCCCGCACCGACCAGACGGCGCGCATCCTCTTCCCGAACGCGGAGCTTATGGCGTGCCCCGGTCTGCGCGAGATGGATTTCGGCGACTTCGAGGGGCGAAGCGCCGCCGAGCTTAAAGAGGATGCGCGCTATCGCGCCTGGGTAGACTCCTGGTGCGAGACGCGCTGCCCGCATGGCGAGGGCAAGAGCGATTTCACCCGCCGCGTCATCGCGGCGTTTCGGGAGGCGTGCGAATCGGAGCGCGCCCAGGGGAGTGGGCGCGCCGTCTTCGTCGTTCACGCGGGTACCGTGAAAGCGCTGCTCTCCGAGCTAGCTGTCCCGAAAATGGGATACTTCGACGTGCATACCGAGCCGGGCGGCGCATGGGCCGCCACTTGGGATGGGCGCTGCCTTCGCGACGTTCGCCCCGCTTCGGGGGGCGATGCCCGGTGATGACGATTCTTGCCGTCGCCGCCGGGTTCGCGGCCGACCTTGCCTTCGGCGACCCGCGCTGGCTTCCCCATCCCGTCGTCGCCATGGGGCGCGCGATCACGTGGGCCGAAGGCCGCCTGCGGGGCGCATTCCCGCAAACGTCCGCGGGCACGCGCGCCGCAGGGCTTGTGCTTGCCGTGGCGCTTCCGCTTGCGTGTGGGCTTTTGACCTGGGGAATCCTGCATCTTTGCGGCATGGTTCACTCCGGCTTGCGCTTCGTGGCCGAGGCATGGGCGAGCTATCAGATTCTCGCGGCATGCGAGCTGCGCCGCCAGAGCCTGGCCGTGGCCCGCGCGTTCTCGAAGGGCGGACTTGTCGAGGCGCGCGAAGCCGTCGGGCTCATCGTGGGACGCGACACGTCTGTTCTCGACGAGCAGGGCGTCGCGCGCGCCGCTGTGGAAACGGTGGCGGAGAACGCGAGCGACGGCGTCATCGCGCCGCTTTTCTACCTTATGATCGGGGGTGCGCCCTTGGGCATGGCGTACAAGGCGGTGAACACGCTCGACAGCATGGTGGGCTACAAAAACGAGTGCTACATCGACTTCGGCTGCGCTTCGGCGCGCCTCGACGATGCGCTGAACTGGATTCCCTCGCGCTTATCGGCTCTGCTCATGATCGTCGTGTGCCCGATCGTCGGGCTCGACGCGCGCGGGGCGGCGCGCATCTGGCGCCGCGACAGGCGTCGCCATGCGAGCCCGAACGCGGCGCAGACCGAGTCAGCGTGCGCGGGCGCGCTCGGGCTGCGCCTGGCGGGACCCGCGGTGTATTTCGGCAAGCTCGTTGAGAAACCGACGATAGGAGACGCGTCCCGCGAAATCGAGTGGGGCGACATCGCCCGGGCGACAAGGCTCATGCTCGCTGCGTCCGTATGCGCGCTCGTCGTCTTCGGCGCCGCGCGCGCGGCGGTCGTGCTCGCCGTGGGGGCGATGGCATGAGGGAAGACCACGCCGCGCCCCGGGCTGCCGGGGGAATCCTGCGCGCCCGTACGCATGGGGGCAGCGCGCAATCGCTCGGCATCGCTTGCGATAGGGGCGCCTCCGACCTCATTGACTTCTCGGTGAACGTGAATCCGGCAGGCCCCTCGCCGCGCGCCGTCGCCGCAGCTTGCAAGGCGCTTTCTCGAATCGACGCCTACCCCGATAGGGAAAGCCTCGCCCTCGTTCGCGCCCTAGCGCGCGCCCAGGGCATTCCCGAAGATACTATCGTCTGCGGCGCGGGCGCGTCCGACATCATCTGGCGGCTCGCCGCGGCGGTGCGCCCGAAACGCATCGTCGTGTGCGCGCCGACGTTCTCTGAATATTCGGAGGCGGCATCGTACTACGGCGCATGCGTGCAGGAGTTCCCGCTCTCCGAAGCGGACGACTTCGACGTGCCCGCCTCCTTCGCCCGCGCGATTGAGGGGCCGGGAGACGTGGCGTACCTCTGCAATCCGAACAACCCGACGGGGCGCCTCGTCGACCCCAGCGTGATCGATGCCGCGGCTTGCCGCTGCGAGCAGGTGGGCGCGCTGCTCGTCGTGGACGAGTGCTTCCTCGGATTTGCGCCTGACGCCTGCGAAAGGAGCGTGGCCGCACGCGCCGCGTGTTCGCGCCATGTGGCCGTGCTCTCCGCGTTCACCAAGCTCTACGGAATGGCGGGGTTGCGGTTGGGATATCTGATCAGCGGAAACGCCCAACTCATCGAGGGGATTCGCCGGGCGGGGCAGGCGTGGCCCGTCTCCTCGGTCGCCGAGGCCGCGGGCATCGCCGCCCTGGAAGACATTGAATACGTCTCGCGCACGCGCGATGTATTGGCGGGCGAGCGAGCGTGGCTTTCCCACGAGCTCTCCTCGCTCGGGCTTTCCGTCGTGCCGTCGGATGCGAACTTCCTTTTAGTCCGCACGCCGGCGAAAGACATCCCCGAGCGCCTGTATAAACATGGGGTTTTGGTCCGCACGTGCGACTCGTTTTCGGTACTGTCCCGTTTCTGGTGCCGCGTCGCGGTGCGCACGCGCAAGGAGAATGCCCGGCTTGCGATGGCGTTCAGCTGCGCGCTTCGGGCGGAAGGTGCATCGGGCGAAGGCGAACCCGACGAACGAGGCGGCGCTTCTTTCAGCGGCGCTATGGCGGGCGCGGATGGCCGAGGCTCGGCGAAGGAGGTCGATACCCGTGGGTAGGGCGAAGCCCATCATGATCCAGGGCACCATGTCGAACGCGGGGAAGAGCCTGCTTGCGGCGGGGCTGTGCCGCGTGCTTTCGCAGGACGGCCTACGCGTGACTCCCTTCAAGAGCCAGAACATGGCACTCAACAGCGGTGTCACGGCTGACGGGCTCGAGATGGGGCGCGCCCAGATCATGCAGGCCGAGGCGTGCGGCATCGCGCCCGACGTGCGCATGAACCCCATCCTGCTCAAGCCTGAAAGCGGCCACCGAAGCCAGCTCATCGTGGCCGGCAAGGCGCAGGGAGCCTTCGCTGCGAGGGACTACTTCGCGCGAAAGAAGGCGCTCATGCCGCAGATTTTGGAGGCGTTCGATTCGCTCGCTGAGGAAAACGACGTCATCGTCATCGAGGGCGCCGGCAGCCCCGCCGAAATCAACCTTGCCGAAAACGACATCGTCAACATGGGGCTCGCGCGCGCCGTGTCCTCCCCCGTGCTGCTCGCGGGCGACATCGACCCGGGCGGGGTGTTTGCCCAGCTCTACGGCACGGTCGCGCTCCTTGCGCCCGAGGACCACGCGCTTTTGCGGGGGCTTGTGGTGAACAAGTTCCGCGGCGATGTGGAAATCCTGCGCCCGGGTTTGGCCCCGCTCGAGAAGATGTGCGGGGTTCCCGTCGTGGGGGTCGTGCCGTATCTTACGCTCGACCTGGACGACGAGGACTCGCTCGCGCCGCGCCTATCTGCCCGCGAGGCGCGCGGCGTCATCGACGTCGCCGTCGTGCGTCTTCCGCATCTTTCGAACTTCACCGACTTCGACCCGCTTTCGCGCGTGCCCGGCGTGGGCGTGCGCTACGTTTCCTCGACGACCGATCTGGGCCGACCCGACCTGGTGGTGCTCCCCGGCTCGAAGACCACGCTCGACGACGCGCGCTGGCTTGCGGCTAGCGGCATCGGAGCCTGTGTACGCGCGCTTTCGGGCGCGGGCACGCCGGTGCTCGGCATATGCGGAGGCTACCAGCTTTTGGGAGACGAGCTTTCCGACCCGCACGGCAGGGAAGGCGCTGGCACCGCGCGCGGGCTCGGGCTCATCCCTTCAAGTACGGTGTTCAAGGAGGAAAAGCGCCTCGCCCAGTCGGCACTGCGCATCACGGGCGCCCAAGGCGCGTTCTCGGTGTGGAACGGCATGACAGCGCGCGGGTACGAGATTCACGACGGCGAAACGACCGTCTCCTGCGCCCCTGCAGGCACGATTGGCGGCAAACCAGAAGGCGCGGCCTGCGGAAACGTGTTCGGAACCTATCTCCACGGCCTGTTCGACGAACCGGGGTTGGCGCTCGCCCTCGCGCGCTCGCTCGCGCGCATGCGCGGCCTGCCCGAGAGCGTCGTGGGTGCTGCGGGCGCAGCGTCCGCAGCCGATCACCGTGCGCGCGAGTTCGACCGCCTGGCCGACGTCGTGCGTGGGGCGCTCGACATGGAGTATGTCTACCGCATTATCGAGGAGGGCGTATGATCCACGTGTATCATGGCGACGGCAAAGGCAAGACCACGGCGGCGATGGGCCTCGCCCTTCGCATGCTCGCCGCAGGCCGGCGCGTCGTCGTCGTGCAGTTCCTGAAAGACGGCGAAAGCGGGGAGGCGCGCCTGCTCGCCGAGCATTTCGGCGTGCCCGTGTTCGCGGGGAAGGTATCGGACAAGTTTACCTGGTCAATGACATCGGAAGATCTTGCCGCGACGTGCGAGCTGCACAATGGGAACCTCGCTTCCGCGCTCGCCGAGCTCGAGGGCGCTCAGGAGGGGCTGCTCGTGCTCGACGAGGCGCTCGACGCGCTTTCGAAGGGGCTTGTCGACGAGGCGCTCGTGGACCGCGCGCTCGATATGTCCGCGCGCGGCGTCGAAGTAGCGCTCACCGGGCGCGCGCCTTCCCGCAAGATCGTGGAGAAGGCCGACTACATAACCGAGATGCGGTGCGAGAAACACCCCTACGCTCAGGGGATATGTGCAAGGGAAGGAGTGGAGTACTAGATGGATTCCAAGGAGATGGCGCCTGGCGACATCGAGCGGCGCAGCTTCGAGATCATCACCGAAGAGCTCGGCGGCCGCACGTTCCCGCCGCTCGAAGAGCCCGTCGTGAAGCGCGTCATCCACACCACTGCCGACTTCTCGTACGCCGATTCCCTCGTGTTCACCCATGACGCCGCGCACTGTGCGCTCGACGCACTGCGCGCAGGGGCCACGGTGCTCACCGACACGAACATGGCGCTCGCAGGCATAAGCAAGCCCGCGCTCGCGAAGCTCGGCTGCAAGGCCGTGTGCTACATGGCCGACCCTGATGTCGCCGCGGCTGCGCGCGCCGCGGGCACGACTCGCGCCGTTGCGAGCATGGACAAAGCTTGTCGCATCGAGGGTCCGCTCATCGTGGCCGTCGGCAACGCTCCCACAGCACTTCTGCGCCTCGCCGAGCTCATGGACGCTGGGAAGATCACGCCCGCGCTCGTCGTTGGGGTGCCGGTCGGGTTTGTGAACGTGGTCGAGGCGAAAGAGGAGCTACTCGCGCGACGCGTGCCGGCCATCGTCGCGAGGGGTCGCAAGGGCGGCTCGACCGTGGCGGCCGCCATTATGAACGCGCTGCTCTACCAGATCACGCGCACAGGTGGCGCGAAGTGACGGCGCCCGCATCCGTGCCGGCGCTGCGCATCTTCGCCGGCACCACCGAGGGCCGCCTTCTGTGCGAATGGGCGAGCGGGGCGGGCATCCCCGCCCGTGCCTACGCGGCAACCGAGTACGGAGGTGAGCTTTTGGGCGAGCTTCCGGGCATCGAGGTGCATGCGAGCAGGCTCGACGAGACCGACATGGAGCGCGAGCTTTTCGGCGCGCGCATCGTCGTCGACGCCACGCACCCCTTCGCTACGCTCGCAAGCGGCAACATCCGGGCCGCTTCGCTCGCCGTGGGTGCACGATGCCTGCGCCTTGCGCGCCCGGCCGAGGCGCTGCCCAAAGGCGTCGTGTCGGTCGCGTCGATCGCCTGCGCGGCGCGCTTTCTCTCCGAGAACCCAGGTCGCGCGCTTCTCACGACGGGGAGCAAGGAGCTTGCTCCCTACACGCGCGTCGCCGATTTCGCGGAGCGCTTCTTCGTGCGTGTGCTTCCGCTGCCCGGTGCTATAACGAAGTGCACCAACGCGGGGTTTTCGCCGTCGCACGTCATCGGCATGCAGGGGCCCTTCACCCGCGAGCTCAACGAGGCGATGCTTCGGCAGGTGGGCGCCCAGTGGCTTGTGACTAAGGACTCGGGAACCGTAGGCGGCACGGCCGAGAAGCTCGCCGCCGCGCGCGACGTGGGAGCGCGCTGCATCGTGGTCACCCGTCCCGCCGAGGGAAGCGGGGCCCTTTCGCTTCTGGAAGTGGAAGACGCGCTCTTACGGGAGTTCGCGCGCTAGGCGCTCGCCGCGCCTGTGCGCCCTCCCGCCCGCGAGGAGGAGCGCCCCGAGCAAGCTCGACCCGTACAAGCCCGTCATCCACCAATAGCTCGTGGACGACGCCCGGAACTGGCGCAAACAGCCCTTCAATAAGTTGCGGTGAAATAGTGTCTGTTTTTGCTGCTAGATAGCATATGGGGGTGCGGACGATTTCTTGGACCGCGCCTAGGCGTATCCAAGCT
>JAQCQR010000019.1 GCA_027687465.1 Coriobacteriaceae bacterium AF08-21
AGGCGGGGCATGCCCCGCCTCTTACACCACATCTCTGTGCGCTACCAAAAGCACAGTCAGCCAGAGTTTTCGCATCGATAGCGGTTTCAATGTCGAAGAGGGCAGGTTCGCCATTGGGACGAAAGTCTTCTAACCTAGGCATTGAAGGAGCTACTTCCAAAACTACGGAACCGGGGAGTGGGGATGCAACAAGGGCAAGCTCGGTCCTTTTTGCTATTTTAGAGGGGATAGTACCGCCCAGCGCCTTAAAGCCTTCAATAGAAGCGCCCACAGCCTCAAACGTAGACTGCAGCTGCGTCATAAAGTCCCCCACGCTGCGCAGGGGTGCACAGTGCCCGATAACGGAAGGCCCAGTGATGTGAATCACTGCGGAAGATTCACTCGAATGCTGAAGGTGCGTTTGACTAATAAAGGCGCGCAGACTGGATACAGAGAGCTCATTCAGGTCCTCGGGGAGATCATAACTCTCGTTTTCGCTGAAACCGAGACTCTCGAGCAGGGCATCTGAGCTAATCATCGTACCCATCTATCATCACCTCCAAATATCCAGCAGCTGGATATAACCACCGCTCGTCTTCGTCCTCAAAACGAGTTTTAGACCAAAACTGATCCCAATACCCTCGCAACGGAGTGTAGCCCCGTTTGGCATCATTTTCGATTTCCGTTGGTGGAACAATTATCATATAACTATCAACGTAGCTGCTGACTCTGCGATCGGGACCGTAGCTCCCGGATAAAAGATTAAGAACAAAGGCGCCTCTGCTATCGACGGATTTAATGCAGTCTTCTTTGAAGAAGAAAACAACATCAATATCATGAGGGTTTTCTTCACTGGTGATGAAGCTGCCGCCAATCCACAGCTCAGCGATGCAGCCGACCGTCTCTCTAACCAAGTTGATGACAGTTAATAAACCACCCCATATAGCAGAGCGGTTTTCATCGCCATCGGGTACATACCTTTCTCGTATATCATCGAGCGAGCAGGAATACCTGCCCAGAGGAAGCACCTTTCTTTTGGCCCCAATGTCCACTAGTTCGGGAATCAATCGGACACCTCGATTCAAAACTACTGCGCCAGCACGTCCGCGATGCGTTCACTTGCATGCCCGTCCCCGTAGGGGTTCGATGCGTGGCTCATGACCTCGTACTCGGCCTGATCGCTGAGCAAGCGGCTGAACTCGCGGTAGATGACGTCCTCCTCGGTGCCGACGAGCTTCAGCGTGCCGGCGGCCACGCCCTCGGGGCGCTCCGTGGTGTCGCGCATGACGAGCACCGGCTTGCCAAGACTCGGTGCCTCCTCCTGGATGCCGCCCGAGTCGGTGAGGATGAGGTGGCTGGCGGCCATGAAGTTGTGGAAGTCGAGCACCTCGAGCGGGTCGATGATGTGAAGCCGGTCGAAGCCGTCGAGCTCCTCGTGCGCCGCCTTACGGACGAGCGGGTTCATGTGGATGGGGTAGATCGCCTTGGTGTCGGGGTGCTCCTCCATCACGCGGCGGATGGCGCGGAACATTCGGTGCATGGGCTCGCCCAGGTTCTCGCGGCGGTGCGCCGTGATGAGGATGAGGCGGGAGCCCTCAGCCCACTCGAGCTCGGGGTGGGAGTAGCCCTCGCGCACGGTGGTGCGCAGGGCATCGATGCCGGTGTTGCCGGTGACCCAGATCTTGGACTCGGGCTTTCCCTCGGCAAGCAGGTTCTGCTTGCTCGCCTCCGTGGGGGCGAAGTAGTACTCGCTCACGATGTCGACGGCCTGACGGTTGAACTCCTCCGGCCAGGGACTGTAGATGTCGTGCGTGCGCAGGCCGGCCTCGACGTGCCCCACGGGGATCTGCAGGTAGAAGCATGCGAGTGCGGCGGCGAAGCTGGTCGAGGTGTCTCCGTGGACCAGGACGACGTCGGGCCTCTCGTCCTCGAGGACGGCCTTGAGCTTGACCAGCACGTCGCACGTCACGTCGAACAGAGTCTGGCCCGGCTTCATGATCGCCAGGTCGTGGTCGGGTGCCACGTCGAAGACGCGCAGCACCTGGTCGAGCATCTCGCGGTGCTGGCCGGTCACGGTCACGACGGTCTCGAACTCATCCACCCGCGCCTTGAGCTCGTTAACAAGCGGGCACATCTTGATTGCCTCCGGACGGGTGCCGAAGACGAGCATTATTTTCTTCAAATTGACTAACCCTCTCTATTGTCCCTGCGCCCTGTACCTGGCCTCGGTGGCCTCCTTGGCCGGGCGCCACCAGGACTCGTTGGCGACGTACCAGTCGATGGTGGCCTTCAGGCCCTCGGCGAAGTCGGTGTGGGCCGGCCTCCAGCCCAGCTCGCGCTGGAGCTTGGTGCTGTCGATGGCGTAGCGGCGGTCGTGGCCGGGGCGGTCGGCGACCCAGTCGAAGTCCTCGGGGTCCTTTCCCATCGCCTCGAGGATCATGCGCAGGACGGTGATGTTGTTCTTCTCCCCATTGGCGCCGATGAGGTAGGTCTCCCCCATGCGGCCCTTGGTGAGGATGTCCCAGACGGCCGAGGAGTGGTCCTCGGTGTGGGTCCAGTCGCGGACGTTCTCGCCCTTACCGTAGAGCTTGGGGCGCACGCCGTCGATGATGTTGGTGATCTGGCGCGGGATGAACTTCTCCACGTGCTGGTAGGGGCCGTAGTTGTTGGAGCAGTTGGAGATCGTGGTACGAAGGCCGTAGGTGCGGGTCCAGGCGCGGACGAGCATGTCGGAGCTGGCCTTGGTCGAGCTGTACGGCGAGGACGGGTGGTACGGCGTCTCCTCGGTGAACTTCGCCGGGTCGTCGAGCGCAAGGTCGCCGTAGACCTCGTCGGTGGAGACGTGGTGGTAGCGGATGCCGTACTTGCGGACGGCCTCCAGAAGGCGGAAGGTGCCCTCGACGTTGGTGCGCAGGAAGGGCTCGGGGTTTGCGATGGAGTTGTCGTTGTGGGACTCGGCAGCGTAGTGCACGATCGCGTCGTGGCCCGGCACCAGCTCATTGAGCAGGGCGGCGTCGCAGATATCGCCCACGACGAGCTCCACGCGGTCCGCCGACAGCCCGGCGATATTCTCGGGGTTGCCGGCGTAGGTCAGCTTGTCCAGCACGGTGACGTGGACGCCCGGGTGGTTGTCCACGACGTAGTGCACGAAGTTGCTGCCGATGAAGCCGCAGCCGCCCGTGACGATGATGTTGTGGGGTTCGAAGATCTCAGACATGCTTACCCTCTCTTAACCTCGTCGGCAACGCTCAGAAGATACTTGCCGTACGCTGTCTTCTCCAATGCCTCGCCCAGTTTGCGCAACGCGGCGGAGTCGATAAAGCCGCGGCGATAGGCGATTTCCTCCAAGCATGCGATGTAATACCCTTGGCGGCTCTGCACGGCCTCGACGTATTCCGCGGCTTTAAGAAGCCCCTCGGGGGTTCCCGTATCCAGCCACGCCATACCCCGGCCCATCAGCTCGACCGATAGTTGACCTTGCTCTAGATAGGCATTGTTGATGCTCGTGATCTCCAGCTCGCCGCGTGCGCTTGGTTTAACGTTGGCCGCGATGTCGGAAACTTGTCCATCATAGAAATACAGACCCGGCACTGCATAGTTCGACTTGGGTACCTCGGGCTTTTCCTCGATGCCAACTACACGATGATTCTGATCGAACTCCACCACGCCGAAGGCCCTGGCGTTCTGCACGGGGTAGCCGAACACTACGGCCCCGCCATGGTGTTCCACTTTCTCTTTTGCCCGCGTGAGCACGCGAGTGAGGTCCTGTCCATGGAACATATTGTCACCAAGAACCAGCGCGCACGGCTCGCCGGCAAGAAAGTCGCGCCCGATGGTAAATGCTTCGGCAAGCCCGCGCGGCTCGGCCTGTTCGGCGTACTCAAACCGCATGCCCAGCTCGGCGCCGTCCCCCAAAAGCTCCCTGAAAGCGGGCAGGTCACGCGGCGTCGAAATGACGAGCACCTCACGGATGCCCGCGAGCATCAGGACGCTTAACGGATAATAGACAAGCGGCTTATCGTAAATAGGTAGCAGTTGCTTGCTGATCGCCTTTGTTATGGGATGTAACCGGGTGCCGGACCCTCCGGCAAGGATGATGCCCTTCATCTCATTTACTTCCTTCTCTCAGCGAAAATGGACTATTCACTTCGTCCGTTCTTGATCTTCGACATAACAATGGTTGAAATTCCGGCAATCTGCCCGCGTCGCAAGAACAGAACAAAAAAGAAAAGCAAAAGTTGTAGGGGCTGCATGCCCCACTGCATGGCCACAACCGCCTGGACCAGAAG
Source organism: Coriobacteriaceae bacterium AF08-21 (assembly GCA_027687465.1). Taxonomy (GTDB): domain Bacteria; phylum Actinomycetota; class Coriobacteriia; order Coriobacteriales; family Coriobacteriaceae; genus Collinsella. The sequence continues at coordinate 4,269 of JAQCQR010000019.1, forward strand.
TAAAGTCAGGGTCGCTGTCTCATTACCCCAGGAGACCCTCAATTGAACTACGCTTCGAATCATAACTGCCGTCCTAGTAGCCCATGTAACAACGTAGCCGACTACGGTAGCAACCGCCGCACCGAGGGGCCCTATCGCGCAGGTGAGTCCAACGCAGGAAACAATGCCCACGCACGCTCCCGCAATTGTTGTCCAGGAAACTGCTTTCGTTTTACGAGCCGCAGTAAAGAGACAACCCTCGAACAAAGCAAGCCCGTTGAGAAAAACGCCTACCAACAGCAGGGGAACAAATCGCCAAGCTTCGAAGAAGTCACTCGAGTAAAGAACCATGGCGAGCGGCACATCAAGCAGCATAATCACCGAGCATGCGATCGACATGGCACCGGAATACAATTCATACATTCGGCCTAAATAGCCATCGGCGTCCTTGGGATCGAATTCCTTCACGGCGGAAATGGCCCAAGCATTGTAAAAAATCGTCTGCAGGGTCGAAAGGATTGTCGGAATCTTGTAAGCAACGGCGTAAATCCCGTTTGACGCGGCACCACATACGAAAGTTACGACATAACGGTCACTTACATCGTTAATCCACCATGCGAGGCTATTAGCGACCAAAGGCGCACTCAACGCAATCATTGAACCCAATAGTCCGCTTTGGACTTTCACGGAGACGCCTCTCCAAGCTTTGCAAACGAAAAAGAGATATACCGTGGAAAAGAGGCAACCGAGAATCATAGAAGCCATGTAGCCAACTACGCCCGCCTTGGCCACAACGAGCAAAAGTATGGCAGAAACGCTCATAATCAAGGTGTTCCCGATGCCGCTCACTACGAGCGACGTGACATGGTCTTGCGACTTCGCATACATGGTTAGTACGTTGGAGAGAGCCGTAAAAACGAACATTGCAACGAGAAACACGCAATAGGCACTGTCGAACGGGGCGATGTGATAAACAAGAAGGATGGCGACAATCAGAAACAGCACACAGCTGCCGCCCGCAGTCATGCGAAGTCCTATAGAGAGAATCTCCTCTGGTTCTGCATCTCCGCCCAAGCCGAACCGAAGCACCGCATCTTGTATGTTGAGCGTCAACAAGGGCACAAGAAGGCCAACGGTACTGTTTATCAGGTCGACGGTGCCGTAATCACCAGTCGATAGGACGGCTGTGTAAAGAGGCAACAGGAGAAAAGATATGATTTTCGATCCAAAAGAGCTGATAGCGAATAGCCCGGTGTTCACCGCCAGCTCACGCGTGCGCCCTCTCGTCAAATTCATCGCCTTCCGATCATGCGCTTAACAACAGACTTCAGCGGGTCAAGGCGTTCCAATGCATCGCGGGTCGAGGCGACGGGCTCTGCATACTCATCGCTTAAAGCCTTCACGCTCGATGCGGAATCGGAAAGTTCCGCGATAAGCTCGTCGCGGAATGCGGGAGCGGGCATGTTTTCGCACTGTTGATACTTCCTATAATCATCAAATGGTCGCTCCGCGATATCGCCGTACTTGCGCAGCCCATCGATGACTTCGTGGCCACGAGCCGTCAAGACCAGTACCATGCTTACACCGGTCTTATCGTCCACGAATCTCGGCCCCCAGTAGTCCGCCATCCTAACATCCGCGGCACTCGCAGTCCTCCAAGGGCACTCGTAGCAACAGCTTGCATAGCACTGCCCAGCCTCAAACATAAGAAAATACGGGTCTTTGCGCTGGTGTTCACAGTGCTCATGAACGCCATCACTCGTATACATGTATATCTCTCTCCAACCACGCGGCTTGTGGCGGAAGTCCACATGTAGATTTTCAGGCCTCATGGAGTACTCAGTAGAAAGCCAGTCAACATAACGGTCTAGCAGGTATCTGGTGGGCACACCGTGACATACGAAGTCGACGTAGGTGACGTCGCTTCGACCGCACATGAGATTCTTCGCCGCTTGAATTTGGCACGGCGTGCCAAAGACAACGAGCGGGCCGTCGTGACGGGCCGCTCGAGAGAGAGCGGTACCAACCTCTTCTTGGGTGTATTTACTGCCCGCAAGCGAGGCCACGCCCCCTGTGTCGCTGGCCTCGACGAGGCGGCCCACGGCTCCATGACCATCCTCGTAAGAACAGCCTAGTAGGGCCGCGCCGTCGGCGGATGACATCTTGGCAATGGACGCACCAGCGCCGCCACTGGACGAGTGGAGCAGCTGCTCACAGTCAGACGACTTGAAGGAGAAGAGACGACCTTCATCGACGGCCAAGGCTTCGTTATGTTTAATGAAAGGACAAACATTGCGACATTTACCGCAAGAGATGCAGGCATTCTCATCCACAAAAGCCCGCCAGAAGCCCTCTTTATCCAGAGAGACATCGATGGCGTCAACTGGACAAACACTGGAGCATGCAGTACACCCGCAGCAGAGCGTGCGGCTCCGACAAACATTGTTCTTATGGGCGGGAGGCCTGGAATCCATCTTTAGCGCGGCTTCGAGCCAAGTGAGCGAGCGATTCCTCTCGGCAGCCATTTTGTCGTTAGGAGCGGACCAATCAATAGAGGCGGCCAGCTCCTCGTCTCTAGCTTCATCCGATGCAAGTCGCGACTTGAGACCAGCCTTATCGAGTATGTTGTAGACACGTGAGTTCTGGCTCCCCGAATCGCCGCGCTTGAAGCGCTCGAAGGCGCAGAAATTGCGGTTCATATTGATGGAGAACGCGACACCATGGAACGAATCTGTGCAGACGTAGGAGGCCCCGCCAACGAGGGAAACGAACTCGGCAGGGCCAATAGGGTCGGTTATACACCCAGACCGCTTCAGGTCTTTCTTGAACACCGGCACAACCCGAACCTCTAAGCCCAGCAGGTCTCCCAATTTGTATATTCTTTTCCAATGTCGCTCATTGGTTCCAAGCATGTATGCAAGCAAGTAGGGCTTGTCGCGACGAATGGCTTTCGCATGTACCAGCTCAGGCCATTTCTCACCTTCAATTAGGAGAGTGGGGTCGACAACAGTCGCTACATTCCTCCCGGTAAGGCGACTAATGATGCTGCTGCCGGACTCCTCACGAGTAGATAAAGCATCCAGCCTGCCGCATAGTCCAGCCATATGCCTTGCCACATCGGAGTCTTGTACTTTCGGTAATCCGACGCTCGGCGCATAGGCGATCTTGAGTCGGTCGTCTGCGACGAAGTCGAGAAAGTAGTGAGGGTCATATACACTCGGAGCCCAAATCTGATCGCTGCCGCAGATGAAAGCATCGTAAGAATCGTTTAGCCCTTCAAGTTCAGCCATCGTGGGGCAGTTTTCAGTCAGATTTAAATGCTCGTCGAGAAATGCATCGAAGAGTCGCTCCCTCTCTTTCGGTTGAAAGTCTATGTTTGAAAGCCTGTCTTTTGCTTTGTCGAGGAGACCCCTGTAGACATCAAAAGAACTCTTGAAAGTCGGACGCTTGATATATTTCCCGTAGGGAACATAATCGACGATGTCAACGTCATAGCCGAGGCTCCTTACAACATACCGAAGCGCCGTCACCTGAAGAGCAGATCCATAGTTGTGGTAGCTGAACCACGTCATGATTGCGATTCTATTTGATCGGGATGTAGAAGTCATATTATTCAAAAGCCAATCCTGAAATGTACTGCATGTCTTCGCCTCGCCTATCACTTGCCGGCTTGCTTAAAAGCGTTACGGAAACCGTTAAGCAACGGCTTGTAATCGCCGTGGCAAAATGCATATTTCAATTTCGCGATCACGGCGGCAACCTTGATATTTATCCAGGGATGCTGGTCTAAAAGTTCTTTTTTCAGAGTAACGATCTCTTTTGTACTCTCGTTCTCCCACGATCCGGCGAAATGGTGTATCGCGTGGGTATTTTCGGTAATAAAGATGCGTCCGGTCTCGTGACTTTTTGGACAAAACCAATCTTTGGGATACAGCGTAAAGCCATCGACAGTTTGAAGTTGTCCGTTGCGGATAAGGCCTTTATCGAGACAGGCTTCAGTAATGTACACAACGTTCGTTGTCATATTGAAAGAACCATCTTGTTTGAGAAAGCGCCGAGTTTCATAATCATCCAACAAAGCCTGGAATAGCGGGAAACCCTTGCGGCATCCCATTATCCCCGTTGGAATATCCCCATCGGACTCAAATCCAGAAAACGCTTCAAGCTCAAGAAAAGAGTCGAGAGGCCTGGTAACCTCGACATCGGTATCCATATAGACGCCGCCGTTATTTACAAGTGCCCATAATCTTACATAATCGCTAACGAACGCCCATTTCTTCGCCGCATAGGCTTCCTTGCAATAAGAGTTGACGTCCAGATCGAAGTTATCCTCATCCCAACGCCTAATCTCGTAATCGGGGCAATACTTTTTCCAGGAGTCGATGCACGCAAGCTCCTTCTCGCCAAGCGGCTTACCGCCAAACCAAACATAATGAATTATTTTCGGAATCAAGTTGTGCCCTTTCTTTGAAGTCAATAGTCGCTAGAAGAGTCCCATGCCGAGCACATACGGCAGCATGTCATCCTGGTTCTCAACGAACTGTGCTATGAGCCAAATTAGAAGAACGGACGCAATTCCGAATCTCAATAGAATGGCCCACCCCTTCTCAGTGTTATTTACAACGGCGGGTATGAAAGCAATATAGCCAGGCATATAAAACCAAAGAAGCCTGTTAATCAAAGAGCTAGTTCCATATACGAGTCCGACAATTCCGGCAATGATGCAAAGGGGGAAGAGTGCGAATAACAGATTAATTTCCTTTGTATCAGTCTTGCGTCCGTCGTTCTTATCAAGAGAGAGAAATCCGAAGACACAGATAACAAGAAGGACTGCGTATAGATATCGAATTCGTCCTTGGTATGCCCCAGAGAATAATGCGATGTTTTGTACACCGTCATACATAGAATATATCGGGAACAAGTCCATGAATACGTTCGAAAGGGCAACGAGTGACAGGCTGAATAGAGCGGCAATCGCACCGACAAAGCAAAGGCCTTTTCGTTTATGACCTTGACTTCGAAGGTAAAGAGCTGCTCCGATTCCAGGGAGCAAAATAAAAACTGTATTGTGGATTCCAGACGCCAGGAGGAATAAAACCCATGCTCTTGATTTTCGAAGTCCATAATAATAAAAATCAAGATACGCGTTGATTGCTAGAGCTATCGCCACGTATTGTCTCATCCCGTTGAGACTTTGGAAATACATACCCAAGCAGAAGTATATGAGAATTGGAATAAGGGGATTGTTCGAAGTTCTCTTAGCAAAAATAGCGATACCGACATTTGTGACAATCGCGTTAAATAAAAGCAAAGCTTGATGAGAAAGCCCAAGTCGACCTAGAACCCATGCGTAAAAGACATATACAGGAGCATTGATAGTGGACACGGTGAAAGCGCTGCTTAAATCAGAGCAACCTGCAATCCAGTAGAACATGGTACTATAGGTTCTCGTATCGGTGCCAACACTCATCGCTCGAAAACCAGCAACAGTGCTGAGAACCGCGGCAACGACTACAAGCCCAACTTTCCCGCTATCAACAACATGTGCCGAGGAGAGGAGTAGGAAAAAAAATTGTGACAACTATTGCAATATATGGAAACATAAAAAGCCTTTAACGTCGCAATCTACTGGGCGTGAAGCAGTCGTCGATAAGCATCGCAAAAGACACGAAAAGGAAAGCGTCCCATCTTCGATATTGAAGCCGCCAGTTTTTCCTTCTTGCGCGCCTTCGGGTCGAGAATCACCGTTGCAGAATATTTCTGCAATTCCTCCCACATCGTTATCTGAGCCGCCTTGTCCCCCTTAGGAATCTGGGAGAAAACGACGCGACAGATAGCAAAACAGCGCGAGCATGTCGCGTCAGAGAGCTGTGGGTACCATTCGGCCATTTTGATGCGCATGCGTCGGGTAATCTCCAGGCAGCTCGCCATCTTCTTAGGATTAAAAGCACCTCGCATGATGCTGGTAGGGCGCTGCCGATAAGCATAAAGATCAGTCGCCTTCAGTACGGCGACCTTTCCGCACTCGTGAACGAACCGATAGGCAGTCTCATCATCCTCGTAGTAAAGCCCCTCGGGGAAGTAGACCTTTTCGGCGAGATCTCGCGTATAGAGTCGCCAGACAGCGCCGGCCCAACTCTTCTGGTACAGAACCTCTTCCTGATACTGCACCTCGGACAGGAGCTCATACTCGCTCGCTGTCTCAATGTCCCGTCCCAGCTCGGGCTCCTCACCGTCAAAGAAGTCGACGCCGTACCTCATGGCCGCCATCTCTGCCCCACTCTGCTCGATGGCTCGGTACAACGCCTCGTAGAAAACGGGTGAGATATAGTCGTCGCTGTCGATGAATCCTACGTAGTCCCCGTCGCAAGCTCTGACGCCTGTGTTTCGGGCAGCACTAAGCCCGCCGTTATCGCGATGAACGGACTTTACGCGGTTAATCTCGGCTGCGTACCGGTCGCATATCTCCGGACAGCCGTCCGTCGAGCCGTCGTCGACTAGGACCACCTCGATGTTGGGATAGGTCTGAGCCAGAATGCTCTCCACGCATTCCTCGAGACACTCCTCGACGTTGTAGACGGGCACAACGACCGAAATCAGGGGCAGCTTGATTGAGGCGAACGAATCGGTTTTCACTTAGCATCCCATCTCCGCCAGAGCTCTGGCGTAGTAGTCCTGTAGCCGCGACGCCTCGGCTCGAGAATCAAAGCCAGCAGCAATGCACTCGTCACTGCGCGAAGTGCGCTCCTTCATACAGATGAAGGAAGCGCTTATCTTCTTGGCCCACTCCTCGGCGCCATCGGCCAGAGGCAGAAAGTGCCCAAGCTCACAGAACGATGCCTCGGGCGTGATTTCACTTGAGAAGAACACGTCGGCGCCAGCGCACTGGGCCTCCAGACCCACCACGGGCAGTCCTTCGTATAGGCTCGGCAGCAGGAAGCAATCCATCGCTTGGTAAAACCCGACGATATCCTCCTTGCGACCAAGGTAAATTACGCGATCGGCGAAGCCGTTACTGTCCATGTAGGCGAGCATCTGTTCCCTGTACTCGCCATCGCCTATGAGCAGAAACTTCGCCTTGCAGTTGAGCTTGCACAGCTCCCCAACGATCTCCAACAGGAACATGGGGTTCTTCTGCGCAGCGAATCGTCCGATAAACCCCGCCAGCAATTCATCGTCGGCAACGCCCAGTTCTGTTCGCGTCCTAGTCCGAAGCGCGGGATCGAAAGAGTTTTTGCGCGAATCGATGGCTGTCTTGAAGACATCAACCTTACCCGCGTCGAATAGTGTGTCGCCAAACTGCCAACGGCCGCAGTCCTCGCCGCAGGACATGAAGTGCGTTGCGTAAAGCTTAGAGAACCTGCGAAGAATTAGTTTGAGAACAGTCTTGGGCTCACGCTCGTTGGCCATAGAGAGGCTCTCGGAGATGCGAACGGGGATGCCGCACTTCTTTCCCACCCGCAACGGAAACAGGTTCATTGTGCTGTTATAAGCATGCAACACGTCGAACCGCTCTCGTTTGAACACATCGGTCATGTCGGACATGTTCTTAACTATGTTCTGGTAGGGCGAGATGATATGAACGCGCCCGCCATGAGCCTCGATCTCCTCGGTCGGCACGGCGTTGGAGTCGGAGTCGCAGATGAAGTGAACCTCGACCTCTGCCGGGTCGAAATTCAGGAAATACTGCATAGACAGCGTTTTCTTACCACCCGAATTCATCTTGCCCTCGATGAACGCAACCTTGATGGGACGCTTTTCACCCATTCCTAAGCCCCCGCATTCTCAAGGAAGAACTTTTTGGCGCAGTAAACGACATACTCGAAGTCTTCAAGCGACATGCCGTAATACATTGGTAGGCGAACCAAGCGATCGGAATCAAGCGTGGTATGCTCATCCGTTCCGCTGAAGCGGCCGAATCGCTCACCCGCCGGAGCGGAATGCAGAGGAACATAATGGAACACGCACCCCACGCCATGCTCCTTCATAAAAGAAATGAAGGAAGTACGAGCCTGCAGATCGCGCAGTTTAATATAGAACATGTGCGCATTGTGCTCACAGCCCTCGGGGACGTAGGGGAGCTCCAAAAAACCCCTCTCAGCAAGGGGCTCAAATGCAGCATAATAAGCACGCCATGTAGCTAGACGATTCTCGTTGATTTCGTCTGCGTGCTGGAGTTGCGCCCACAGATAAGCCGCGTTGAGCTCAGAGGGCAGGTAGCTTGAGCCGAAATCAACCCAGTTATATTTGGCTACCTGGCCGCGGAAGAATTGAGCGCGGTTGGTGCCCTTCTCACGGATAATCTCCGCGCGATCGCAGTAAGCGGAATTGTTTATTGAGATGGCACCGCCTTCGCCCATCGAATAGTTCTTAGTTTCATGGAAGCTGTAACATCCGAAGTCGCCGATGGTGCCTAGGGCACGCCCTTTGTACGTTGCGATGACACCCTGGGCGGCATCCTCCACCACCAGCAGGTTATGGCGGCGGGCGATGTCCATGATGGTGTCCATCTCGCATGCGACGCCGGCATAATGCACGGGCACAATAACACGAGTACGATCGGTTATGGCGGACTCGATCTTTGTCTCATCGATATTCATAGTATCGGGGCGAATGTCGACGAAAACGAGCCTCGCGCCAGCAAGCACAAATGCCGTTGCTGTTGAAGTGAATGTAAACGAGGGGAGAATAACCTCATCGCCAGGTTTTAAATCGCAAAGAATTGCGGCCATCTCGAGGGCACTAGTACCACTCGTGGTCAGCAGAATCTTTTTGGAATCAAACCGTCCTTCAAGCCATTCGTTGCACTTCTTCGTAAATACACCATCGCCTGCAATCTTGTGGTTGACCTCAACTGCCTGCTGGACAAACTGAATTTCATCTCCCACACAAGGAGGAACATTAAACGGTACTGTTTTGTTGCGAGACATTATTTACACCTTTCAAATATTAGCGTTCCAGAAATCAACGACCGGTTTTGGAATTGCCGAACATGGCTCCAAAAGTGCCTACGAAGCACTTCCAATCCATGCGGAAACAGCGATTGCGCACGTAGCAAAGCTCAATCTGTTGACGCAAGCCGCTCTCGAAGGTCGCGGCGTTGCGGTCGGTGGCCTGCCACAGGCCCGTGATGCCCGGGGTAACGCTCAGCAGCTCCTCCTTCTCCTCGTCGGAGAAGTGCTGCTCCAGTTCGTCGCGCGTGATAGGACGCGGGCCGATAACGGACAGGTCGCCCTTGAGCACGTTGAGGAACTGCGGCACCTCGTCGATAGAGCACTTTCGGATGAACTGGCCCACCTTGGTGATGCGCGGGTCGTCGTCGACCTTGCGCTCGACCTCCCACTGGTGCAGTTGCTCGGGGCTCAGGTACTTGCGCACGTCGTTTGCATCGGGAACCATGCTGCGGAGCTTAAGCACGCGGATCACCCGGCCCCCCCTGCCCACGCGCTCCTGCGTGTAGACCGGGCAGCCCGGTGACTCCGCGCATATCGCGGCGCAGACACAGGCCATGGGAATCGCCAGCACCGCGGTGCACCCGGCGCTGAAGGCTATGTCGAATGTTCTCTTGCATATGCGGTAGAAGAGGGTCCCGGTAGGTTTCCTAGGCATGGGCTAGCACCCCGCCAACGGAAAAGTCTCGGGAAATGCCTCTAGCAGGCACCCCCCCCCGTTATCATTTCGACGACCGTGAGCGCCACGATCTTCAAGTCGGTGGCCACGCCACGCTTCGCGATATACTCCAAATCGCGGCGGACCATGCCGTCAAAGTCGGTGTCGTTGCGGTCCGTAACCTGCCACCAGCCGGTGATACCGGGCTTGACGGCAAGGCGCTGCAGGTCGTACTCGGTGTACTCGGCCACCTCGTTGGGCAGCGGCGGGCGTGGGCCCACGACGGACATCTGGCCCAGGAACACGTTGAGGAACTGCGGGAACTCGTCGATGGAGTGCTTGCGGATGAACTTCCCGATCTTGGTGACGCGGGGGTCGTCCCTCATCTTGAACATGGCGCCGGCGATCTCGTTCTGTTCCTTGAGCTCGGAGAGGCGCTCGTCGGCGTCCCTGTACATGGAGCGGAACTTCCACATGCGGAAGGTGGACAGGCTGCCGTCGCGGTGGGTCTGGCCCACGCGGGTCTGGCTGTAGAAGGGGCAGCCTTCGCTCTCGAGGCGAATGGCCGCGGCGAGCACAAGGCTGGGGAACGCGATGAGGACGAGCGCGACACCGCTGAACACGATGTCGAACGTGCGCTTCACGGCACGGTAGGCCAGGCGCGAGCGGTCCCAATCCATGATGGATTGAATGGCCTTGTAACGGCCGGCGCCCTCGCGCCGGTCCATGGCCTGAGCAATCAGCGCCGCCCCCACGGGCTCATCCGTTGCATTTTCTGTTTTATCCGACACGTTCTCTTCCAACACTTCGTCCCCGGGTCGGGGATCCTCCCTGTTCTGTGTAGCGATCGCCTACAACTAGGCGATCGCCTTTTTAAGGTTTCGCATGACGCGCTGCTCGGCTGAAAGCACGGCAAGGCCAACGCGCGTAGTTACGCGTCGGCCGCACAGGTCGAGCTCCAAATAAGCGTGCTCTTGCGTCTGTTAATGGTTTTGATAAGGCCTTCGTGGCCCAACAGCGGACCTGCCGTCACTACGACCTGGTCGCCATCCTTTAGGGCCTCGCTCATAGGCACCACGCGGTCTCCCCTATGCGTAAAGCCGCCAATAAGCTGGACCTCTTCTTTTGCCAGCGGCACAAACTGACCGTCCTGGGATAGAACCCGGGCAAAGTCGTCCATGCGCAGCAGATACTGTTGCACGGTACGGGGATCTGCCGTATCGCAGATAAGGTAACCGGGAAAGAGCGGCTTGGTCGTATTGACCCATTCGCCGTGTACCTTGATCTCGGTTTGATATTGGGGATAAAAGAGCTCCTGCATGGCACCAGTCGGCACCACGCGCTCGATGCGCTTGCGCATTACGTCTTCGCGACCGTTAATGACCTGGATTACATACCACACGAGCACCACCCCCTTGCTGTCTTACGTGTGGCTCACGGGGTTTGGGTATGGCTTCGCCAGGGCGCTTGTGCGCGAAGGCGCTCCATATTCAAACCCTGAGCCCAGTCAGACAAGCACGTGGCTCTGCCCCACCGTGAACGGTATGTATAAATGCAGTTGCTAAAGACGCGGACGTGTATCGCAAAAAAGACCGCGACTCCAGCTGGCTGCGTGCGAGCCAGTCAAGCGGGTACAAAACTGTACCGCACGCAAACAGCTAGAAGACTGCTACGCTTTGACACGCAAACTATTGAATGCATCTTTGAATTAACTCAATGCAAATAACGTCGCATGACTTCTTTATTGGAGCTCGTGGTGTTTCTGGCACCGCCGTTACGGCCGGATGCTGATCGACCCTGCGCTTTATGGCTTACTGGAGCCGCGAGCACAGTTGAACTCATGTAACGTTAGGTATCCTAGCACAAGCTGATAGCGAAATTGATTTGGGCTGCGTTGGACAACATATCGTTCATTTGACGTGCTTAAGGGGGTTGTTTTGGGATGTTGTTCACGTTGCTGCTGGTTATTAGGGTGCGAGCGGTGGTTAGGGATGCTCCTGAAGCAGAAATGGAACGTCGAGCTGCACTGGTAATTGCGTTTGTCTAACAAACTATGTACAGACATGGGAAATAAATTGTGCAACATTTTGTTGGCGTAGGTGGGGTTAGTGGCGTGTGGTGTTTTCGCATGAAAAAAGGCCTTCGGAATTCCGAAGGCCTTTGCATTCACGATGGTGGAGACGAGGGGGATCGAACCCCTGACCTCTTGACTGCCAGTCAAGCGCTCTCCCAGCTGAGCTACGCCCCCGTGACGAGGTAGTACTATAGGGGAAGATCTTCGGGGATGCAAGGGGGAATTTTGGATTGATTTTCCGCCTTACGGGTTTTCCTGGGACGGGGCAGAAATAATCACTCTTCGAGCGATTATTTCTATCCACCGTCCCGATAAAACCCTGATGCGATGGTCCCTACTTGTAAAGGTAAGCGATGGCGGTGCCGGTGTGGACTTCGATCTCTGCGGTGGATCGGACTATGTTGCTGATGCCGGTGTCGGCTAGTAGGGCTAGGAGGCTGTGATCTAGTTCCCACTCTAAGCCATGCTCGCTAACCTCGGTGTTGGGGGATATGGCGATGATGGAGAAGGTTTTGCCCTCGGCGCCCTCGATGGTCCAGGTCTCGTCCTGGTGCAGGATTCTGGCCGTCACTTCGTCTTCTTCGATCCAGACGGGGGCGTCCGCATAGCCTGCCAATAGCCCTAACACAGACAGGGCCATATCCGGGCGGCCGCCCGTAGCGCAAGTCGCAACCACTTCGGCACCCTGCCAGCGACGGCGGACGGAATCGAGCGCCAGCGCCAGATCGGTATAGTCCTTGTACGGGTCATGGCGTTCAACTTCAAAGTCGGTGGCGGCATCGACCATCGCACGGCCTGCGTCGCTCACCGTATCGGCATCCCCTACATATACGTCGCAGCCAAGTCCCGCGCCCAGCAGCGCGTCGAGCCCTCGGTCCACGGCGACAACGTGGTCGCACTCCCCCGCCAGCTGGCGTAGCAGATCCGCGCTCGCCACCACGGGCGAGCCGCAGACCACTAATACCTTGCAAGCCACAGCCCTCGCCTAGCCCTCAAACGAAAGCACGCGGGCCAGATCCAGGTCCTCGTAGCTGTCGATAAAGATATCGCAGTTGGCGCGCACATCGTCGCGCTTCATGCGGCCGTGCGGGTCATAGATGCCAACGCGCTTAAAGCCTGCGACCCCAGAGCTCTTTAGGCCAAAGACGGCGTCCTCAAACACCCACGCGCGCTCAAACTTGTGCCCGTGGCGCTCCTCCAGGCGACGCAGCGCAAGTTCATACACATCGGAGAACTGTTTGGAGCGTCCTGCCTCACCCGTCGTGGTAATAAACTCCATGTACGTGTCAAGCCCGGCTCCCGCTAGCGCAGACTTAACCAGCTCGGCCGGCGTGGACGTGGCAACGCACATGGCAATACCGGCCGCCTTCGCCTGCTCCAAAAACGTCAGCAGACCCTCGCGTGGCGGCACCTTAGAGTAGCCATCGATCAGAATGTCGCTCAGCTCGCGATACAGCTCCTCGCCATTCGCTCCAATGCCCCAGGTGTCGTGGTAGGCCTGGCACTCGTCCTCGAGCGACAAATGCTCAAACTGGGCAAAATCGTCGACCGTCACGTCAACACCGTGGCGGTGCAATAACTCGGGCTGGGCATAGGCCCAAACGGGGGTGCTATTAACCAGTGTTCCGTCGCAATCGAAAATAAAAGCAACACTTGGGGCAGCGATATGGTTCATAAACGAGCCTTTCGATGTCAAATGGTAAACAACCTGCTAAAAACGTTTTACCAAACGTCAGCCTAACAGTTTTGAAGCCCTAATTGGTAAAACTGTCAAGAGTTTTACCATCGCAATTCTGCCAGTGGTATAAACATGGCGCTCGCCGATTAAACACCGCCGCAAATCCACTTTTCTCCATAAAAGTAACGAACAGGTGTTATCGTATTTCGTGCCGAAAGTTCCACCGAGCACGCGAGGTGGAACGAATCATAGAACTATCGCCGTCCCTTCGATTCGTGCAGCCTTGGACCTTTCGCATCTAGTCACCAAGGCAACACGCTGCCGCGTCATGATGGGATCAAACGTGAGCGATACAAAGCTAAAGCCAGCAACCAAAAAGCCCGCTACCCGTAAGGCCGCCCCGCACGCACCGGAGCTTTCCAAGGACGATGTCTATCTGTTTGGCATTGGCATGTGGGAGCGCAGCTGGGAAAAGATGGGCGCGCACCCCGACACGCAGAACCGTACGCGCGGCTGGCGTTTTTGCGTTTGGGCGCCCGACGTAAAGAGCGTTCACGTCATTGGCGAATTTAACGACTGGGATGAGCAAGCCAACCCACTGGTGCCCGTGCATACGAGCGCTATTTGGGAAGGCTTTATTCCTGGCGCCGAGCAGGGCCAGCTGTATAAATATCTCATCGAGACCAACGAGGGCGAAAAGCTCTACAAGGCTGATCCGTACGCCTTTAAGGCCGAGTGCCCTCCGGGTACGGCGAGCGTGCTGTGGACCCTCGATGGCTATAAGTGGAACGACGCCGCGTGGCTCAAGCGCCGTGCCGGCCACAACCACATGTCGCAGCCCCTTAACATCTACGAAGTGCATATTGGCTCGTGGAAGCGCCACGGCGACGCGCCGCAGGGCGACCCGGACGAGTACGGCAACTATCCCGGCCCCATGGATCCCTTCCCCGCGCAGCGCGGCGAGTTCTACACCTACGACGACCTGTCGGTGGAGCTCGTGGACTACGTACGCGACATGGGCTACACGCATATCGAGGTCATGCCGCTTATGGAGCATCCCTTCGATGGCTCCTGGGGCTATCAGACGACCGGCTACTACGCCGCCACGTCGCGCTACGGCAACCCGCAGCAGCTCATGCACTTTATCGATGCATGCCACGAGGCTGGCATCGGCGTGATCATGGACTGGGTGCCCGGCGGTTTTTGCGCCGACGCCCACGGCCTTGCCACCTTTAACGGCCACATGCTGTTTGAGCACGAGATTCACCCCAACTGGGGCACGCACAAGTTTGACTTCGCCCGCGGCGAGGTCCGCTCCTTCCTGGTCTCCAACGTGCTGTACTGGCTCGAGAACTTCCACGTTGACGGCATTCGCATGGACGGCGTGTCCAGCATGCTGTACCTCAACTTTGGCATCGACGATCCCGGCCAAAAGAAGTTCAACAAGTACGGTACCGAGGAGGACCTGGACGCCAGCGCGTTTATCCGTCAGGTCAACTGCGCCGTGGAGGCACACTACCCCGACGTGATGATGATGGCCGAGGAGTCCACCGCGTGGCCGCTCGTAACCTATCCGCCGCAGGACGGCGGCCTGGGCTTCCACTATAAGTGGGACATGGGCTGGATGAACGACACCCTGCACTACATGCAGACCGATTTTCCGTGGCGCCCCGGCAACCACGGCCTGCTCACGTTCTCCATCATGTACGCCTTTACCGAGAACTTCATTTGCCCGCTGAGCCACGACGAGGTCGTGCACGGCAAGTGCTCGCTCATCGGCCGTATGCCGGGCGACTGGTGGCGCCAGTTTGCCGGCCTGCGCACGCTGGCCTTCTACCAGATGACGCACCCCGGTGCCAAGCTCAACTTTATGGGCAACGAGATCGGCCAGTTTATTGAGTGGCGCTACTACGAGTCCATCCAGTGGTTCCTGACCGAGGAGTATGAGACCCACCGTCATCATCAGGCGTTTATCAAGGCACTCAACCACCTGTACACCGCCGAGCCCGCCCTGTACGAGCGCAGCTACACCGACGACGGCTTTACCTGGATCGATGCGGACAACTCCAAGCAGTCCATCGTGAGCTTTGTGCGCCAGGGCGAGGACATCGACGACGATCTGGTGATTCTGATCAACTTTGACCCGGCGAGCTACGAGAGCTTCCGCGTGGGAGTGCCGCGCGAGGGCGACTGGGAGGTCATCTTTGACTCCGACCGTCCCGAGTTTGGCGGCAGCGGATATGCCGGCGAAGAGCCCTACACCTGCTCGAGCGAGCCCTATCCCTGGAACGGGCAGATGGACTCCATTGAGATTAAGGTGCCCGGCCTGGCTGGCGTGGTGCTTAAGCGCCGCGGTCCCAGCAGCTATAAGCCGCCGGTGGTTGAGGAGCCCAAGAAGGCGACGCGCAAGCGCACGTCTTCGGTGAAGCCCAAGCCTGCGGCTGCTAAGAAGGCTCCTGCTAAGGCGAAGGCCAAGGCAACCAAGCCCGCCACGGCCAAAAAGACAACCACCAAAAAGGCTGCTCCCAAGGCCAAGCCTGCTTCTGTTACGTCGTCTGTCAAGGATGCGTAACAAAGCAGTTACCTTTGCATTTACCCGCCCCAACGAGGCGTAGGATACAAGTCATAACCGTTCCGGGAGAAATATCCCCGGGGGAAAGGAACGTATGAATAAGATCTTCGACAACAAGCAGGAGTTTACCGAGCTCTATCGCGATGCCGTCATGAGCATCAGCGGCAAGAGCGTCGAGGCCGCCAGCGACCTCGATCGCTTTAACGCCCTGGCCAAGCTCGTGGCCGAGAAGGCGCGCACCGTCGCCACCAAGAGTGACGCCCGCGTCACCGCCGAGGGCAAGAAGCGCGTGTACTACTTCTCGATCGAGTTTTTGATCGGCCGCCTGCTCGACAACTACCTGCTCAACTTTGGCGTGCGCGACATGGTCGCCGAGGCGCTCGACGACATGGGCTTCGACCTGTCCGTCATCGAGAACCAGGAGCCCGATCCGGCGCTGGGCAACGGTGGCCTGGGCCGTCTGGCCGCATGCTTCCTGGATTCCATGGCAGCCGAGGGCATTGCCGGCTACGGCAACGGCATGCGCTACCGCTACGGCCTGTTTAAGCAGGAGATCGTCAACGGCAGCCAGGTCGAGGCCACCGACGAGTGGCTCACCCACGGCTATCCCTGGGAGGTCCGTCGTCAGGACAAGGCCGTGACCATCAAGTTTGGTGGCCATGTTGAGGGCTTTGAGGAGAACGGCCGCACGTTCTACCGCACGGTGGACACGCAGGACATCCTGGCCGTCCCTTATGACATCCCCGTGGTGGGCTATGCCGGCGAGACTGTCAACAAGCTGCGCGTCTGGGCCGCCGAGCCGGTCGAGGAGCACTTTGACCTTGAGGCGTTCAACCGCGGTGACTACGCCCTGGCCGACGCCGAGCGCGCCGAGGCCGAGGCCATCAGCGCCATCCTCTACCCCAACGACGCCGGCGAGCACGGCCGTCTGCTGCGCCTGAAGCAGGAGTACCTGTTTGTCTCGGCCGGCATCTACAGCCTGCTCGACACCTTTGAGAAGGAGCACGGCGAGAACTGGGAGCTGCTGCCGCAGTTTGTGGCCATCCACACCAACGATACGCACCCCGCCATGTGCGGCCCCGAGCTCATGCGTATCCTCATCGACGAGAAGAAGCTCGAGTGGGATGACGCCTGGAACATCGTGACGCAGGTCGTGAGCTACACCAACCACACCATCCTGCCCGAGGCTCTGGAGAAGTGGCCCATCGGCACGTTCTCCAAGCTCCTCCCCCGCGTGTACCAGATCATCGACGAGATCAGCCGTCGTTGGCACGAGTCGTTCGATACCACGCAGGAGGGCTGGCAGGAGCGTCTGCGCCAGACCGCCATTCTGTGGGACGGCGAGATTCGCATGGCCAACCTGTCCGTGATCTGCAGCCATAGCGTCAACGGCGTGGCCAAGATCCACTCCGACATCATCAAGAACATCGTGCTCAAGGACTTCTATGCCCTGACGCCCGAAAAGTTCAACAACAAGACCAACGGCATCTCGCACCGTCGTTTCTTTGCCGAGGCCAATCCCACCTATGCCAAGCTCGTGACCGAGGCCATTGGCGATGGCTGGCTCAAGGACGCCTTTGAGCTGGAAAAGCTCAAGGAGTTCCAGAACGACACCGAGTTCCTCAAGGCCGTGGGTGCCTCCAAGCGCGCCAACAAGGAGCGCCTGGCCGCCTATGTTAAGGCCGAGACCGGTCTGGTCATTGACCCCAATACCGTCTTCGATGTTCAGGTGAAGCGCTTCCACGCCTACAAGCGCCAGCTCATGAACATCATGAAGGTGATGGACATCTACAACCGCCGCATCGCCGATCCCAACTTCCACGTGACGCCGACGACCTTCATCTTTAGCGGCAAGGCTGCCTCGAGCTATACCTTTGCCAAGGAGACCATCCGCCTCATTAACTCCGTTGCCGACGTCATCAACAACGACCCGCGCGTCAACGAGGTCATGAAGGTCTGCTTTATCCCCAACTTCCGCGTGAGCAACGCCCAGCTCATCTACCCCGCCGCCGAGATCTCGGAGCAGATCTCCACGGCCGGCAAGGAGGCCTCGGGCACGTCCAACATGAAGCTCATGATGAACGGCGCCATTACGCTGGGCACCCTCGACGGCGCCAACATCGAGATCGCCGACCTGGCCGGCCGCGAGAACGAGGCCATCTTTGGCCTGACCGCTCCCGAGGTCGAGCAGCTCTGGGCGTCGAACAGCTACTTTGCGTGGGATACGCTTAACGGCGACCGCGAGCGTCTGGGCCGCGTGATGGACGAGCTCAAGGACAACACGTTTGCCGGCCTCTCGGGCAACTTCGAGAGCATCTACAACGAGCTCATGAACAACAACGACCCCGACCTGGTCATGGCAGATTTCCGCAGCTACGTCGACGCCTGGGAGAAGCTCACGAACAGCTACGGCGACCAGGAGACCTGGAACCGCAAGGCCCTGCTCAACACCGCCTCCTCCGGCTGGTTCTCGAGCGACCGCACCATTCGCGAGTACCGCGACGAGATCTGGCACGCGTAAAGGCGCGCGAGCTCCCTTATGCCAGCACGGCATTACTCGACGGGCGCAACGTTGCACTGCGCCCGTCGCTAATGGGTTTAAGAACATCGATGACAGAAGGAGAAATCGATGAGTAAGAAAGAATGCATCGCGATGCTCCTCGCAGGAGGACAGGGCAGCCGATTGGGGGCACTCACCCAAAAGATCGCCAAGCCGGCGGTTAGCTTTGGTGGCAAGTTCCGCATTATCGACTTTTCGCTGTCCAACTGCTCCAACTCGGGCATCGACACGGTGGGCGTTCTGACGCAGTACCGTCCCTACCTGCTGCACGCCTACGTTGGCTCCGGCGAGGCGTGGGATCTGGACAGCCGCGACGGCGGCGTGTCGATCCTGCCGCCGTACGAGACGCAGACCGGCGGCGCCTGGTATGCGGGCACGGCCGACGCCATTACGCAGAACCTCGACTACATCAAGGCCAACGACCCCAAGTACGTCCTAATTCTGTCTGGCGATCACCTGTATCGCATGGACTACCGCAAGATGCTCAAGACGCATATTGAGAACAACGCCGACCTCACGGTGAGCGTTATGCCCGTGCCGTGGGAGGAGGCCAGCCGCTTTGGCATCCTGACCACCGACCCCGAGGACGGCCGCATCACCAAGTTCACCGAGAAGCCCGAGAAGCCCGATTCGAACCTCGCGTCCATGGGCATCTACATCTTCTCGGCCGACGTGCTGATCGAGGCGCTCGAGGAGGACGCTCTGGACCAGCGCTCGAGCCACGACTTTGGCAAGGACATCATCCCCAAGCTGCTCGGCGAGAACAAGCGCCTGTACAGCTACGAGTTCCACGGCTTTTGGAAGGACGTCGGCACCATCGCCAGCTTCCACGAGACCTCGATGGACCTGTTGGGTAACAACCCCGAGTTCGATCTGTTTGACAAGAACTTCCCCATCATGTCCAACATCACCACGCGTCCGCCGCACTACATTGGCCCGGACGGCCGCCTGGACGACTGCCTGGTCTCCAATGGCTGCAAGATCTACGGCACCGCTCGCCACTCGATCCTTTCGACCGATGTCATCATCGAGGAGCGCGCCGTGGTCGAGGACTCCGTGCTGCTGCCGGGTGCGCACGTTAAGAGCGGCGCGCACATCTGCCGCGCTATTTTGGGCGAGAACTCCACGGTCGAAGAGGGCGTGAAGCTCGGCTCTGTCGATACCACCAAGGATACGGCCGTCGTTGGAAATGACGTCGTTATCGGGAAGGGGGAATGATCCGATGATCAATCGCAAGGCCATCGGTTATATCACCGCTAACTACTCTTCGACCTACGGCAGCGTGCTGCTCAAGGACCGCCCCATCGCGTCCGTTCCGTTTTTGGGCCGCTACCGCCTGATCGACTTTCCGCTCTCCAATATGATGAATGCCGGCATTAAGACCGTCGGCGTCGTCATGCCGGGCAACTACCGCTCGCTGATCGACCACGTGGGCTCGGGCAAGGACTGGGGCCTGGACCGCAAGAAGGGCGGCCTGTTCATGGTGCCCGGCAACGCGTATGGCACCACCAAGGGCGGCATGCGCTTCCTGCTACGCGACATCATCTCCAACAAGACGCTGTTCCAGCGCTCGGACAAGCCCTACGTTGTGATGATGGGCACCAACATCATCTTTAACATGGACCTCAACACCATCATCGACGCGCACGAGAACTCCGGTGCCCAGATGACCGTGGTGTACTGCAAGGCCACGCGCAACGTCGATGACGAGACCAAACTCGAGATTAACGAGAACGGCCGCCTGACGGGCGTGAGCGCCGGCGTCGTGTACGGCGACAACGCCTCTATGGACTGCTGCATCGTCAACCGCGAGACGCTGCTCGAGATCATTGATCACTATCAGGCCGCTGACTATCTGGACCTGCTCGAGGCACTCCAGGGCGACTTTGGCAACATCGACGTGTGCAGCTACGAGTACAAGGGCGAGGTCGTGGGCGTGTTTAGCGAGAAGTCGCTGTATCGCCGCAGCATGGATCTGCTCGACCAGACCGTGGCCGACCAGCTCTTTGACCCCGAGCGTCCGATCCTGACCAAGGCTCACGACGTGCCGCCTTCGCGCTATGCGACCGGCAGCCACGCGTGCAACTCGATCATCTCGGCCGGCTGCATCATCAAGGGCACCGTGCGCAACTCGATCCTGTCGCGCGGCGTCGTGGTCGAGGAAGGCGCTTCGGTGACCAACTCGATCATCAACCAGAGCTGCATCATCAAGAGCGGCGCACGCGTTGAGAACGCCATCCTGGACAAGAACAACGTGGTCCCCACCAACACCGAGCTTCGCGGCACGCCCGAGAACATCCTGGTGCTGGGCAAGGCTCCGTTAACTTCTGACACCACCATCGTACGTTAACGTTGGCACCGCAACATCGCTCGTAACATGTAGAATAGCCGCCCGGTTAGCGCCAGGCGGCTATTCTCGAATTGCAACATGGGAGACAATATGGCTGATTCCAGCAAAAAGATGCAGATCGTGTTTGCCTCGGCCGAGTGCGCACCGTTTGTAAAGACCGGTGGCCTGGGTGACGTGGCAGGTTCGCTGCCTGCGGCGCTAGTGCGCGCCGGCGCCGAAGTTATCGTGATGGTGCCCAAGTACGCCACCATCAAGGATGAGTACAAGGCACAGATGGAGCACTTCTCCGACTTTTACATGAGCCTGGGCTGGCGCAACGAGTACTGCGGTCTCGAGAAGCTCGAGCACGACGGCGTCACCTATATGTTCATCGACAACGAGCGCTACTTTGCACGCGACTATCCGTACGGCTTCTTTGACGACGGTGAGCGCTTTGCGTTCTTCTCCAAGGCCATCACCGAGAGCCTGCAGCACCTGCCGGCCGGCTTTGAGTGCGACATCCTGCACTGCAATGACTGGCAGACGGCGCTGGCGCCAGTGTTCTTGCGCGAGTTCTACCAGGGCCTGCCGCTGTACGACCGCGTCAAGACCGTGTTCTCGATCCACAACGTGGCGTTCCAGGGCCAGTTTAGCGACACCGTGATGGAGGACATCCTGGGCGTGGCGCATATTCCGGCGGCCGCCTCGCAGTTGCGTTGCGACGCCTGCAGCATCAACTACATGCTGGGCGCCCTGCGCTATGCCGATGCCATCACTACGGTGAGCCCCACCTATGCCAACGAGATCCAGACGCCCGAGTTTGGCGAGGGCCTGGACGGCGTTCTGCGCGAGCGTTCGTACGCGCTGCAGGGCATCCTCAACGGCATTGACGTGGCGGGCTTTGACCCGGCGACCGACAAGCGCATTGCCGCCAACTACACGGTTGAAGACCGCTCCGGCAAGGCCGTGTGCAAGGCCAAGCTGCAGGAAGAGCTGGGGCTCGAGGTTCGCGACGACCGCCCGCTCATGGTGATGGTCACGCGCCTGACGCGCCAGAAGGGCATGGATCTGGTCATGTACGCGCTCGACCGCATCCTGTCCGGCGGCGTGCAGGTGGCGGTGCTGGGCACCGGCGACCGCGACTACGAGGACGGCCTGCGCTACTTCCAGGACAAGTACCCCGGCACCATGGCCGCACGCATCGAGTTCGATCCGGCGCTGTCACAGCGCATGTATGCTGCCGCCGACATGTTCCTAATGCCTTCGAAGTTTGAGCCCTGCGGCCTGTCGCAGATCATCGCCATGCGCTACGGCACGCTACCCATCGTGCGCGAGACCGGTGGCCTGAAGGACACCGTGATCCCGTACAACGAGTTTACCGGCGAGGGCACGGGCTTCTCGTTTAGCAACTTTAACGGCGACGAGATGGGTGACGCGGTGTTCCGCGCGGCGCGCCTGTTCTGGGATAACCGTGACGCCTGGAACCAGCTGGTCACGCAGGCCATGAGCCAGGACTTTAGCTGGACGCGCTCGGCCGACAAGTATCTGGACCTGTACTTCTTTATGCATCCGGAAATTGAGCGCCCGGCGTCGGTTGTCGACGAGCCTGAAGCTGTTGCTGAGCCGGTGGCCGCTGAGGAGCCCAAGACCGAGGAGAAGCCGGTTGAGGCAGAGCCCGCAAAGGCCGAGCCTGAGGCAAAGGCCGAGGTCAAGCCCGCTGCAAAGCCCGCAGCTAAGAAGACCGCGACTCGTAAGACGACGGCCAAGAAGGTCACAGCGACCAAGGCGGCGGCAACAAAGACCACCGCTGCCAAGACAACGACCACGCGCAAGCGCACGACCGCCGCTGCCAAGAAGGCCGCCGAAGCCGAGGCTGCTCCCGAGGTAAAGGCCGATGTCGCCGAGGCCAAGCCGGCCGCCAGTGCTCCGGCAAAGACCGCTGCCAAGAAGACAACGGCAACGAAGTCGACGACTACGACCAAGGCCGCTGCGGCCAAGGCTACCCCGAAGAGTGCCGCAAAGCCCGCCGTCAAGGTCGAGGAGGCGGGCGCCGAGCCCAAGGCCGAGGCAACTGCCGAGGCAAAGCCGGCCGCCAAGACCACCGCGCGTAAGCGCGCAACGACGACGGCCAAGAAGACCACGACCAAAGCTGCTGCCCCCAAGGCAGAGGCCAAGGCCGAGGTAAAGGCCAAGCCGGCGCCGAAGGCCGCTAAGGTCAAGGCCGCACCGAAGGCTACGGCCAAGCCCGAGCCCGCCAAGGAGACTCCGGTCTCCCCCGCCGCTCCGGCAGAGAAAAAGGCCCCGTCCAAGAAGACGTCCGTCCGCAAGGCCACGGCCACCCGCAAGCGCCGCTAGCCCAAAGACGATCCAAAACCTAATCAAACCCCATGCAAGGGGCGCTCCAACCGGGCGCCCCTTCTCTGTAGGTAGTTGGTAAAACGATTTTCTAGGACAACCGTTCGCCGATGGTAAACGGATGTTGTTTATACAGCCTGTGTACAACAGATATACTTACATCCTGTGCGTAAAGCCCATGGCCAGCAGGCCGTGATTCTATTGAACTGGACCGTACTATGAGATTGATACACAACAGCCGTCTGCCGCAGTTTCGCACTCCGTTTGGCGCTGTGACCACTGGTACCACCCTTTCGCTCTCCGTCATTCTGGAGGATGCCGACCCCAACCAGGCAACGCTTACGCTGCGCACCTGGGTCGATGAGATCGGTGAGTCTCGATATCCCATGACGCACGAGGGCGACGGCATATTTAGCGTAGAGCTTGAGTGCACCGAGCCCTGTCTTATCTGGTACAGCTTTATCTGCAATATCGAAGGCCAGCCCGAGGTCCGCTTAGGCGCACCGCAGGGACGCACCGGCGGCGAAGGCGTAACTTACGACTACGCCGAGGTTCCGTCCTTCCAGATTACCGTCTATAAGCACCGCGAGAACCGTCCCACCTGGTACGAGCGCGGTATGGTCTATCAGATCTTCCCCGATCGCTATGCCCGCGACGGGCACTGGCGCGAGCGCACGCTGGCCGAGGTCGAAAAACCGCGTAAAGGTATTCAGCGCCGCATGGTCGAGGACTGGAACGAGCCGCCTGTGTACGAGCGCGCCGAGGACGGCTCCATCAAGACCTGGGACTTTTACGGCGGATCGCTCAAGGGTATCCAGGAAGACCTGCCTCGCATCGCCGAGCTGGGCTTTACAGCCATCTACCTCAACCCCATTTTTGAAGCCGCGAGCAACCACCGCTACGACACCGCCGATTACACCAAGATCGATCCGATTCTGGGCACCGAGCAGGACTTTACTGAGCTGTGCGAGGCGGCCGAGGAGTTGGGCATTTCCATCATTCTGGACGGTGTGTTCAACCACACGGGCGACGATTCGATCTACTTCAACCGCTACGGCAACTACCCCGGCGTGGGCGCATGGCAGAGCGAGGATTCGCCGTGGCGCGATGCGTTTTATTTCCACGAGGACGGCTCGTACGACTGTTGGTGGGGCGTAGGCAACATGCCCGCCATCAACGAGAATTCCGAGCTTGTCCGTGAAAAACTTCTGGGCAAGGACGGCGTGATTCGCAAATGGCTTCGCGCCGGCGCTCACGGCTGGCGCCTGGATGTGGCCGACGAGCTTTCCGATGACTTCCTGGCCGAGATCAAAAAGGCCGTGCTCGCTGAGAAGCCCGACGCGCTGCTGCTCGGCGAGGTCTGGGAAGACGCCTCCAACAAGATCAGCTATGGCCATTTGCGTCGTTACCTGCAAGGATCCGAGCTTGACTCGGCTATGGATTATCCCTTCCGCGACATGGTCATCGGCTTTTTGATGGGCTACAAGAACGCCTATCAGGCAGCCGAGGATATCGAAACCCTGCGCGAGAATTATCCGCGCGAGGCCCTGTCCTGCGCGCTCAACCTGCTGTCGAGCCACGACCGTCCACGTATCATCTCAGTGCTCGGCGGCGGCCCCGACGAGTCGCAGCTACCCGAGTGCGAGCGCAGCAAGTGGCGCCTAGACGAGAACTCGATGGGCCTGGCCAAGAGCCGTTTTTGGCTTGCAACGCTCATGCAGATGACGTTCCCCGGCGTGCCTTCGATTTACTATGGCGACGAGTACGGCCTTGAGGGCCTGACCGATCCGGGCAATCGCCGTACGCTGCCTTTGAAGGAAGACTTGCACGACTTCGATACACTCGCCATCCTTAAAAACGCCTCGGCCGTGCGCCGCGCCCTGCCGTTTATGGTCGATGGCGAGATCAAGGCCTTCGCGCTCAATGATGAGGTGCTTGCTTACAACCGTACGGGCAAGGACGGCGAGTATGCGACGGTTATCATCAACCGCAGCCTGCGCAACTCGCACCGCGTGACAATTCCGGCGCTCGGCGAATGTGCAAGCGACGTGATTAGTGGCCACGAGTGCGAGATTCACAACGGTACCGTCACGCTCGATCTGTATCCGCTGGGTTCATCGATCATCTATCACCACGCCGAGCAGCGTCTGCAAGAGCCGCTCGATCATGGTGCGGGCGTTGTGTGCCATATCACATCGGTGCCGACCGACGACGGTAAGCCCGGAACGATCGGCGCGCCAACGCGTCGTTTTATCGACCATCTGGCCGCAATGGGCATGCGCTACTGGCAGGTCCTGCCCGTCAACCCCACGGACTTCTTCCGCTCCCCTTACGCCGGTCCTTCGGCCTTTGCGGGCAATATCGACCTGCTTCCCGAAAGCCACAAGGAGCTAGCCGCCGACTTTGAGACCTGGAAGGCCCACGGCGGCGAGGATGCCGATCCGCTGTACACCGCGTTTAAACATCGCAATGCCGATTGGCTCGAGAAGTACTGCGTCTATATGGCCGTCAAAAAATACTTTGAGGGCGAATCGCGCCACGATTGGCCGGCAGATGTTGCGCGCTACAACGAGCATCTGATCGACGATAAGCGTTTCCACGACGAGGCCGAGCTTCAGGCGTACATGCAGTACCGCTTTGACCTGGCTTGGTGCGAGCTTATGAACTATGCGCACAAGAAGGGCATCGAGGTCATCGGCGATATTCCTATGTACGTGTCCGACGATTCAGCAGATGCGTGGAGCGAACCCGAGAACTTCTGGCTGTCTGATACCGGTAAGGCAATCGAGATCTCCGGTGCGCCGCCCGACAACTTTGCGCCCGAGGGCCAGGTGTGGGGCAACCCGACGTTCCGCTGGGACCACATGAAGCAGAACGGCTACCGCTGGTGGATGGATCGCCTACGTCGTGCGTTCTCGCTCTACGACCGCGTGCGCCTGGATCACTTCCTGGGCTTCCACAGCTACTTTAGCATTCCCTCAGGTAAGGCCTGCGCCGACGGGCGTTGGCTGGCAGGCCCGGGCAAGGACCTTTTCCAGACCGCCTATGACGAGTTGGGGCCGCTCAACTTTATTGCCGAGGACCTGGGCTACCTGACGCCCGGCGTTCGCGCCATGGCTTCGACCTGCGGCTTTCCCGGCATGGACGTGCTGGAGTTTAGCGACTACGACGTCCGCAACGGCGTGCACCCCACGCCGGGCAAGATCCTGTACACCTCGACGCACGATACGTCGACATTGGCCGGTTGGAGCACGCGTTCCTTTGCGGGCGGCGATGAACCAAGCGGTGTTGAGGTGGCGGCCAAGCTGATGAGCGACGCGCTGGCAAGCGACGCTCCCCTGGTGATGATGCCGCTGCAGGATGTCCTGGGGCTGGGCGACGACGCGCGCATGAACGTACCGGGCGTGGCCACGGGCAACTGGACCTGGCAGGCTGACGAGGCCGACGTTGCGGCCGCTGAGGGCAAAACCGCACAGCTCCTGCGCAACACGCATAGATTCTGGGGTGAAGCGTGATAAAACGCCCGATATGGGGTACAGTTACAGACGTTTGAATTTTTGCGGGCAGAGTAATCTGCCCGCTTTGTGCTGAAAAGGAAGTACTATGGCGCGCTACGATTACAAGTGCTCGAGCTGCGGCAACGTGTTTGAGGTTGAGCATCCCATGTCCGAGACTCCAGAGGTCGTGTGCCCGAGCTGCGGTGCCCCGGCGGCCAAGACGTTCTCGGCCAGCGGCATTAAATTTGAGGGCAGCGGTTTCTACAACACCGACCAGCGAAGCGGTGGCTCCAGCACCAGCGCCACAAGCGGCTGCTGCGCCAACTGCCCGCATAGCCACTAGAAACAACGCGGCCCCGCGACCGACACCAATCGCGGGGCTATTTCTTTGAGCTATGAGTAGCTAATTATCAGGCCAGGTTTCCTTATGAATTGCGGTGAAATAAGGACAGTTTGGCAGGTAGAAGCCGCTATTCAATCCCTATTTCACCGCAAATTAGTAGTTAGTTGTGGATCAGGCGGGCGCAGAAGTGGCCGTCGTAGGAGTCGGCGTTTACCGGCACGCTTTGGAAGAGGCCTCGGTCGTTTTGGCGTACGGAGACGAGCTTCTTGGCCTGGGCGAACTCGGGGAGTTGCAGAATCTGCGCCTCGGAAAGCGGTGCCACGCTAAAGCCGGCACCCTCGGGAGAGCTCAAGAACGCTTCCACGACCTGCATGTTCTCCTCGTCGAAGACCGAGCACGTCGCATAGATGAGCTCGCCGTCGGCAGCCACGCGCACAGCAGCCTCTTTGAGCATCGTCAGCTGCAGCTTGGGCAGCTCAACCGTCACATCCTTTTCGGTCAGGCGCCACGGGATCTCGGGATGACGGCGCATGGTGCCGGTGCCAGAGCACGGCGCATCGATAAAGACCATGTCGAACTTAACCGGCTCGCCAAGCATGGCATCAAACGATGTGAGCACCTCATCAAGCTCGCAGGCATCACCCGAAACCGTACGAACGCCCTGAATACCAGCCTTATGCAGGCGAGCGAGATTCAGATCGCACTTGCGATCATGCAGATCGAGCGCCGTATGCTGACGCTCATAGCCCGCACGCTTGGCCTGGCACATCATCACATAGGTCTTGGTGCCACGGCCGGCACCAATCTCAAGGCAGCTACCAGGGCGCGTGGCAGCTGTGGCGATAAGCTGGGCGTTAAGGTCCGAGGCCACGGCAGCAGCACGCTCAAATACGCCCGACGCAACCGTAACCTGAGCATCGACCGGAGCATGACAGCCAGGGAACACAGGCGCCACAAGCTGCGATAGGTACGGATCAGGTTTGGTTGCAAAGGCGTTCTCGTGCAAAGCGAGCGGCGCGGGCGCCAGATTGCCGGCGAAGCCGAGCGCACCCTCTGGAGTGTCAAACGACGCCATAATGCGAGCGCATAGCCAGCGCGGAAGACCCATCAGGCGCGACAGACGAACCAAGCGTCGCTCGGACTCATCCACGTCGGATGCCGTGGCAAAGTCCTCAACGTTGTCCGCAACCTTGTGCAGCACCGCGTTTGCCAAGCCCGCAGCAGACTTAGCACCACTGCGCACCAGCTCAACACCCTGGCTCACGGCAACGCGGCCCGGCGTATGCAGGTAGAGCATCTCGAAGGCCGAGATACGAAGCGCCATGCGAACGCGCGGCGCAACCTTTTTGGGTTTATCGAGAAACTGATCGAGCAGCTCGTCCAAAATACCCTGCGTGGCGGCCACGCCCAGCGCCAAGCGGGCGGCAAAAGCGGAATCGCGCTGGTCAATAGCCTTGGCCGATGCGCGAGAGGACAGCACGTCGCGCGCATACATGCCGCGGCGATCGGCCTCCATCAGTACATCGAGCGCAAGTTTGCGCGCGGGGGACAGCTTGCTCATGACAAAACACCCCACGAAAGATCGGCACCCTGCAGGCCAGCAGCCCAAGCAGAAGCAGTCATAGCACGCTTGCCATCAGGCTTAACCTCAAGCAACTCAACCGAGCCATCGGAAAGGCCAAGGTAAACACGCTTGGCCTTAACGAGAACCTGACCCTCGCCAAGCAACACATCAGCCGCCGCAGCATCGAGCACACGCACGGTCTTGCCGGCAATCACGCAACGAGCAGGCGCGGTATCGGACGAAGCGAGCACATGACGCACGCAATCGAGCGCCGCCATTTGCGGATCCAAGCGCATCTCCTGCTTAGAAATCTTGGCAGCATGGGTAACGAGCGCCTCATCCTGTTCAGTCCACACGGCAGTGCCATCGGCAAGAGAGGGAAGCGTATCGGCAAGCAGTTTGCCGCCGAGCTCAGCGAGCTCCATAGTCAGCGCCTCGGCATGCTTACCGGCAACCGACGTGGAAGCCTGAGCACAATAAGCACCAGTATCCACGCCATGCCCAATGCGCATGATAGAAACGCCAGCAATCTCATCACCAGCAAGAATGGCACGTTGAATGGGAGCCGCGCCGCGCCAACGAGGCAGCAAGGACGCATGAACATTCACAATGCCGAGCGGCGCCATATGCAGTACCTCATCAGGCAAAATGCAACCATAGGCAGCCACACAGAAAATATCAGCCTGCGCAGCCTGGAGCGCCGCAACAACCTCGGGCGTCATACGACTGGCCTCAACAACCGGCAACCCCAGCTCAAGCGCCTTGGCCTTAACAGGAGAAGGCTCAAGCTTCTTACCACGCCCACGAACAGCATCGGGACGAGTAATAACAAGCGCAATCTCGTTCCCAGCCTCAACAAGCGAAGTCAGCGAAGGCACAGCAAAATCAGGCGTACCCATAAACACAATACGCATAATAATTTCTCCCCTCAAACAAAACCGAGACGGCTACAAACAACAGCGCCAGGACAAGTCGCAATCTCGACGCCAAAACAATTCAACACGTTCAAATATACCCAAAAACAAAGAAAGAGCCGCATAAAAGCAGCTCTTTCAGCAAAGCACCCATCAGCGAAGACGCCCATCCCTGGCCCGACGGCACCCGGGCGAGTCAAGCAGCGTCAACGTAGTCCCCGGGGCGCCCGCCTATATCGTCCCGCGCGCAGTTTCGCAGCGCAGCGAGAATGTTTGAGCACGGGATGATATAGGCGGGCGCCCCGGGGACGGACAAACCTACTCCGTCTCGCCCGGTCGAGCGCCGCGGGCCAGGGCGTCCTGGTACTCCTTGACGGCCTTGATCCTCTGCATGGGCTTCAGTCGCTCGAACATAGTGTTGCCATGCAGGTGATCGATCTCATGCTGCAGGCACACGCAGAACAGGTCGCCCGTAGCCTCGTAGCGAATCAGGTTTGCGTCCAAGTCGTACGCCTCGACGACGACATGGTCGGGACGCTCGATCTCGCAGCTAATGCCAGGGATGGACAGGCAGCCCTCGCTAAACGGCACAAGATGGTCGCTCTGCTCCACGATCACGGGGTTGATGAGCACGTACGGGTCATAGTCGTTCTTGTCGGTGTAGTCGCAGTCGATGGTGACGAGCTGAATGAGTTCGCCGATCTGCGGGGCAGCCAGACCGCAGCCGCCGTTCTCGAACATCATCTTCTTCATCTTCTCGGCAAGCGCCTCGATCGCCGGGGTAATCTCCTCGATGACGGCACACTCCTGGCGCAGACGAGGGTCGGGCGACAGTACGATTCCGTTGGCTTCCATGGCCATCCTTTCGGGTTGTTACATCAAATCATAGGCGTCGACGTCAACGCTCACGCTCACGCCGCGCACAGAGCCCACCTCTTTGAGGCAGGCGTCGATATCATCAGAGACATGGTACCCCACGGGCGACTTCACAAGCAGATGGAAGCGGTAACGATCCTTGGCTCTCTCGATTACACACGAAGCCGGACCCAGCACCTGCGGCACGGCACTCCCCGCCCGCAAAAAATCGGGCGCGGCGGCATGCCAGCGGCGCTTAAGAAGCTTTGCAATACGCCCGATGTAGTCCTGCGCGTCGTCTCGGTTCGCCGACCACACCAAGATGTTGACCAGGCGAACAAACGGCGGGTACAGCGCGTCGCGGCGCTGATCCAGGTCGTAGTCGGTAAAGATCGAACGATCGTGCTCAGCGACGGCGCGAATGACCGGGTCCCCGGGCAGGTAGGTCTGGATGATGACCTCGCCAGGGCGATCGCCACGACCGGCGCGGCCCGCGACCTGCTCCAGCAAATCGTAGGCGCGCTCCCCTGCGCGGAAGTCCGGCAGCTTGAGGGCGAAGTCGGCATTGACCACGCCCACGAGCGTGACCTCGGGAAAGTCGAGACCCTTTGCGATCATTTGGGTGCCCAGCAACACGGCGCAATCGGCCGCATCGAACTGCTCGAGCAACTTTTTGTGCGCGTCCTTGCCGCGCGTGGAATCGGCATCCATGCGAATGATGGCGACGTCGTCGGGCAGCATCTGGTGCAGTGCGTCCTCGATCTGCTGAGTGCCCAGGCCCATTTTTGCCAGGTAGCGACTGCCACATTTGGGGCAACGGCTCGTGGCCGCCGGATAGGGCTGCACGCGCCAAGACGAACCGCATGTGTGACACTGCAGCGTGTGTGTGCGCTCGTGATACGTAAGCGCGGTGGAGCAGTGGGTGCAGGTGGGGACGCAGCCGCACTCGCGGCACATCAGGAACGGCGCAAAGCCACGGCGGTTATGCAGCAGCACGGCCTTCTCGCGGCGCTCGACCACACGCTCAAGGCCTTCTATAAGCGGTTTTGAGAACATGGAGCGGCTACCGTGCGAGAACTCGCGACGCAGATCGGCAATGCGAACCGTGGGCAACACGGCGTGTCCCGGGCGCTCGGGCATCTCGACGCGCGTCCAGGCGGCACCGTTAAACGTGCCGCGGCGGCAGCGGTCGAGGGCCTCGGCAGAAGGCGTGGCCGACCCCAGCACGAGCGGGCAGCGATAGCGGCGCGCCATCTCGGCCGCCACCTCGCGCGCATGGTAGCGCGGACTGGAGCCCTGCTTGTAGCTGGTCTCGTGCTCCTCGTCGATGATGATGAGGCCCAGGTCGCTAAGCGGGCAAAAGAGCGCCGAGCGGGCGCCGACGACCACGCGGGCCGCACCGCTGGCGACCATATCCCACTGGTCCAGGCGCTCGCCGGCCGAAAGGCGCGAATGGAACACGGCGACCGTCTCGCCAAAGCGCGAACGGAAGCGGCCGACGGTCTGGGCCGTCAGCGAGATCTCGGGCACCAGCACGCAAGCCGAACGGCCGGCCGCCAGCACGCGCTCGATGGCGGAGAGGTACACCTCGGTTTTGCCGGAGCCGGTGACGCCGTCGACCAGCACCACGTCGCCATGAGCGTCCAGACGGGCGCGCTCAATCTGCGCGAGTGCCTGCTTCTGGCCGTTGGTAAGGGAGACCGGCGCCTTGCCGCTTGCCGAGGACAGCGTGGTCTGCTCGCTGCAGCCACGCCACGCACGACGCTCCTCCACCACGACGACGCCGCGTTTTTCGAGCGCCTTGATGGTCGCCGACATGCTGTTATAGAGAAGGTTGAGGTCGCGCGTCGTGACCGGGCCGCACTGGAGCGCCTCGATGAGCTGACGCTGGCGGACCGCGGTCTTGGGCGGCGTATAGTCGAAGCCCTCGGGCGTGAGCATGACCCAGCGGTTTTGGATGGGTTTGACGGCGGGGCGCTCAACGGCCCACACGCCGTCGTCACCTTTGACCACGCGCGGGCTTCCACCCGGGGGCAAGAACAAACGCAGGCACTCGGAAAGCGTTGCGACGTACTCGCGGCTCATCCAGCGTGCGATACGGGCAGCCTCGGCGGTAAAGAGCGGTTTGCTGAGGATAGCCTCGATGGCTTTAATGCGGGCTGGGTCGAGGGCGTTGATGCCTTGCAGGTCACCCAGCTCAGGCGCAATGTCGACGATATAGCCCGCGGCGGCACGGTTACCAAAGTGGACCAGGACCGTGGATCCGATTTGCGCCTCGTTGGCAAGGGACCGGGGAATGCCATAAGCAAACGGCTCGGACAGCGCACGGGTGGGAATGTCGAGGACTACGCTCGCATAGGCGGCGACGGGTTCAGGCGCGAACTCAGGCTTGGCCGGAGTCTCCTCCGGTTCCGGCGAACCAAACAGCGACAGTTGCTCGGCCATGGCCCCTATACCTCCCATCCCATGCGTCTTCAGAAACAAGAACCCCGCTCGGGTGAACGGGGCTCGGATACATGCGTTTACGCAGCTGCTACAGCGCCATTGTGCGGGCGCGGTCGATGCGCGCCAGGCAGTCGCCGCGGCCGACGAGCGCCATGGTCTCGCCCAGCGGGGGGCTCACCATGTTGCCGCAGACGGCGACACGCACAGCTTGGAACACCACGCGCTTCTTGAGGTCCATCTGCTCGGGAAGCGGCTCAAGCGCGGCGTCGATGTTGGCAGCCGTCCACTCGTCCACGCCCTCGAGCGCAGCCTTGGCGGCATCCAGAATGGCACCCATGCCCTCCTTGGCCAGGCCCTTGTTGACAGACTTCTCGTCGTACTCGAGCGTCTCAGCCGTAGCAAAGATGGAAGCGGCGACGGTCACGACGTCAGCAGGCATCTTGGTGCGCGGCTTGACGATGGCGGCAAGCGCATCGATCCAATCCTCGCCGTACTCGACATTACCCTCGATGAGACCCGCCTCGTGCAGCTCGGGGACCATAATCTCGTCGGCAAACTGAGCATCGGACATGCCGTTTATGTACTCGGCATTGACCCAGTCGAGCTTCTTGGGGTCGAAGGTCGCCGGGTTCTTGGAGATGCGGTCGAGCGAGAACTTGCTGGCCAGGACATCGCGCGGGACGATCGTGGTCTCGCCGTCGAGCGACCAGCCGAGCAACGCCAGATAGTTGACGAAGGCGTCGGACAGATAACCGGCGTCGCGGTACTCCTCCACCGAGGTAGCGCCGTGGCGCTTGGAGAGTTTTTTGCCGTCGGCGCCCAAGATCATGGAGATATGGGCGAACGTGGGCACGGGCGCGCCGAGGGCCTCGTAGACCATGACCTGGCGCGGCGTGTTGGACAGATGGTCGTCGCCGCGGATGACGTGGGTGATCTTCATCATGGCGTCGTCGACGACGGTCGCAAAGTTGTACGTGGGCGTGCCATCGGAGCGGAAGATGACAAAGTCGTCGAGCTCCTTGGCGTCGAAGGTCACCTCGCCGTGGACGGCATCGTGGATGACGACGTCGCCGCGGTCCTCGGGCACCTTGATGCGTAGGACGTGGGACTCGCCGGCCTCGATGCGACGGCGGGCCTCCTCGGGATCAAGATCGCGGCAACGGCGCTGATAGCCCTGGAAGGGGTCCTTGCGCTCCTGCGCGGCCTTGCGATCGGCGTCGAGCTGCTCCTTGGTGCAGAAGCAGGGATAGGCCTTGCCCTCGTCCCAAAGCTTCTGGGCGGCCTGCTTGTACAGGTCCAGGCGCTCGGTTTGGGCATAGGGGCCATAGTCGCCGCCCACCTCGGGACCCTCGTCCCAATCCAGGCCCAGCCAACGCATGGCGCGCAGGATGATCTGCGTATTCTCGTCGGTGGAACGGGTGGGATCGGTGTCGTCGATGCGCAGGATGAACGTGCCGCCGTTTGCGCGGGCGAAAGCCCAGTTATAGATAGCGGTGCGGGCGCCGCCGATGTGCAGTTTGCCCGTCGGTGAGGGTGCAAAGCGGACGCGAACGTCTGATGCCATGGAAATCTCCTCGATTGCAGGATGGATGTCTAACCGCACCAGTATAAAGCAACAAAGCAACCTCCGCACAAAGGGCACCGACCCACTCATTGGGGACAGACTTACACTCATTGGGGACAGACTTAAATGACCAATCTTTGGGCAACCTGTCGGCACTTAGGCAAGGCTGCTCATTTAAGTCTGTCCCCAATGAGTAGGTGCGGAAAGGGTGTGAATGTTTGATTTACGCGCTATGATGTCCCCTTGCATAGAGAGCCCGGCGGAATGGTAACGGTCGCCGGGACACGTTTTTGAAAGGACAATCATGTCAGAAGAACTTCGTTCCATCCCGCCCCAAAACGGGTCCTTTGTTTTTACGTCGGAGTCGGTGACCGAAGGTCATCCCGATAAGATCGCTGACCAGATCAGCGACGCCGTCCTCGACGCAATCCTCGCCAAAGAAATAGAGCTCCAGGAGCAGGGCTACATCGCCCCCAACGGCGTGCCTGCCAACGTGGAGAACGTCCGTTGCGCCTGCGAGACCCTCGTGACCACCGGCACGGTCATCGTCGCTGGCGAGATTCGCACCCAGGCCTACGTCGATGTACAGGAAATCGCCCGCGGTGTTATCCGCCGCATCGGCTACAACCGTGCCAAGTTCGGTTTTGACTGCGACACTTGCGGCGTTATGAGCCTCATCCACGAGCAGTCGCCCGATATCGCCCAGGGCGTTGACGAGTCCTTCGAGACCCAGACCGGCGCTACCACCGACCCGATCGACCTGATCGGCGCCGGTGACCAGGGCATGATGTTCGGTTATGCCTCCAACGAAACCAAGACCCTCATGCCCATGCCGCACTACCTGGCGAGCCGCCTGGCCGAGCGCCTGGCCGCCGTGCGTCACGACGGCACCCTCGCCTATCTGCGTCCCGACGGCAAGACCCAGATCACCGTGCGCTACGAGGAAGGCAAGCCTGTCGAGGTCACGACCATCGTCATCTCCACGCAGCACGCCGCAGAGATCGAGGACATGGGCAAGATCAAGGCCGACCTCATCGAGCACGTCATCACCCCGGTCATGGCTGCCGAGAACATGCCGTGGGACAACGCGGACATCTATGTGAACCCCACCGGTCGCTTTGTCGTAGGCGGCCCCATGGGCGACACGGGCCTCACCGGCCGCAAGATCATCGTCGACACCTATGGCGGCTACGGCCGTCACGGCGGCGGCGCCTTTAGCGGCAAGGACTGCACCAAGGTTGACCGCTCCGCCGCGTATGCCGCGCGCTGGGTCGCCAAGAACGTGGTCGCCGCCGGTCTGGCCGACCGCTGCGAAGTCGAGCTTGCCTACGCCATCGGCGTTTCCAAGCCCCTCTCAATCATGGTCGACACCTTCGGTACCGCGCATGTTGCCGAGGACAAGATCGTCGAGGCCGTCGAGAAGACCTTCGACCTGCGCCCGGGCGCAATCATCCGCGACCTAGACCTGCGTCGCCCCATCTACGAAAAGACGGCAGCCTACGGTCACTTCGGCCGCGAAGACGCCGACTTCACCTGGGAAAAGACCGACCGAGTCAACGAACTCAAAGCAGCCTGCGGCCTGTAAATAGGTTCGCAGAGCCCAGACAGCAAAGCATTAGAACCAAAAGAAGTACCGGCCCCAACCAGTACTTCTTTTTATTTACACGGTGGTGTGAATATTTCGATGCGCAATGAACAGCACGTCCCCAGCTGATGAATTTTGACATCCAGCCACTCCAACCATGTATCCTAAGTTCCGAGGGCTTTGGTATTTGGTCGATCGCGAGTTCCGCACGAGCCGGAGGCCACTTAATGTGGCCTCCGTGCGAGCCAGGACTGTAGAGCAGGCGACCAAATACCAAAGCCCTCGGAACGACGGGATAGAACAGGAGCGCATATGGCAGGCAAGCCGCAAACACTAGCTACGACCTCGGCATTCGAGATCTTGGGGCCCGTCATGGTCGGCCCCAGCTCATCGCACACCGCCGGCGCCCTGCGGTGCGCCCAAGTTGCCGCCAGCCTGCTAGAAGGCCGCATTACCAAGGTCACCTTTGGCCTGTGGAACTCCTTCGCCCACACCTACCGCGGCCACGGCACCGACCGTGCGCTCGTCGCGGGCATCCTGGGCCTCGACACCGATGACGAGAATATCAAGCAGGCCTTCAACCTCGCACGCGAGCAGGGCCTCGAATATCACTTTGACATCAAGGGCGACGACGCCTCCATCCACCCCAATACCGTCGATATCGACATGGTCGACGACACGGGCGCCACGGCACAGGTCCGCGGCGAGAGCTTGGGCGGCGGCAAGATGCGCATTAGCCGCATTAACGGCGTCGGCGTCGACATCTCGGGCATGTACTCCACGCTCTTCGTGGCACACAAGGACGTCCCCGGTGTACTCGCCGCGCTCACCAACCTGCTCGCCTACGCCCACGTGAACATCGCCTTCTGCCGCACCTACCGAACCGAAGTGGGCGGCCAGGCCTACTCCGTCTTTGAGACCGACGGCGCGCCCGACGACACCGTCGTCCCCATGCTGCGCAAGCTCGACAATGTCGATTACGCAACGTTTATCGAGCTCCCCGGTTCTGCCTCGTCGCTCTCCCCCGGCGTCTCGGCCAAGGAAATCTTCGACGACGGCGAGCAGCTGCTCGATGCGTGCGCCGAGCTCGGCCTGAATATCGGCGCCGTAATGGCCGTGCGAGAGGCGCGTCTGACCGGCGAGGCCCACGCCGTCGCCGCCATGCGCCGCGTGCTCGACGTCATGCGCGAGGAGACCACGACCCCCATCGTCAATCCGCAGCGATCGCTCGGCGGGCTTATCGGCGGCGAGGCTAAACTCGTCGACGCCACCGGCCGCAACGATTTGAGCACAAGCCTGATGGGCACCGTTCAAACCGACGCCGTAGCACGCGCGATGGCGGTGCTCGAGCGCTCCGCCACGATGGGCGTGATCGTCGCCGCCCCCACGGCAGGATCCGCGGGTGTCGTGCCCGGCTGCGTGCTGGCGCTCGCCGACCACCTGCAGCTGAACGACGAACAGGTCATGGACGCGCTCTACTGCGCAGCTGCCATCGGCCTCAATCTCACCACGAGCGCCTGCGTCGCCGGCGCCGAGGGCGGCTGCCAGGCCGAGGTGGGAAGCGCCGCCGCCATGGCAGCCGCCGCGCTGGTGCAGATGCTCGGCGGCACGCCCGAGCAGGCGCTCGACGCCAGTTCCATCGCGCTGAGTAACCTGCTGGGCCTCGTTTGTGACCCCGTCGGTGGCCTCGTGGAGGTGCCCTGCCAAAACCGCAACGCCATCGGCGTGGCAGCGGCCTTTAGTTCGGCACAACTCGCCCTCGCAGGAATTAAGAGCCTGGTGCCGTTTGACCAGATGGCACATGTCATGCTCTCGGTGGGTCATGCGTTGCCGGCCACGCTGCGCGAGACGGCAAAGGGCGGCATCGCGCAGGCTCCGGCCGCACTTTCGGCCTGTGCAAAATGCGGCGTGTGCGGATAACGGCAAAGAATGACTCAAAGGTGGGACAAATGTCCCACCTCTTTTGAATGCCACCGTTTCCGTACCACAAACAGCAGGGCAATCGCTATAATGCAAGCCCAGTAAAAACACGATGAGCCATAAGGCGAAATTCGAAGGATATGCATACGATGTCGCAAAACGATCGAACTCAACTGATTCCCGATCCGCAGCAGCCGAGCAGGCACACCGGCGGCGTTCAGTCACCGCGTCCTATCGCGCCGAGCCACGGTCAGCAGCGTGGTGCGGCAAACGCTTCCCAACGCCCGAACCAACAGCGACAGCAGCGTCAACAACGTCAGCGGCGCCAGGCAAACGGCAATGCGCCCAAGCAGCCCCCCACGCACGCTCGAGGCGATCGCGGCCCCGCGCGCAAACCCGCCGAGAACAATAAGTCAGGCAAAAAGACGACGCTCTTTGTCGTCCTGGGTCTTATCGTCATTGTCTATATCGTAGGCGTCGTAGCGTTTTCGCAGGTAGCCTACCCCAACACCACCATCGCCGGCGTCGACGTCTCGTTCTCCAGCGCTTCGTCTGCCGCCACCAAGGTCAACTCAGCATGGAAGCACTATAAGCTCACCGTGACGGGCGATGACTTTAGCTGGACCTATCAGCCCGAGTCCGATGAGCCCATCGTCGACGGCGAAGCTGCCGCAAAAGAAATCATCAGCCACAACGAAGCCTTTATATGGCCGGTCCGCCTTGTGGAATCCTTAAGCGGCAAGACCAAAACAACCGCGACCTCCAACGAAGTCGATCTTGATCAAGACGTCGACCTGTCCATGCTCTCCGATACCTTTGACCAAAAGAAGCTTGAGGAGGATCTAGGCGCCGCCATCGACGAGTTTAACGAGGGCCGTTCGGGCACGTTCGAGGCCAATAGCTCCTATGACGAGCAGGCCGGCAAGTTTACCGTCGAGAAGGCGCGCTCCAACGAAAAACTCAACCGCGAGCATGTCATTAAGTATGCCGAGCTCGAGCTTTCCTCGCTGTCCGAGACCGTAGACCTTTCCAAGCTCGGCAACGATGCCTATGAGCCGCTCAATGGAACGCTGACCGATGATCAGATTCAGGCCGCATGCGATGCCGCCAACAACTTCCTGGGCGTCAACGTGACCCTCAAGCTCAACGGCGAGGATGCCGGCAAGGTTGATGGCAGCTCCGTGTTGCAGTGGATCAGCTTTGCCGATCCGGCCAACCCCACACTCGATACGTCGCAGATCAGCAGCTGGGCAGCCGAGCTCGCCAACGGCTTCAATACCGTGGGCTCCACTCGCTGGTGGACGCGCGCCGATGGCAAGCAGTGCGCCGTAGAAGGCGGCGACTTTGGTTGGTCCATCGACAGCAGCTCGCTCGCCAAGCAGGTCGAGGACGCCATTAACAACAAGCAGACCGGCGAAATCGAGATCAAGTACTCCCAGAAGGCCGACACCTTTACCGCAAAGGGAGAGCCCGACTGGAAGGCATACGTCGATGTCGATCTGTCCGAGCAGCACGCGCGCTACTACGACGAGAGCGGCAATATCGTGTGGGAGGCCAACTTTATCTCGGGAAAGCCGGGTGAGGACGCCACGCCCGAAGGCGTTTGGCAGATCAACAGCAACAATGGCGCCAGCAAGCTCATCGGTGCCAAGGACCCCGAGACCGGCAAGCCCAAATACGAGAGCCCGGTCAGCTATTGGATGCCGTTTGAGGGAAACATGGTCGGTTTCCACGATGCAACGTGGCAAAACGACAAGAGTTTCGACGATCCCAACTCCTACAAGTGGTGCGGCAGCCACGGATGCATCAACCTTCGCCTGGCCGACGCCAAGGCGCTGCACGATTGCATCAAAGTCGGCCTGTGCGTGGTTGTCCACTCGTAGTGCAACGCGCGCATTCCTACAACGTGGAGCCGCTGCGACCAATCTAACAGTTCCGAAAGAATCCGCCATATGCGCCCGCCTTACGCGACGGGCGCATATACTTATTGATGAACTTTCTATAAAGGAGACGCTATGCCGAATGTCCCCACCATCACTCCAGGCCCGGATGATGCCGAGTACACGCCCGAAGGTGCCACCGAAACGATTCCTCTGATTAAAAACGTACATGCCGACAAGCAGAGCGAACGCACGA
Organism: Coriobacteriaceae bacterium AF08-21; assembly: GCA_027687465.1. Classification (GTDB taxonomy): domain Bacteria; phylum Actinomycetota; class Coriobacteriia; order Coriobacteriales; family Coriobacteriaceae; genus Collinsella. The sequence goes on from JAQCQR010000019.1 coordinate 44,248, forward strand.
ACGATACGGCCGAGATTTCCGATGAAGAGGCGTATGCCAAGCTCAAGGCAAAACGTGCCGAACGTCGACGCAAAAAGCTGATTCGACGCGGTATTGCCGCCGGCGTCGTAGGTGCCATCGCGCTCATTGCCATTGTCGCAACCCTGGTTATCAATGCGCAGCCGCAGGGCGCTAGCGGGCCTGTGACCGACATGGTGACCGAGGGCACGTTTACCACAACGGTCGAGGCGAAAGGCCAGCTCAAACCCATTTCGTCCTCAGTGGTCTCCCCTTCTGTCGACGGCACGGTCGATTCGATCAACGTGCAGGCAGGCCAATCCGTCAACGAGGGCGACGTGCTTATGACCATTAAAAACGACGAGCTCGATCGCAACGTTGCCGAGGCGCAGCGTGCAGTTGCAGCCGCTCAGGAAGACCTCACCAACGCGCAGAAAGCCGCAGCTGCCGCGCAGGCCACCCCGACGACGGACGCCGATGGAGCTTCCGCAGCGGCTGGCGTCTCCGCCGCATCGGCGGAGACGAACGCCGTATCGGCCGCGCAGCGCAGCCTCGCATCGGTCCAGGCAAACCTCGATCAGGCGAACGCCAAGGCCGCCAGCCGTACGGTCACGGCCCCGAGCTCGGGTAGCATCGTGGAGCTCAACGCCAAGGTGGGCGCCACGGTAACAGGCGGCATGATCATGGGCGAAAGCGATACAAGCGGCGGCAAGCAGTGCATGCAGATTGCCGACCTGTCCAAGATGAAGGTGACCGTGCAGGTGGGCGAAAAGGATATCGCCAAGATCGCCGTGGGCCAGAGCGCCAACGTGACCTATCCAGCGTTTCCCGATATCGTGAGCCAGGGAACGGTCACGGCCATCGCCTCGGTGGCAAACTCCGACTCCAACTCCGGCGGCGGCAGCGTAACCTTTAACGTCGACATCCTCATCGAAGCACCCGACAGTCGCCTTAAGCCGGGTATGACTGCCGAGGTCTCGGTAGTGACCGAGAAGCTCGACGACGTGGTTATGGTGCCGACCATGGCGCTGATGACCGAAGATGGCGAGCACTATTACGTCAATCTGGCCACCGATTCGGAAGGCAAGAAGACGCGCCGCGTGAAGGTGACCGTCGTGACGCAAAACGATAACGAGGCTGTAGTCGGTAAGACGCAGGTCAAGTGCGACGACCAGGGCAACGAGATCAACTCAGACGTCCCGGTTACCAAGTTACGCGACGGCGACACCATCGTGACGGATACCGGCACAGGCATGACGGCAGACGGCGGCGACAATATGTCTGCCGACGAGGGCAAGTAATGCGTCCCGTCATCGACATCCGCAACGTGCACCGCATCTTTGAGAGCGAGGCCGGTTGCGCCCACATCCTGCACAACGTGAGCCTGGCGGTGAACCCCGGTGAGTTCGTCGCAATCACCGGCCCCTCGGGCTCGGGCAAGTCGACGCTCATGAACATCCTGGGCTGCCTGGACAAGCCGACGGCGGGTGATTATTTCCTGCAAGGGCTCAACGTCGCCGAGCTCGACGATGATGAGCTCACCGAGGTGCGCGCGCTGAGCATCGGCTTTGTCTTTCAGAGTTTTAACTTGCTGCCGCGTCTGACGGTGATCGAAAACGTCATGCTGCCGCTGTCCTACACCAATGTGCCGCGTAGCCAGCGCGAGATGCGCGCCGTGCACGCGCTGCAAGCCGTCACACTGCCGGTCGACCATTGGGACCACCGCATATCGGAACTGTCGGGCGGACAGATGCAGCGCGTCGCCATCGCGCGCGCCCTCGTCAACGACCCGCCCATCATTTTGGCCGACGAGCCAACGGGAAATCTAGACTCGACAACCGGGGCGCTCGTCATGGAAACCTTCCACAAGCTCCAGAAACGCGGCAAGACCATCGTACTCATCACGCATGACCCCGGCATCGCCGCCGAGGCCGATCGAGCCGTAACCATCCGTGACGGGCGAATCCATGACGGCGCATATGTCGCGCATACACCGAATACGTTACGCGGGGCCGTGAACGCCCTGCCCACGATTTCGACATCCACCAATCAGCCGAAGGGAGCGAAGGAATGAGCACCCGCGATCTTGTCCAAGAAGCCCTTCACTCGCTCGAGGCCAACAAGGGACGCAGCCTGCTCACCATCCTTGGCATCGTCATTGGCATCGCCTCGGTCATCGCCATGACTTCGCTCATCGGCGGCATCCAAAACAGCCTGGTCAACAGCCTGGGCCTCAACGCAGCTCGCATGGTTCAGATCTATTCGTCCCAAGAACTCTCTGATTCTGACGTCCAGAAGCTTAAAAAACTGGTGCCGCAGATAGAACAGATCGGCATTGTCAACAGCGCGTATACCGAGTACAAGACCGGCGATAAAAGCTATACCGTCATGGCACAGGGTGTCGATAGCGACATGCTCGACGCCGTGGGTGCCAGTAAGCTCGTTGCGGGGCGCACCTACACCGATGTCGAGTCAAAGGCAGGCTCGCGCGTGGCGCTCATCAGCCGCGGCGGCGCCGATCAGCTTTACGGCAACGAACAGGATGCGCTGGGAAAAACCATCAAAGTGTCCAACGGCGAGGTGCAGATTATAGGCGTGATTGATGGCGGCAGCGACTCCATGGGCTCGCTCACTTTGTATATGCCACGCGAAACCATCTCCGGCCTATTTGGCGACGAGAATCCTTCATTCCCCAGCGTGACGGCACTTGCCGCCGAGGGCACGGACATGGATGAGCTCTGCAAGACCATCGAGTCCAAGGTGCGCGCGATGAAGGGCATCGCGGAGGATGATGAGTACGACAGTGTATCGGCGACCTCCATGAAAAGCGCTATCGACTCCCTCAATTCCTTTATGGGCGCCTTCTCGCTCATCATGGGTGCTGTCGCCAGTATCTCGCTGCTTGTCGGCGGTATCGGCATTATGAACATGATGCTCACCAACGTGACTGAGCGCATCCGCGAGATCGGCATCCGTCGCGCTCTGGGCGCCAGTCGTCGCGATATCACCGCGCAGTTTTTGGCCGAGTCCTCGGCGCTGTGCGTCACCGGTGGCCTGCTGGGTGTCCTGATAGGCTATCTGCTGGCCTGGGGCCTCGCGATATTTGCCACCGGATCTGGGATTCTTGGCGAGCTCGGTGCCAGCGGGCAAATCATACCGAGTTTTTCAATCGCCACGGTGCTGCTGGCCTTCGCCGTCTCCGTCGGCATCGGCGTAATCTTTGGCTTCTACCCCGCTCGACGCGCGGCAAAGCTCGACCCGGTGGAGTGCCTACGCTACCAGTAAGCCACCACCGACAAGTTGCGGTGAATTAGGGACTGAATAGGGGGTGCGGACAGAAAGTTGGACCGCGGGGCGGTCCGGACTGGA
>JAQCQR010000002.1 GCA_027687465.1 Coriobacteriaceae bacterium AF08-21
GCGACGGACCTCAGGACGCTCTTACACCACGTCTGCGCGCGCCACCGAAGTCTATCGAAATTACTTCATTTTGTCTCAAGGTTGAGCCAAATTAGCGTACATCTGTTGCGTAAAATGAGCAAAAATGGCTTCGTGAAATGTCTCTATTTTCGTGACAGTACTCATATTTGCCACTTTTTGACCACAGGGGCATCTACCGCGCAAAATCGATAGGTCAAATCTGCCAAAAACGGCCCGTAAAAGAGCTCCCATTGCTGGGAGCTCTTTCATTTAATGGTGCGGGCGAAAGGACGTCCGCGTATCCGCTTCGCGGATACGCACCGGCATCGGCCGCCTGCCGGCGTCCTCGCCAGCTCGCTAAAAACGCTCCGCGTTTTCTTGACGCTCGCTCCTTCGCAGGTTCAAGTCCCTGCGATGGGCACATAACAAAAAAGCTCCCATTGCTGGGAGCTCTTTCATTTAATGGTGCGGGCGAAAGGACTTGAACCTTCATGGGGTTGCCCCCATACGGACCTGAACCGTACGCGTCTGCCAATTCCGCCACGCCCGCGTGCAGGAATTAGAATAACGGAGCGCCACCGCGAACGCAAGAACTATTTTTGAAAAAGTTTGCAGGCATTTTCCCAAGCGGCATGCGCGATTGTTTCGGCGTCCTCACCAGTGCGATCGACACGGTCGTTAACCAGCGCGTTTGCCGTAATGGAGATCATTGCGGGCTCGCATTCAAGACCGCGGATGGGCTCCGGAGCCATATACGGGCAATCCGTCTCGAACAAAATGCGGTCGAGCGGGGTTGCCGCAAATGCCTCGCGCACGTCGTCGTTGCGCTTAAAGGTGGCCGCACCACCATAGGCGATATAGCAGCCCAGCTCCACAAAGCGCTCCATCGTGGCGCGGTCCTCGCCAAAACAGTGCAGCACACAACCGGCCTGGGGCACGCCCACCTCACGAAGCACGTTGTAGGCGTCCACGTGCGAGGTACGCTCCTGGTCCATGTCCTCGTGACGCAGATGCAGCTCCACCGGCACGTTACGACACACGGCAAGCTCGAGCTGGCGCGCCATGCAGTCAATCTGCACGTTATGGGGTGCCGGCGCGATATCGTCGTCATAGTCCATGTGGTAGTCCAGACCGATTTCGCCAATACCGGCGCACAAAGGGTCATCAAGCGCAGCAACGACCTGTGCGTGAATGTCGTCGGTATAGTCCGGCGCGCCATACGGATGCACGCCGGCAAGATACTTGATCTGCGGGATACCCTGCATCGGCAGAATCTCGCGCGTCAGCCAGTCGCTATAGTCCGTCACACTGCGTTTGTCGGCGATGGGGTCGAGCATCGTCACCAATAGCTCGATGCCCGCCGCCTTGGCACGCACGAGTGTCTCGGGCACATCCTTGCCCCAGAACGAAAGCAGATGCGCATGCGTGTCGGCAAGCGGTGCCAAGGGCACGGGACAAGCAACCGTCTTCTTTTTCTTGGTAAACGTCACGCGTTCGGCATTAAGCGTCATGGGAAAGCTCCCGAGCCAGGCACACAAAGTCGGCGACGCCGAGCGTCTCGGCGCGCGTGGTGGGTGCGATACCGCAAGCCTCAAAGGCGGCATCGAGCACGTCCTTGGCAAAGCCGTTGGCGCTCATGGAATTGCGGATGGTCTTGCGACGCTGAGCAAATGCAGCATCAATCACGCGGGCCACAAATTCGCGATCGAGTCCTTCGGGCACCACACCGTCAACACGGTCGATACGCACGACGGCCGAGTCCACGTGTGGCGCCGGCATAAAGCAACGCGGCGGCACCTCAAAGCGACCCGTTACCTGCGCATACAGGCCGAGCTTTGCCGTATAGCCGCCATAGGTCTTGTTGCCCGGCACTGCGGCAATGCGATCGGCAACCTCCTTTTGCACCATGACGACGGCGCGCTTGAGCGCCGGCATCGTCTGGAAAAATTGCAAAATGATCGTCGCCGCCACGTTATAGGGCAAGTTCGCGACAAATACCGTCGGCTCACCGCCCGCAGCCTGCTCAATCTGCTCCGGGCCCACCTTAAGCGCGTCGCCCATGATAAAGCGGAAGTTGGCATAGTCGGCGGCGTGGGCGTCGAGCACCGGTTCGAGCTCAGGATCGGCCTCAATGGACGTAACGCACGCCGCTTCCTGCAGCAACGCAAGTGTCAACGTACCGCAACCCGGACCCACCTCGAGTACGCGCTCGTCACCTGCAAGCTCGGCAAGCTCGCAGATACGCTCGATCACATGATTGTCGATTAGAAAGTTCTGGCCCAGGCGATGCTTGGTCGCAAGGCCAAACTCCTCCAGCAGCTCCCTTGTTGCCGTGGGGTTTGCCAAAGGCGAAGTTGTCATAGTTGCCTCCTTAGCATGATGGCGGCGTCTTGAAACGAAAGGGCATGGACCGTTGCGGCCATGCCCTTACATCTAAACAGCAAATTGCCGATATGGCGCTCGCGCGGTCTCTACGCCAGACGCGGGAACAGCGGATCGCCCTTCTCGACGGGCTGACCACCAGCAAGCAGGCCCCAAGCGCAAATGCCCTTGAGGTCGTCGGTCGCGGCCTCGTTCTCGCAGGACAGGCGGCGCAGGGCCTCGGCAGAGGTCTGAGGCATGAGCGGCATCAGCAGGTGAGCGGCAATGCGGATGGCCTCGAGCAGGTTGTAGATCACAAACGCCAGCTCGTCAGCCTTGGCCTCGTCCTTGGCAAGTGCCCAGGGCTCGGAGTCCTCGATGTAGTGGTTGGCGGCGTGGATGAGCTCCATGACCTCATCCTTGGCTCCGCCGTAATCGAGCACGTCCATCTTGGCCATGTAGCGGTCGACCAGGCCATCGGCGATCTTTGCCAGCGGGTTGTCGAACGCATCGAACGATGCGGGCTTGGCGGGCGCGCAACCGTCAAAGTACTTGCCGCTCATGTTGAGCGAACGCGAGATAAGGTTGCCCCAGCTGTTGGCCAGGTCGGCGTTGTAGACCTGCTCCATGCGATCGAAGCTGATGGCGCCGTCGGTACCGGGAACGACATCGGTCATAAAGTAGTAGCGATAGCCCTCGACGCCCAGCATGTCGATAACGTCCTGCGGAGCGATGGCGTTACCGCGGCTCTTGGACATCTTCTCGGCCTTGCCGGTCTCGGCATTGCGCACGGTCAGGAAGCCGTGGGCAAAGACGTGCTCGGGCAGGGCCTCGCCGATGGCCATGAGCATGGCGGGCCAAATGACGCAGTGGAAGCGGATGATGTCCTTACCCACGATGTGGAACTGCGCGGGCCAGCGATAGGCCAGCTCGGCACGCGCCTCGTCGGTGTCGACACCGTAGCCGACGGCCGTCATATAGTTGAGCAGCGCGTCAAACCATACATAGGTCACATGGCCCTCGTCAAACGGAACCTGGATGCCCCAGTCAAAGCTCGTGCGACTCACGGAAAGGTCGTTGAGGCCGCCCTCGACAAAGCTGCGAACCTCGTTCATGCGGAACGCAGGCTCGACAAAGTCGGGGTGCTCGTCATAGAGCTTGAGAAGCTTGTCCTGGAAGGCGGAAAGCTTAAAGAAGTAGGACTCCTCCTGGACGCGCTCAAGCGGACGGTGGCAGTCGGGGCATAGATGCTGGCCGACGCTGCCGTACTCCTCGTCGCCCTTCTGGACCTGCGTATCGGTGAAGTAGGTCTCGTCAGGCACGCAATACCAACCGTCGTAGCTGCCCTTATACAGATAGCCGGACTCCTTCATGCGCTCCCACAGGTACTGCACGGCATGATGCTGGCGCGGCTCGGTGGTGCGGATGAAGTCGTCGTTGGAGATCTCGAGCTTGCTCCAAAGCTCCTTGAAGTGCGGAGCCTGGCTGTCGGTCCACTCCTGCGGCGTCATGCCATGCTTGGCTGCGGCCTCGGCGACCTTCTCGCCGTGCTCGTCCATGCCGGTCAGGAACTTGACGTTATAGCCGGCGGAGCGGCGATAGCGAGCCTGAACGTCGGCGATGATGGTGGAATAAGCCGTGCCCAGGTGCGGATCGGCGTTGACGTAGTAGATGGGCGTCGTGATAAAGAACGAAGGCTTGCTTTGATCCATGGGGTTTGTCCTCCAGAAAAACGTTGCATACAGGGGATGATTCTAGCGCAAGGGCTGGATATCCTCCATCTATTGCATATCGAGCACCATGGCATAGACATCGCGCTTGCGGCGCGAATACTTCTGAGACAGGCGCTTGGCCACCGCAGAGGCGGGCTCCCCCTCCTCGAGCGCGGTGCGGATATCCTCGCGCAGGGCATCGTCGGGATCCGCTACCGCAGCGCCAACCGGCACGATACCGGCCTCCTCGTCCTCGCTCGGCGGCGCGATGACCAGCGCAATCTCGCCCTTTACCTCGCCGCGAGCACGCAGCTCCTCGGCAAGCTGGTCAGCGGGCCCGCGCAAGACCTCCTCGTGCAGCTTGGTGAGTTCGCGGCAGACGGCAAGCTCACGCTGGGGAAAGACCTCCGCCACGGCCTCGAGCGTCGCCACGATGCGATGTGGAGACTCGTAGAAGATGAGTGCGCCGGGCACCACGGCAAGGCGCTGCAAACGGCGCACACGGTCGCCGTGCTTTCGGCCCAAAAAGCCCTCGAAGAAAAAATGCTCGCAGGGAATGCCGGACGAAACGAGTGCCGTGACGCAAGCAGAGGGTCCGGGAATAACTTCGACAGGCACATCGGCCTCACGCGCCGCCTCGACCAGCGCCTGGCCGGGATCGGACACGCTCGGCATGCCGGCGTCCGAGGCAAAGGCGAGGGTCTCCCCCGCCAGCAGACGGTCGACCAGGCCGGCAGCGCGGCTAGCGATCACATTCTCGTCGCAACGGACAAGCGGCTTGGAAATACCCAGGTGCATCAGCAGCTTTGACGTCACACGCGTGTCTTCGCAGCAAATGGCATCGGCGGCGGCAAAAGCCTCGCCAACGCGCGGGGACAGGTCGCCTAGGTTGCCGATGGGCGTGCCGACCACATAGAGTTTGCCCGTATGGGCGCTGTTTTGCGTCATATCAACCTATTCAATCATGCCGCGCTCGAGCGTACCGAGCGCCGCGCGGGCGTCCCATGCTGCAATGCGCTTCTCGGTCTTCCACGTTTGGAAGAACCAACCGGCAGCCGGCGCAAACGAAGCCAGCTGGTTGGCGATAAACACGCGCTCGTAGGCATTGCGGCCCTCGGGCGTAACCGACGAGTTAGCAAAGATCGCCGCGCCCGACCATTCGCCCACCAGCACGGGGAACCCAGTCGAAATCGCCTCTTTAAGCTCGCGCTTGTTACGCGAAATCGCCGTCGTCAGCCCGCGGGGGCTCGTGATGTCGAGCGCATACTCGTCGCGGTAATGGTACAGGTGAAGGTCCATGTAGACGTTCTTGTACTTGGCGCCGCGCATAAAATGCTTCCACTCGCTGGGATGCCCCGACGACGAGAAGACGACGATCTTATCCTCGGGCATATACGAACGGACGAGCTCGTAGGCATCGCGATAGAAATTGCGCAGGTAGTGAGCGGGAATGCCATCCGTCATGGTGAAGAGGCTCTTGCGAACGCTCATCTGCGGCGTGTCCAGCAGCTCAATGCCCAGCAGGCTCTCGGCCTCGCCATAGCGATCGGCCAAGCGCTCGAGCACGTCGAGTGCGACATGACGGCCGTTGGTGGACGAATGCCACTCGGCAACAGCCTCCGGCGTGGTGGGCGAATCGTTGGAATCGCCCTGGCCACCGGGCACGGTTGCCAGATCGAGCAGCACGCGGATGTCGTACTTGGCAGCCCACTCAATTGCGCGGTCGATGTAATCGACAACCGATATGTAGGAGGCATCGGACTCCTGTGAGCCAAAGGCATACCAGGGCACCGGCAGACGCACGGCATTGAGACCGATCTGCGCCATGCGGCGAAAATCGTCCTCGCTCACAAACGTCTCGTAATGGCGGCGCATGCGCTCGTTATAGGCGGCGGTACCCATGGCCTCCTGTAGCTCGGCCGCGTTGGATGCACCGGTCGCCGCGTACAGCGACGGGGTCACCCAAGGCTCGGGAATAAACCAGCCAGAGAGATTAACGCCGAGTATCCTCTCCATCACTGCCCCCTTCGGATCATGCAGTTCGAACCCGCATCGTATTGCGTAGGATAAGTATCGTTTTGAGTATACCCGCGTGTGCGGACAGGCGACCGAACGGTCTGCAAAGTGACGCGAAAGTGGGAGGAATGTCTGGGAGCAGACGGACTCGGAATGGTGCGACGAGGTGTGTACGCGCGCCGGAGGCAGGCACCGGAAAGTGTGTCCCGTTCTGAGCCCTTATTCTGGGACGCAGTTTCCGCAGAACCCTACATAAAAGAAAAGGACCCCTTTGCAGAGGTCCTAGTCAATTCAAGGTGGCGGGGAAGGGAATCGCGTCCGCGCGCTGCGCGGACGGACCGCTGCGGCGCTTACGCGCCTTGCGAGCTGCGCTGGCAAACGCTTACGCGTTTACTCAGCTCCGCGCCCTCACGGGGTTCGATTCCATGTAGGGGCTGCATAAAAGAAAAGCACCCCTTTGCAGAGGTCCTAGTCAATTCAAGGTGGCGGGGAAGGGAATCGAACCCCTGACACGAGGATTTTCAGTCCTCTGCTCTACCAACTGAGCTACCCAGCCATTTGAGGTGTGCCTTGTTTCAAGGCTTGATTAGTATAACCAAGGACGCGTTCCGGTCAACCGAGAATTTCAAAAAAGTTTTTGAGCACAGCCTCGGTTCTTTAAATCGGCACGTCAGAGGCATCAGCCGGCAGCAAGAAGTTTTTCGCTCAGAGCCGCACGGGCAAACTCACTTGGCGTCATCCCCTCGGCAGCCGCCCGTCGACGAATGGCCTCCTTCATTCCCAGAGGAATCTTGACCGACAGCGTTGCCGTCCCCTCACCTGAGAGTGGGGGCCGTCCATGCACGATCCCACCAACGGTGTGTTCGCCATCCGGAAACTCTCCGCGCTCGTACGACTCGCACCACGCGTCAATCATTTCATCCGTTACAACCTGACCATTAGCGGCCGTATACGTCTTGCCCATCATCGACCCCTTTGCCGAGCCCGTTCAATCTCCTGCCAAAATTTCTTCTGGACTGGAGACAAGGCATGAATGATAAGCCCCCACGGACAAGCTCGACCGCGACAAGCTCCACGCTTCGTCCGTCTGGGAGCCATCCAATCGCAAGCCATCTCGGCGGCTCGTCCTTCGGCTCGCGACGAATGCACTCAGTAACCGCAAGCCAAGCGCTAAGCACCTGCTTTTCCGTCAGGTGCTTTTTAGCGTTGGGATGGATCTCAACATCCATGCCTCTTCTCCTCCATCTTACCCAATTTCGTATGACGAAAGTCCGCTGTCGCCAATTCTTAAGCCGGCACGCGTTGGAGAGCAGGGGTCGAAACAATGATTGAAGGACGCTCTAGTACGGCCCAGGCGCCGGGGCAGGAGCACATACGCCAGGGACGTACGTTTTCGTAGCATACGAGGACATAGCCACGTGCATCGATAAAGGCGATATCGATGGGATAGGCCATAAAACACGTATGGACCGAAGAGCAGCGTGGAAATGCCATGACGAGCGGCAGACCGTTGGCGGCAACCGGACACCGTCCCAGCATGCCGCGCAGGCGCACGGCAAACGACTCCGCCACCGCAAACTCGGCCGGCGTCCAGCCCAGCCTATTGAGTGCCCGCGCGTAGGCGATGTAGGACGAGACCGCGGTCACATGACCACCCCCGGACGCCATGGATCGACCGTCACCGCGCGCTCGTGCGACAACGTTGTCGGCGCCCCCAGCGGAACGCCAGCGATGCTGAGAGAAGTCGGCCACGGCTCATAGTGCATGGTGCAGGTGTAGGTCCTAAACGTACCGGATAGGGAGAGCAGGCCACCATCCGATGCCTCCGCGCCTTGCTCGCTCGACACTTCGATCTGCAAGTCATAGCCTTCCATGGCATTCAGAATTTGAGTCCGGACCGTCGCCGAGGCATCGACAGAGCTTTCGTCGCCCTCCCCGCTCGGCGCCACGGCGTGCGCCAACACGATGTCGGGCACCACGCGGTCGAAGCGCGCGACAGCGCTGGCATAGATCATGACGTTGTATACGATGAGTGCCAGCACCAGCAAAACGGGCGTAACCACTGCTATCTCCACCGTCGCTTGGGCGCGCTCCTCGCGCAGACGCATGCGGATACTCATTACGACCCACCGCCCAGAGCGCCAACCAGCGTGGCGACATCGACGGTGAGCGGGATGGAGCCGCCGCCGGGCAGAGGAATCTCCGCAAGCGTGAACACCGTACCGCTGATGGTGCGTTCGACTTGATATTCCAACGCCTCGCAAAGCGCCTTGGGATCGGTCACGCCCAACGGAATACTTCGCAGTTTGTCTTGCGCTTGAGAGAGACCAGCAATGTCAGACCCCGGGCTCTTAATGACGTTGGCGGAATCAGTCAGCACCGGCTTTCGCAGGCGCAAGTCGCACGGTTCCAAACCCAGCGCCGCCACGGACGCCGAAACGGCATCGCCGAGCCACGATGCGATGGAGCCCAACGCGCCGCTGCCCCCTCCTAGGCCTTTAATCATCTCGTCCATAAGTTCGTCGGCCGAACCTTGGATGTCTCCGTATCCCACAAGCAGCCGTCCCCAGACATCCATGACGCCATCGAGTACGCCGGCAACGCCACCCGAGCGTTCCTTCAATGTCGAGAAAAATCGCGAAAGCACGTTGTTTTGCGCCGTCGCCTCATCGGGCGCCAGCACCGCGGCAGAGATGGCACCGCGATCGCCAAGCCTGACTGCCGTGTTAAACGAAGAGTTGAGCTCATCGGGGCTCGAGATGGCACCCGAAACCGCAAAGGCAACCACGCCGTTGCGACCGGGCGGAGCGATACGCGGACGCTCGCCCGAAAGCGCTTTAATGGCCTGGTCAAACGCATTGCTCGCACAGTCGGCCTCATCCTCGGTCTGACGCATGAGCTCAAGCTCTTTGTTCCGACATTTGACGTATTCCTCCAAGGCCTTTTTGAACTCGTCGAAGTGATATTCGAAGCCGTTTTCGATAGAGGTTGAAGGCGCCGCAACAGCACCAAGCGACAAAACGCCAAAATGGCATTTGCTGCATTTATCCTGTCCATCGTAATCGGCAACCGAAGCAAATCCGCTCGGCGTCCCTTTCTTATAGTTAGGGCAGGTCGTCCCGTAATGCAGATACGCCTTGTCATCGTTCACGCTAGTCGGCCACACCGCATCGGTATAGAGTTCCGTCGCCCGAACCTCATCAGAGTTGCGCGGCAGCAGCGGAATATAGGAGGAAACCCTGTCTCCGTTCTCGGTTATATGCGCCCGATCGACCTCCGCGCTCGCATAGGTATAAAACGCCTTACGCGCCGCAGACTCTGCCTTCATCTCGACACTCGAGCCGTGGGGCTTCTCATTTGTCAGACGCCAATGGTAGTAGTCCTTCGCGCGATCAAGGGCAACTTGGGGCTCCCACGTAACGCTCGATGAGTAATGCGGATTTTGAACACCGGAGAGATCCGTTAGGCTTTTCGCACGCTCCCACATGCAAGAACAGCTGCCGACCGAGCCCTTGTCAGACCCACCACAATCCGCCAGCCAAGCACGCTCTTTAGCCTTCGCCGTGTCCTCAGAAGCCTTCCGCAGCTCCTCGGCCGCACACTCTAAATCATCTGATGTGTCTTTAATGGCATCGGTCGAGATCTCGGACCCCTCGAGCGCAGCGAAGTCAGACTCGGATGTCCTGGGCACGGCAAGCGCCGTACCGGTATAGGTCACACTATCGGTATCCTGCGCCGACACCGCCTGCGTGGCACGCGCGGCGATCAGATACGGCAGAGCCGTCTCGATTTTCTGTAAGCCTTCCGATGCGCTTTTGGCAAACTTGTTGCGCGTTTTAATGATCTCAATCCCGGTGTCGACCATATTGCCGGCAACCGGCTCGGCACCCGGGATGAGGATGGCGACCAGGCCCGTCCCGATCGTGGCAAACCCCGCCAGCCCCAGACTCAAGATGCTCGCATCAACCACCGTGGCAGCCGTGTGATAGGACGACACTACGTTGGCACCCGCCAGCGCGCCGCTATCAGCCGCCACCTGGGTATCCCCGGCACGCGACATGCTCCATATTGCCGCGGTCGACGAAAACAACAATGTGAGCACCACTAGGATGACCACGGCAGAAGAAAGCGTGGTATAGGCGCCGTCTTCGATAAACAGATCGACACCGGCTCGACCCATAAAGCCGCCTCGCTTGCGATGGCAGCTCGGACGGTGCGTCAAAACGCGTCTAGACCAGAAACACTTAATCCCATGCAGCAATCCACGAATCATAATCTCCCTCCAGCCATTCGGGACGCGATTGATACGAGACATCGACCTTGAGCTCAACGTAGCCGCCCTCGGCGGTACCACCCATAGCCTGCGCAAACGCACCGATCACAGGCAACGGCTTGACCTCGCCGGAAACGGACACGGACGAGACGCCACCCGCACCGGCCCGGCCAAGCTCGATATCCCACGACAACGGCCCGCCGGCATGAAAGATCGAAACGTTGGGCACTGCGGCAAGTCGGCGGCGGGTGAACTCCTTAAGATCGTCGTCCTCCGCCGTCGTCGTGGTCATGAGCCGCGCGGTCTCGGCGGCGGCAGACTCCATGACCGCGCGCGTATAGAGCAGGCACACCGGTTGCAGCGCGAGAAGGATGAGTGTCAGAAACGTCGGCAGCAAAAAAGCGGCCTCGACCGTAGACTGCGCCCGGTCCTCGCGCGCGGCATCAATACAACGCGATGTCCTTAGCGGCCGCAGCGGCGTCGATAACCGACGTCGAGGCAACGCCATGGGATGCCGCCCGCTCAACCAGCGCCGCCAAGCGCCCATCGGTGCCGGCAGGCCAAAGTCCCGCGATCGCCAGCACGATCGATAACAGCGCCACCGTGACGATGGCGTATTCGACCGTCGCCTGGGCAGATTCCTCACGCAGGACATCATGCATTTCACGATCCCTCCTTTGAGTCCGTTGCCTGCGGGCTCAGGCGCACGGCGCGCAGACGACACGAAGCATCGCCAGCATCCGCGGCAATTGTCACCATATCGACCCAGCCGCGTTCGTCGCGCACGATGGCGCCCCACACGTTTCCCTTGATGTCGAGATAGCCGCTCAGAGCAAGTTGCGCCGTGGGTACCTCGCGATAGGCACGCAGCATATCCGCCGCCGCTTCGGTCATCGGTCGGTCCTCGGACCATGCAAGCCGGACCGCAATCGCGTTGCCCTCAGGCGAATCCGTCGCAGTGCCAGACCGCTTGTCGAGCGTCCGCAGAAAGGTTTGCGCCGTGACAGCGACATCCGAATCGTCCGCATCTCGCATCTCATCTTTTTGAGACGCCACCGCCGAATCTGAGCCCAAATCGGAGGCGGTCCCAGGACGCTGCTGCCGCGCGGCGTTAAGCCCCCAAAGCACCGCCGCTATCGCCACGGTCAGGCAAGCAAACACCAGCAGCACCCCGATGGGACGCTCGCCCTCTACAGGCTGTTGATGCCCTCGCTGATAGCGTTCCATAGATCTTGGACCTTGCCCTTAAATGCGACGATGGCGATAATCGCGATCACCACGAGCACGCCGACCAAGATGGCATACTCGGTGGTACCCTGTGCACTCTCCTCCTGCAATAGTTCCTTGGCGCGCTGACGAACATGTGCCGCCCGGCAAAACGCCCAGCCCTGGACCTTGCCAGCAGCGTCAGTCATCGTGTTCATGTATTCCTCCCTACATCATCCCGCCTGCTCCCAGCAGCGGGCCCAATATGGACAGAAGCAACGCCGGCAAGATGAGCGTGCCGGTGGGAATCAGCAGCTTGACGGGCGCACGCTCGATCTCGCGCTCGACCGCGGCGCGATGAGCCGCACGGATCTCGCGACTTTGAGCGGCCAGCGTCTCGGCAAGTGGGGCACCCAGGGCGAGCGCCTGCCCCACCGTGATGGCAAAGGTCTCGAGCGCTCGCACGTCCAGGTCGCGCGCGGCGGCCAACAACTCGTCCTCACGCGTGCCCACGCCCACCTGCCACGCCATGCAGGCGCGCTCAAGGCGAAGAGCCAGCACTGACCGGCGGTTGGCGCAGAAAATCTCAAGCGCCGCATCAAACGAAAGACCGGCCGAAAGACCCAAGCGCACAACATCGATCATCTCGGACACTTCGCCGAGCGACACTCGCGCCGGGCCGCCCGCTCCAACCGCGCCCTTCACTCGCGCGGTCAGAGCATCGACCACCGAGCGACCCGCGGCAGCGACCAGCACCGCCTCGCGCTTGCAGGCCCCTGCGACCTTGCGTGCATCCGCCCGATCCAACCCCGTCGCGACAAATACGCTCAGGGCGCACAGGCAAGCCGCAACTGCAACCGGGGCGCTCATAGCTCCACCCGCATAATGCGCCGGATAACCACCAGGGCAACGGCGTTGAGGGCAAGACCCAGCACCACAGCGCCCGCGCCGGCAGGCGTCGCAAGACCGCGACGAAAATCTGCCGAAAGCAGCGCCAACACCGCGCACATGCCCGCCGGCATCGCCGCGACCATATGCGCAGACATGCGAGCCTGCGACGTCTTAACATCCAGGCGGCGCTTGAGCTCAATGCGCTCCCCCACCATGCTCGACGCCTCGGACAGTAAGTCGGCAAGCGGAGCGCCGGTGCGCTGAGACACCTTAAGCGCCAAGGTCACAAGCGAAAGACCGGGGGCGTCGATACGCACGAGCAAGTCATCGAGCGCGTCGGTCGCCGAGATGCCGCAATCGATCGCCGCCGCCACCCGCAAAAACTCGTTATGCACTGGCTCTTGCGCATGAGCGCCCACAAAGCGCATGCCCTGGGCCAGCGAATGTCCCGAGGCAAGCGACATGGAAAGTGCGGTAAACGCCTCGGGCATTGCCTCTTCTGCATCGTGTTGCTCGCGCCGGCTCTCAAAGCCATCCCGAGCGGCACCAACGGCAAACGGAGCAACAAGTCCCAAGGCAAATCCGAGGGGCGATAACGACACCATCGTTAGTAAAACGCAGCAGACACCGCTCGATAGCAGCAGAAACGCCAAACATCCCGAAGCATCCTCGATCACGAGGCCAAGGCGATGCGCCGGAGCCAGCGATGCCCACGAACGGGCGATCTTTTTCAGCAGATCGTTTTCCACCAGCTCACGCGGCAGCTTCTCTGCCACCGTCTCGAGCGCCTGACGTGCCAGCTCCGCCGGCGGTACCTGCGGCACACGAGGTTCCGCCCCGCACGCCGTCGCGACAGAAAGCCCTGCCAAGCCCCCTACGACGAGGGGCACAGCGATCTCCATTCGTCCACCTCCTCTTGTGTGAGCGTCCCCGACCGCAGGCCTTCTGCGATAAACGGCGGCTCGCGGTCAAGCGTCCAGGTGCGCTCGGCGGCATCGAACGTCACATAGCGCTCGAGCTCTACGCCGCCCGATGCGGCGCGTCGCACCCCCGAATACGAGGAGACGAAGCGCCTGCCATCGGCGTGGCGCTCGGACATCACGATACCGTCGAGCGCCATGGCAATCTGCTCCTCGATGAGCTCACTCGGCAGGTCGATGCCATAACGTGCAAGCAACGTCAGACGCACCACGGTCTCCTGTTCTGAACCCGCATGAAGTGTGGTGAGCGACCCGTCGTGGCCCGTGTTCATGGCCTGCAACATGTCGCAGCACTCGGCACCGCGCACCTCGCCCACCACGATGCGGTCGGGGCGCATGCGCAGGGCATTAGTTACCAGGTCGCGGATCGTCACCGCGCCTTCACCCTCAATTGAAGCCTCGCGCGCCTCTAGGCGCACCACGTGCGGATGATGCGCAAACTTGAGCTCGGCAGAGTCCTCGATCGTCACGATGCGCTCGCCGGTGGAAATCTCACATGACAACGCGTTGAGCAGGGTGGTCTTACCAGATCCCGTGCCTCCCGCAACCGCCAGGTCCTGTCGCAGCGACACCGCGCACGACAGCAGCTGCGCATACCAAAGCGGCAGCGACCCCAGCCCCACAAGCTCGTCCAGCGAGCAGATACGGTCCGAGAACTTTCGGATGGTGAGAATCGGTCCGTCAATCGCCACAGGCGGAATCACCGCGTTGACGCGATAGCCCGTTTTGAGGCGGGCGTTGACGATGGGGCTGCGCTCGTCGATACGGCGGCCAAGTGGCGAGATGATGCGGTCGATAAGCACACGGATCTGTTCATCATCCTCAAACGCATGCTCGATGGGGTACAAGACGCCGCCGCGTTCAAAGAAAGCCGAGCGGCAGCCGTTGATCATGATCTCGGTAACGGTGTCGTCCTCGATGAGCGGCTGCAACGGCCCCAAGCCCACCACGTCATCCAAAATCTCGTCGATGATGGTTTCGCGCTCGGGCGTCGCGAGATCGGTCGGCTCCTCAACATTGAGCGCCGCCTCCACCGCAGGACGCAATTCCGAGCGGGCAAGTGCCGGGTCGATATAGGCGCTGATACGCGCCACTTCGTCGTAACCCATGCGGTCCATCACGGCGCGCTTGGTGCGTCGTTTCACCGCGCGGCGACGCCCCGCATCTACAGGCGCTGCCGCCGCTGCAGCGCCGGCAGCCTTAATCCTCGTTTGCAGGCTCATCGCTGATCACCCTCGCGCGACCAGGGAAGGCGGATACGCGGGCGTTCGGTACGCGTTGCACGGTCGGCGACCATATCGCTCCAAGGGCCGACGGCGCACCCCAGTTCCACGAGCATCTCGCGCGTGGCCTCGCGCATGCTAGTCGCAAAAGCGCTGGTCTGCCCCACCGCCTCGTCAGCGCGCCCAAACGCCATGAGCGCGGCGAGATCCTGCCCGCCATCGGCGATACGAATCTTGGAGCTCAACGCACAGGCAATCTCAAAGCGCATGGCGACGTCCTCGTCTGCCCCGCGCGCACCGAACCGGTTGAACACGGCGCTCATGCGCGTGCGCGGCACACCTACTCGACTTGCCAGTTCGATGACGCGCGACGCCGATGTCGCGGACGACACCGCCGCATCGCCAACGACCAGGCAACGGTCGCTCGCCGCCACCGCAGCCGCCACGGCGTCGCCCCAAAAGACCGAGGTATCGATAAAGACCACGTCGGATTCGCGACGCAGAACATCAAGCAGTAGCTCCACCGGACGCGCCATGAGCTCGGCTTGCTCGGGCGCCGCGACGGGACCCCAGAGCGTAACGCCCGGCGCCACGCGCATCGATGTGGCTACGATATCCGGCTCGGTGAGCGTGCCCGCCGCCGACGGCTCGATAAGTGCCGCCATATCGCGCGGAGCATCGACGCCTAACAAGTCGTAAAGGTTTCCAAACATCAGGTCCAGGTCGAGCACGGCGGCACGCAAGCCCAACAGCGACGATGTGTGTGCCATGGCGGCAACGATCGTCGACTTGCCGCAACCGCCCGAACCCGAAATAGCGCAGATGACCGGAGCTCGATGCGGCGGAGCGGCAGCGTCTGCCGGCGGCATCGGAGGCGGCGGGGCGGGCGTCGGTGGCAGCGCACCCGTCTCCCCCGCCGCAACCACACGCTGCGTCCAAGCCGGCATGGCAGCTTGTTCGGTCTGCGAGGCAGGCTCGTTCTGTACAATCTGCTCATGCTGCATCAGCGACAACTCGCCGCACCCGGCAAAGCCCTCAACTTCGTCGAGTTCATCCGCCAGATTCACGCCGTGCACGTATCCCATATCTACAGCCGGGGAGTCGCCAGCATGCTGCGCCGGCCCTCCAGCGTCATCGTCTACAAGGGGGTTCCGGGGGCGCCGACCATGCTCGGCTTCCGCTTTTCCATAATCATCAACACGCGGGCCTCTTGTAGCGCGAGGCGCCCCGGGTTCCCCATCAACAAAAGCATCGGGCTCAATCGTCATGCGCCGATCGGAATCAACCGCTCCCTCGCCCGCACGCCCGTTGCCGCATATACTGTGTGCAGCGATGACCTCGGTCGCCCCCGCGCGAAACAGCCCCTCGATATCCGACGGATCGAGCGCTTCTATCAACACGACCACGCGACTCACGCGGCCTTCGGCCGTCAGGCGCGCAACAGTCTTGCGCACATCTTCGGTATCGAACAGAGACGCCGCGATGATGGCAGCCCCGCGGCGCGACGGAAACGCCCGCGCCATGGAAACCAGCCCGTCCAGGTCACCCACGCGAAGCACCTGTGCACCCACATCACGGCCCTCGACTTCCCGCTGCAACAGCCCGTAATCGCCGCACGCGCAGCACGCAAGCCAGATCGCCTTCATCACTCGTCGCCTCCGCTCTTTTTGCCGCGCGCCGTGGCGGGAATCGTCAAGCTGACCGTTCCCTTGCCCGAGGCTCCCAGCAGTTCCTTGACGTCTTCGGGGTCAGCCGCCAGCGTCACCCATTCGATCTTGCCCTCGCGCGTGGAACCGGAATCCTCACTGGTATCGATCACGTACGCGCCGCACAGCCGATCGGTTACGCCGTCTTTTTGCACGTACACGTCCACGTAGCTGCCCACGCCCGCAGCACCGCCGACCGAGTGCTCGGCATCGACCGCCACCGAAACGGCGACCTTGCCCTTAGGTACCTCGAGCATGTGGCTCTCGGCCTTGGTGTAGACATTGCAGATCACGGCGTTTTTGGGAATACGCGAAGTCGTCACGTCGCCGCGCACCTGGCGTAGCTCGGTCGCCGCGTCACGCGGCAGCAGACTCGTCAGCCACTCCTGGGTTATGACATTGGTCTCATCGAGGGTCTCACCCACATCGATATCGCGCGCCGCGACGCATACCTCGACGCGATCGTCACCGTACTTGGCCAAGGTCTCAGCCTGGACCTGTTCGGCTTGCGAGCGGATCGACGAGCCGTAAACCATGCAGAGCAGAGCAGCGAGCACGCCCGCGACCAGACTGATGGCGATGCGCTTGCTCTTGTTCACGGCCGCTCCTCTCATGGCAGTGCCGGGCGAATGCCCGTACCACCATTGTCTGAGCGGTCAGAGTGCAAAGCGGCGCAATCGCAATCTTGGTTTTCGATGTCAAACCAATCGCTGACCAAAAGCTGACCAGCCCATCAAGCTCGTGGCAAGGTTTTGGTCAGCACGTCAGCAAACTGTATGTTTCGAAGCTTTTCCGCAGCAAAAAAAGCCGTCTCCCGAACAGTTGGGAGACGGCTGTCATAGGAAAAATCAATTACAGATGGACATCGGGATCGAGCATTTGAGCGCTCACGCGCATGGATGACGCCAGGTTTTGGAACGTTTCCAGACGCAGGCTATCGATCTGCCCGGCGTCCTCGGCCTCGCGAACGGCGCAGCCCGGCTCATGGACATGCGTGCAATCGCCAAACCGGCACGCGCGCGATGCCTCGACAATCTCGGGGAAAGCGCGCGCCAGACCCCGCTCGTGACCCACGAGCGGCAGGCTGCGCAGGCCCGGGGCATCGGCGATCACGCCGGCGTCGCCCGGCAGTGCCACCATCACGCGCGCGACGGTAGTGTGACGACCCTGGTCGTCGCGTTCGCGCACACCGCCGGTCGCCAACGTATCGTGGCCCAGCAGCGCATTGAGCAGCGTCGACTTGCCGGCACCCGACTCGCCCAGAATCATGGCGCAGCTCCCGGCGGGCACGCAGGCACGGACCTCGTCCAGGCCGCGGCCCTCGGCAGAGGACGTCACGATCACGCGCACGTCCGGACCCACCAGGCGGCGCACGCGGTCCAGATCGCGCTCGAGTTCCTCGGCATCGCAGCGGTCAGCTTTGGTGAGTACCACCACCGGTTCGGCATCGCAGTCGAGCGCCAACACCAGCGAGCGCGCCACGCGGTCGAGCAGCACCTCGCCGGCACCGAGCGCCTGCACGATTAGCACGCTATCCACGTTGGAGCAGAGCACCTGACGCTCCCCGCGGGCACGGCCGCGCCAACGCTCAAAGCTCGTACGGCGCGGCAGCACGCACTCAATCACGCCCATATCGTGCCCGGGAGCGCGGCGCACCGCCACACGATCGCCCACGGCAGGCAGCAGGACCTCGTCCTCGCCGCGTGACTTGGCAAACCCCACAGCATGCTCGGCACGAAACGTGTCATCGGCAGTCGCCACCAGTGGAAACCCGCGATCCAAGCGCACCACGGCGCCAAGCTGCATCTGCTCGGGCTCCTCGACATGCGCGCAGAAATCATCAAAGGCAGCCTGCTGGGCTTCATCGACCGGCAGGTCATCAAACGCCGGAACGTCCCGCAGCGCGTCAAGCCCCGGTACACTCGCCAGCAACTCCTCAGCAGATGCGGGAGCCTCGGTCGCGAGCTTCCGACGACGATCACGCTTAGCCCGCGCCCCCGTCGTCTTTTTCTTCGCTTTAGCCTTAGCCTTGCCCACAGATGCCTCCCAGCACAAAACCACACAACTGAGCAGGTATTTTACCCACAAAAAAGAGTCGGTCGAGCAAACGCTCGACCGACTCACATACTTTCCCTCAGCCAATGGTCCCGAGAGGTTATCCGAAGGCCCGCCCGCCGGGAGGGGTTTCTTCCGAGCGATCCCGCAGCGCGAAGCGCGAGGACCAGCGAAGAAGAAAACACGCAGGGGCGGGCCCGGACAGGTTAACTTACTCCTTCTCGACCGCGCGCATGATCGCCTTGTAGATCTCCATCAGCGGGATGATCAGGAAGGCCAGGCCCAGGGCAGCGACAACGCCCTTGAGCTCAAGCGTCACGGGGCCAAAGAACATCTCGGCAAGCGTCGGCTGCACGGTTACGATCACCGTCAGCACCAGTGCCAGCGCGGCGGAAGCCCACAGCCACTTGTTCTGCTTTTTCATGGTGAACAGCGACGCACGACGGCTGCGCATATTGAAGCAGTGGAAAATCTCAACCATGTTGAGCGTGATGAACGCCATCATCACGCCTTCCTCGTCGGCATTGCCGACGATCATATCGGCGATGTGGATGTAGCCCATGTCAAAGTACACGCCCACAAAGAAGCTCGCCAGCACCAGCACGGTGATGATTAGGCCCTGGACCACACAGTCCAGGCCCATATTGCCGGCAAAGACGCCGTCCTTGGCGTTGCGCGGCTTGCGCTTCATGATGTCGCCCTCGGCATCCTCCATGCCCAACGCGAGCGCAGGGAAGCAGTCGGTAACTAGGTTCACCCACAGCAGCTGCACCGGCTGGAAGATGGTAAAGCCGATGAGCGTGGCGATAAACACCGAGAACACCTCGGCAAGGTTGGCCGAAAGCAGGAACTGGATGACCTTGCGGATGTTGTCGTAGATACGACGGCCCTCTTCGCAGGCACCGATGATGGTGGCGAAATTGTCGTCGGCGAGCACCATGTCGGCGACGTTCTTGGTGACGTCGGTACCGGTGATGCCCATGCCCACGCCGATGTCGGCGCGCTTGATGGACGGGGCGTCGTTGACGCCGTCGCCCGTCATGGCCACGATCTGGTCGCGCGACTTCCAAGCCTCGACGATGCGTGTCTTGTGCTCGGGTTGGACGCGGGCGTACACGCCGTAGTCCTCGATGTGCGCGTCGAGTTCCTCGTCGCTCATGCGATCGAGGTCGGCACCGGTGATGGCATGGCTGCGATCGGTGACGATGCCCAGCTGCTTGGCGATGGCCACGGCGGTGTCGATGTGGTCGCCCGTGATCATGACGGTGCGAATACCGGCATCGTGCGCCTCGCGGATGGCGTCGGCGACCTCGGGGCGGACAGGGTCAATCATGCCGGACAGGCCGCAGAAGACCAGGTCGTGCTCGAGCGCAGCGGGGCTGCAGTCGCTCGGGACCTCGGTGTAGGTGCGGCTTGCCAGCGCCAGCACGCGCAGAGCCTCGTCGGCCATGGCCTTGTTGGCGGCCACGAGCTCGGCGCGACGCTCCTCGGTCAGCGGGACGACCTTTTCGCCCTCGTAGATATGGGTGCACAGGCCGATCACCACGTCGGGCGCGCCCTTGGTGTACTGCTCGTACTCGCCATCCAGGGTCTCGACGATCACGGACATCATCTTGCGGCCCGAGTCGAACGGGGCCTCGCCCACGCGCGGATGCTCGGCAGTCAGGCCGGTGAGGCCAGCCTTGCCGGCGTCGTTGACGAGTGCGCACTCGGTCGGCTCGCCCACGGCCTCGCCCAGCTCCTCGTCCCACTGGGCATCGGAGCAAAGGGCCATACCGGCCAGGAACTTCTCCTTAGGCGCAGCGAGCTCGTGCTTGACGACGGTCATCTTGTTTTGGGTAAGGGTACCGGTCTTGTCGGAGCAGATGGTCTGCGTGCAGCCGAGAGTCTCGACGGCAGAGAGCTTGCGGATGATTGCCTGGCGCTTAGCCATCTTGGTCACGCCAAGCGATAGCACGATGGTCACGACGGCGACCAGGCCCTCGGGGATGGCAGCGACGGCGAGCGAGACGGCGACCATAAAGGTATCGAGCAGGGCGGTCGGGTCGGTAAGAACGTTGCCCACGCCGTGGCGGATGATATCAACGCCAAAGATGACGACGCAGATGACGATAACCATAATGGTAAGGATGCGGCTGAGCTCGGCGAGCTTCACTTGCAACGGCGTGAGCTCTTCCTTGGCCTCGGCCAGGGCGCCGGCGATCTTGCCCATCTCGGTGTTCATGCCGGTGCCGACCACGACGGCGCGACCACGGCCGTACACGACGGTGGAGCCCATATAGCACATGTTCTTACGGTCGCCGAGCGGCACGTCATCGGTGCCCGCAGCGAGCTCGATCACGTTGGCGTGCTTCTCTACGGGCACGGACTCGCCGGTGAGCGCGGCCTCTTCGATCTTCATCGTGGCGCTCTCGAGCACGCGGCAGTCGGCCGGGACGGAGTCGCCCGCCTCGAGCATGATCACGTCGCCGGGCACGAGCTCGGCGCTCGGCAGGTGCACGAGCTTGCCGTCGCGCAGCACCTTGGACTGCGCCGCACTCATCTCCTGCAGGGCCTCGAGGGCCTCCTCGCTCTTGGCTTCCTGGACCACGCCCAGCACCGAGTTGACGATAACGACGAACATGATGATGGCAACATCGGCAAAGTCGGGCTCGCCCTTGACCATGCCCGTGAGCGCACTGATGACGGCGGCAACGATCAGCATGATGACCATGGGGTCGGCCATCTGCTCAAAGAAGCGCTTCCACAGCGGCGTCTTCTCGGCTTCCTCGAGCTTGTTAGGGCCTGTCTTGGCGAGGCGCGAAGACGCCTCGTCGTTGCTCAGGCCGAGGTTCTCATCGACACCTTGGTCGCTGAGCACCTCCGCCGCGGCGGACAGGTATTCCTTTTGCATATAGAGTCCCCTCCTGGGATTCGGGCCACTCAGCAGATTGATGCCCGATCATAATTCCCAGGAGAAGGGCAAGGGCTCATCAAGGCTGCCGTGCTGAGCGGCAGTTGATAGTGGAGCTATGGTACCCCAAAGCGACGCGTCTAGCCAAAACAATCGGTTTGGAAATATGGTCCGCACGCAACGGTGCAGACCGTGTGATGCTCAACATTGGTAAAACGTTTTTTCTTCGGCACATCGCCAAACTGACATATCTCCCAGATAGCAGCGGTTGGAGTGGTTGGTAAAGATTTTTCATATACCGTTTTTCCCGCAAAAAATGAACTTCCATTTCGGCATACGGTCGATTTTTTGGGGTATTCGGTCGGCATTTCGTTATAATCTTCTCGGTTTTATTTCTTATGGTTTATCTATCAGCGCAAGACGATGTCAGATGGAGGTCTGAATGTACAAGCGCACTAAGATTGTATGCACCATGGGTCCCGCCTGCGATAGCGACGAGACCATCCGCGAGATGATCAAGGCGGGCATGAACGTCGCCCGTTTTAACTTCTCGCACGGCTCCTACGACGAGCACCACGGTCGCATCGAGCGCGTCCGCCGTATTTCCAAGGAGCTCGGTCTGCCTGTCGGCATCCTGCTCGACACCAAGGGCCCCGAGGTCCGCACCGGCCTTCTGGTCGACGGCAAGAAGGTTGCCGTCAAGACCGGCGATAAGATCGTCGTCACCGCTCAGCCCACGTCCGAGGATTTCCACGGCACCGCTGAGCACATCTCCCTCGACTACCTGGCTCTGCCTTCCGAGGTCGAGAAGGGCTCCCTCATCCTGATCGATGACGGCCTGGTTGCCCTCGAGGTCGAGTCCGTCAGTGGCCAGGACATGACCTGCATCGTTAAGAACGACGGCCTGATCGGCGAGCGCAAGGGCGTCAACATGCCCAACGTCAACATCTCGCTGCCCGCCATCACCGAGCGGGATCGTCAGGACATCCTCTTTGGCCTGACCGAGAACATCGACTACATCGCCGCTTCCTTCATCCGTGACGGCGAGTCCGTCCGCGGCATCCGCAAGCTTTGCCGCGAGAACGGTGGCGAGCACGTGACGATCTTCCCGAAGATCGAGTGTGCCCTGGGCGTCGAGAACTTCGACGAGATCCTCGAGGCTTCCGACGGCATCATGGTCGCCCGTGGCGACCTGGGCATCGAGATCAAGCCCGAGCTTGTTCCGCACATCCAGAAGGAGATCATCGCCAAGTGCAACGCGGCCTACAAGCCCGTTATCACCGCTACGCAGATGCTCGACTCCATGCAGCAGAACCCGCGCCCGACGCGCGCCGAGGTTGCCGACGTTGCTAACGCCATCTACGACGGCACCGACGCCGTTATGCTCTCTGGCGAGTCCGCTGCCGGTAAGTACCCGGTCGAGGCCGTTAAGATGCAGGCCAGCATTGCTCTCGAGACCGAGAAGTACCTCCCGGCTCACGCTCCGCTCGAGGTTCCGGCCGATGCTCACGGCACCCGCGTTGTCAACAACGTTGTGGGTATGTCCGCTGTGAACATGGCCACCACCGTTGGCGCCAAGTGCATCACCGTGCCGACGACCACCGGTCGTACCGCTCGCCTGATCTCGCACTTCCGCCCCAACATGCCGATCTGCGCGTTCTCCCGCCACGAGTGGGCCGTCCAGCAGATGATCATGTACTGGGGCGTTATCCCGCACCAGGCCGAGATTACCCAGGGCACCGTCAACGGCACGATCGTCAAGGCGATCGAGACCGCTAAGAAGCTCGGCTACGTCGAGGCTGGCGATTTGACCGTCGCTACCGCCGGCGATCCCCGCATGAGCGTCCAGCTCGAGGACAAGGTCTCCTCGACCAACGTCGCTTACGTCGCTCAGGTGCGTTAAGTCGTACTTGCAAGCATGTTTGCATTGCAAAGGGCCCGGAAGGCTTCGCCTTCCGGGCCCTTTTTCTGTGTCAATGCCGGCACACGACAAAACACGCACCCATTTCTTTACCAAAAGCGCGAAATCCACCTTTCGAGGCCCAAAAATAAAGTCCCAAGCGCTAAAAGTGTTCGCCCGATGGCGAAACCACACCTTACCCGACGCTGCTAAATCGTTTTAGCAAGAGCCAGATCGACCGCGTTTTCGGAAGTATGCGGCAAATTCTGAGACCTCCGAGCACACCCCGTTTTTTCGCAACAAAATGCCTGATAAACTGGCCTCAAAAGCCAGGTCTGCTCACAGGGTTCAGATTTTGCCGCATACTTCCGAATTGACGCTGGCATCGCACGGTCCAAAAGCACATTTCGACCAGGAGGATATCATGGACCTGACGCTCTGCGGTCAATCCGCTTTTTACTATCACCGTATCCCGCCGCAGGTATTAGGGCTTTACCCCGCTATTAGCCTTGGCAATATGGATCGCAGATGTTGCGGCCTCGGAAGTCATGCAGTTGTAAAAGACCTGCTTCACGCACCGCTTCACAGGCTTGTATTCACTCGAGCACAATCCGGGTCGCGAAGCCTGTTTAAATCGCACCTCCTGACCCAAGAGCCGCCTCCCGGGTCGTTTAGGCAAACTGAACATGGATTTGATGTCACGTCGCCCGAGTTTACGCTGCTCAGCCTTGCTACGCAGGTCTCACGCAACCAGTTACTCATGGCTTGCTACGAGATGTGCGGCTCCTTTGCAGTGTTTACGCCCTGCGAGCGAACGCAACAACAACTCGATGAAGCCATTTCGCTTAAGCTCATTCCATCCAACTGCGGTTGGGAGCGTGTTGTCGACGCCAAGGGCAATGACACCAATTTGTGGAAGCGCCCGCCGCTCCTCAGCGCGGCGGATATCGCCGCGTTCGCCAAGCAGGCTGCAGGCCTGCGCGGCGTTAAACAACTGCGCTGGGCGGCCGAGCACATGACGGGGCAGACCGCCTCGCCCTTCGAAGTACAGACCTCTATGCTTGTCTCGCTCCCCCGCAACGAGGGCGGCATGGGCATCAACATCGCAAACAACGTGCGCATCCCACTTAGCGACGCCGCGCGCTCACTGTATGACAAAACCTGCTGCTACGCCGATATCCTCATCGAGAGCAACACCGACAGCATGGGCGTCATCTTGGAATGCCAAGGCCGCTCCGCCCACGATGGCGAAGCCGCAAGTCTCTCCGATGCCGAGCGCACCACCGCCCTCACAAGCATGGGCTATGACGTTATCCAGATAACCTATGAGCAAATCAAAGACACGAAGAGCTTTAACAACATCGCCGAACTCATCCATAAAAAGGCAGGGCTCCCCTACATCCCAAAGACCGATCAGAAACGCACCACCGAAGATGCCCTGCGGCGGGAGCTATTGGTCGATTGGGATGAGCTGTTCGCCGTCAAGCCGGCCAGCTAGCAGCTAGTGATCAGAGGGACTGCGGGGACGTCAGAAGCGGCAACGCGAGTCGCAAAGCCCACCTCGGTCAGCTCGATGACCTCGGTAAACGTTGCATCGAAAAACTCCTCAGTTAGCAGGCGGTATGGCGGATGATCGGGCTCACCGGGGTTTTCGCGCACAATCTCGTGCATAACGCCGATGGTCTTGAGCACATACTCCTTATGGATGGGATACTGCCCAAAACGTGCCGCAGCGGTATACAGACGATCGGTCGCACGCGGGATGGAAACAATGCCGAGCGTCTTACCAAACCAGTCAAAATCGCCCTGCTTTTTAATGCGGAATTCCTCGCACGGCTTGCCGCCGTGCGTCTCCAGGTACTGATTCACGCGCGTATTCCATACGGTATCGGCCACCAGATGCGACCAGACGCCCAGCGTTAAATCGAGCAGCGACTGCGCCACATCTTCGGACGCAAGCGAGAACTCACAGGCGCCGGGACCGGCAACCGGCTCGGCATCCTTGTAGCGCTGGGGATAGTGCACGCGGTTCAGTCGCTCGCGCTCCTCGATAATCGAGGTCGCCGCGGCTGGCGCACCGGTGGGCAAACTTTTAAGCAGCGGCGTCACATAGGTATCCCAGAACTCGTGCTCGCGTGGTTTGGGGATAGGCTCGGGCTTAGCAAAGTGCGTGATGCGGTACGGGATGGGATCGGCAATGCCGGGAACCATGTAGCCCACAAAGATATCCGGAACCACGCAGCCAAACAAAAAGGCATTGCGGTCGCGCACGCTATCGGCAAGCACGCTAGCACGTGTCAGCAAGCGCTCCGTTTGAGCGATATGAATGTTCCAGCTTGGCATAGCCACCCCCATAAAAAACCTGGATAACTATACCATCACGGCAAAGCCGCGCGGGCGGCTACGCATCCTCTACGCAGCAACTATTCCGCAGCACCGCTCTCGGTTCCATACGACGGCGAAGGCGCCTCGACCACATGGTGATATCGATCGATATAGATGGCACGGGCCCCCAAGCGGCGCACCAAATCTTGATGGTGCGTACTCATCAAAACCGTCTTACCGGCAGCAACGTAGGCCAGCAAAAAGTTGACTACGATGTCGCACGAGTCCTCATCGAGCCCGTTGGTGGGCTCATCGAGCACTAGGATATCGGGGTTCATCGATACGACTGCCGCCAGCGCAACGCGCTTCTTTTGCCCGCCCGAAAGCTGATAGGGCGAGGCATCGACCAGATCGGCAACCTGGAACAGCTCCATGGCATCGCGGACGCGGCACTCGAGCTCGTCTGTCGGCAGCCCCATCTGCGCGGGACCAAAAGCAACTTCCTCGCCCACCGTGGCACAGAACAGCTGGGCGTCGGCATTCTGGAACACAAAGCCCACGCGCTGATGAAAACGCTGAGCGGCTGCGGAATCCTTGAGATATGCCGCATCGACCACGCGCCCATCGAACAGGTACGCACCCGCGTCCGTGAGCTCAAGGCCGTTAATAAGGCGCATGATCGTCGTCTTGCCACAACCGTTAGGACCAAGCAGGGCAACGAGTTCACCACGATCGACCTGCAGCGAAACGCCGTCGACCACCGTATGCCCCGTATATGAGAACACCACGTTGCGCAGCTCGATGAGCGGCGCGGCCTCGCCGCCCGCACCGTTCGTGCCCGCCGCACTATTCATATCGATCGTCAAAACGTCGCCCTTCCCTATTTGCATCCCCAGCAAGAACCAGCAGCGCCTACAGCACGGCGCACAACACTGCCAGCAGTGCCACGCCGGCCGCATAGACCGCATCGCGCCAGCCAAACCCGGCGCGCGCGGGCGCCGGATACGCACCGGCAAAGCCGCGGCAAAGCATAGCCTCGTCCATCGCGTGGCTACATTCCATCGCCTTGATAAACGTCATGCCCATGATACCCGCCAGCGAGTCGGTGCGCGAAAAACCCGCAGGCGCACGACCCACGCTGCGCAGCATGACCGATTCGCACAGATCGTGCGCCGTGCGTCCCAGCACCTCGATATGCTTGAGCGCCATATCGAAAGTAAAGATGACCTCGTCGGGCAGGTGCAACATTTTGAGCGCCGCCGACATGCGGCTCCAGGTAAGCGTCCATGAAACGCCCAGCACCAGCGACACATTAATGAAGGTCTTGAGCGCGATCTTGAGCATGGCGCCCGTGGCAGACGCGCCCAGCAGCAGGGCAGGCAGTGCCAAAACCACCGCGAGCCCCGCAGCGCCAAGCGCCGGCACAAAGGTTGCCCGCAGCCCGCGTACGGGGCGCACGGCAACGAGCACCAGCGCGATAGCCGCCATCAACATGAGGTACAGCGGGCTCTGTGTCAGGCACACGCACAGAACGCAGACGAACATCCCCACCAGGCGCACCGGAGCCGAAACGCAAGAAAGGGCGCGGTCGACCATCGACCCGCCCTCGTGCGCGCCTCCACCCAGGCGAACCCGCTCAAGCAGGCTCGCCAGGTGTAGGACATTCTTTTGCATCACACGATGCCGAGCCCCCGCGGGCTCGTATCGCTGCTCGACCGCAAGCCAGCTAGGCAGCTCGGCTATTGCCATGAGCACCGCTTTCCTTGACCGTCAGCGAGACCAGGCGAAATGCGATGGTCAGCACCGCCACGCCAATCACGCCCGAAAGAATATACATCGCAGCCTGGCCGGCAAAGCCAAGACCCTGCTCCTCGGAATAGGCCTGCAGATAATCGACCGTGGGCAGGGCATCGGCAAAGGTCGGGGTATCGAGGCCGACCGAAGCCTGCAGGCTGTCGTCGCCAGCCTCCTGAACGGCAGTCGCGGCGCCCTCGGCGTCCCACTCGCCCCATGCGTCACCCGTGGCCAGCAGGCCCAGCGGCGTGGCCACAACAAGCACGGCGACCAGGATGAGCGTGGGGACCAGCGAGGTCTTCTTAGCGGCAGCGCTCTCGGCAGCAAGCTGGCCATCGACGGCCTCGGGCCCGACGATAACGCTCGGCGCCGTCTTCTTAATGAAACCATAGATGGCGGCCGTCGCCACGCCCTCGACCACGCCGGCAACCAGCATATGCGGGATCAACATGGCAGGAATAGCCACGGACAGCGGGAAGGGGCAGTACAGCGGAGCGCCCGAAGCGTTGGTGAAGAGCATCGGCTGAATACCAAACTCGATTGCCGCGCACAGGGCCGCCAGGCACAGGCCGACCCAGCCGCTCACGATGGCCGAAACCGAGGTGCCCCAGCTCTTGTCGTGCAGACGGCTGTTGAGCGCACGGAACACGATAGCAGCGGTAAACGGCAGCACAAAGGCCATGTTAAAGCAGTTGGCGCCAAAGGACAGAACGCCGCCGTCGCCAAACAGCAGCGCCTGCAACGCCAGCGCGACCGAAACCGCGATGGCCGCGGCCTCCGGGCCTAGCAGCAGCGCGATGAGCGCGCCGCCGACGGCGTGACCAGTGGTGCCGCCGGGCAGCGGCACGTTGAACATCATGAGCAAAAAGGAGAACGCAGCGCAAATACCCAGAAAGGCCATATGCTCGCGATCGAGCGTGGCGCGCACTTTCTTGATGCAGTGAACCCATACGGGCACCATCGCCACCGCCATAACGGCATCGGTCTGCGGGGACAGGTAGTTATCTGGAATGTGCATATACGCCTCCCGGTTGCCGGCACATGGGATTGCAGCGCCGCTTGAACCATTTCATCAGTGTTACGAGCTAGATGATTCGTAACACGCCGCAGGCTATGATAGCAAAACGGCGCGCCGCCACAAAAGCAGCACGCCGTTTTGTAATGCGCGTGTCATATATGCAGGGTCAGCGATGCCTTATTCCGAACACCGCGGTCGCGCAGAGCTCCGCAGCAACCGCCATCAGGCCCTACGCCCCCCATCGCAAGCCCTAGCCGCGGACCTCGCCGTTTACGCCTTTGCATACCTTGGTGACAATCTTCTGGTGCGCTTTCTCGACCTCTTCGCTGGTAAGCGTGTGGTCGTCGGAGCGATACGTAAGCGCAAAGGCCATGGACTTTTTGCCCGCTCCGATGCGGATGGGATCGCGGTAGACGTCGAACAGGCGCACGCCCTCGAGCAACCTACCGCCGGCGCTCGTAATGCGGCGCTCAAGATCCTCACAAGTCACGGCGTTGTCGACCACAATGGCAAGATCGTGCTCAACAGCCGGGTACTGCGAGAACTCGCGATAGTTCTCCTGGTTGCGGGCGCCCTTGATCAGCTTGTCCAGATCGAGCTCAAAGGCAACGACGACCTCATCGATGCCCATCGCCTCGCGCGCCTCGGGGTGAATCTCGCCGACCCAGCCCAGCACGGTGCCGCCGGACAGAACCTCAGCCGCACGGCCCGGCTGCAAAAAGGCATAGCCCTCGCCCTCGACGGGACGGAAGCGGACCTTCTCGATGCGCAGCTGGGCGAGCAGCTCCTCGACAATGCCCTTGCCAAAGAAGAAACGCAGCTTGCGGTACTTCATGTTCCAAGACTGCTCGCTCCACTGACCCGAGAGCACACCCGCCACGGACTTGGTCTCCTTGGGCAGGCTGGCGTTCTCGCGACCGTGGAACAGGCTGCCGACCTCGTACAGATGCACGTTAGGCGTGCCGTGGGCCTCGTTGTAGGCCACAGACTGCAGCAGACCCGGCAGCAGCGAGCGGCGCATCTCGGTCTGCTCGGCCACCAGCGGGTTCATGAGAACCACGGGGCAGCCGCGGCCCTCGGTGGACATACCGATCTTCTCCAGGTCGCCCGGGGCGGCAAAGCCAAAGGTCGTGGTCTCGTTGAGGCCACAGGCGCGCAGGATCTCGCCGACCTTGCGGGTGAGCTTCTGCTCGCGGGTCAGGCCGCCGATGTGGTTCTTGGCAGCCGGGATGGTCGCCGTCACGCGGCCCATGCCCCACAGGCGCAGGACCTCCTCGATCAGGTCGATCTCACGCGGCAGGTCGGGACGGAAGCTCGGCGGCGTGACCATGAAGTCCTCGCCGTCGCGCTCGACGGTGCAGCCCAGACGGGTGAGCGAACGCTCGATAAAGTCGGGCTCGATGTCGGCACCGCAGATGGCATGCACGCGGGCCAGGCGCAGCCTAATGCTGTCGATGGTCTTGGGCGCGGGGAACACGTCCACATAGCCGGGGGCGACCTCGCCGCCGGCGATCTCCTCGATAAGCGCGCACGTCACATTGGCGACGTCCACGCAGCCAGTCTCGTCAACCTGGCGCTCAAAGCGAATGGAGGCGTCGGAGATCAGCGACAGATCGCGGCTGGTGTGCGAGGTGCGACCGGCGTTGAAGCAAGCGCTCTCGACCATCACGTCGACGGTGTCGTCCTCGATCTCGGAATCCATGCCGCCCATAACGCCGGCCAACGCCACGGGGCGCTCGCCGTCGGTGATAAGGCCCATGCCGGCGTCGAGCACGCGCTCTTCGCCATCGAGCGTCGTGAATTTCTCATCCTGCTGGGCGGCGCGAACCACCACGCGACGGTGGCCATCGCGCTCGGCAAAGGTGTCCAGGTCAAAGGCGTGCAGCGGCTGACCGGTGAGCATCATCACGTAGTTGGTGATGTCGACGATGTTGTTGTGCGGACGCACGCCCAGGGCGTTAAGGCGCTTGACCATCCAGTCGGGCGACGGGCCGACCTTCACGTTGCGCACGATGCGGGCGACATAGCGGTCGCACAGGCCCTCGTCGGCAATCTCGACGGAAAGCTCGTCGTCGGTCGCGCGGCCAGTCTCCGCCTTGATGGCGGGCAGCTCAACGTGGAAATCGCGATCGAAGATGGCGCCGGTCTCGCGGGCCATGCCGATCATGGACAGGCAGTCGGGACGGTTGGGCGTGATCTCGCAGTCGAGCACGGTGTCGCTCGAGCCCACGTACTCGGCAAACGGCATGCCGCAGGGCGTGTCCTCGGGCAGGATCATGATGCCGGAGTGGTCGCCGCCCAGGCCGAGCTCGCGCGCGGAGCAGTTCATGCCCATGGACACGACGCCGCGAAGCTTGCTCTTCTTGATCTTGACGTCACCGGGAAGCACGGCGCCAATCATGGCCGTGACGATGTGGTCGCCGGCCTCGAAGTTCTGCGCGCCACAGACGATCTGCAGCGGAGCAGGGTTGCCGTCGGCGTCGAGATTCTTGTCGCCCACATCGACCGAGCACACATACATGTGGTCGCTATCGGGGTGTGGGGCCTTGGTGAGCACCTTGGCGGTCACCACGTGGTCGAAGGACTCGCCCACGGTGTCGATCGCCTCGACCTCGGTGCCGGTACGGATATATTCGTCCGAAAGGGTCTTGGGATCCTCCGGAATATCGATCATGGTCTTGAGCCAGTCGTAAGAAACGCGCATGTAGCTCTCCTAGTTCTTAATCTCCGCAAAGGGAGGAATATCAAATGAAGACGTTCGCCTTAGGGTTGTCCAGGTGCCCCAGGTTGGCGTGAAAGAGGAGCGACGCGTACTAAAGGTACGCGAGCGACGGTTTGAACGCCAAGATGGGGTGCCTGGGCAAGCCTAAAATTGGTTCAGGAAGCGCATATCGCCCGTCATGAGCGTTCTGAGGTCCGGCAGGTCGTAGCGCAGGGCCGCGACGCGCTCGGCGCCAATGCCAAAGGCGAAGCCGGTGTACTTCTCGGGATCGATGCCGCAGTTGATCAGGACGTTGGGGTCGACCATGCCGCAGCCCAAGATCTCGATCCAGCCGCTGTGCTTGCAGAAGTTGCAGCCCTTGCCGCCGCACACGTGGCAGCTCACGTCCACCTCGCAGCTGGGCTCGGTGAAGGGGAAGAAGTGCGGGCGGTAACGCGTCTTGCGATCCTCGCCAAACATGCACTTAACAAAGTAGTCGAGCGTGCCCTTCAGGTCGCCAAAGGTGATGCCCTCGTCGACGACCAGGCCCTCGATCTGGTTGAACTGCGGCAGGTGGCAGGCATCGGCCGTGTCGGGACGGTAGACGGTGCCCGGGCAGATCATGTAGATGGGCGGCTTCTGCGACTCCATAGTGTGGATCTGCACGCCCGAAGTCTGGGTGCGCAGCAGCACGTCGGACTCGCCGTGGGCGTGAGCCTCGGGGTGCGCGACGCTGCCGGGGTTGTTGTCGACCACGTAGAAGGTATCGCGGGCCGAGCGGCTCGGGTGGTCCATGGGAGCGTTGAGCGCGGTGAAGTTGTAGTAAGAGGTGTCGACCATGGGGCCGGACTCGACGGTGTAGCCGATGCCGCAGAAGATGTCCTCGGCCTCCTCGATGATTTGCTTGATCAGGTGCTGGTGGCCGATCTGCGGACGGATGCCCGGCAGCGTGATGTCGACGGCGTCGTGCTCGAGTGCGCGCTTGAGGGCGGCGGCCTTCATCTCGGTGTTTCGCTCGTCGAGCATGCCCTCGATCAGCTGGCGCATCTCGTTGGCGCGCTTGCCCATCACGGGACGATCCTCGGGGGCGAGCTTGCCCATCATGCGCATCAAGCCGGTGATACGACCCTTGCGACCGAGCAGCTCAACACGCGCAGCCTCGAGCTTGGCGGCGTCATCGGCGCCTGCGACGAGCTCCTTGGCCTCTTCCTCGAGTTTGACCAGATCATCAATCAGACTCATGTCTTCCCTTTCGTCTCTCGCGCATCCACTTGCCGCGGCGGCTGGAGCCACCCGGAGCTGCGGATGTGCGGCCCGGTTCGGTAACAAAAAAACCGCCCTCGGGCATGTGCATTGCCCAAGGACGGTTGAATTCCGCGGTACCACCTTGTTTGACCCGGCGGATGTCTGGCCCGCCGCGCCCACTCTGTGCCCCTTGTCGCGAGGCTCACGGCTTCCCTACTGGGGCTTCGCCGCCGCTGGCCGCGTGCCCGTTGAGGTCGCTGCTCGGGAGTGAACGCTTGGCCCTTGTCACCGCAGGAAGGCTCGCAGCCCATGACCTTCCCTCTCTTGCCGGCGACGCGGCGGGCAAAACCCTCTCCGTCAACGCATTGGGCTATAGGATAACACATTCTGCGTGTGCATCGCCGCGTTCCGTTTTGTTCGCACTGGGTACAAGGCAGGTAGCTGTGCAAACTGGCCGCGCGCCCACCCGAAGCGCTCGGCTCACGAGATCAAGGATATGGTATGGGAAAGAAACTCGATAAGAAGGCCGAGCCTGCAGCGGGCAAGACATCCAAAGGCATGAAGGTCGATAAGGCCGTCAAAAAATTCCGCAAGCTCGAAGGCAAGCTGTGGACTCGTGAGTACCTGCTCAAGATTGCCGAGTTTGACGGCGCGACCATTGCCCCCGCCAACGGCGCAGCAGCGCGTGCCGACGCCATGGGCACGCTTGCCGGCGAGCATCACAAGCTGCTGACCAGCGAGAAGTCCGTTGAGCTCGTACGCTCGTTAGCGCGCGAGACCGTCGCCGGCGGCAAAATCGACGACCCTCAGCTGCTCGACGAGATCCGTGTGCTCGGCCGCGATCAACGTGAGGCCAGTGCCATCCCCACCGAAGAAGCCGAGGCCTGGACCAGGCTCACCTGCGAGGCGGACGCCGTGTGGCGCAAGGCCAAGGCAGCCAACGACTGGGCGAGCTTTGAGACCTATGTGGATAGAATCGTCGCCCAACTTAAGCATCAGGCCGAGCTCATGGACCCCAAGCGCGATCCATACGACGTTTGGCTCGACCAGTACGAGCGCGGCCTTTCCGCCAAGAGCTTCGACGCGTTTTGCGACGAGGTCAAGGCCACGGTCGTGCCGCTCGTGCACGCCATCGGCGAGCGCGGCCAGCAGCCGGCTGCCGACTTTTTGCACGCCCACGTGCCCGAGGCTGCCCAGCGCGCCATGAGCTTCGACCTTATGAAGCTTGTCGGCCTGGACCTGGACGACACCACGCTTGCCTTTACCGAGCATCCGTTTAGCGAGGGCTTTGCCGTGGGTGATGCGCGCATCGCGACGCACATCTACGAGGACGACTGCATCTCCAACGTCTACAGCATCATCCACGAGGCGGGGCACACCATGTACGAGCTGGGCGTCAATCCCGCCTACGCGCGCACCTGCCTGGAGGGCGGCACCTCCATGGGCATCCACGAGAGCCAGAGCCGCTTTTTCGAGAACACCGTGGGTCGCAGCCGCGCCTTTATGGGCCCGCTGCTCGAGGTGCTGCGTCGTCACGCGCCCGAGGTCTACGGCGACGTCGACGAAGACACGCTCTACCGCGCCGTGAACATCGCGCAGCCGTCGTTGATCCGCACCGAGGCCGACGAGCTCACCTATCCGCTGCATATTATGGTGCGCTACCAGATTGAGCGTATGCTGTTTGCCGGCGAGGCTGCGGCCAAGGACATCCCCGCGCTTTGGAACCGCTTTATGGACGAGTACCTGGGCATTCCCGTTCCCGACGACACGCACGGCTGCCTGCAGGATACGCATTGGAGCGGCGGTTCGTTTGGCTACTTCCCCACGTATGCGCTGGGTAGCGCCTACGATGCCATGTTTGTGCCGGCCATGTGCCGCGACGGCGTCGACCTTACCGGTGCCTGCGCGAGCGGCGATCTGGCGCCCGTCCGCGCCTGGCTGGGCGAGCACATTTGGCAGTGGGGCCGCGCCAAGGACGCGCCGGAGCTCATCAAGGGCGCCTGCGGCATGGCGTTCGATGCCCGCTACTACTGCAGCTACCTGCAGGACAAGTTCACCACGCTCTACCAGCTGTAAGGCCTTGAAGGCCGGCAGTTAGGGACGTTCCTTTTCTGCCGGCAGTTGGGGACAGTCCTTGCCCATCCGGCCAGCAAACCGGCCAATCGGTAAAGACTGTCCCCAATGAGTAGCTCGTTGACGCTAATGTCTTGGCAACGTCAGAGAAAACGACCCCAAGCGAGCAAGATAACGTGAAATGAAAGGGCGCTGACCTTCTGGTCGCGCCCTTGAAATTGAACGCCAGATTGCCGCTTAGGGGCGTTTGCAGCGTCGAGCAGCTACGCGGTTTGGTAAAACCGCGTAGCTATAAAGCCTCGAGCGCGTTGGCGATGCGCTTCATGGCAGCATCGGCGGATGCTTGGTCGGGCGCTTCGGCCAAAACGCGGATCACCGACTCGGTTCCGCTCTTGCGCACCAGTACGCGGCCATCGCCTGCCAGCGCAGCCTCGGCCTCGGCGATGGCGTTCTGCACGCCCATGTTCTCGAGCGCGGCGTCCTTGTCCGCCACGTGCACGGCCACCTGCGCCTGCGGCAGCAGCTTGCACGGAGCCGTGAGCTGCGAGAGCGTCTCGCGCTCGGCACGAATCACTTCCATCACGCGCAGCGAGGTCATAATGCCGTCGCCCGTGCGCTCGATATCGCCAAAGATCGTATGGCCCGTCTGCTCGCCACCCAGGCTGTAGCCGCCCTCGCGCATCTTGGCATACACGTGACGGTCGCCCACGCCGCTGGTCACGGCGCTCAGACCGGCAAGCTCCAGCGACTTGACCAGGCCAAAGTTGCTGGCAATCGTCGGCACCACGGTACCGCCCGAGAGTCGCCCGTGCTTGTTCAGATACACGCCGCACACGTACAGGATCTGGTCGCCGTCTACCACGCGACCGCGCTCATCCACGGCCAGGCAGCGGTCGGCATCGCCGTCGTAGGCAAAGCCCACGTCCAGCCCCTGCTCCACCACGTGGCGCTGCAGGCGCTCCATATGCGTGGAGCCGCAGTCGACGTTGATGTTAAAGCCATCGGGCGCGGCGTTGATCACGCGCACGTCGGCACCGAGCGCGTCAAACACCGGCTTGGCCACCGAGGAAGCCGAGCCGTTGGCGCAGTCGATACCGATCTTGACGCCCTGCAACGAAAAGTTCGCGCTGGCGATGAGCGAAGCGATGTAGCGGTTGCGGCCCTGCATATAGTCCACCGTGGCGCCGATGTGGTTGCCCGTGGCCAGCGGTACCTCGCTCTTGCCATCGATGTAGTCTTCGATGAGCTCCAGTACGTCCTCGTCCATCTTAAAACCGTCGCTATTGACGAGCTTAATGCCGTTATCGCAAAACGGGTTGTGGCTCGCGCTGATCATGATGCCGCAATCGAAGCAGCCTTCCACGGTCTGATGCGCTACGCCCGGCGTGGGGATCACGTGCAGCATATAGGCGTCCGCACCGCTCGCGACCAGGCCGCTCACCAGCGCCGCCTCGAACATATAGCTCGAGCGACGGGTGTCCTTGCCCACGATCACGCGCGCCTTGCGCTCGCGGTTGGCGCCGTAATACCAGCCCACAAAACGGCCAATCTTATAAGCGTGCTCTACCGTCAGCCCAACGTTGGCCTCACCGCGAAAGCCGTCGGTGCCAAAGTACTTCATGCGCTCTCCTTACAAAATAGGGGCGGACAGATTGCCTGTCCGCCCCAAAATGGTACTCGATTATCTGCGCTACCAGAAAAACCCTACGCCGACGCGCTGTCGCGAGCCGCCTGGCATGTAGGAGTCTGACGCAGCGCAAGCGGCTTGTCCCCCGCCTCGGCCGACGTGGTCAGCGTATACGTGATCGTCGTCGTCTCGCCAGCATGCAGGTCAACGGTGCCCGAATAGAAGGGGATTCCATGCCACGTAGCGGCGCCAAGACCAAACTGGGTGCCCTCGACAGTCAGATCAGTAATGTTGCCGCCCGTCGGGGCAAACAACGAGACATTCAGACGCTCGTCGTCGCGCGCGGCATCGGGCGCGCTCGCCGCGACGTAGTCGGGCAGTTTGCCTGCCTCCTCCTGCGTCATGATGTTCGTCAGGGTAACGGTGATGCGATACGAGCACGTGCCGTCGCCGTTCTTGACGCCCTGGCCAATCTGCGTATCGGCGTTCAGGTACCAGTCGAGCTTGGAGAAGCTCAGGTTGTTAAAGTAAACGCCGGCAACGGGATCGGCACTCGGATCATCCGGATCGGGCAGAGAAGCGTCAATGCCCGTCTCTTTGATGGCATTCTGCTCATCATCGTTTCTCATCCAAGCAATCAGACGGCCCTCTTCGGCACCGCGCTCGAATGCACCGACAAGCTTTGTAACGTCGACGTCACCGATGCCACCGAGAATCTTGTCGAAGGCGGCGCTGGCAACAGCCGCAAAGATGCCATCCGATTCCTCGACCGGATAGTTCCAGTACACATCGTGCATGAGGACCTTTGCGGCGTTGGTGCCGTCGACAACCGTTCCGTCGGGCAGCGACACGTTACCGACCAGGCCCAGCAGATACTGCAGGAACACCGGGTCAATGCCCACGACGCCGTCAACGTCCTGGCCATATTGAGATTTCCACAGGGCTGCGACACGCTGCGAGTTGCGGGGCCAATCGGGCGAATAGGTATTGCCCGAGTTGTACAGGTTACTGTGGTTGCCGAACAGCGCCTCATCCTCTTCGTCGACGCTCTCGACTGCCTCATCCTCGCTGAGTCCAATGCGGGGAACAAACTCGCCAATCGACATCTGGCCGTCGGTGACCGAAATCAGGCCCTGCGAACCGCCAAAGCCGCCGCAGGCACGAATCTCGACGTTGTTCATGGCGTACACAAGGTAGTTGCGCGTCTGGCCGTTGGCACCGAGCATCTGGGGAAGGACGGGGGCGACCTTCTCCGCCGCGTCAACCGCGCCGTTGAGGGTGGCAAAGCCGTCCTTGGCCTTATCGACCAGCTCGGTCACTTGGGAAATATGAGTATCGCCAATGCCCTGGACCTTCTCGTTGGCGCTCTTGAACACCTTTGAGCTATCGGAAAGCGAATCGGCAACGGCCTGCAGCGCGGACACGTTAATCATGCCGTCCTGAAACAACTTGCCGGGCGTGGCCTGCGAAAGGTTGTCGGCCATGGGAACCAGCGCGTTGCTCGAGACATCGGACAGGGCGTCGATCATGGTGCGGGCCGCATTGATGTCGCCGCCATACACCGGAATAAACGAAGCCGCCGTCCACAGCGGGCTCGAGGTCTCCGCCTTCATGCTGTCGCAGAGCTCATCGATCTTCTTCGCGTCGTCAGGCAGCGTCGAAAAATCGCCCGACGTGACCTTGTCCTTAAGGCCACCGACGATCTCGACAGCCTCCTTCGCTTCGCTCTTTACGGTCTTTGCCGAGTTAAGCAGCATAAAGCCGCTTGCGCCAAGCGCAACGAGAAGCACCGCGACCACAGCGGCAACAATGGCGCCGGTGTGACGCTTTTTGCGCTCGCCCTTGCGATGGCGATGACGGACCAGACCGTCAGAGGTCGAACTCGACGAAGCGTCGCTACCGTAGTTCAAGCCAAAATCGTAATAATCTTCCTTGGAACCCGAGCCCGCAAACTCGGCACCGCTATCATCCAGGCGGGCGAACGTGCCAGTCTCGGAGGCACCGGTGTAAATCGTACCAAGGTTACCCGTAAGCCCCGCGCCACCGGCAGAGGGAGTATTGTTGGCGGCCTTGCCGGCATTAACGTTGCCGGCGGCATTTGCGGCGTTGGCAGCACCTGCGTTGTTCGCAGGTACCGAAGGAGCCCCGCTCGGCTGCGACGCGGAGGTTGCACCGCCCGCAAAGACATTCCCTCTTGCACGGCCGGTCTTTTTTGCCTTTTGAGACTGCTCGTACAGAGCGGTAAACATCGCCGTCTCGCCCGGGGACACGCGCTTACCGGAACCGCCCTGTCCAGCGCCGCCCGGCGTGCCGGCCTTACCAGCCCCGTTCGGACGCGGCGGAACTGCAGGACGGCCGCTATCGCTGCCCTTAAAGTGATTACCAGCCATAAAGAAATCCTCGCAATTGAGTCGCAATGAAAAAGTCCATAACGTTACTAGTTTATGGCATTTTGAGCATCGACAGCTAAACTCCAGACACGGACATCAATTGGCGAAAATGCGGCACAACACCTTTTCCGTCCTGGCGGCGGCGCCAGCTACACCGTCAAAAACACCATCGCGATAATCATGGCAAAGCCCGCCAGGTCGGTGGGCAAAAACACCGTTCCCAGCATAAGGGCGCTGGTGATGGTGGCCGAAACCGGCTCCATGGTTCCAAGGAGGCTCGCGCGCACCGAGCCAATCTCCTTAACGCCCTGCATGTAGAACATATAGGCGAAGAACGACCCCACCACAATAAATATCGCGAGCGCGCCGACACCCGAGGGGCCGAGCGCCGGCATATGCGCCCACGGCTGGGTAAAGATACTCATCACGATTCCCGCCGAAAGCATGGCCGAGCCCGTGACGACCGGGCTACCGTATTTGTTGAGGATTCCGGCAGGGATGATTGCTATGCAGGCACCGCCCACTGCGCACAAAAGGCCCGCGAGCAGGCCCATCGGCGAGATGCTGAGCGTACTGGGGTCGCCGCCCGTGGCGATCAAAAACGTTCCGCCCAATGCGAGCAAAATGCCAAGAGCCTCGCGCGTGCGCGGCAGTCGATGCGCGGTGACGCAGGCATACCCCATGACGACCACCAGCTGCAGGCACTGGAAGACGGTCGCGGTGCCCGCGTTGGTCAGG
The DNA here is from genome assembly GCA_027687465.1 of Coriobacteriaceae bacterium AF08-21. Lineage (GTDB taxonomy): Bacteria > Actinomycetota > Coriobacteriia > Coriobacteriales > Coriobacteriaceae > Collinsella. The sequence goes on from JAQCQR010000002.1 coordinate 39,128, forward strand.
CGCACGGCTGACAGATAGCAAAGCTGGTTGAACAGCAGACCAAAGATCGTAAACAGAATAAGCTGCTTGCGATCGGCGGGGGTAGTCCACAGCTCGATCAAGCGGTCGCGGTCTTTTCTGAGCACAACGAACATAAAGAGCAGGCCAGCGATAACTTGGCGCACGCTCATCAGCCAAAACGTCTCGATATGGCACACGTCAAAGAGGTAGCTGGCGCTGGTGCCAGAAAAACCCCAAAACGTACCGCCGGCAAACGCGGCGAGCGTACCCAGGGCCATCTTGCGCGCCTGGGCGTCGTTGAGGCGGTCGCGCCATGCACGGCGGGTGCTGCGGCTCAGCTCGTCAGTCCCCTCGGGCACGACAAAATCGGCCGCCGCCGTCATCGGTACCGAAGCCCTTTCACGTGCACGCTGCGCCGAGCGCTCCTGTTCCATCCCACTCCCCCGAAATCAATTGGCAACAAAGCGCTCAAACTGTAGCACGAATATTGGTATGGAAAAGCGGGCGAATCGGAACATCTACGAGCGTCCCTATTGTAGGGACGAAAGGTGCGGATGAGCTATGCCGAGTGGTTGGAATCGTCGAGGGCGTCGGGGTCGGCTTCCGCACGCCCCTGGGCACGATCGTCATCGCCTGGGTCCTTGGCACTGTCCCGGCCTTCCTGCTCGCGGCGACGTTTTTCGCGAATCTGCTCCACGGCTGCGCGCAGGGCGGCCTCGTCCTCGGCGCGTGCCACCTCTTGCGTTGTCTTGACCATATGGCGAATCTCGAGCAGCAGCAGCACGATCAGCGGCACCACGATAAGCGGAAAGAACAGCAGCGGATTGGTGAGCAACGAGACCACCACGCCCAGCCCCACCGAGACAAAGACCACGCGCCCCACCACGTCGGCGGCGGGCACGGGCGCGGCGTCCTCGACCGGATTGGCATCGCCCTTGGTGCGGTAAACCGGCGTGCCGTCGGCCGCATCCTCCACGGCAACGATGCGATGCGTGTTGAGCGAACCCTCCAGCGCGTCATCGGACGAATGGAAGGTGATGATGTCGCCCACCTGATAGACCTGGCTGTTGTCGGTATCGACGACGATAAACGAATGCACGGGAATCGCCGGCTCCATCGAGCCGGTCAGCGTACGCATAAAGCCATAGCCCATGATGGTGGGGATCTCACCAGCGGGCGTGAACACCGTGCGCAGCAACACCACAAAGGCGACCAGGATCACCACGGTCGCCAACACGTTGATCACGCGGAGCACGTGCTTCATCACTTGTCGGCGTCCTTTGCGGAAGGCTCGACGTCAGTGGCGTCAGATGCCGAAACGTCGGTCTCATCTCCCTCAACGGTCGTGGCGACATCGCCCTCGGCGGCCTCTCCGCGCAAGCGAGCCAGCAGATAGCGCGACAGGCTGTTGCCCTCGGCACGGCGCTCGGCGCGGGCGCGATCGCGCTCGGACTGCTCCAGCTCCTGTGCCAACGAGTCCAAGCGTTGCTGCATCTCCGCGCGGGCGGCCTCGAGCTCGCGCTCGTGCGCGGCCTTGGCGGCGGCGAGTTCCTGCTCAATACGCTCCCCCGCCTCGAGCTCAGCTGCAGCGATACGCGCGTCGGCGTCGGCACGAGCCTCCTCGGCGGCACGCGCGGCGGCATCGCGCTCGGCAGCGGCAGCGGCGACCTTCTCGCTGGCATCCACCGTAGCCTGCTCAACGGCAGAATCGGCGGCAGCACGGGCGGCGTCGATCGCAGCATCGGCGGCCTGCTGGGCGGCGGCAACCTTCTCCTCGGCCGCGGCAACGGTGTCGGCGAGCTTCTGCTCCGCCTCGGCCGCGGCGACGTCGGCAGTCTCCTGCGCGGCACGGGCATCGCGCTCGGCCGCCAGCCGCACTTCCTCGATCTGCAGCTTGGCGGCGTCCAGCTTGGCATGCACCTCGGCGAGCTCCTTGGCAGACGCCTCGCGCACGCCGGCAAGCTCGGCTGCGGCGGCGTCCTTGGCGGCCTGCAGCTCGGCAGCGTCGGCAGCTGTCTTGGCAGCCAAGGCTGCGGCAGACTCACTCTTGACCCGCGCGACTTGCTCGGCAGCAGTCTGCTCGGCAGCCGCGACCCTAGCATCTGCGTCGGCGCGGGCGACTGAGACCTCGGCATCGGCCTCGGCACGCATCTGCTCAAGCTGGGCCGCCGCGGTCGAGCGCGCCTCAACGGCAGCATTCTCGGCAGCCTTCTTGCCGGCCTCGACATCCTCCAGCGAAGCGCGTAGTTCCTCTACATCAGCCTCGGCAATCTGCGCGCGCTGCGTCAACGCCAGCTCGCGCGTCTTTGCCTCGTCCAGCTCGTCGGCCAGGTCGTCGCGCTCGTCGGTCAGCGCATGGGCCTGAACCTTCCAAGACTTGACCTGCCCCTGCAGCTCCTCGATCTGCTCGCGCGCCTCGGCCAGCGCCTGCTCGGCATCGAGCTGGGCCTGCGTGACCTCCTCCACAAACACGCGCCGGACCTCGACGTCGGGCAGGTCGGGGCTATCGACCTGCTCTTCCTTGATCTCTTTAATAAACTTGGGCGCCACCGGCGCGTGTTGCACGCTCTCGAGCTCCTGCAGGTTGCGCTCGTCGTCGGTCAGGCTCTTAAAGACGGTGTAGTTGTTGATGAGGTTGGTGTACATCTGCACCATGTACTCGTCATCGAACGCCAGCGCCTGCTGCTGCACGTCGATGTTGTAGCCCACCTTGTCGTAGCGCTCCATAAACTGCCACAGCTGGTAGCACTTGCGGTAGTTGGGGTCTTTCATGATGAGGTTGGTGCGCTGAATGGGGCTGCGGACCGCGCTGCAGCCGTTCATGATCTGGCAGAATGACGCGCCGCGCAGCGCCATGACCAGACGGCGCACGCGGTCGATGCGCATAAAGACGTCCATGTTGTCGGCGTCGTTCTCGGCAAAGCTCTGGCGGTTTTTGACCGTCATCTCGACGTTGTACTCGATCTCCTCGTACGCGTCGTCGATCTTACTGTGCATCTTAAAGCGGTTGCGGATCTCGTTGCCCGTAGACCAAAAGATCACGTCGGTGCGCTTATCCACAAACGTCAGCAGACGCTGAATCAGATGGTAGATAAAGCGGTTCTCGTACAGGTCGTACGTCTCAACGGTGTTGACGTTGAGGATGCGCGTGGGATGGACGCCGCCATCGTCGCTCGGCGCCAGGAACTGCGTGTTCTGGCTCAGATGACGGACGCTGTCGGCGCTGATCTTTTTGGCAAGCGAGACCGGCACCACCTCTTCCTCGGTGGTGATGAAGCGGCGCGGCTTTTCGATAATGGTGTTGATGGCGTCGAGCGAGTCCTCGATCATGCTAATCCATTCCTCGTCCACCACCTTGACGAGCTCCTCGCGCTGCTGCTCGATCGTGGTGCCCGAGGCCTGCGCCATCTCAAACAGATAGCGGAAGTAGCGGCTGTCCTCCTGGATGGGCTCCATCTGCTCGGAGAAGCTGGTATAGAGGTCCTGAATGGTCTCGGACATGGGTTACTCCATAGGTTGGATCGATCGGTAAGGGGCGTGGCGACACCACACAGGGCAAACGCTACTGATTGTCTTGTCCCACGCCCCGCGCTTACGGCATTAGTAGAAGTTCTGGATCCGCTGCAGATACATGACGGAATCGGGCAAGCCGCCCTCGCCAAAGGTCTTCTCGATGTACTCGATCAGGCCCTTCATCTCGTCGCGCACAAAGCTCACGTTCATGGACTCAAACTTCTTGAGCACCTTGCGGGCGATGATGTAGTCCATGCCGCCCAGCTCGGTGCCGCCGCACGCCACGTACACGGGGATAAAGTCGTACATCTGCTTGATGATACGGTTGCCAAACGCCAGCTTAAAGCGGGTCTGCAGGTACTGGTCCAGCTTATGCATCTTCTGGAGCAGCTCCTCGTCGATCACGTACTCGACCTTGGCCTTTTGGAACAGATACTGCAGATGCTCGGCCGTCACGTGCACGCGCTCGTGCGGCTCGCACTCAAACGCGTCGGCACGCTCGTTGAGCTCGATGGGAATCGCACGGTCGTACACCTTGTCCGTGATGGTAAAGGTGGAGTCGTCGTTGTTGGCCGTGCCAATGAACCACAGGCTGTCGGGGATGGTGAGCTTGCCGTCGTGCAGAGCCTTGGGGTCGGCGGCCCACTGGGTGGGGACCAGATCGAGTACCCACTCGTCGTGGCTGGGCATCTCGAGCACCGACAGGATCTCGGCAAAGTAGTACTCCACGCGGGCGAGGTTCATCTCGTCGAGCACGATCATGGACGGGTCCTGGCGAAGGCCTGCCTCGTACACGGCGCGCAGGAACTCGGTCTCGTTAAAGCGCTTGGAAAACTCGTTAAAGTAGCCGAGCACCTCGGTGCGGTCGCGAAAGCTCGGCTGTACCGACACGATGGTCGCGGGATTGTCCAGGTAGCGGCTAAAGCTGTAGGGCAGCGACGTCTTACCGGTACCCGAGATGCCCTCCAGGATCAGCAGCTTGGAGGCGGCCATGCCGGCCACAAAGCGGCGGATGATCTCGGGCGTGTAGTAGAGCTTCATCTGGCTGCATGCAAACGCGCGGAAGCTGTCGACAAAGTCCTCCAGCGAGATGGCATCGTCGTAGACCGGCGATTCCCAGTCGCGGTACTTAAGGTCCACGAGGGACAGCTTGGGAAAGCGGTTGGCCTGGGCGATCTCTTTTTCCTCGGCAAGGGTCTTGGCCTCGACGGTGGCCTTGGCCATGGCGGCTGCGGCGTCCTTGACACCCTCGCCATCGAGCGCGAGCGACGCGTTGCCCGACACCACGGCGGCCGTGGCGCCCTCGCCCGCAGGCGCACCCGCAGCGGTGCCTGTAGCGGCGCCCACCACGTTGCCCACCGTGGGCAGGTGGTCGTCGGCCAGGGCCGAGGCGCCCACGTACGGAATCTGCTTGGTACCACCCATGGCATTGACCTTGAGCGCCAGCAGCTTGTTCTTCTCGTCCATGAGGTCGAGTACCTGCTTGTTCAGGCGACCGATCTCGCGATAGAGCGCCTTGTTGGACGTGTCGTCGCGATGCAGGCGGCGGTTGATGCGGTAGCGGTGGACCAGGATGGCCACGATCAGCACGGGGACCGCGATGAGCATGGCAAACAGAATGACCGCGCCGATCTTGCCCACCAGGTCAAACGTGGTGAAGTAGGTCATAAAGATGTTGAAGTACTCAACCCAGCCAAACACCAGCAGGTTAAGGATGGAGCTCACGACGGCAACGACGTTGTAGACGACCTTTGCCAGTAGCTCCCAGGCAAATCCCAGAAACTCACTCACCGTCGGTACCCTCCTGCTTGGTCGCGCTCATCGCCGCCTCGGCCTCGGCCTTCAGACGACGGGCTTCCTCGAGCTTGGCCTCGGCCTGGGCAAGCTGCTCGGCGGCGTTATCGGCCGTGACGGTAGTGTCACCCTTGCCCTCGGCGTCCACGATGGCAGCCGCGGCGGCCAGGCGGTCCTCCTCGGCCATAGCGCGCTTAAGGTTCATGCCCACCACGATGAGGTGATACACCTGGTAGATAAAGAACAGCAGCATGGGCAGCACGATCACAATGAGGAAGCCCATGGAGCTGGACAGGAAGTCCATGACCTTGCCCATCTGCGGCAGCGCGAACACGTACTTGCCCACGATATCGCCGTCGCTGATGATGTGCGTATCGGCCACGTCGTTGTTATCGCCCTTGGTGGTAAAGCTGCGCATGCCGTTGACCTCGTCGATGGCGGCGATGCGGTGCGTGTTGAGCGCGTACTCGTTGTCGATAATGGTGTGGAACGTCACGATGTCGCCCACCTCGAGCTTGGAGGTGTCGCACTTTTTGATGACGATGAGGTCGCCCTTGTTAAACGTGGGCGCCATGGAGTCGGACTGTACGGCGAGCGGGGTGAAGCCGGCGATGTCCGAGACGCTGCCGTCCTCGCGCGTGGCGAGCGTGGTAAACGCGTACAGGGCCGCCACCAGGATGATGATCCACATGACGACGCTCAGTGCGATGGATGCGGCCTTTTTAACAGATTGCATGATGTCCCTTACTACCGTGTCTGACTAGGTCGTGCGCGGCCCGATGGCCGCCGTGCATATCTACTGTTCCTCGATGCCCTCAAAGCGCATCGAAACCGAATAGTTAGCTCCCTTTAGCATATTAGTGCAATTTGGGTCCGTTCCCTCGAGCCATATGCGAACGGTTACCGGCTTGTCCGTATCTTTTATTAGGTCGAACATGTCGCTGGCCGCGTTCGCTACTCCCGAGTCGAGCCCAAAGACGGTGGCCGAACCGGACGAGCCCCCGCCTCCGTTGGGGTTGTAGACCCAGGTGTGGCCGTCGGCGGTAAAGCTCATGCGCATGGCGCTGGCCATGCCCTGCGTGTCGGAGCTAAATCGCGTGCCGGACGCGCCACCGTCGCCGTCCTGCCCGGTCAGGCGAACGCGCAGGTCCGTACTGCTCATAAAGTGCAGCGTGAACTCCAGGTAGACACCGGTGGCGGGATCGGCGGTGGAGCCGTCCTCGAAGGTGAAGGTCTGGTAGTCGCTCGTGGTGACGGGTTTGAGCTTGGATGCGTCGATGTCCACGCCCTTTTCGCTGGCGATGCGTGCCGAGATCTGGTCGAAGCCCAGGCTGTGGACGTATTCGTCGAACGTGGCATGCTCGTCCAGGTCAAAGCGCAGCGAACCGTCGGCGTTGGCGTCGATCATGAGCATGCGGGTTTTGGCGCTATCGGCGATGGAAAACCAGGCAAAGGTTGCCATAGCTATCGCCACCAGGGCAAACAGTACCAGTACCACGGTGGTGGTGAGCTTGCGGCGCAGGTCGGTGTCGGCGGGCGCGGCGGCGTTGGGCTTGCCGGTGGCGGGCGTGCAGTTGGCGGCGGGTTGCTTACGCGTCATGGCTACTCACCGTCCAGGGTCGCAAAGAGGGCCAGGTGCAGGGTGCCCGGGTCTTGATGCAGGTAGTCGGCGCTATCGGGGTCGGTGCCCTCGATGTAGTAATAGATGTCCAGGCGATAGGTCTGGCCAAGCCCCAGTGTGGCGAGCGTGTTTTGTGGGCGCTCGGCCGTCTCGCTCGTGTCCAGCGTAAAGGCGGCCGGGTCCTGTGTCACGTTGGCACCGCAAGCGAGCTGGCCGTTTTGCCAGCCCAGGAGCATGCCCTCGGTGTAGCCCGCCAGGCCTGCAGGGACAGTCGCCGGGTGCTCGGCGCGGTGACCACTATCGGAGCCGTCGAGTTCAAAGATGTTGGTGGCAAGCACCTGGTTGCCGCTCGAGATCTTTATGCCCACGCGAGCCGCGCGCAGCAGCTCGGCATCGACACCCTGGGGAACCAACGACTCGGCCAGATACAAGCTGACCTTACCCTTTACTTTGCTGGCGCCCGTTCCGGTAATGGTGGGGCGCAGATTGATCCAGCCGTGGTAGAACGCGGAGCCGTTGTCTTTTGCCTGCTCAAACACCGTGGCATCGCCGGCGGAGTTGTTTTGCGCGCAGGCAGCAAAGCCGTTGAGATCGAAGGTCGAGACCGGATAGAGCGTCACGGCGCCAGTCGCATTGGAAGTCAGGGAAACATCACCCTGCTGCGACCAGCTGCCGCGATCGGCGTCGCCCAGCTCCAGCACCAGCTTGGACGTGTCGCTGTGCACGCTCACCGAATTGGTGTTGACCTTCATGTTGTTGGTAAACCAGGCGTAGGTCGCGGCGCCCAAGGTGGCGGCGAGCGCCACCATAACGAGCGCGATGTAGGCACGCGCGTGGCGAGCGTGGCGGCGGGCGGCAGCGCCCTCGAGGACCTGGCACTCGGCGGCTACGCTGGAGGGAACCGCGGGGCTCTCGCTCTGGGTTTTGGCCTCGCAGCTATCTGCTGGCATGCGCTTCTGATCTTTCACGTCGCTCGCCCCCTTACGCCTTGGCCGCAGCAAAGGCAAGCTGCAGCACCACATCGCGGGCCTGGGCCTCGTCGATGCAATTGGCGTCGCAGCCTTCCATGTATACAACGTAGCGAACGCTTGCCACCTCGTTGGCGGCCAGCGTGCAGATGGGCGTGGCGCCCGCGCGCGGCGTGGGCGTGTCACCGGTGCCATCCATGCTGTAAGAACTAATAGCGCGGGCCGGGTCGGCGGTGTAGCTCCAGCCCGAGGCGGCACCCGCTACGACCGCGCCGTCCTGCGCCGTGGTGCGCCTGTTGGTGGCGCCTGCGGTATTGCCCAAGTCGTCACAGGTAAAGATATGCGTTTGCGTGCCCGACGCAGTCGTGATCACCAAGCCCAGGCGCAGTGCGGCCAGCAGCTGCGGGTCGCTCGTCATGCCCATCTGGCCCTGGTACAGGTACACGTTGAGCGCGCTATCGCTGCCCTTAAGGTACAGCGTGCCCGAAAGGGCGTAGTCGTCCAGCTGCGCAGTGCAGTCGGCATAGTCGGTCGTGATACCCGCGGCATTTTGGAAGGTGCCGCGCCAAAAACGGGAAAGGTCTGCCGTCGAGATGGGATAGAGCGTTTTGTCGGCGGCGGCAAGCGTTGCCGTTGTGTCCCAGGGCCCGTTGGCCGAAAGGCCAATCTGCAAGTCGGAGCCCTCGTCGCTTACCGGGTGCGCCACGGGCGTCACGTTGGTGTAGCGCGAATTGCTAAACCAGGCGTAGGTGGCGGCGCTCAGGGCGGCCACCAGCACCAGCATCCATGCGGCCGCAGCAACCATGCGACGGCGCGAGCTTAGGACATCTTTGATGTTCGATGCACTCATCCCTAGCCCCCTTACGAACGCTTGCCGGCAAAGCGCAGCGCCAGCGATTGCAGGCTGGTGGTGGCCAGGTTGTTGGTGCAGTCGGGGTCGCAGCCTTCCAGCCACACGTACACATCCACGCGCACGGGCGTGCTGCGGTTGGTGCCCTCGGCCGCGGCGGGCAGGCTGCAGATCTTGGTCGTGGCCTGCTTAAGGCTCACTACGCCGGTGTCTTCGTTGTAGTCGCAAAAGTTTGCGCTGGTAAGCTGATCAAAATGAACCGTTGTTCCATCGGAGCGGGTGCTGTCGAGCACCAGGTGATTCTGCTCGTTCTCGCCGGCATCCTTGCCGTCGAGCGTGTTGTAGCGCGCCTGGGGATTGCGCTCGCCCGAGACCTCAAAGATGTACTGGCCCGTAACGGTATCGCCCTGCCCCGGCGCATAGGTAACCAGGCCCACCCGCAGAGCGGTAGAGATGGGGTTTGCCGTGTCCTGCTCGGTAAAGTCGATGCCCGACAGGTACACGTCGGTCGCGGCCGAGTTGGTGGCCAGGTACAGGGAAGTCTTGTAGTAGTCGGAATGCTCGGCGGCGCCAAACATGCTGGCAAAGAGCGAGTCCTGGGTGGTTTCGCCGGTAAAGCCCGTTACCTTTTGGAAGCCGTTGAGCACGTTGTCGGTCGAGACGGGATCGAGCAGGCCCGAAAAGCTCAGGCCGGCGTTGGTTTTGTATTCGCCGTCGTACTCGTTGGAGATGAGGAAGGTCACGCCCGTGCCCGCGGCCATCTTGACGTCGGTGATGTGGCGGTTGGCGTTGTAGATGTACCAGGCATATGTTACGGCTCCGGCAGCAGCAAGGGCCACCAGCAACGTGGCGAGCATGCGATTGAACTGTTTTCGCAGCGAGCGTGCGTCCGACATGCCCCTCCCCCAGATGCCGTGTTGTAAACCGCCTGGACATCATTTGCCCATAATGGAGTTATTTTACGCGAACGTGCAGTTCATCGGGGGTACAAACGGAATATTTCGCGTGCCCTTCGCGCTGCATCGGGGCGGATAGGGTCGCAAATCGCCGCTTTTTAAAAAATAGTTCTTGCCACTGGGCGGGAGCTCCGTTATATTATTTCCTGCGCACTCGCGCACCCTTGATCGGGCGTTTAGCTCAGGGGGAGAGCGCTTCCCTGACACGGAAGAGGTCAGAAGTTCAAATCTTCTAACGCCCACCAAATGTTCGCAGCTCAGAGGCTTCGCCTCTGAGCTGTTTTGTTTTACGCCACCAAGTCAAACGGACGCCGCGGCGCCCAAAGCCGCCTCAACAACGCCAGCAACCACCCCAACCAAGCCCAAAGCCGCCCAAACAACCCCAGCGAGCGCCCCGATCAGGCCTGAATGGGCCTCGCAGCCATATCCGGGCGACCCCCGCAAATCGAAGGTGAATGGTTTCCCGCGAAGTGAACGAGCCAAAACAAACCCCCGGAACATCGACACTTTTGGCGGTTCATTTCCTGCAGCTTTGTCGTTAGAATCCTGCGATTTTGGCGCAAAAAAGTGTGGATGCTTCGGGGGTCCAAAAACACTCGTTCACTTCACGGGAAACCATTCACCTTCAAAACGGCAGCACCCCTTCGCCGTCAAAGGCCCACTTACCAATGCTGACGCGCCTCAATAACGGTCTGCCAGAGCTTAAACCGCTTTGTCTCGACGCGCGCCCGTGCCAAATATCGCGCTTCCTCGGTCATGGGCTTGTAAAATATGGGCCGCTTGCGACGATGCAGCTTCCGTCGGACGCGTTCGCACAGGCGAACGAGCTTTTCGTAGTCGCTCGCCTGGTCAGTCGTCACCGTAAAGTACGCGACCCCATTGAGCATCTGCAGCTCGTTGCGGCGCTCGGTATCCTTGTGGATTTTCTCGCTTCCATCATGGATGGCGTCGCTGTCGTAATCAACCAGCGCGGTAAGCACCTCGGGCAGCAAGCCAGCCCTTACTTTATCCAGGCCCAACTCAGCTTTCGCCGTAAGCGTGATGTCGGGCGTGCGCTCCAACACGCGCAGTTTGCGGTTGCGCCCATCGTTGTAGCCGTCGCGAATGAAGTACTTCTTGTTCAGCTCGGCCTTGCCCAGTGCAAGCCCGCCGTAATGCGCAGGCAGCGACATAAACATGCAAAGCCCCGACTCCCTTGGAGACCGTGAGCCCTCTTCCACGTACGGAAGCAACGCCTTCGCCTTAGCGGCGCCTCTCACCTTTGATGCCCGGTCAAGGTACGCCGCGATGAGCTCCTTAGTCGTGAGCCTGCCATCGCGCATGCCCGCATCCCTGCTTGTTACCCCACCGGGAGCAAGGTTATCCAGCCGGTAGTCCGATGTCATGGCATAGCCGGCGTAGATGGCCGCCGCCGCATCGCCATCGTGCGCGGCCTGCAAAAACGCCAGCTCGGGAGAGCACACGTACGCATCCAGGTCGCCCATCCAGTGGCCCAGCGAGATAAACGAACCCGCCGGGAGCTCGTTGGTGCACAGGTGCGTCTTAACATGCTTGCTCCGCCGACGGTCGGCGCGCGACGGCACCAGCAAATCCAGCGTTTGGATCCCCAGGTCATAGCGATCGATAAACTCCTGCGCCTCTTGGTCACAGAGCGCGCAGGCACCCGCGATCGACACGACCTCTGGCTCCGAATCCCCAAAGCGCGGGTTCGGGATGTGCGCCAAGAGCGCCAGCGCAGCGTTATGTGAAACGATAAAGTAGCTCATGGCGCAAAGGTAGCACGCGCGTCGGCGGCCGTTAGCGGTCCTGCCAAGTTATCGGTAAACGACCGGCGGATTTTTGCCGCGACGCGTCCAAAGTGCTCATTCGTCGACGTCTAGCTGCAAATCCGTCAAGCTTTTGGCAAGGTTGCCGCTCAACTGACCAAAATCTGACCATTTGCTTGCCCATTTGCTTGACGGCGCGCCCTCGCCAAAATGCTCCGCGACTTCTCAGGCGGTCGAAGTGCTCGTTTAGCGACCACACACCCACTGCTGGGGTATCCTTGGAGCACATGCACCGCAAGCCGCACAAAGGAGCCGCCATGCGCACCGAGCTCGATGTTCCCTTTTCGCACAAAGACAAGGCCAAGGCCCTGGGCGCCAAGTGGGACCGGGTCAAGAAGATCTGGTACGTGCCCGATGGCGTCAACCCCGAGCCCTTTGCCGCGTGGCTGCCCGGCGTTGATCGCTCCGACCCCAGCGCGCCCTACATCTACCTGGTGCTGGGCAAGCGCGAGTGTTGGAAGTGCCACGAGCAGACGACGGTCGCGGCCTTTGGCATTCCGTATTGGGCGACCGAAGACTCGGGCAGCGAGGCTGCGCCCGGCGATGCGCGCGCCATGGACGACGCGGGTCACATTGCGATCGACACCGCCCACGCCAACGCCATAGCCATCGTCCCCGCGCTGGGCTGCGTGCCGGCCGAGCTCCGCGACTACCTGCGCGAGCGCTGCGGCTACAAGCCCACAACGTCGCGCACCACTAAGACCGTATCGCTCGCCAGCACCTGCACCGGCTGCGGCGCGCTGCAAGGCAGCCATTACCTGTTCGAGGAGCCCACGTCGCCGTTTGCACTCACAGCCATCAACAAGCTGCCCGCACTGGAGTTCGTGCGCGTGGAAGTCGCCGGCGTCTATGGCATCCCCACCAGTCAGAGCAACTTTGACCAGGCGCTCTTCACCTGGGCACGTGATCACCACACCCAGTTCCATAAGGCCCTGTTCGAGGGGATCTACCTGTAGGGCAAAGCTCGAAAATCGAATATGAAAATCCTCGTAAATCGAGTATGCGCAGGTAGCTGAGTTGTTGGTGTAACGCAGAAAATGTCGAATCACCGAGTTTGCCCGACTAGATATTCAGTCTTCGAAGCTATGACTCCGCATCGTCATAGGTAATGGTGCATCCGCAGGTTGGGCATTGCTGAGGATAGACCGGAAGGCGCAAGCCCATCCGAGCCCGCGGGCTGGCGGCATGTTTGTCGCGGGCGTCGATGAAGCTGATGTCTAGGCATGGGAGGTCAACGCCGCAGCGAGGGCAGGGCAAGGAGATTTGGCTGCAGTTGGCCTCGACGAGCGGAAACAAGCTCCGATCCATCAGAACGCGCGGCAAGTTTCCGTATGCGCCGCGCGCGATATCGCTTCGCCATCCCATGGTCTCCCCTTTCCTGTTTTACCTGTTGAGAAGAGGATGGCAGGATCGTGCGGCTCTCGTTGCGGCGCGACGCGATCCGATCAATCGACATGATTGGGTTGCGACGGGCCACGCCCAGCTAATACGGAGCAACGGCTTCCGCCCGACGTCGCGATTCCGAGAAATCGAACTCGGCGCGGTGGGCTTCGAGGAATCGGGCATTGGGGCGCAGGCGATGCTCATCCGGCTCGCGCAATACCGACCCTGCAAACGCGGCATAGTCCGTATGCTGCAGAAGGTACGACCCGCAAAGCTGATAATCGCCGCGCACCAACTCAAACGAAACCAGATGAGCGTCGAAGAGCGAGTGCAGATCGCGGCGCAGCAGGATACCGTTGCTGACAACCTGAGATTTGGGACCCGAGTAATTCTCGATATGTGCAGCTTCGAGCGCTTCGTTGACGTTGCAACCCGAGACGGCGCATCGACCGGTATAGGCCTCAAAGAGCTGAGTGCGAAAGCGCTGCTGGCCGATTCGCTCGCGACGCAGCGCGTAGCGAACCTTTTCATCGTCGCTCGCCGAAGTGCCGGAAAACTCCGCCGCAAGCGGAGCATCCTTCATGTAGCTCATATCGGGGTAGAAACGCGCATCGGGTCCACCCTTGTGAACGGGACCGTGCAGCACAAACCAGCTGTTCTCCGGCTCGTAACGCTCAACGAACGCCAGGCCCAGCACCTTGTAGCCAGCGCTCGTTGCAAAGAACACGCCAACGGGAACGCCGCACTCCATGCAGTTGATCATCTTTTGGTTGTAGTCCTGGTCGCGCCAGTTTTCGACCGAAGCACTTTGCGACGAGTACTTGAGCACCCATGTGCCGTCCTCAAGATAGAGCGGTGAAACATCGGGGTAGGCGCCGCGCTTGGAATTGTGCACCGAAAGAGCGAAAGTCTTCTCACGCGGATGTTTAACGCGCCCGCGACCAGGCCAAAAAATACCCGAATCGCGCGACACCGGAAAGAGTTCGGAATCAATCGTCAGACGAAAGGGATACTGAGGGCTATCGGCATTGGTGCGATGCGGGAGCTTGTCCCACAGGCCGCCACGCTGCTCCTCGCGCAAGAACCACTCCCAAGCCTGGACATATTCGGACGGCACAAAGCTGCAAGCGCGGTCGTAACTCGGCTGAACGATCAGCGGAACACTCGAAGCGATGCCGTCCATAAGGAACCTCCAGGAAGAACAGTTCCCCACATTATCGCCGATCTACGCGGACACATGTGCGGCCGTTTTGCGCAAAGCCACCGCACAAAATAGGGGCCGTTTCGAATTTGAAGCGACCCCTATCAGGCGAATCTAGCTTATGGCTTAACCCTACTTGGAATCAGGAACGATACCGACCAAGCTTACGGTGACATCGAAGGTCGGACTTCCTTCGCCGACTTCTAGACCAGACATGTTCTGGCAATCGTTGTCGGTGCCCTCCATCCAAATGACAACCTTAAAGTTCGTCCCGTTGTAACCAACGTGAGCGAGCATCTGAGCATCGCCTGTCGGCTTTACGTAGGAGTCGCCGCTTCCAGTTGCTCCCCAGTTTTTGTTGTTCTGATCAACCATATTGCCACCGTATACATGAGCGTAGGACGGTGCCATGGTCACGGAAAGGCTGTCGGGATTCACGCAGCTCCAGCCTTCAGTAGCGGAGACATCATTTCCCTTACCGGTCGGAAGGACCGGAGCATAAACAACCTTGAGCTCGTCATTAATCAGCAGACCAACACGAAGGCTGCCTTTGATTTTGTCAAACCAATCTTTCGAAGCGCCTCTCGACGCGGTCACAACAACGGGACCGTTCGAGCTGCTGTTGTCAAGATAGACGTCAGCCTCACCAGTCTGGTTAATCGTGTAGAGCGTATATTCCGCCATGGTATAGGCGTAATAAGTCTTGGGGTCTCCCTCGAGCTTATAGCCGCCCTCAAGCTGTTCGGTGATCGTCGCTTTCTGATAACCACTTACATCTGTACCGTTCCATGACTTTGGAACAAACCAGGCGGTGGCATCGTTTGTCGATGACGGACTGATTTCATGACCACGACTTGCGGCAGTCGTTTGATGATCGCTACCGTTATGAATGGCATTTTTACTGGGCGCAATCTGGAGGACCATTCCGTTTGCTTGAGCGCTGATTGTAGAGGTTGTTGCATTTACCGTGTTGTTGGAAACGTACCACGCATAGGTTGCCGCACCCAACGCAACAAACGAAACGATGACGGCAAGTGCCGCGGCCAGTATATCGGCTTTAAGTTGCGTAACAGTTTTGGACATAGCCGTCACCTCCTTTGAAAAGAAAGGGCGGAATCGTTGGGATTCCGCCCTCAAACCCAGTCGCGCGCATGCGGGAGAATTAAGCGTTATTCTGAGGATCGGCCGTGAACGTAAGCGTAATCTTGGCAGATGCATTTTTGAGATCTGCAAGCTTGTTCGTGTAAACGTTGTCGGAATTGCCATCGTAATAAACGTACGTATTAACGACAGTGTCTACACCAGCCTTCACGGTTTCGGTAAGTAGGCCCGCCTTGGTGCCAGACGAATCAGCAACGATGCCGTCCTTATTGCAAACAACCCAGTTGTCTCCACAGACAACAAGAACACGAAGGGCATCATCAAGGTTAGCATTGCCCTCGTCACCAGTTTTGATAGCTGCACCGGTCACCTTAAGATTGACCAGGTCGGAGCCCTTGGAACTAATATTGAAGAGATTCGCGACGGCATATTTATTGCCCTTTGCATTGGCCGTCGAAGCCGTCGTGGGATTACCCACAAGCTTCAGAGAGCCTGCATCCATAGTCGCCGCGTCAACCTTTTGAGCAAATGCGGTTTCAAACTGATATACACCAGCGTTTGGAACTTTATTGCCCTCAGCGCTGAAGTTATTAGCCCACTGCGCCGGATAGAGCTGAGTGTCTCCTAAAGTGGAATGATCAGCCTGCAAATCAGAAGTAGTCGCAGATTCGTTGTACTTAATGTTCATGAACGCAGCGTTCGACTGAGCGCTGATGCTGCTCGTCGTGGCCTTGACGGTATTGTTCGTCACAAACCATGCGAACGTGGCAGAGCCCAGCGCTACGGCTGCTACCAGCACCATGGCGATGGCGGCGCCCATCTGCTTCTTTAATGCCTTGGTATCCATACGGACCCCTTTCTTTCCCCATTCGTCCCAGATGACCCCCGAGAAGCCCGGAAGGGGAGCCCGTGCTTTCGTGTTGGATGTTGCTTGCCCATCCTTAAAATTTGGAATTGAGGATACCACATTTCTTACGATTTCCTTATGAGTTTTCGGGGGCCTACAATCCGTCAGATTCATAGGTCTACCTCTGGTTATATGCGGTGCTACATGAACATCGTTTACCTTATTTGATCTCTCTCCCGCGCAGTCATAAGCCCCTCTTAAGCCTTGCGACCGCAGCGCCATGCCAACGCACACATTCGCCCTCCGTCGAGCTTCGCCCTAGCCCTTCCCCACCCGCTATACTGATGTAGCACGTGTAATTTCTGCCTGCTTGTGCGGGCTATTTGCCGGGAGGACTCTATGGCTGCCGCCAATCAACCCAAGGGAAGCGTTTCTGCCGGATCGATCAAGCCGGTGACGCGCAAAGCCGTTCGTTGCCAGCGCGAAGTCGCCTGGCTGGTCACGCAGGCGGCCGGCAAGCTCGTCGCCACCACCGACGACGTCAACGCGCCCACGCCCAGTTTTGTGCTGGCGGCGGCGTTGTCGTACACCCGTGAACAGGAGCAGGCCGCACGTGACCGTGGCGCCGTGATCGACTACAAGGCCGTCATGGGCCCCGACCTTGCGAGCTTTTGCCAGGCTGCAGGGCTGCCCGCAGCGCCCAACGCGCTTTCGGACGCGGGCTACATGTTCACGCTCTCGGGCGCGGACCTCATCCGCGACCTCTACGCCTACTGTAGCGACCTGGGCGAACGCATGGGAGACGCGGCGCAGGTCAAACCGGGCTACGCGATCAAACTCGCGCTGCGACTGTTCCTGCTGGACGCCGCCGCTGGCGACGTCACCTCTCCCAAAGACAACGCCTCTGCATAGCAAAAGCGCCGGGCCGGGAAACAATCCCGGCCCGGCGCTTGTTCGTTCTACTTGTCCCCGTCCCCTGCGGGCGAGTTCTTTTGGTTGCGACGGTTGCTCCACGTCACGTTGTGCTCCTTGTAGTAATCGGGCGCCTCGTTGCCGCTCGCGCTAATGGGGTCGTTGCCGGTCAGGGTGTCGGCAATATCCTGCACGAATTTAATGAACAGGCTCGAGTCGTCGGTCTCGGACGAATCAAAATCGAAGCCAAACTCCACCGCGCCGCCGATGATTTTGTCCACGCACTCCGGGTCGTCGCCGTCCAGCCAAATGACCACGGTGTACTTGTCCACATCGCCCACGCGGAAGTTCGCGTGGCTGATGGTCGTCACCACGTCTTTGGACGCAAACGGCTCGGTGTTGGGCTCAGGATTGCCGTCGGCCGCGGCAGCCGCGTAGGTGGTGGGCTTGCCGTTGCGATACACCCGCACGCGCGCCGCCTTCTCCACGCCCTTGCTGGCGCTGACCACCTTGAGCTTGGCGCTGTAGCCCAGATCGGTCTTGCCGGCGTTGCGGATATAGAAGGTGTACGCCACGTAGTTCTTGCCGTTGTGGCTGCCGTCGACGTCGTCCAAGTTGTCGGGTAGGTCCTCGGCGGCGATATTGGTGCCGTTGTCCACGGCGTCGGCCGCCAAGCGTGCGGTGGCGTTGTTAAAGTCGCCGTTGTCGGCAATGGCCACGCCGCGGCGGAACAGCTCCAGGCGGTTGAGGTTGATGGTGAAGTTGCCCATGTTTTCCTGCATAAACGACAGGGCGAACAACACGCCAAAGGCAAGCGCCAGCACTACGAGGGCCTTTTGCAGCTTGTCCATGCGCAGCAGCGCCGCGCCGATGCGCTCCATGCGGCGCTTGGGCATGTACATGGACACGACCGCGTCGGGGTCGATGTCGTCGAGGTCCTGGTCGGCCAGTGCCTGCTCCAGCTCCTCGATGCGTACGACGCCGCGGAGGTCGCGCTTGGGCTTGCGTTTGGGTTTGGACTTGCCGAAGCGCTTGCGGGAGGTGGGGGGCTGGTCGAGCGCGGAGTCCTCGCCGGGCGCGTCCTCGGCATTGGCGCTGATTGCATCCCGCGACGTGTCCTCGGCCTGGTCCTCGACGAAATCCTCGGCCAAATCCTCGGCAGCTTGATCTTTGTTGTCGTTACGCTTGAACAGAGCCATGGCGATCAGATCTTATATTTGGTGCGAATGTAGCCGACGTATTCTTTGACGAGCTCGCGCTCCATGTCGTCGGCGTAACGGAACTGCAGGCCGCAGACGTTGCGGTACAGACTGCCCTTGGGCGCGCGGCGCACCCAACACACGATGCCCAGCTGCCCGGGCAGCTCGTGGCGCTCGCCCTGCAGGCGGATCGTGGGCATTTGCACGGCCAGGGCCTCGCCCACGTCGGGGTAATCGTTAAGGTAGATGGCCAGGCCGCCGGCCGAGACGTCGATGGTCATAGCGTCCTCGGGCTCAGGAGTCGGCGCGTTGTCGCGCTGGTAGGTCAGGCGCATGGCGACCTTAAAACGCTCGTCGCGGCGCCTGACGAAGGTGCGCTGCTCGGCGACTTTGCGCATTTTCCAGTAGGTGCGGATGCCCTTTTTCTCGACCGACTCGGGGTAGCCGGCGAGCACGAACGTCTCCTCGCCCACTTTGTATTGCAGCAACAGCTTTTGGTTTTCGTCCATGATGAGCGGCTTGCCGGCGAGCATGGGCGCGCTCATAAGAAAGTACGCCTCGTCCAGGTTCTCTTTGTACGTGGCGAGCATGTTGAAGTCGGTTTTTTGGCCCATGGGCACGTCGAATGCCACCTGAAGCTTGGTCCCCGGCGTTATCTGTTGCTCTGCCATGTTGTCTCCCCCAGTCGCGGGCGCCGATATCATCGTCGTGCGCGATGCACATTGGGCTATTGTACCTGCTTTGCTGTGGGTTTCCATATGCAGCGCGCGAAATGGTGGGATGAGGGGCGGGGGCGCCAGTGCAGCTGCTTTGCGCACGGCATCAATCTGACAGCGATGCATATTCCCGACAGACCGTCTGTCTATCTATCTCTCAGCTATCTCTCGTAATTATCTCTCGTCTCTCATTTATCTCTCAGCTTAGAGATGAGTGAGAGATGAGAGACAAAAACACCGTCATCGGTTCAATCAAATCACGTTAGCACAGGTAAACACATGTATACGGGAACTTTGCCTCGATCCCCTAGCCACCTTGCAGCATTGTTATCTCTCATATTTATCTCTCGTCTTTCTGTTATCTCTCGTATTAGTGACGAATGAGAGATGAGAGATGCGTGAGTGATGGACGAGTGTGATTTTTTGGACGGTCGGAAAATCCCTCAAATAAAAAACGGGGCCGGCCTTACGCCGAGCCCCGTTTTCAAACGGTCAGTTAGTTATCCAACGCGCGAGCATAGCAGTCAACATTACGCCGCCGCGAACACTCCCAAGCCCGTTCCGATGATGCAGATTGCGAAGATGCCCAAGATGATCCAAATGGTCTTGACGCCCTTTTTATAGAGGGCAACGCAAGCGAACGTTGCCAGCAAGGGCAGCAGACCGGGGAAGATCGAATCGAACAGATCCTGCAGGACAATCTCCGAACCACCCACGTCAAAGGTCAAAGCCGTGGACAGCGAGACCTGTGCCGCAATCATGGCGCCGATAACGGTCATTCCGAGAACACCGGCAGCATGCGTCATGCGAGACATAAGGTTGCTCTCTTCGGACTGCTGCAAAAACTTGGTTCCCAAGTCGTAACCCAGATGGGCGGCGACGATACGCGTTGCAAAGTTAATCACGGAGTAGATGAGCGCGTACACGATGGGGCCGAGCGGGTTGCCCGTCGAAGCGATGCCAATACCAATGCCGGCGGCAACCACGCGGAACGTACCCCAGTAGAACGAATCGCCGATGCCGGAAAGCGGTCCCATAAGGCCGACCTTCATGGCGTTAATCGAGGACGTGTCGAAGTTCTTATCGGCAGCCGCCTGCTCTTCCATCGAAACCGTTAGGCCGGCTACAAACGGAAGCACATGAGGCGTGATGTTAAAGAACTCGGTATGGCGATCGAGCGCCGCATAGTAATCGTCGTCGTTGGGATAGATCTTCCGCAGGGGCTTCTGAATGGTGTACATGAAGCCCATTGCCATCATCTTGTCGTACGACTGCGAGCACTGGCTCGTAAACTGGCGAAGGAACATGCTCCGATACATATCGGGAGTCATAATCGCGTCCTTCTTGGCCTCTTTGAGGTCGGTGTTCTGGATAGCCATTAGAAGTCCTCCTCTTCATCTGCAGCAACCGTCTGCGGACCGGACGAGCCCTCGCGGAAGGCCAGGAGCAACGCGACGCAAATGGCAGCTGCGGCGACGCCGACCACGTCCATCTTGAGGTAGATGACCATAATGAAGCCCAGGAACAGCCAGGGAAGGAGCTTGTTATCGCCCATGGTCCTGATAAGAAGAGCGAAGCCGATGCAGACCATGACGCCGGACGCAACGTTGAGGCCGTCCATCACAAACTGCGGAATCGCGTTGAGCGCATTGTTGATAAGGTCGGCACCAAAGAACAGCGAGCCAAACACCAGCAGTGCAGACGGAATGCCAATCGACAGCGGCACGATGGTCAGATGGTACAGATTCGCCTTGGCAAGATCGCGATTTGCCAGAGCGGTCTCAATCTTCTTGCAGGCAAAGGCACCCGGAACGGCGTAGCAGAAGTTGCGCCACACCTGAAGGAAGACGGAGACGGGAAGGGCGAGCGCGACGGCAGTTGCCGTGCCCGTACCCGTAATGACGGCAAACGCGCAGCCAAGCACGCCGGAGGCATAGACCTCGGGAGGGACCGCCGCGCCGACCATGATGGCGCCCATGAACATGGACTCCAAAGCAGCGCCGACGATAACGCCCTGCTGGACATCGCCAAGGATCAAGCCGACAAACAGGCTCGTAAACAGCGGACGACCAAGCATCGTAATGCCAAATAATTGCTCGTCCATGGACGCAATAAATGCGACCAGTGCAACTAGAAGATACTGGACAACCATTTCGATCAACCCCAGAAACAGGTCTGCAGGCGAGGCATTCTGCGCAGCTCGCCTGCAGACAACCGCAGCAATTTGAGAGGATTAGTAGTTCATCTGGTGATAGTAACGACGCGTGGTGAGCGGGTGGTTACGGACGTGCTCGAGATGGCAGCTCAGACGCTCGGTGATGGTGTAGGTGACCATCGGGGAGACGATCTTGCGGAACTCGGGGTCGCTGAACGGCAGCTCGACCTCGGCGGTGTCAAACTTGTTCACGCGGACGTTGACGCCCTTCTCGTCGGCGAGCATGTGAGTGAAGTTGTCCACGCGGTCCATGAGCTTACGGGTGTCGTCCTCGCCGTAGAGCATGATGAGGCTCGTGCCTTCCTCGCACAGCTCGATGGTGCCGTGGAAGAACTCGGCGGCGTGGATGGACTTGGTCTTGATCCACTGCATCTCCTCGAGGATGCACATGGCGTAGTCGTAGGCCTCACCCCAGAGCATGCCGGAGCCAATCACCATGTGGTAATCGGTGTCCTTGAAGTCCTCGGCCATGGCGGCGCAGCGCTCGTCCTGAGCGTCCTTGGCCTTGATGAGGTACGGAGCGATGTTGCCGAACTCTTCCATGAAGGTGTCGTACTTGGGGAAGGCGCCGGCGTTCTTGAGGAAGCGGGCGACCAGCGTGATCTGGTAGGTGTAGATGGCCTCGCACAGAACGTCGTCCTCGGCGAAGCTGAAGAACTTGTAATCGGCGTACTCGGTGGCCGGGGTGTTGTCGTTGGAGACATACATCAGCGTGCGGGCGCCCTGCTCCTGGCAGAACTTGGCAGCCTCAATGATCTCGGGGGTGGTGCCGGTACGGGTGGAGAAGACGCAGACAGAATCCTTGTTGAAGGTCTTGGGCGGGCAGGCGAGGAACTCTGCGGCGATCTCGCAGTGGACATCGACGTCGGCCGTGGTGGTCTCGACCCAATACTTCATCGGGAGCGTGTGGGCCCAGGTGCCGCCGCAGCCGATGAAGAAGATGTTGGAATAACCCTGCTCGCAGACCTCGTCCACGGCAGCCTCAATCTGAGGACGGAGAGCGAGGGCATCGCTCACAACCTTCTCGTAACGAGGCTCATCGAAATTGAACATCCCTTACTCCTAACTCACTTGGATGAACCCTTCATTCATCCCATGACGTTATAATACTTTATATAACTAACTATGCAAGAACTATTTCAGACTTTTTTGATTTTTCTTTAATAAAAAGCCCGCCGATCAAATAATCGACGGGCATAGGCATAGAGCATTGGTTCAATAAATGCCGAGCATCAACGTGTTTCCGGCTAGAAAACGTCCTTGGCAAACACCTTAGCGTCATTGGGGACCTGACGGATTTCGATGGCCACGCCATCGTCCAGGAGCTCTTGGATATGCTCGGCATCTTTCTCGGTCGCAAAGATCGCAGGGGTCGGATGAAGCGTGGTCTCAGGGGTCTTTCGGGTTCCGCCCAGATTGATCTCTTTGATGTCTTTGCAACCCTTAGCGAGACGATAGACATCTTCAATCGTCTCAGTGATGATAAACAGCGAATACTTGTCGGTAACGCCGCTGTTGAGCGCCTCGATAGCAGCGTCAACATCCTTGATGACGAGTTTAACGCCGTTGGGGCGGGCGAGCCTCAAGGCCGCCTTCCTCATGTCGTCTTTTGCCACAGCATCGCTGGCAAGCAAGATGCAATCTACATCCAAAGCGTGAGTCCAGGACATGGCAACTTGGCCGTGAATCAGTCGGTAATCAACTCTCGTAAGCTTAATCATCGTTATCATCTCCGCACGTGATAAAGGGAATGACAGGTGTGGCCCCTAGCTAGGGCTCGAACCAGAACTAACTAGAACTCTTCTTCCTCGGCGCCGGCAAGCATGTCCGCCGCCTCGCAAAGCTGAATAAACGAACGCGATCCCTCGACCGCGGCTTTGGCCTTGTCCGCATCCAGGGAGTCCAGCTGTGTAACCATTTCCACCAGCAGCGGCAAGTTCATTCCAGCGATTAACGTAAACGATCCGTCGGTCTGCCTCTGAATGAATTCGTTGTTTACAGAGCCGCCAAAGATGTCAGTCACGACAAACCAAGAGTCGGCAGGGTCCCTCGTCTCCATCCATGCATCAATCAGCGCCGCGACGTCCCTTGAATCGTCATCGACATAGGCGCACAGGCACTCGATTCGGTCGTTGGTGCCCATCAGAATCTCCAGAGAGCTTTTCATGCCTTGGGCGAGATAACCATGACTCGCTAGCAATATCTTATTCATAGTTCTCCAATACCAATAGGACGTACTATATTGTCATAACAAAGTATATTAGCAATCTACCCTACGTGGTGTGTCTATTTTCCAAATCCGCGAACGGTAACAATTGGTCGGTAAATCGACCAATCTATCGCTAATTTACAAATAGAACTTCAGTCGCTCGGTGCAGTACACCTGACGGGAGATGAAAAGCGGCTCGCCACTTGGGGCATAACGTCTATCGACAAACAGAAGCAGCGAAGAGTCCAGCTCCACGTTAAGGCATGCCGCCTCGAGCTCGCTCGCATAGCAGACCTCGAGCGTACGCGTGTTGGGACCCATCTTGATCCCCTGGCGATCGAGTACCGCCATCAGCGAATCATCGAGGGGCTCATGCTCCAAAAAAGAAAGCGCAGCGGAATAGCTATTGGTTTCCAGCATCGTGGGCTTGCCATCCACAAGGCGCAGACGACGGCTACGCAATACCTTTTGGGTATCGTCTACGCCCAGGAACTTCGCGTCTCGCAGACTTGGGAAGTCCCAGCCCATTTCGAGAACCCTGGTAGACGCCTGTTTGCCCGCAAGCTGGCACGAATGGGTAAAGCTCTCACGGTCGTCCGCGGCATACATCTGCGTGTCCGACGAAACGAACGTGCCCTTGCCGCGGGCCCTCTCAACAAGCCCAGCATCTTCCATTTCTTTAATTGCGGAGCGAACCGTTATTCGGCTCACGCCAAATTGCTCGATAAGCTCCGCCTCGGTCGGAAGCTTATCTCCCGGGCGGTACGTGCCGTTGGCGATTGAATCAGAAAGCGCACGAACAATCTGTTTGTACAGGGGGATAACGCTATTTGCCTCAACCATATCAACCATACCTTTACAAGGAATCAGCAGCCTATAGATAAATGACTTATATTGTATTAGAACTTTTTAGCACTCCACGCCATTTCCTATAATGTTTTAGCAAACGAGGGGTTATTTTGCGTAAGCGGTGTAGAGTCCATCCATTTCCGCATACAGCTTCAATCTGATGGCGGTATATGCATCCGATAAGCCGATTGATTTTTATCTTCTACCTGTCTCACATTCATCCCTCGTCGTAGAGATGAATGTAAGGTGAGAGATACGTACTTGACGCGCGAGCGTGGATATTTGGACGGTTTTTGGGCTTTTGGCGGCCGATTTCGTCCGATAATCCACGCTCATGCGGCAGACGTCCGAATTTCCACGCTCGTGTGCCAGAAAATCCACGCTCATCCGGCAGATTGGTCGAAGGCCCCATATGGGTATACTCTCGGGGATTCGACTCGATTCGCCCCCGTTGGGGCGCCAAAGGAGACTGCATATGCCCACTACCCCAACCGACCCGCGCGCCGCTGCCGCCGCGCTGTTGGTGCCCGGCACCACCTGCCATGGTTTTGCCGTCGAGCGCTGCGAGACCGTGCCCGAGCTCGACGCCGACGCTTACGTGCTGCGTCACGCTGCCTCGGGCGCTCGCCTGCTGTACCTAGCGTGCGACGACGAAAACAAGGCCTTTGCCATTGGCTTTAAGACGCCGCCGGCCGATTCCACTGGCGTGTTCCATATTCTTGAGCACTCGGTGCTGTGCGGATCGGCCAAGTTTCCCGTCAAGGAGCCGTTTGTCGATCTGATCAAGAGCTCCATGCAGACGTTCCTCAACGCCATGACCTACCCCGACAAGACCATCTACCCCGTCGCCACCACCAACGAGCAGGACCTGTACAACCTGATGGACGTGTACCTGGACGCGGTGTTCAACCCGGCCATCTATACCAAGCCCACCATTTTTGAGCAGGAAGGCTGGCACTACGAGCTGGACCTGCCGGAGGGCGACGGCGCCGATGACGACACCGGCGAGGTAGATTTTGAGGCATGTCCCAAAAATCTACGCGAGGGCACGCTGCGCTATAACGGTGTAGTGTTCAACGAGATGAAGGGCGCGCTGTCCGACCCCATGAGCGTGCTGGACGACGCCGTCAACGCCGCGCTCTATCCCGACACCGCCTATGCGCACGAGTGCGGCGGCGACCCACGCGCGATTCCCGCGCTCACCTACGAGCAGTTCCTGGATACGCACGCGCGCCACTACAATCCTTCCAACTCTTATATAACGCTCTACGGCGACCTAGATGTGGACCGCGCGCTGGCGTTTTTGGACGAGCGTTATCTGTCGCAGCCGAGCGCTGCGAGCCGCCGCATGGACGCAGCCGTCGCCGCCGGCGAGGACCCGTCTGCGCTGGCGCCCAATCCGCTGGTCGTGCAGACACCCGTGACCTGCGAGTATAAGCGCGTCGAGATGGCCACCACGCCCGAAAACGCCCTGGTGGGCCTGGGCCTTGTGCTGGGCAGCGCACTCGACCGCAAGCGCACGATCGCCGCGGACATCCTGTTCGAGGCGCTGCTGGGCTCCAACGAAGCGCCGGTTAAGAAGGCCATTCTGGCCGCCGGCCTGGGCGGCAACGTGGTGAGCTACACCGCGGCCGAAAGCCTGCAGCCCTACGAGCTCATCATGCTGCAAAACGCGCAGCCCGGCGTGGCGCGCGAGCTGCGCCGCGTGTTCCAGGACGCCTGCCGCAACCTGTGCGAGCACGGCGTTCCGCGCGAGCGCCTGGAGGCCATCATCAGCAGCAACGAATACGACCTGCGCCAGCGCGACTACGGTATCGCCGACGGCGTGGCCATTGCGTGCGACGCGCTGAGCACCTGGCTCTACGATGACGACGCCGCGACGCTGGCGCTCAAGTATGGCCCGGTGTACGAGGAGCTGCGCGGCGAGCTGGAAGGCAGCTACTTTGAGGACCTTCTGCGCGAGCTGGTGCTGGAGAACGACCACACGGCGCTCGTCGAGCTGGTGCCGGTGGATGCTGGTGCTGGCTCGGAGGGCGCCGAAGCTGCCGAGCTGGCAGCCAAGCGCGACGCCATGACCGATGCCGAGCTGGCCGACGTGGTCGAGCGCACGGCTGCGCTGCGTGCCGCGCAGGAGGCCGAGGACACGCCCGAGGACAAGGCCACGCTGCCGCGCCTGCGCGTGTCCGACATTGGCGAGGCGCGCCCCGAGCCGCCGCTGGTCGTAGACACGACCGCGCCCATCCCCTGCCTGCGCCACGGCATCCCCACCAACCGCCTGGCCTACGCCATGCAGTATTTCGACCTGAGCTGCGTCGCGTTTGAGGACCTGCCCTATGTGACGCTGCTCTGCCGCCTGCTCAAGCAGCTGCCCACGCGCGAGCATTCGGCCGAGGAACTCGACAACTTGCTCGCCGGCAAGCTTGGCTTTTTGAGCTTTACGACCGAGGTCATGACGCAGCCTGACGTGGACGGCGTGCGCCCCTACCTGCTGGTGAGCGCCGGCGCCCTGTCCGAAAAGATCGACGCGCTGGCGAGCCTGCCGCGCGAGGTGTGGTCGAGCACACTGCTGGCGGCTGCCGACGCCGACCGCGTGCGCGACGTGCTCACGCAGATTCGCATTGGGCTCGAGCAGGGCTTTATCAACAACGGCCACTCGGCGGCGCTCGGTCGCGCAATGAGTTACAGCTCGCCTTCGGCCGTGGTCCGCGAGCAGCTTTCGGGCGTGGACTTCTACCTGTTCCTGCACGATCTGCTCGACCACTTTGACGAGCGCCTGGACGACCTGCGCGCCAAGCTTACCGAACTGGCAGGCCGCATCTTTGTGGCCGATGGCTGCATGGCGAGCTTTACCGGCAGCGATGATGACTTTAACGCGTACTGGGATGCCGCGGGCGACCTGGGGCTTGGCGCGGGCGCTGTCGGCCGCGACGCGCTCGTAGTGCCGACGCCGCGCGACCGCCACGAGGCCTTTGTCGTCCCTAGCGACATTTGCTTTGCGGCAAGTGCATGCGACCCGCGTCGCTTGGGGCTAGATGTGACGGGCGCCTGGGCGGTTGCCGCCAACGCGCTCTCCTACGACTACCTGTGGAACGAGATCCGCGTGAAGGGCGGTGCGTACGGTTGCGGATTCCGCGCTGCCGGCGAGCGTCAAACGGCGTTCTACACCTACCGCGACCCGGCGATCGATCCCTCGATTGAGCGCGTGGCGCGCGCAGGCGAATGGCTCGGCAGCTTTGAGCCCGACGAGGCCGCCTTTGAGGGATTTATCGTGAGCTGCGTGAGTGGCATGGACGCGCCGGTGAAGCCCTACGCGCTCACCAAGCGCCGCAACACGACCTACCTGGCCGGGCTCGATCCGCACGCGCGCGAGGAGCGTCGCGCCCAGATGCTCGCCGCCACGCCCAGTGAGCTGCGCTCGCTCGGCGCCGACGTGACGCGCATCGCAGCTGAGTCGCCGACCTGCGTCTTTGGCGGCCGAGACGTCATCGCAAAGAGCAACGCCGGCTTTAACGTAGTCGACCTGATGGGCTAACGCACAAAGGTAGATTTTTGGAACATGCCTGAAAATCTACTTTTTCTGCGGCTTGGGCGGGGCGGCGTAGCCCACCGCGGCGGTTTGTCTCAATCTGCAACATCTAGACGGCAATATCGGCTCCAGATGTTACAGGTCGAGACGTTCCCGAACGGCACCAGCTCTTTGTCTCAATCTGTAACATCTAAGTCCAATTTTGCCGAGTTACTGTTACAGATCGAGACAAGCCGCCGCGAACACCTGCTCTTCGTCAAAGCCCACGAAGGTGTCCATGAACTGCCCCCTTTGCGATGGCTTGTGTGGTGGTTTGGGCGTTTACCCAGATAAAACCTGCCAAAATAAACCTGTCCCTTTTTGGCAGGTTTGCTAGAGGAGGCTGGGATGGACAAGGCTGAGTTGCGGCGGGTGGTGATTGCTCGGCGCGATGCTCTTGATTTGGATGTGCGGGCGGCGAAGTCTGCCGTTATCTGTGCGCGACTCGTTGAGCTGTTGGATCGCTTGGGTACCACGGCGCCGCACACCGTTGCCGTCTATGCCGCGATGGATTCCGAGGTCGACCCAGCCGCGTTTGCCGCTGCGGCCGCCAAACGCGGCTGGCGCGTAGCCTATCCGTGCATGCTCTCGGCAACAGACGCCGTGGCTTGCGGCCAGCGCATGTGCATGCGGGCAGTTGCTGCCGGCGATGCGTCCGAGGCCCCGTTTATCGCCCACCCCACGCGGGCCTTCGCAGCCATGAACGTCGACAGCGACCACTTCCCCATCGTGCCTGCCAAGGCTCTCGACATGATCATCGTGCCCCTTGTAGCCTTCGACCACGCCGGCGCGCGCCTGGGCTACGGCGGCGGCTGCTACGACCGCTACCTGCCCATGCTCTCACCCGCATGCCAGATCATCGGCATCGCCTTTGACGAGCAGCGTGTCGACGGCGTTCCCACCGACGTCCACGACCTGCCGCTACCTCACATCATCAGCGCCTAACGGCTGGCGCACCTCCCGACAGGCCTAGTGCTCTTCGCCGGCGCGGGCCAGGTCGTAGGGTGTGGTCTGGTAGACGTAGTAGTTGAGCCAGTTGGTGTAGAACAGCTGAGCCTGGCTGCGCCAGACGTTGAGCGGCTCGGCCGAGGGGTCATCGTTTGGGAAGTAATGCGCCGGCACCTCCGGGTTGAGTCCGCGCTTCACGTCGCGCTCGTACTCCAGGCGTAGCGTGTCGGTGTCGTACTCGGGGTGTCCAAAGACAAAGAAGCGGCGGCTGTCGGTCGACTTGACGATGTACAGGCCCACCTCGTCGGACACGGCCACGACCTCAAGCTGAGGCTCGGCCTCCACGTCCTCGCGACGCACATCGGTGTTGCGCGAATGCACGGCATAGAAACGGTCGTCGAAGCCGCGAACCAGCGGGCTTTGCGGCTTCACCAGATAATGCTCAAAGACGCCGCTCGCCTTTGCCGACAGATCGTACTTCTGAATACCGTAATGATGGTAGAGCCCCGCCTGCGCGCCCCAGCAAATGTGCAGCGTCGAGTGCACGTGCGTGGTGGACCAGTCCATGATCTGGCAGAGCTCGGGCCAGTAGTCGACCTCCTCGAACGGCATCTGCTCCACCGGCGCGCCCGTGATGATCAAGCCGTCGTAGTGGATGTCGCGGATGTCGTCGAACGTACGGTAGAACGTCTCCAGGTGGCCGGCACTCACATGCGTGGCCTCGTGCGTCTTGGTGCGCAGCAGGTCCACCTCCACCTGCAGCGGCGTGTTGGAGAGCTTGCGCATGATTTGCGTCTCGGTGGCGATTTTGGTGGGCATGAGGTTGAGGATGAGCACGCGCAGCGGACGGATGTCCTGGTGCAGCGCGCGATACTCGGTCATGACAAAGATGTTCTCGCTCTCGAGCTGCGCGGCTGCAGGGAGGGCGTCGGGAATACGAATGGGCATGGATGCTCCTTACGAGTCAGTTGCAGCTATGGTACAACGACCGGCCCCATCTGCGCGAGCACATCGCCCCGCGATGCCGTCGGCGGCCCAAATCACTCCAAAAGCAGAGATTAAGGCATGTCCCAAAAATCACGGCGCTTTAGTCTAGCAAAGTGGCAGCAGGACGTTACAATGGTTCGACGCGAAAAACTCGGCCGAAAGGATACATATATGTACCAGACGCGTAAGATCGGTGTGGTCGGCCAGGGCCACGTAGGAGCACATGTCGCCAACAGCCTGCTTATGCAGGGCATTGCCGATGAGCTGTACCTGTGCGATATCAACGAGGCCAAGGTGACGTCTGAGGTCCAGGACCTGCGCGACTCCCTTTCGTTTGTCCCGTATAACACCAAAATCGTCAACTGCTACGACCACTACGAGGAGCTGGCCTGCTGCGACGTCATCGTCAACGCCGCCGGCAAGGTCGCGCTGGCCGCCGGCAACCGCGACGGCGAGCTGTTCTTTACCACCGACGCTGCCCGCACCTTTGCCAAGCGTATCGTCGACGCCGGCTTTGACGGCATCTTTGTGAGCATCTCCAACCCCTGCGACGTCGTGTGCACCGAGCTGTGGCACCTGACCGGCTACGATCCCAAGAAGATCATCGGCTCGGGCTGCGGTCTGGATTCCGCCCGCCTGCGCACCGAGATCTCCAAGAAGGTCGGCGTGAGCCCCAAGTCTATCGACGCCTACATGATCGGCGAGCACGGCTTTAGCCAGCTGGCTGCCTTTAAGGCTGCGACCATCGCCGGCAAGAGCCTCAACGAGCTTCAGGCCGAGAACCCCGACAAGTACGCCTTTGACCATATGGAAGTCGAGGAGCTCGCACGCAAGGGCGGCTACGTAACCTACCAGGGCAAACAGTGCACCGAGTACGCCGTCGCCAACTCCGCCGCGCGCGTCTGCGCCGCCGTGCTGCACAACGAGCACGCCGTGCTTTCGGCATCTACGCTCATGACCGGCCAGTATGGCGAAGAGGGCATCTTTACCTCCCTGCCGTGCGTGATCGGTGCCGAGGGCGTCGAGGAGGTCTACACGCTCGACCTGTCCGAGTACGAGCTCGAGGGCTTCCACAAGAGCTGCCAGCACATCCGCGACAACATCGCCCAGCTCGACTGGTGGGATGCCGAGGCCTACGACGCAAAGTAGGCCGCCGCTTGACGCGACACCTCGCACACACGGCCGCAATGTAGAGCGGGCCGCGCCGGAAATCCCCGGTGCGGCCCGCTTTTTATTGACCCCAACAGCATGCCTGAAGATTTAGGTCTAATACTTTTCCTGCAAAGTGAACGAGCCAAATCGGACCCCCGAAGCATCGACACTTTTCAGACGCCATTTCCTGCGATTTCGTCGAGATTTACCTGCGGTTTTGGCACCAAAAAGTGCGGATGCTTCAGGAATCCAAAATAGGTCGTTCACTTCTGGGGAAAAGCATTTGACTTCATTATTCGACAGCTGGGACGGGGTGCCGCGACGCAGACGGGACCCTCGTTTGGCGAAGGCCCCGTCGTAAAAGTTCGCTTTCCCCGCTACTTAGTACTGCTCGACGCCCATGTAGCGACGAACCTCGGGGCTGTGGTCAAACACCTTGCCGCGGGCGGCGCGCAGCTCGCAGCTCATGTTGTAGAAGAAGATCGGCTCCAGGTACGAACGCACGCTGGCGGGCACGTCGCCTACGCCGTACTCGAGCGCATCGAGCACCATGACCGTATCGGTGTGCGTGTTGAGAAACGCCAGCGCGCGCTCCTCCATGGGGCGGCACTCGCCCGCGCCAAGCTGCACAAAGTAGAACACGCCGGGCTCGGTGGCCTCGAAGGGACCGTGGAAGTACTCACCAGAGTGGATGTAGCAGCAGTGCTGCCACTGCATCTCCATGAGCGAGCAGATGGCCATGGCGTAGGTTTGGCTAAAGTTGGGGCCGGACCCCAGGATGTAGAAGAACTTGTGCTGCTGGCAGAGCTCGGCAAAGCGGTCGCCCAGCTCGGCGTTGACCTTCTCGCGGGCGGCGGGCAGCAGCGCGTCCATCCGCTTGAGGCCAGCGTACATGTTGGCGAGCGCCTCGTAGCCTTCCTGCTGGTCGAGCAGCTCGGCAGCCATCAGAACACCGATGCCCTGCGGGACCTCAGCCTGCGACTCGCCCTTGCCCCACGGATAGACCCAGGTTGTCCACTTGCCGTTGTCGATCTTGGAACCCGCATAGTCGGTCATAGTCACGACCTCGGCGCCGGCTGCCAGCGCCATCTCGCAACCGTCGACGACCTCCTGCGTGTTACCGCTGTGGCTGCAGGCGACGACGAGCGATTTCGGCCCCAGGCTCTTGGGGGCCATCAGGCAAAACTCGCGCGCGGTGTAGACCGTCGAGGCAAACGTGGTGGCCTCGCGCTTGAGCAGCTCGTTGGCCGGCATTAAGTCGATCATCGAACCGCCGCAGGCGATCCAAAAGACGTTCTCGATCTTACCCTTGCGCTCGATAATTTCCTGAATCAGATCGTGTGCGTCCACGGTGACGCTCCTCCTTGTGTGGCGGCTTTGGACGACGGCAGCTCGTACCTGCAGTCGTTCTATGTTGTTCTATTTATAGCATGCAAGCAGGTGCCCGTGAAGTCATTTCAGCAAATTTGTTCTATGTTGTTCTATCTATGGACGTTAGATGTCGAACACGTAGCGCGAGCCCACGATCTTTTGGCGCCCGAGCAGCAGGGGCCGCCCGTCCGCATCGGTAAAGTACGCCTCCATATAGAAGAGTGGCTCGCCGGCCGGCACCTCCAACAGCGGGGCCGCCTGAGCATCGGCAAGCGCAATCTCCACGGTACAGGGGTCGGACTTGAGCGGCGCGCGGCCCGAATGCTCGGCAACGAGCGCAAAGATCGAGTTATCGGCGAGGTCCTCGTCGGCAAGCGTCTGCAGGTAGGGATGGTCGGCCAGCACAAAGGCGTTGTTCTCGAGCATGACGGGGATGCCGTCGGCCGTGCGCACGCGCTCGACCACGATGAGCTCGCAGCCGGGCTCCACGCCAAAGAACGCCGCATCCTCGCGCGTCGCCGCGACCACCGTGCGCGACACCAAACGCGCTCCGGCCACCATGTCGTTGGCGGCACAACCCTCAGTAAAGCTCTGGACGTCGCCTTTCTGGACAATCTTGCGCTTGAGCTTGGGAGCGCACACAAAGGTGCCCCTCCCCTGCTGTCGGTTGAGATATCCCGCGCGCGACAGCTCCTCGATGGCGCGGCGCACGGTGATGCGTCCCACGCCGTAAGACTTCGCGAGCTCCATCTCGGAAGGGATGCGCGAGCCGGCCGCATACACGCCGCGCGCGATCTCGCCCTTCAGGTCGTCCATGACCTGCTGGTACAGCGGTACGGCGGATACGCCAGCGCGGTCGGTTTTATCGTCGGTTGCCATCGTTACGCTCCATCCCGCGCATGCTCGGATTCAAACTCTTCAATCGCCGCCATAAACTGCTCGCCAAAGGCGTCGGCCTTTTTCTCGCCAATGCCGTTGACCTGAATCAGCTCGTCGCGCGTCTGCGGGCGCAGGCGGCACAGGCCGCGCAGGGCCTTGTCGGAAAAGACCATGTACGGCGCCATCTCGAGCTCGGTCGAGATTTCCTTGCGCAGGGCGCGCAGGCGCTCGAACAGCTCGGCATCGTCGCCCACGCGCGGACGCTGATCCAGCTCGGCCTCCTCGCGCAGCAGATCCACCGCACGGCGAGCACGGGCCGAGGCCTTGCGCTTGGACGCGCGGCGCTTAACAGTAAAGGCAAACGCCTCGTCCTCGACCTCGCCGGCACGCGGACCCAGGCCCACGACCGGATACTGCCCCTGCGAGGTGGCCAAATAACCGCGGCCGCACAGCTGGCCGATGATGTCCTTGATGCGGCCGACCGATTCGCTCGACAGCTCACCATAGCCGCGATCCTCGTCCAGATGCATCTGGCGAATGCGCTCGGTGTTGCCGCCGTGAAGCACATCGGCGATGAGCGACTTGCCAAAGCGCATGGGACGCGTGGCCACATAGCGCACGGTGGCGCGGGCCATATCGGTGACGTCCTCGACCTCGAACTGCGTGAGGCAGTTGCTGCAGTTGCCACAGCCCTCGGCTTCGTCCGTGGCGGTGCCGCCCGCGGCGGCTGTCGCATGCTCGGCCGCGGCCTCGTCGCCAAAGTAGCGCAGCATGTATTCGCGCAGGCAGCCGGTGGTGTTGCAGTAGCCTTCCATCTGGCTGAGCAGGCGGTAACGGTTCTGGAGCGCCCACGCGCGTTGCTCGTCATCGAGCGCCTCGTCGGCAGCGTCGCCGCAGTCGATCAAAAAACGACGCATGCGAAAATCGTTGCCGTTCCACAGCAAATGGCAGCTGGCCGGGTCGCCGTCGCGGCCGGCGCGGCCCGCCTCCTGGTAGTAGGCCTCGATGCTCTCGGGCACGTTGTTGTGAATCACGTAGCGCACGTTGGGCTTGTCGATGCCCATGCCAAAGGCGTTGGTGGCAACCATCACCTGAATATCGTCGTCGATAAAGGCGCGCTGGCTTTGGCGGCGGGCGTCGTTGCCCATGCCGGCATGGTAGCGACCAACGCGAATGCCGCTGGGGCCCAGAGCCTCGGTAAGCTCTCCTGCCAGCGCATCGACGGTCTTGCGGGTCGAGCAATACACGATGCCGCTCTCGCTCGAATGCGCAATCACATAGTCGCGCACCCACGCGGTCTTAGCCTTGTCGCCCATCTCCTCGCAGCCAAAGTAGAGGTTCTTGCGATCGAAGCCCGTCACCACCGTCGCCGGGTTTTGCAGGCCGAGCATCTGCTGAATGTCCGCACGCACGCGCTCAGTCGCTGTAGCAGTAAAGGCCGCCACGATGGGGCGCTGCGGCAGGGAATCGATGAACTCGCGAATCTGCAGGTAGGCGGGGCGGAAATCCTGGCCCCACTGGCTTACGCAGTGAGCCTCGTCAATGGCCACGAGCGGCACGCCGATGCCGCCGTCCGCCGCGGCCTCCTGCGCAAAGGCTAAAAAGCGCGGCTCGAGCAGGCGCTCGGGCGCCACGTACATAAGCTGGTAGCGGCCCTCGCGTGCGCGCTTGAGCACGGTGTTTTGCTGGGCCGGAGTAAGGCTGGAGTTGAGATAGCTGGGTCGCGCGCCCGCCGCGAGCAACGCACGGGTCTGGTCCTCCATAAGGGAGAGCAACGGACTCACCACAAAGGTAATGCCGGGCAGCATGAGCGCGGGCACCTGGTAGCAAATGGACTTGCCGGCGCCCGTGGGCATAACACCCAGCGCGTCGCGACCGGCAAGAATCGCATCGACCATGCGGTCCTGTCCCGGGCGAAACGAGATGTAGCCAAAATAGGCGCCGAGCGTGTCGAGCGCCATCTGCTGCATGCTATCGATCATGGTTTCCTAACGTCCAAGTCATCTGCCGCCGATTATACGCCGCCACGCGGACCGGTGCCCCACGGTTGCCGACCACGGGCAACGCAATCCGAAGGGAACGAGCGTAGATTTTCGGACACTTGCCAAACGAGCGTGGATAATCTCCCTCTTTGGACCCGATATGGAGCCAAAAACGGGAGATTATCCACGCTCATTCTGCGAGTAGTCGTTGGGGACGTTCTTGATAAGCGCGGAAACGTCGCCGGTTGAGCATAAGTCAGCGAAAACGCCCCTAAGCGAGCAAGGTGACGTGAAAGAGGAGGGAAGCGTACTTCGGTACGCGACCGACGATTGAACGTCAGATTGCCGCTTAGGGGCGTTTGCAGCGTCGAGCCGTTGCGCGGTTTGGAAAACCGCGCAACTAGAGCTACATGACCATGACGTAGCGCGATCCCACGTAGTACTGCTTACCCATCAGGACCGGCTCGCCATTGGGGCCGATAAAGCCGGCACGCAGGTTGAGCAGCGGATCGTGCGGGGCAATGCCCAGCTCGGTGGCCTGCTCGGCGTTGGCACGAACGGCCTCGACCGTACGGTAGCCAACCGAGACGATCGGTGTTCCGCCAACACGCTCGACCTCGGCAAAAATCGACTTGTCCTCAAGATCGGCCGTCAACAGCTCGCGGTATGCATCAAACGGCACAAAGATGTTTTCCTCAAAGATGGGCTCGCCGTCGGCCGTGCGCACGCGCTTAATATGCAGCAGCAGCGCATCCTTCTGCAGACCAAAGAATTCCATCTCGTTTTGGCGCGCCGGCACAATCTGGCGATCGACCACGTGCGCGCCGGCCTTCATGCCATTGTCGGCACACAACGCAGTAAACGTCTGCAGCGTCGAAGCATGGAACTGGCGATTGATGTGCGGCGTGGAGACAAAGGTGCCGCGGCCCTGCTGCTTAACCAGGTAGCCATCGGAGCACAGCTCCTCGACGGCGCGACGCACCGTAATGCGGCTCACCTCGTACTGCTCGGCAAGCTCAAGCTCGGACGGGATGCGCTCCTTAGGTGCATAAACACCTTTCTCGATCGCTTCCTTGATCTCGTCGTAAATCTGCTGGTAAAGCGGTGCATTTTTGGGCGCTGGCATATCTGATCACTCTTATCAAAATATCGAAATAACTAATACGTATATAACGTCTTTTTATATGTTACCTTAGTTTGATAAAACGATACACCGCATACAGCAAATCTTTACTTGCCGTCGTCCTGCTGCAAGCTTTCCTGATCGTGCAGACGGGCCTGCCTGCTGGCCATGCGCGCGGGCTTGTCGGGATCGGGTACGGCCGTAGGCATAGGCTCGTCGACATGACCGCCCCACCAGCCGCCCACAAAGTTGAGCGTGTGGAACACATTGATCACGGCGCCGGGATCAATGTCGCACACCAACTTGATGATGTCCTGGCTCTCGTAGGTCGAGACAACGGTGTGCAGCAGGTACATCTTTTCGCGGCTGTATCCGCCAACGACCTCGGCGCAGCTGATGCCGTGCTGAAAATGGTCGATATAGGCGTTCATGACCTCGTCGGCCTTGCGCGTCGTGATCTGCAGCGTTACGCGGTCATAGCGGCGGTAGAAGCTGTCGATGGTCTTGGTCGAAATAAACTGGAACACGATGGAGTACGCCGCGTTGTCCCAGCCAAACATAAAGCCAAAGATCGCCAGGATAAAACAGTTAAAGCCAAAGATAACGCCCCAGATGGTCTTGCCCGTGTGGTTGGAAACCCACAGCGCGATAAAGTCGGTACCGCCGGTGGATGCGCCGGACTTGAGCGCGATGGCAGCGCCCAGGCCCGAGACCACGCCGCCAAAAATGATGAGCATGATCTTGTCGCCCAAAAACGGGGCGAAGTGAAAGATATTGAGAAACAGCGACGAAAGCACGACCTGCATCATCGAGAAGATGACGAAGCGCTTGCTGATGCCGCTCCAGCACAGAAGCGCCACGGGGATGTTGAGCGCGAGCATGCCGAGCGAGATGTCGATATGAACGCCGCCAAGCGAGGTAACGCGATCGAGCAGGACCGCGACGCCGGTGAGGCCGCTCGGAAGCAGGTCGGCGGGGCGAATGAACGCCTGGATCAGGAATGTCTGGAGAACGGCGGAAATTGCGACCGCCACAGCAGTGATGGCGCGGCGGACAATGGTAAGGCGGCCGAGCACGAGCACGCGGTCCGTGAGCTGATCGATGGCGTTCGCCACGTAGGCTCCTTTCGAAGGCAGATGTAGTTGTGGGGCATGTCGGCGATTGTAGCATGGAGCGCGAAAGGGCGCTTCAATTCACCCGCTCTCGACAACCAAAACGAGCCAGCATCTCCCCAACCAAAGAGCCCAAATTCCAAGTGAGTAGACTATTCGCGACCTGTCGAGCACACCCAAAACAGCCACCTCTGTGACCTGCAGTTTTACTAAGGCAGATTCGCTTTGTGCTCTGCCTGAGCCGAAAAGTCTACTCACTTAGTCTGAGTCGGAGCCAAACGGATCAAATCGAAGCCAAAATGAGCCGATCTGCCGCAAAAGACGCGTGAATCGGTACTTCTCGTAGCGAATTGACGCTATAAAGCGGTCAGAATGTCGGCGAGGCTATCGATAATGGCATCAGCGGCGGACTGATCCAGGTTGACGCCCTCGTGCGGACGCAGTGCCAGGACGCGGACGCCGGAGCGCTTGCCGGCCTCGATACCCAAAGGCGAGTCCTCGATAACCAGGCACTCGGCAGGCTCCATACCCAGCGCCTCCATGACACGCAGGTAGATCTCGGGGTCGGGCTTAAACGCGCTGCACTCGTGACCACTGATGGTGTAGTCCAGTACGTCGGCGATACCCGCAATCTCCACCAGCTCGTCAATCAACTCACGATACGACGAGCTCGCGATGGCACACTTCACGCCGCGCTCGTGCAGCTCGCGCATCACCGGCTCCGTCTGCTCGTTGAGCAGCTCGGCATACGGAACGGGGTGGTCCGGGCTGTAGACCTGCTTGTACTCCACGCGCAGACGCTCGCGCAGCTCAATATCGTCGGGCACCAGCGCCTCCCAAATGGCAGGCTCGTTAGACCCCGAAAGATCGGGGATCTCGTCAAAGTGGAACCCCTTCTCCTCCATAAACGCCACGCGGCGACGGTTATAGAACCACTCGGTATCGACCAGCACGCCGTCCATATCAAACAGCACTGCCTTGATCATACGCATCTCCTCCCACCTGCCAAAAAGGGACAGGTTTATTTTGGTAGGTTTTATCTGGGGTTTTGCGGCGCGACGGGCGCGCCCTCCCCAGAGCAAAAAAGGGGACGGGGCGCAAACCCCATCCCCTCTCAATCAACCTGTAAGGTCTACTTACTTGTGATTAGTAGGAAAGCTTCCACATGTAGCGACGCATGGTCAGCGGGTGCTGACGGGCCTCGGCGATCTGGTTGCCGTACTCGCGCATAACGGCGAGGTGCAGCAGCGGGTTGAAGTAGGTGACGACGCTCGCGGGCACGGCGTCGGCCAGGCCGTAGTCCTTGGAGTCGATCAGAGCGACCTTGGCGCCCATGCGCTTAAGGAAGGTGAGGGCGCGGGCGTCCATCGGACGGGTGGCGCCATCGGACATGAAGAAGACGTAGGGCTTACCCTCGGTGGAAACCTCGAACGGGCCGTGGAAGTACTCGCCGGTGTTGTAGGCGGCGGCGTCGATCCACTGCATCTCGGTGAACAGGAAGGCGGCGTGAGAATAAGCCATCTTCTCGGAGGCACCGGAAGCCATGAAGTAGATCATCTTGTCGTCCTTGAAGTCCTGGGCGAACTGCTTGGCCAGGCCCTTGGCGGACTGAGCGGCGTTCTCGCAGAGCTCGAAGACATTGGTGAGGCCGGTGATCATGTCCTCGTAGTGGTCATAGCCCTCGGTCTGCTGAAGGATCTCGACAGCAAGAGCGATGGCGTAGCCGGGCTTCTCGCACTTGGCAGCGTAGTTGGCGTGGAAGCCGTGGACGATGACGTGGTCGGCGTCGACGGTCAGAGCGGAGCCAGCCTTGTTGGTGAGGGAGACGACCGGGCAGTTGTGCTTCTTGGCGGTCTTGTTGGCCTCGACGGTCTCGGGCGTGGAGCCACCGAGGGAGCAGGTAATCACGAAGGTGTGCTCGTTGACCCAGGAAGGCGTGTCGTAGTTGAACTCGTTAGCGGTGAAGATCTGAACGTTCAGCTTGTCCGTGTTGTTGGCCAGGAAGTACTTGGCGGGGTAAAGGTCGGACATGGAAGCACCGCAGCCGACGAAAGCGACGCTGTGGATCTCGTGGTTGGACAGGACGTCAGCGACGATCTGCTTAGGGAGGTTAAGGTCGATCTCGTACATCTGACACATTCCTTTCGATTTGTTGCGGCGTCACATTGCCGGACGCTCGCAGGGTTACCGTAGTTAGGACCGAGTCGCCGGCCCGTTGAGGATGTGACAAAGGGACTATCCCTTTGTCACATGTTAGGGATGGAAGCCTGCCTGGGGTATGGGATGCCAGGCAGGCCCCCGGGGGAAGCGCTGGGTCGCGACTAGGCCAGGATGCCGGCCGCGGAGAGGGCGATGCCGCCCACGATGGCGATCACGAGAAGCCAACCGGTGTTGACGTTCTTCTTGATGAGCCAGTACATAAGGCCGGTGAGGCCAAGGGAGATCATCTGGGGCATCATGCCGTCCAGGATGTCCTGGATAACGACGGTGCCGTCAGCGAACTGCAGCGGGGTGGTGGCGCCGATCAGCGTAGCGATCATGCCGCCCACGGACATAAGACCCACGATGCCGCAGACATACATGAGCTTCTCCATGAGGTCGCCACCCTGGAGCTTGCTCAGGTACTCGTGGCCGCCCTGGTAGCCGATCTTGGCAGCGAACCACGTGATCAGCACGGAGGGCACGATGGAGATGAGCATGGCCAGGATCGGACCCATGATGGAGCCCTGCTGAGCCAGCTGAACGCCCAGGCCAAAGGCGATAACGCGGATGGTGCCCTGGAAGAAAGAGTCACCGATGCCGGAAAGCGGGCCCATGAGGGAGGTCTTGACCGCGTTAATCGAATCTGGATCGAAGTTCTCGGGATCCTTGGCGTACTCCTCCTCCATGGAGGCGGCGAGGCCTAGGACAAAAGCGCTCGTCTGCGGGGTGCAGTTGTAGAACGCCATGTGACGGTGGTAAGCCTCTTTCTTAGCAGCGAGCTGCTTGGGGTCGGACTCGTCCGGATAGAGGCGATCGAGCGTGGGGACCATGCCGTAGAGGAAGCCCATGTTCATCTGACGCTCGTAGTTCCAAGAGGCCTGGATGGCCCAGGAGCGCCAGAAGAACTGGCTGACCTTCTTGTTCAGGGACACGTCCTTGATTGCGGTTGCCATAGTGTGTTCCTCCTTAGTCTTCGTCGTCTTCGAGCGGATCGTAGTCGGAATCGACACCGGCGGCTGCATGGGAACCGTTGAACTTGAAGCCCATGAAGACGATAGCCAGGCACACACCGATCAGAGCGACCGCGATGACGGACAGGTTGAGGTAGGCGGCGAGCAGGAAACCGATGAACAGGAACGGGGTCATACCCTTCTTGATCATCATGATGAGCAGCAGGGCCAGACCGTAGGCGGTCA
Source organism: Coriobacteriaceae bacterium AF08-21 (assembly GCA_027687465.1). GTDB lineage: Bacteria > Actinomycetota > Coriobacteriia > Coriobacteriales > Coriobacteriaceae > Collinsella. Next base: position 79,805 of record JAQCQR010000002.1, read on the forward strand.
TGATCTTGGTCGAAACGTTCAGACCAACGGACAGCCACTCGGGAACCATGTTGACGATGGCCTGAACCAGGTCGGTGCCAACAAAGACGGCCAGGAAGATCGGCAGGAAGTACATGATGGCGTACAGACCGGAGCCGGCGCAGATGTGCATACGGTAGGCGGTCTTGAAGTTACCGTTATCGATCGCGCTATCGGCCACATGGGTGAGGGCGGCGATGATGGAACGGAACACGATGCCGAGGAGCTGACCCAAGACGGCGACCGGGATGGCGATCGTCATGGCGGTCTCAGCAGAAGCATCGGTCAGGCACGCGAAGGCAGCTGCCACGATGCCGCCCAGGACCATATCGGGCGGAACGGCGGCGCCGACCTGCACCAGGCCCATGGACACGAGCTCGACGGCGGCACCGACGGCAAGGCCGGTGGGCACATCGCCCAGCAGCAAACCGACGAGCGTAGCGCCAACGAGGGGCTGCTCGAAGTTAAGACGACCGAGCAGGCGGGAGTCCCACATGCAGAACACGCCGACGAGGCCGACGAGCACCGCACTGATGAACGTATTCATACCCTTCTCCTTTCAGTCAGGCAAACGCCTGGTTGATTACAGCTTGGCGTCGATGTCGACGCTCTGATACGTAGGGGTCTGCTGGACATAGAGCTTAATGCCCATGTCGAGCAGCTGGTTGACGTCGGCCTTCTGGGTGGCGTCGAAGAAGACGGAGCTGTCCTTGCCGCCGACCTGCTCGGCACCGTCGTGGTTGGCGGTGGCGCCCAGGTTGATGGCGTCGAGCTTGTAGCCCTGGCAGAACTGCAGCATCTCGGCAGTGTTGCCAAAGACGAACATGACGCGCTCGCCGAGGGTGTTGAGCTTGTCCATCTTGGCAAGGGCACGCTCGACGGTGAAGACGTTCAGGCGCACGCCCTGAGGCTTGGCAAGCTTGAGAGCGCCCTTCTTGATGTCATCGTTGGCGGCAGCGTTGTCGACGACGATGATGCGCTCGGCCTGGACCTTGGTGGTCCAGGTAAAGACGACCTGGCCGTGCAGCAGACGGTAGTCAAGACGCGCGAGGACGATCTTGGCGGGACCGGAGCTGTGACGGGACGCCTTGGCCTTCTTGGCGGGAGCCGCGGCGACCTCGACCGGTGCGTTGGGGTTGGTCAGACCGGTGCGGGCCTCGTTGATGAGGGCCGCGAGGTCGGCGCCCTTGATGGGGGCGGGGCTCATAGCGAGCGTCAGTGCCAGCGGAATGTTGAAACCGCTGATCACCGTGAATGCTGCACCGTTGCGGGAAAGCTCGACCATGCTGTTGTTGACCGAGCTGCCGAGCATATCGGTCAGCACATAGACGGTGTCGTCCGCATTGAACGTGGCGATCATGGCGTCCACCTTGTTGGTGATGGGCTCCTTGTCGTCACGAGCAAGCGACACGACGTGGACGTTCGACACGTCGCCGAGAACCATCTCGAGCGTGTCTTTGGCGCCTGCGGCCAGGCCGCCATGAGATGCGAGAATGATCTGATTCATCTTGCCTCCTCCTTTTCGTTATGGTCATTATAACGTCTTATACGTTGTTTATATTGCTAATTAGTATAAAGACCGTTCGCGGGTGAAAATCGACCGTTGACGGGTTTAACGTACTTGAAACGTTGGGGCTGGGTAGGCCGGCGCTGGCTGGATAACCCCAGGTCGGACGCCGCGCGCAATCCCCTATCGCACGAAGTACCAGGGGCTTTCCTGCACGGTGGGCTCCAGCGTAATGCCCGTGCGCTCGCGGAACAGATCCATGTCCTGCGATTTCTCCGTCCACCACGCATTGGGCTTAAAGGTCATGCTCTCAATGACATGGCCGACAAACACACTGTTGCGCAGCTTGGAAAAGTCGGTGTTCATAATCAGGATGGACGCGAGCACCAGCACGATGCCCAGAACCTTGATCGCACCGGCGGGCTCGGCGTAGACACCAATGCCCAGCAGTACGGTGACGACTGTCTCGAATGACATTACGACGGGAACTTTCGACGTCTCGAGCCCCATGGACAGACCCTGCATATATAAGATGTAAGCCACGGCTGTGGGGATGAGTCCAAAGCCAAGGAACAGCAGCAGCAGCTGTGGCGACATTGCCGCGGCGACATCCGGCCACGGAGCCGCGATAGCTGCCATAACCGCACCGCCAAAAACAAAGCCCCAAAACGTGACAGCCAGCGGGTGGACCGTCTTGGTTGCTATCCGGCTAAACACCGCGAGCGACGCACCACAAAGGCCTGCAATCACGCCCGACGTGACGCCCCAAACCGAAAAATGAAAACCGGAAAGGTCGCCATTGGTCACCGCAAGCACACAGCCAACGATGTTAAAGACAATGGCAACGAGCTTGTTGAGGGTCACGTCCTCGCGATAAAGGACGCGGCCGAGCGCGACGCCAAACACCGGCGACGTGTAGAGCAGCACCGATGCCGTGGACATGCCCACCTCGCGCATGCACTCGTAATAGCAGGTGTTGGCGGCAGCCAAACCGACGATACCGACAAGCGCGCAGGAAACAAGCTCTTTAGGGCTTGCCTTGAACAGGATCAGCGGACCCTGAACCACGGTAGACCCCTCACCCGGACGGCAGCCCATAAACATCAGGACCGGCGCCAAGATAAGCGCTCCGACCAACAAGCGAAAGGCAGCCATGCTCGGGGACGAAACGCCCATGGCCGAGATGCCGTTTACAAAGATTCCGATGCTGCCCCACATAAGCGCGGCGATCAGCACCAGCACATAGCCCAGATTGCTCCTCTTCAACGCAGCCTCCTCAGTATTATTTCCAATATGTTTCATGCTACGTTATAGTCGTTATATACATTTTTCAAGGCACAAATCGGCGAACGGGAAATCTCTCGACACAAGGAGTGTCCCCAACTGCCGGCAGAGACGATATGAGCAGGACATAAAACATTGAGAGCCCCTGCTGCATGAAAGACCGCGGATTAGGCCGACAATGGTGAGTGTCTAATTCAGCCGCGGCGGCCACGCCGCATTCATGGAAGGGGCTCCCATGCTCGATACTACCACCTTCGTCGGCCTCGACGTCCACGCCCGCTCGATAAAGGCCGTCTCCCTCGACGTCATGACCGGGGAGGTGCGCTGCGCGACCTTCGGCTACGACGCCGGCGCCGTCGCGGAGTGGGTCCGCTCCGTGGACCCCGGGGCCAGGTGCGTGTACGAGTCCGGGGTCACGGGCTTCGACCTGCAGAAGAGGCTCTCCGGCCTGGGGGTCGACTGCGTGGTCGGCGCCGTCTCGAAGATGATCAAGCCCAGCGCGGACAGGGGCAGGAAGAACGACCGCAACGACGCCGAGTTCCTCGCCCGCATGCTGTCGGTCGGCAACGTGGTCGAGGTGTGGGTCCCCGACGACGAGTGCGAGGCCGCCCGCGACCTGACCAGGGCGCTCGAGGACGCGAGGGACGACCTCTCGCGCTCGAAGCAGCGGCTCTCCAAGTTCCTGCTCAGGCACGGGCTCGTCTTCGACGAGAGGACGCCCACCGGCCGCAGGAAGGGTAACTGGACCCGGGCGCACTGGTCCTGGATCGAGTCGATTAGGTTCGCGGAGGGGGCCGACAACGACGTGCTCGCCTACTACGTCGACGCGGTCAGGCGGGCGGCGGAGGAGAAGGCGAGGCTCGAGGGGCTCGTCGAGGCCGAGGCCCGCAAGCCCAGGTGGCGGAAGAGGGTCGACTCCCTGCGCTGCCTCAAGGGCGTAGACACCGCTTCCGCCGCCGACCTCGTGTTCGAGGCCGGCGAGTTCTCCAGGTTCAGGAACGCCCGCTCGTTCGCCGCGTGGGTCGGCCTGACGCCCTCCGAGCACTCCAGCGGGGAGAGCGACCGCAGGGGCGCGATCACCAAGGCCGGCAACAAGCACCTGAGAAAGACGCTGGTCGAGGCCGCGTGGCACTACCTGACGTGCTCGGGGCGGCCGAAGGACCTCGCCAAGGGCCAGGCCCCGGACCCAGCCGCCCGGAGGCATGCCGCCAAGGGCGTGCGGAGGCCGGTCGAGAGGCGCGGGGCCCTGCTCGCGCGCGGGGTCCACAGCAACAAGGCGAACGTCGCCACGGCGCGCGAGCTCGCCTGCTGGGTGTGGGCGGTCGGCCTCATGGCCGAGGAGGCGTAGGGGGCGGTCCCCCGCACATAAGCCAGTCATCCCGGAAGCGGTTCGATCCGAAGCCGTTGAGGCGAACCTCAGGTCCCTTTTCTGCGAGCGCCCAGGGCGCCACACGCGTGCACAGACTGTCGGTTCGACGTAGAAGCCTCAGCCGTAGCAACGGATTGCCCAGCGAGAGATCGCCACGGGCGGATATTAAACTGCAAAGACGAGCGTCGGTAAGACACGCCGAGGTCGCCGCGGACGGGTTGATATAGGGAGAGGGCCTGACCCCATATCGTTGGGGCCAGGCCCGATTTTGCCTCTTGACAATGTCCTGCTCATATTAAAAGGAACGTCCCTAACTGCCGGCAGAAAGGGAACGTCCCCAAGTGCCGCTCTAGCAGTTGCGGTGAAATAGTTCTCAAACAGAGGCTTCACACTCCCAAACAGGAACTATTCCACCGCAACTCATGAGGGGTATTGGGCTGTTAGGCCGCTCTATCCCTTAGTAATCCAGCTTCCACATGTAACGGCGCGTCATGTAGTCCTTGTGGGTGACGGCGGAGAGCGCACGCATGTAGACGTTGTTGAGGATCGGGGCAAAGATCAGGTGGTTGAAGTACTCGCTCACGCTGTCCTTGATGTCGTTGAGGCCGAGCTCCTTGGCGTCGAGCTGGTAGACGCGCTCACCACCGTACTGGTTGACAAAGCGAATGCCGCGCTCGTCGTTGCAGCGGCTGCGGCCGACGCTGATGAGCTGGAACAGCGAGGTACGCTTGTCCAGGATCTCGAAGGGACCGTGGAAGAAGTCGCAGGTGTTGATGGTGCAGGAGTCGATCTGCAGCATCTCCTGCACGTTGCAGATGCTAAAGACGTAGGCGGCACCAAAGAGCGGGCCCTGAGCCATAACGTTGATGCAGGGCTTGTCGGCGTTCTGCTCGGCCCACTTGGCAGCGAGCGGACGGGTGTACTCGACAGCCTTGCGATAGATGGGGTCGACCAAGTCGAAGGCGGCCATAGCGGTCTCGTACTCGGCATAGCCCTCGGTCTGCTGCGTAAGCTCCATAGCAATCATGGTCACGACGGCGGAGTTGGTGCGGCCCATGCAGGACTCGTCGATGGCCAGGCTGTCGTACTGGATCTTGTAGTCGCAGACCTCGGTGAGGCCGGACTCGTCAACATAGATGGCGATGGTGCTGGCGCCGTGGTTCTTGGCGACCTGGGCGGCGACGATGGTCTCCTTGGTGCCGCGCATGGACACGACGACGGCCAGGGTGTTCTCGTTGACGTAGGCAGGCGTGGCGTGCACGAACTCGTTGCTGGTGTAGCTGGAGCTCACGACCTGCGTGGCCTCGTGCTCCATAAAGTACTGGGCAGGATAGTTGCCGCCGTTGGATCCACCGGCGCCAATCCACACGACGCGCTTGATGCCGCCCTTGTCTGCCTTGTCAGCCAAAACCTGGGAGACGACGTCCTTAACCTGTTCCTGAGTAGTCATCGTGCATCAGCCTTTCTTCTCGTTTGATGCTCTCGATGGCATACAAGTTACATACATGTTTTGGTTATGTCGACTAGTTGTATGCTATATTTGTCTTAGAAATTTTGCTGGTAAAGTTTTCGGCAAGCCATTACCAGCGGTTTTGTTGTCATGTTGGATACATGCTTGGTTCTGTAAGCATACAAGTTAGATACAGGTTGTTCGCATGAGCACTTCGTCGAAAAAGAACTTGACCCAATACGAGCGTCTGGCGGCAACGCTTCGCGACCGCATTGCCGCCGGCGTCTACGCGCGCGAAGACAAGCTGCCGTCCGAGATGGAACTCATGGACGAATCGGGGCTGTCGCGCAGCACCGTGCGCCACGCGCTTAAGGTGTTAGTTGACGAGGGCCTGGTGCGCACCGAGCGCGGACGTGGCGCCTTTGTGGCCGACACGCCAGCGCTCCACGAGAACAACCTGGTGTTTTCGAGCTATACGGCACAAGTCCAGGGTCAGGGCATGAAGCCCACCACGCGCACCGTGGACTCGGGCTTTGCCAAGGCGGCCGGCAGCATAGCTAAGTTCTTTGACGCCGCCATGGGCAGCAAGCTCGTCAAACTTGTCCGCCTGCGCTACCTGGACGACGCGCCACTGTGCCTGGAAACCACCTATCTACCACCGAGCTTTGAGGCACTCATCGATCGCGATATCAACGGTTCGCTCTACGCCATGCTGCGCCAAGAATTCCATCGCGCGCCGGCACAGGGACATAAGACCTTTGAGGTGTGCTATGCCTCGCAAAACGAGGCGTTTTTGCTCAACGTTGAGCGTGGGCAGGCGCTGATCTTGATCACCGACTACGTCTACGACACCGACGGCCGCCCGCTCCATATCTCCAAGCGTATCCAGCGCACCGACCGCGCCAAATACACCGAGCCCATCGGCTAGCGCACCAAACGAGGCAAAATGTACCTAATAAACGTTTTACCTGCGGTTTTTATTAAATCTCAAGCCGGCATGGCGCAAATGCCAACATCGCCTGGCAACACTCGCCGCCCAAGCTCAACTGTTCCTGCCCAAAATATCCAGCACCGTAAATCTAAGTGAGTAGACTTTTCGCGACCTGTCGAGCACATTCAAAACAGCCACCTCCGTGACCTGCGGTTTTACTAAGGCAGATACGCTTTGTGCTCGGCCTGCGCCAAAAAAGCCTACTCACTTAGCCCGCAAGGCGTCCCGAGGGGACAATCCAGGTCAAAATAGCGTACAAACGCCACGCTACTTGCGGCGATTTGATACCACAAGACAGCCAAAAACCTGCCAAAATAAACCTGTCCCTAAATGGTAGGTTTAGGAAGGTCGGGGAACCAGGTTGGTTTGGGCTGGTTGGGCGTGCGCTCGGCTAGGACCAGCTCCATCCAGCACATGTCGTACCAGCGGCCGAACTTTTGGGCACAGCGGTCGAAAGCACCCACCAAGCGATATCCCATATGGGCATGGAAGTCCTGGCTGTTGTGCGTTAGATACTCGTCGTCCTTGTCGTGCGGCACGGCGATGAGCGCGCACATGTTGGTGATGCCCATCGCGATCAGGCACTGCTTGAGCGCATCGTGCAGCTTGCGGCCCAGCCCGCCGTGGCGCACGTCGCGTGCCAGGTAAATCGACGTCTCGACCGACCAGTCGTATGCCTCGCGGCTGTTGAGCGGACTCGCATAGGCATAGCCTACCGGACGCCCGTCCAGCTCCATCACCAGATACGGATAGCGCTTGAGCGTACGCTCGATGCGCCCGGCGAACTCCTCAACGCTCGGCACCTCGTATTCGCAGGTAATCGCCGTCTGGCGCACATACGGCTCATAGATGGCAAGCAACGCCGGCGCGTCTTCGGGCGTCGCCAGGCGAATCGCCGGCTCGGACATCTCGGTCATACAACCCTTCTCTCTCAAAAACAAAGGCCGCCTTGCGCCAAACCCAGCGCAAGGCGGCCCCTCGTCATTACATCAGGCTACAGGACAGCCGCCAGCGCGTCGATGTCCTCCTGCGTCGTGGCCCAGCTGGTGCAAAAGCGCACCACCGTGTGGGTATCGTCGTACTTTTCCCAGTACTCGATCGCCGCATGCTCGCGAATGCGGGCCATGTCCTCGTTGGGCAGAATCACGAACTGCTGGTTTGTGGGCGTCTCCAAAAAGAACTGGTAGCCGCGCTCGTGCAGCACACGACGCAGCGCCTGGGCCGTCTGAATCGCCTGTCGACCAATCTCAAAATACAGGCCATCGGTAAAGAGCGCCTCAAACTGCACGCCCGTCAGGCGGCCCTTGGCCAACAGCGCGCCGTGCTGCTTAATACGCGGAATGGGATGCGCCGGAGCGTGCATGCCGCAGAACACCACAGCCTCGCCGCAAAGCGCGCCGCACTTGGTGCCGCCGATGTAGAACACGTCGCACAGCTGCGCCAGCTCGGGCAGGGTAATGTCGCACTCATCGGCCGCCAGTGCATAGGCCAGACGAGCACCGTCCACAAACAGCGGAATCTCGCGCTTCTGGCACACCGCGTGAATCGCCGCGAGCTCGGCCTTGGAGTACAGCGTGCCGTACTCGGTCGATAGACTCACGTACACGGCGCCCGGGAACACCGTGTGCTCGTAGCTCTCGTTTTCGTAGAACACCTGGATATAGTTCTCGAGATCCCCGGCGTGCATCTTGCCCTCGTAGCCGGGGATGGTGAGCACCTTGTGGCCGCCAAACTCGATGGCGCCCGCCTCGTGGCAAGCGACATGGCCGGTCTCGGCGGCAACGACGCCCTCGTAGGGCGCGAGCAGCATGTCAATCACCGTCGCGTTGGCCTGCGTGCCGCCCACCAGCAAGAACACGTCGGCATCGGGGGCCTGACAGGCCTCGCGAATCAGCTGCTTGGCACGCTCGGTGTGCGCATCGGTACCGTAGCCGGGCTGCGGCTCCATGTTGGTATCGACGAGCGCCTGCAGCACTGCCGGATGAGCACCGTGGGAATAGTCGTTGTTGAACGCGAGCATGGCAATCCTCTCTAGCCGGGCATGGGCCCGATGATTTAAACGCCGCTATTGTACGCCGCCCGGATAGGCAATGCGCGCGGCAAGGCACTCAAGTGCCAGCACCAGGGCAAAGCCGCAGCTCACGTCAGTCAAAAAGTGCGCACCGATCACAATGCGGCCAAAGGCGACGAGCGCCGCAACCGCAGCCGCCGTCCAAAAGACCACGCGACGGCGCGACGGCTTTTCCTTAAAGGACGCCGCAGGAAGCCCGGCAAGCATAAGACCGATCGCCGCGTGCGCCGTGTGTCCGCTCGCAAACGACTTAAAGCCGTCCTTGATTACGCCGGCCGCAATATAGCTCCACTTGTCGGGGTTGCCAATCACCCACCACGGCTGAAAATTGAGCCCCGGCGTGACCTCGATCACGCGCATGCGCGGGCGCGACCACAGCGGCTTGACAACCACGTTGAGGATGATGGCCTGAGCGACCCACACGGCAAGCACCATCAGCGCCCAGCGCGTGAGCTCGTCGGAGTCGGTGTCGCGCGTGAGGCGATAGACGACAAGGTTGGCAGCGATGACCAGCACAAACGTCAGCACCAACTGGACAGCGATGAGTTTGCCGCCAACCTTCAGGGACGAGACGATCTCGTAGCCGGCCAGGCCAACGTTGACGAGGATGCCGAGCACGGCGAGCCATTTGCTCCCCCTGGAGTCGGGACGCACCGCGCGCACGAGCATAACGCCCGCGACGCTCGCCGTCAGCTCAAACGGCAGCTCGCCGGCGGCCTCGATAAAGCGGCCGTACATGCTGCCGATATTGAACAGCGCGCTCGAGATCTGATAATCGAAGAAACTGCCCACGCCCAGACAAAGGCACAGGACAACCGCGATCATGGCGACATCTTTCTTATAGATGTATCCGAACATGCTTTCCTTTCGATGGGGTCAGATTGCCCAAATGGGGCGTTTGCAGCGTCGACCCATTAGTCGTCATCGCTGACGCCCAGCTGCTGCAGCAGCATGAGCGCCGCGGCCACGGGGCCGGTGCCGTCGTTGGCGTCGAGACCGCGACCCAGGCCGCTGCCCGCACCGGCGCCCGCCTTGTAGGGCACCGACAGCTTGCGGCTCTTGGGGAAGTTCACCGCACCGTAGCGGGTCTTGAGCTCAAAGGCCACCTTCTTGGGCACGTCGACACCCAAAAAAGTGATGCGTCCGCCGCTGAGCGTGACGCTCTCGAGCCCCAGGCGCTCGCCGCGAATGCGGATGCGCGCGCGGTTGAACAGGTTGAGCCCCGCCAACGGCAGCTCACCGTGCGCGGCCTCGGTCTCTTCCTGTACCTCGTCGATGCTCTCCAGGTCCTCGGCCGCCGCGAGCTTGCGGTACACGAGCACGCGCTGGTCCACCGCCGGCAGGTACTCCTCGGACAAGAAGTAATCGGCCGGCAGGTTAATGCCCACGCTCGCCGCCTCCACGCCGGCGTCGTCATCGCCGCGCGCCTCGGCCACGGCCTGGCCCAACATCTGCGTAAACAGGTCAAAGCCCACGCTCGACAGGTTGCCGTGCTGCTCGGCGCCCATCAGCGAACCGGCGCCGCGAATCTCCAGGTCGCGCATGGCGATACGCATGCCGCTGCCCAGGTCCTGGAACTCGGAAAGTGCAGTCAGGCGCGCCGTGGCCTCCTCGGTGAGCGGCAGCTCGCCCGGGAACATAAAGTACGCGTAGGCCTGCGTGGCCGAGCGACCCACACGGCCCTTGAGCTGGTAGAGCTGTGCCAGACCCAGGCGCTGCGAGTCCTCGATGATGAGCGTGTTGGCGGTCGCGTTGTCGATGCCGCTCTCCACGATGGTCGTGGCGATGAGCACATCGATCTTTTTGGTCGCGAACTCGATCATCACGTCCTCGACCTCGCGCGGGCTCATCTTGCCGTGCGCCACGCCCACGCGCGCCTCGGGCGCGGCCTCGTGCACGCGTGCCACAGCGTCATCGATGGTCTTGACGCGGTTGGACACGTAGTACACCTGTCCGCCGCGACCCACCTCCAGGCGAATCGCCGCGCTCACCACGTCGGGGTCGTACTCCCCCACGTGCACGATCACGGGGCGGCGCCCAGTCGGCGGCGTGGTAATCAGGCTCATATCGCGCACGCCGCTCGTGGCCATCTGCATGGTACGCGGGATGGGCGTGGCCGAAAGCGTGAGCACGTCAATCTGCTCGCGCAGGTTCTTGAGCTGCTCCTTGTGCTGCACGCCAAAGCGCTGCTCCTCGTCAATGATCACCAGGCCCAGGTTCTTGGGGTTCACATCGGCCGAAAGCAGGCGATGCGTGCCGATGAGCACATCAATCGTGCCCTCGGCAAACGCCTTGAGTGCGCGCTTTTGCTGCGCCGGCGTGCGAAAGCGGCTGAGCACCTCGACCTCAAGGCCAAACGGGGCAAAGCGTTCAAAGAACGTCTCGTAGTGCTGCTGGGCTAGAATGGTCGTGGGGCAGAGCACCATGACCTGGCGACCGGAGTCCACGCACTTAAACGCCGCGCGCAGGGCGACCTCGGTCTTGCCAAAGCCCACGTCTCCGCACAGCAGGCGGTCCATGGGCTTGGGCGCCTCCATATCGGCCTTAATATCGGCGATGGCCTCCAGCTGATCGCGCGTCTCGTCGTAGGGGAAGCTCTGCTCCATCTCGATCTGCTCGGGCGTGTCGGGCGGGCAAGCGATACCGGTAATCGAAGAGCGGCGCGTATACAGATCGACCAGGTCAAACGCCAGCTTTTTGGCGTTCTTGCGCGCCTTGTTGGTGGCACGCGTCCAGTCGGCGGTGTTGAGCCTGGTCAGGCGCGGCTTGTCGCCGTCGGGACCAACGTAGCGCGTAATGCGGTCAACCTGCTCCAGCGGCACGTAGAGCTTGTCGCCGTCGGCATATTCCAGCAAAAAGTAGTCGCGCTCCTTGCCGCCCACTTCCTGGCGCGCGATCTCGCTAAAGAGCGCGATGCCGTGAGTGGCGTGCACCACGTAGTCGCCCGGCTTAAACGGGAACGTGATCTGCGTAATGTCCACCTTGCGGCGGCTGCGCGCGCGGTTGGCGTCCATGCGGGCGTTAAGGTCGGCGATCGAGAACACGGCCAGGTTGGCATCGGGCACCACCACACCCTGCGGCAGAGCGGCATCCACAAAGGTCACGCGTCCGCGCGAGATGGTGGGCACGGCGGCACCGGCGGCAGCCTGGGCCGCGCCCGCCTCGAGCGAGCGGGCGTTGAGCGCGTCGGCCTTGCGTTCGCGAATTGCAGCATGAGCATCCTGGCGGACAGCACGATCGGCAGAATCCGCCGCCGCCACGCGCACACGGTCGCCAATAGCGCCCGCGTTTTCGGGCGCGGCCGTCAGCGACTCCTCAAAGGTAATACCCTCATCGCCAAAGGTGAGCTCCATCGACTCGCGTGCACCGCGGTCGGGGATGGCAAACACGCAGGCATAGCGCTTGCCCACGACCTCCTGGATGCGCGTCATAAAGCGATTGTCCGAGCCCGCGATGGCCGGCTGCTCAATCTTGAGCTCTGCCGTCACCGCACCACCGGCACGAATCAAGCTCACGTAGTTCAAGCGCTGCTGGGCACCAAAGTCGAGCTGCTGGGCGCGCACGTACAGACCGTCCAAGCGGTCAATCCCCGCCTCGCCGGCGCGTGCCTCGATATCCTCGTAGGCGCGCAGGCAGTCGTCGAACAGCGAGCGCGGCTCGGACAGCACCACGAGCGCCTGGCCGCTCACATGCGACAGCGGGCTCACGGTCTGGCCGTACATCACCGGCAAAAAGCGGTCGAGCTCGGGCGTGACGATGCGTGCATCCACCATCTCGAGCAGCGCCGCCAGCTTACTGTCGTCCTGGCTGGCGCGGTAGAGCGCCACGTGCATGTTGTGAACGGCCTCGTCGGTGAGCGCCAGCTCGCGGCAGGGGAAGATTTCGATGCTGTCCTCGTTGCCGATGGTCTGCCCCGTGGAACTCACCATGCGGCGGATGCGATCAATCTCGTCGCCAAAGAACTCAATGCGCACGGGTGCCTTCTCCTGCGCGGGGAACACCTCGACGGTATCACCGTGCACGCGGAACAGGCCGGGCGCGTCGGCGGCACCGGCATTGGTATAGCCCATGCCCACCAGGCGCTGCGGCACCTCGTCAAAAGGGATCTCCTCGCCCACCGCAAAGGTCGTGGACTCCCAGTAGCGGCTCTCGACTGGCGGCACGCAACGCAGCAACGCGCGGGCCGAGGCGACCATGATGCAGTTGTCGCCGCGCACGATGCGCCCTAAAGCCTCGCAGCGCTGGGCTACCACGGCGTCGTCGGGCGCCTGCTCACGCCACGGGTAGTCCTTGCGTTCGGGAAAGCGGCACACATGCGTCAGGCCCACATAGGCGGCCAGGCTGCGTGCGGCGCGATCGGCCGCGTCCTCGCCACTCACGATGTAGACCGTGGGACGCGGACGGCGCGCAAACTGGGCGGCCGCCATAAGCGTGCGACCCGACTGCGACACGGCCAACGTCACGTCCTCGCCGGCATCGAGTCCGGCCTCGACGGTCTGCAGCGCCTCGGCAGTGTAGAGCTGCGCGGCTATACGGTGAATGAGCATGCTGTTCCTCCGGCATCGCAACGCCAAAAGCCCGCCAGGGCAAGCTCGGCGGGTCGTACGTCAAATACATTGTCTGTCATGGTAGCGCATGGAGAGGACTCCGGCTCAAGGGCAAACCCAGCCCCGCAAAAAACGCCAGACGAAGATGCGTTCCGCCCTACCCCGCCACGCGCACGCTGGGGCACAAATCTGCCAGCGGACACTCGTCACACTTGGGTTTGCGGGCGTCGCAGATCTCGCGACCAAAGGTGATCCACTGATGGTTGACCGACTCCCAATACTCGTGCGGCAAAATCTTGAGCAGATCCTGCTCGGTCTTGAGCGGTTCCTTGGCATGCGTCTTGGGACTCAGCATCAGGCGGTGCGCAATGCGGTTGACGTGCGTGTCCACCGCAATACCCTCCACGATGCCATACCCCACGTTGAGCACGATGTTCGCCGTCTTGCGTCCCACGCCCGGCAGCTTCACGAGTTCCTTCATGTCGGCCGGCACCTCGCCGTCATAGTCGGCGACGATCATCTGCGCGGCCTCGACGGCATGCTTGGCTTTGCTCTTGTAGAAGCCGAGCGACTTGATGGTGTCTGCCACGTCAGCTACGCTCGCCCCGGCCATGGCCTCGGGCGTGGGCCACTGGGCAAACAGCCGCGGCGTCACTTTGTTGACCTGCGCATCGGTCGTTTGCGCCGAAAGCAGCACCGCGATCAGCAGGCGGAAGGGATTCTCGTGGTCCAAAAAGCACTCGACCGGGCCATAGCGACGGTTGAGGCGCTCACACACCTCGATGGCGCGCTCGCGCTTGGCGGCATTGGTCTCGCGTGGCATAACGACTCCTCGGCTCAACGGCACAATAAACTTATGGGCACAATTGTCCCACGTCCGAGACGTTTACGCCTCCAAGAATGCGCCGGTCTGACGGCTCCACAGGCTCGCGTACTCGCCGCCCGCCTCGACGAGCTGCACATGCGTGCCGTCCTCGACGATCTCGCCATCCGCCAGTACCACGATGCGGTCGAGCGCCGCCACGGTGGACAGGCGATGCGCCACCACAATGGAGGTGCGGCCGCGCATCAGGTTCTCGAGAGCTTCCTGCACCAACGCCTCGGACTCGCTATCGAGGGCAGACGTCGCCTCGTCGAGTACCAGAATCGGCGCGTCGGTGAGGATGGCACGGGCAATGGCCACGCGCTGGCGCTGGCCGCCCGAAAGCTTGACGCCGCGCTCGCCCACCATGGTGTCAAAGCCATGGGGCAGGCGGTCGATAAACTCCAGGGCATTGGCCAGGCGCGCCGCCTCACGAATTTGCTCGTCGGTGGCGTCGGGGCGGCCGTAGGCGATATTCTCGCGAATGGAGCGGTGGAACAGCAGCGCCTCCTGCGGCACGTAGGCAACCTGGCGGCGCAGGCTCTGCTGTGTGCAGCGCGAGACATCCTGACCGTCCACGAGTACGCTGCCGCCCTGAACATCGTCCAGGCGCAGCAGCAGCTTGGTGAGCGTCGTCTTGCCCGAGCCCGATTTACCCACCAGGCCCACGCGCTGGCCCGCCGGCACATGGAGCGTCAGGTCGTCGAACACGCTATCGCCCGCCGCGGCGTCACGGTATGCAAAGCTCAAGTGCTCAAAATCGATCGCGCCCTCGGCCACCTTAAGCTCGGGAGCATGCTCGTCGTCCGCCACCAGGCGCGGCTCGTCCAGCACGCGCGTCATCTCGGCGGCGTCACCCAGCGCGCGGTTAATACGCTGCATCATGGAGCTCACGTAGTTCAGACGCATGGTGAGGTTATAGGTGTAGGTAAAGATCATGACGAGCGAGCCGGCCGAGATGCCAAACCACGCGTTGCCGCCCGCCACGAACACACTCACCACGGCCATGGTGATGACGATAAGGCCCGAGGTCGTAAAGTTGCGCTGCATCATGGCGTGCATCGATACCGTTTCGGCATCGCGCGCGGCACGGTCGGCGGCATCGAACAGATCGCGTTCAAAGTCCTCTCGCCCGCAGGTCTTGACGGCCAAGATGTTCGTGACCGCATCGGACAGCACACCCGAGAGCTTATTCTGCGCGGCGGACGTCGCGGCCGAAAGTGGCATGATGCGCTTGTACATAAGCCAGACAAACGCAATGTAGACGACCATGATGCCCACCAGGATCACGGTAAATGTGGGCAACACCGGAGCGAGTGCGGCCACGGTGCAGATGACCGAGGTGATGGTGGGGATGAGCGAATACACCGTCACGTCGACCAAGCCCGTATAGCCGCTCATAAAACGGCTTGTCTGGCTCACAAGCGATCCGCCAAAGCGGCTGGTATGGAATGTCATGGATTGGTTGGAGAGCGTGTCGAAGCACAGACGCGCCAGGTGATAGTTGCCCGCAATCTCGAGCTTGTAGACGGTGTAGTCCTGCAGCTTGGAGAGGATTTGACCCACCAGGTTAACGAGCACGAGCGCCAGGATATAGGGGGCGAAGACCTCAAACACCTGGTCACCCGCCACGGGACCGGCTTGAATGCGGTCGACAATGAGGGCCATCACATAGGTATTGGCAAACGTCAGCAAAAAGATGTAGCCCGCCGACGAGAGCACCGAGAGAAAGACAATCAGCGGCTGTGTGCGCGTGACACCCCAAAACCGCTGCAGCGTGCGGCGCACGGTGGAGCGGCTGAGCGGACTGGTGCTTCTCTGAGACATGGGCTTCCTTTCGCATCTGATAGGGCGAAACGCCATTGTTGCACATTGAAGCGCACTTCAGGCAAGCGCGATGCGAAAAGCGGTGGGGCACCCGCGTTTACGCCGGCGCCCCACCGTCTTGTTGCAATTAGCCCTCGTCTTCTTGATCTGTGGGAAGGCCCGCGGGCGTGAGTCCCAAGATCTCATCGGCTTGGTCGGCATCTTCCAGCGCGTCGATGTCCTTGAGTTTGCGCTCCATGACGTTGGTGCGCGTGGTGATGATGCCCTCGACCGTTTTACCCGCGGTCTCGATCTGCTGCTGGGCGCGGCGCAGTGCCGCCTGATAACGTGGCAGCTCGGCCTTGACGGCGGAGAGCACGCGCAGTACGTCGTCGGTACGTTTTTGCAGCCTAAACGTCTGGTAGCTCATCTGCAGGCTGTTGAGAATGGCGGCCATGGTGCTGGGACCGGCTACGTTGACGTGATAGTCGCGGCCCAGGGTCTCGATAAGCCCGGGGCGGCTGACGACCTCGGCGTACAGGCCCTCAAACGGCACGAACATAATGCCAAAGTTGGTCGTTGCCGGCACACTCAGGTACTTTTCGCAGATGTCTTTAGCCTCGCGCTTGACCATGGTGTCGAGCGTCTTGCGCGCAGCCGCCACGGTCTCCGCATCGCCCGACTCCTGCGCGTCGAGCAGATGCTCGTACGCATCACCCGGGAATTTGGAGTCAATCGGCAGCAGCACGGGGTCGCCCTCGTCTACCGGCAGCCTGACAGCAAACTCAACACGCTCCGAGGCGCCGGGCTTGGTGGCAACGTTTTCCAGATACTGGTCGGGCGTAAGGATGTCCGCCAGGATTGCACCCAGCTGCACCTCGCCCAAAATGCCACGCGCCTTGACATTGCCCAGCACGCGCTTAAGGTCGCCCACGCCGGTGGCGATAGACTGCATGTCGCCCAGGCCCTTGTACACGGCCTCGAGCTGGTCGCTCACCTGCTTAAACGATGCCGACAGTCGGTCGTTGAGCGTGCGAGAGAGCTTCTCGTCCACCGTCGCACGCATTTGGTCGAGCTGCACGTTGTTGTCTTTGCGGATGGCGCCCAGCTGGGCATCGACCGTCTCGCGCACCTTGTCCAGGCGGTGCTCGATGCCCTCGCGGTTGGCACCGAGCTGTTGGGCCGTCTCGCGGCGCAGGTCATCCATACGGTCGCCGGCCTGCGAGAACTCTCGCGCGATGGTCAGGTAGCGTTGCTGCTCCACGGCCGCATCGGTCGTCTGCTGCTGCGCGATGGCGTTTGCCGTGCGGCGGGTTTCGGCCAACGCGACGTTGAGGGCATCGAGCGCGCTGTTGGCCTGCTCGAGCGCCGCGAGCGTCTCCGCTTCGTTGCCGCCACGCTCTCGCAACTCGGCACGAAGGCCCTTAAGCTGCAGGGCGCAGACCGCAGCAACTCCCACCGCCACCAAGGCAATCACAACAAGCGCAATATCAATAGCAGACATAGACTCCGCCCAACAAACCCAATCGATTATCAATCAAAACCGCGATCAATCTTACCCTGCCACACGCACCGGGCGCCCGGCCCCTTCTTGGGTGCTTCTCTCCTCCGCATATTCCATAATGCGACGCGCTGTCTTCCTGCTCACCTTCGAGTCATCACCGGCTAAGTATGCGTACACGTTTCCCTTATTCAGATTCAAATCGCGGCAGAGACCGTAGCGCGTTACACCCGATTCCTCCAATGCTTTAAGTGTTCTCTTTCTCATCAGGGCGTTCACCCTTCTGTCGGCCGCTGGCTTTTCTTTCACCCCTCTATACGCACGCCAAACGTTGGCGTAACGATTGGGGAGCTTATCCTCGGAGCATAGAGATGCCAGGCTACTCGCTTGGCCATACAGAGACAAAACACCTCGATAGCCCTCTTCCATCCACGAGCCCTCGGATAAACCCAGAACGTATTCGGCCTTACCCTGCGCCAAAGCGAGCAAAAACAGAGGCTCCGCCACACGCGGCTCGACCGTTGTTGCCTGCTTTACAAGCTTCCTAAAACTCAGCGACTGCTGTCCGGACAGCTCTCGGCAATAGCCTTTCAAAAATCCCTCAAAAGTCAGATTCAACCGAGCACCTCCTTTTTGTATTGCCTGTATGCGCAGACCATCTCTTGATAACTCCGCTCTGAAGGCGACGAGGCCAACGCCTCTCCTTCATCGAATATAAGCCGCTCGAGCAGATCCCAATCAAGTCGGTCGATAAATGTTCGACTATGGAGGTCGACGATGTCGTTCGGACGATAGGCATAAAGCTTCATCACCGCCAGATCCTCCAAAGATGGCGTAAAGTACCTGATAAAATGCGCCCCAATCTCCAATGGGATCAGTCGATCTTCGTAATTGAATGGCATCTGGTTGCAATATGCCACTGCCATGCCATTCACCTCGGGGTATCGAGCTATGATCTCGCGGAGGCACCTGTCTGCCTCAAACACATCAATGTCATGTGTAACCGACCGATTCGTCACATCGTTTAGCATGAAGGCGCTTCCTCCCACCAATACAACGCTCGGTCTATCGTCTCTTGGACCCATTTCCAGCTCCGCCTCTTCGTCAATATCCAAAAGAGTCTGCTCTAAATCCTGCTTATACATAGCAAATCCTATTATTATTTATCTTCAATAATACTATTCAGTCGCACGACAGGACCCGCACGATGCAAGAATCCTACTCATGGCGAGAATCCCTACACCCTAGAAGTCCTAATGTGACAAACGCTAGCTCTCCCAGCCGGCGCGGATGGTTGTTATGACGTCACCTAGGCGCTGGCCGAGGGCTGACAGATGTTGGAGCACCTCGTTGGGCGATGCGCCGTTGAGGATGCACGTGAGGGCATACGACGCCAGAAAGATGGCCGCAAGCCCCAGCGGGATGAGCACGATCATCGCCAATGTGCGCAGGCGCTGGCCCAAACGGCGGCGGCGCGCGCGGCGTTTGTCGAACGCGAGCTCCTGCGCATATGAATCCTGCTGTACGGAATAGGCCTCTGGCGCCGATTCACACCCGGGCACAGCTGCAGGTACAGCAGCGGGCACGACATTTTGCGCAAAGGGCTGGGCTGCCGCCCCTTGCATTTGCATCTCCATGAGTCGTTGCTGCTGACGCAGCATGCGCTCAGCTTGTTGCTGCGGAGTCTCAAGAAACAGATCCATGTTGGCCTCCAAAATCGGGGCATTCGGCGCTTACGACCAGCATCCCGCACCACCATGACCGCGACAACGCAATCGCCGGCAATAGCCACAAAGTTTCTTTTGCTCAAAAGCCGTCGAAAAGCTCAACAACTCCCCTACCAGCACTTTCTCTGAGCTTTTTTCGCCAGCAATCTTTTGGCCTTCCACTCTTACGCCAACTGACCAAAATCTAACCAAAAGCTTGACGAAAATTGTGAAGACAGGGACCCCACACAAAAACGTGCCGTCCCAAAAGGGGCGGCACACAAACCAATCTATTAGCCAAAACTCGTTGGCAAGCTCGCGCCGTCAGACCCGCGGCGCACGCCTTTGCCTCGCGCGACCCTGCGAAGCCGTGAGCGAGAGGGAAAGGGATGCGCCGCCGGTCTGACGCCCGGAGCGGTAAAGCCAGCAGTTGCCCCGCGCTCCGCAGTCGGTGAAAGCAGATTACATGCCCGCGAGACCTCGAGCTGCGGTGGCACACATAAACGCCAGGACTAGGATCACGAGTGAGCCCGCGATGTCGACCAGCACGCCCATTGCGCGACGCTCAAACAGCCAGCTCTCAAAGTGCAGAGCGACGTTGCGCCAAACACGCCACAACAAGATGCCCATGCCGATGACGCCGGGAATATTGAGCAGCAAAATCTCGGAGCACAAGAGGCCAATCAAGTTGCCGGCGGCAAAGCCCGCATCGCCCTCGCAGTATTTGCGATAAATCATGTACAGCATGTACGCCACAAACGGCTGCAGGCACGCAGAGATAAACGTAACTACCATCGAGGGGTCCTGAGAAAAGACATCGGTGAGCTTATCCACGCTCGTGGCATCCTTAGAGGCCAGGAACAGGCCAATGACCACCACGGGCACCACGCCCAAGATGACCTCGACCAGAGTAAACAACTTGGCAGTCAAATCCTCACTAGCCGAATTCAAATGAGGCGCCCACTCAGGATGAGCATGCGCACCGGCTTTCTTCTTATCGGCACGCTCTGCCTTGCCGCCCTCAACAACCCGACGCTCAGGATCCTTACGAGTCCCAGCAGCAGCCACCCGAGCCCGAGATTTCTTACCCATAACCAACACCTCACAAGAGGAAACGAATAGCCAACGCTACCCAGTGTACCCCCTAAGCAACATCACCGCCCCAACTGGCCCCATACAAAAACGTGCCGCCCCAAAAGGGGCGGCACGCAAACCAATCTATTAGCCAAAACTCGTTGGCAAGCCCGCGCCGTCAGACCCGCGGCGTATGCCTTTGCCTCGCGCGACTCTGCGAAGCCGTGAGCGAGAGGGAAAGGGATGCGCCGCCGGTCTGACGCCCGGAGCGGTAAAGCCAGCAGTTGCCCCGCGAAGCCGTGAGCGAGGAGGGAAGGTAGTCCGGCCCTCCCGGCCCAGCTCACGCAAGCGCCACGCGCTAGTAGTTCACCACCTGCTCCTCAAAGTACGCCTTGGGGTGGTTGCACACCGGGCACACCTCAGGCGCCTCGGCACCAACGTGCAGGTGCCCGCAGTTCAGGCACTTCCACACCTTTACGCCCTCACGCTCAAACACCTCGCCCGACTCGATGCGCTCGACGAGCTTGTTGTAGCGCTCCTCGTGGGCCTTCTCGACGGCGGCGACACCACGGAACTTTGCGGCAATCTCGGCAAAGCCCTCTTCCTCGGCGGTCTTGGCAAACTCGTCGTACATCGTGGTCCACTCGTAGTTCTCACCCGCGGCGGCATCGCGCAGATTGTCCAGGGTATCGGGGACGGCGCCATCGTGCAGATACTTAAACCACAGTTTGGCGTGCTCGGACTCGTTGCCAGCCGTCTCGGCAAAGATGTTCGAGATCTGAACGTAGCCGTCCTTCTTTGCCTTGGAGGCATAGTAGCGATACTTGGTGTGTGCCTGGGACTCACCGGCAAAAGCGGTCTCGAGGTTCTTCTTGGTTTGAGAATTCTCAAAATCCATAGGTGTACTTCCCTTCAACGCATGCCGCCCGTAGGCTTCGAGCGGCCTCGTCTTTAGGATGCCCTCATGCCGAAAATCTAAACCTTACAATCCTGTTCTTCAGATTTGCACGGGCTAGATGCTCAGCCAGCGATCGCCCTCGGCTCGGCAAAAGCCCTCACGCTCCAGGTCGGCCAGAATGCCCGCGACAAGCTCGCGCTCGACCGGTCCACGCCCAGCCGCCGCTTCCATCTCGTTAACGCCCACCACGGCATCAGCAAGCGTAATCCCCGCCGGCTGGCCATCGCGCGCTGCCAGCAACATGCGCACGATATGCGCGCGCTTTTGGCGACGTGAGCCCTCAAACTTTGATTGACGGCTATAGCCCGCCGAGCGCCTGGACGGATTGGGCAACGTCTTTTTTAGATATGCGCCGTAATCCAGCAACGCGTAATACCACGCGCGCGGCGTATCGGCATCATCGAGCGGCACGGCAAAGGGAGCGATCTCGTCGGTCGCCGCACCGGGGACCGCCGGACAGGCCGCCTGAATCAGCGGCACCAGCTCGCGGTCGGGAACAGCCGGTACATCGGGAAAGAAGTGATGCAGAAAGACCGTGCGCACGTTGGTCTCCAGATACACGCCTGGAAGGTCAAACGCAAACGACCGGATACCTTGCGCCGTTGCCGGGCCAATACCAGGCAGAGCGACCAAGTCACGCGTCTCGTGCGGAAACTCCCCGTCCCAGTCCTCTACAACGCGCTGGGCGGCCTTGTGGAGCGCCAGAGCGCGTCGGTTGTAGCCCATCCCCTGCCAAGCGTCCAAAACATCGGAAGGCGCGGCCTGGGCAAGCGCCTGCACAGTCGGAAAGCGATCGAGCCACGCCGGCATACGCGTCTCCACGCGCGGCACCTGTGTTTGCTGCAGCATGACCTCAGAAAGCCAAATGATGTACGGATCGCGCGTGCGGCGCCACGGAAGGTCGCGATAACGCAGGACCCCTTCCGAACGAATCATCGAACGAAAGGGGTCCTGAATCATATCTATGCTCCTTATGCGGCGCTATTCCTCCCGGCAAGCGAACGCGCAGGTGGCGTACTCGGGAAACGCGTCGCGGTCGGCGAATTTGGAATCGACGGCCGGGAACTGGCGGTGAGCGACGATGTCGCCGAGCGAAACGGAATCGAGGTAGTCGCGCATCAACGCTTGAGCTCCGGCCCACAGGGGATGATAGCAGCACGTGCCCATGCGTGCACAGTCGCCATCGGGTGCGGTGCAATCATTCATAACCATAGGGCCCTGAACGGCCTCGACGACCTGACGAATGGTGACGTCGTCCGGACTGACCTTGAGACGCATGCCACCGTGGACGCCACGCAGGCTCTCCACAATACCGGCCTGGACCAAACCGTGCTGAATCGAGCGGGCAAACGAATACGGAACATTGACCTCTTCGGCAGCGGTGCGAACAGAAAGCAAACGCTCCGGATCCTCGGCAAGCATCGCCAACATACGAAGGGCGTAATCAGTCTTCCTCGATATGTCCATTTTTCCCCTTTCAAGGAATACGAACAGCTCGAACGAGCTCCGGGGCCGAGCTTGTGTCGAGACGCTAAATGACCGCAGGACATCCAAATGGTAAATCGGATATCCACTGAATGCCGCGCTTGGAGCGAAATGCATCAGATGCGGCCTACAGTGCAATTTAGTATAACCTAACCCCCTGTCTCGTTGAACAGGTGTTGCGCAACAAAGCTGTTGTTTAGACAGATATGCTTATTAGATTTTACTTGCGTTCCCGAAGGCGCGGGGATTCTGGGCGAAGATGCGCCAGGGCGATCGTTCTATCGAAACAAAGTGCATCAAACGCAAAAAGCCACGTCCGAAGACGTGGCTTTAATTGCGTTGGCGGGAAGTACGGGGCTCGAACCCGCGACCTCCGACGTGACAGGCCGGCGCTCTAACCAAACTGAGCTAACTCCCCAGGCAGACGTTCGCGTTTGTTTCCGCTCGCGTGCGCTGCGGGGATTAGTATACACAGAAGTCTGTCCGGCGCGCAACAACTTTTTTGAAAAAATTTTTCGGTCCCTCCCTGCCGTCACTTTCTTCAACCAGTTTTGCGGGCGTGCGCCGCTGCGCGGCTAGCCCGCGTGTTCCTCGGCGGGGTTGGTCTGATTGTTCTGGTTGGACTTCTTACTTTGGCTCAAAGAAAAACGGGAGATGCCTTGTGCATCCCCCGTTTTTGTTGCGGTTAGTCTAGGTCAATAAACTTGGTACTTATGACATGGCCGTCTTTTACTAGCATTCTGGCCATAGTGGGGCCTCGGCTGCCTCTGGGGTAGCTGGCGCTGCCCGGGTTGAGGACTAGGCAGCGGCCCACCTGGGCTTCTTTGGTTACGTGGGTGTGGCCGTTGATGGCTACGTCTACGGATCCCACCGGAAGGTCTTCGCGGTAATGGGCTACGGCGAATTTGAGGCCTTCGTAGGTAAAGAGCGCAAGACGGTCTACATCGGGACCGTAGTCGCGGTAGTAATCGTTGTTGCCCAAGACGGCCCGCACGGGGGCGATGGTGCATAGGTGCTCGTAGTCCATCTCTGACGTGAGGTCGCCGGCGTGGATGATCAGATCTGCGCCCTCAAGCTCATCCAAGAGCGCAGGCGATAAATAGCCGTGGGTGTCCGAGATGATGTCGATACGCTTGGCGCTTGCACTGTTCATGGGATCCCTTCCGCAAAAAAAACGATTCGGCAGATACATACAAAAAAGGCCCCACGGCCCCGCAGACGATGGGTCTACAGGGCTGCGGGGCCAGTGTGCTAGAGACTCAGAGCCTTCTTGAGCGGCACGACGCGGCGGCGCGAAACCGGCACGCGTTCGTCGACGCCCGTAATGCCCAGCTGGATGGCGCCCGAGGGCACCGTCTCAACGTCCGTGACGCACGCTAGGTTGACGATATAGCGGCGGTGAACACGGAAGAAGCCAAAGTCGCAGAGCTTGGCCTCAAACTGCGCCAGCGAGGTCGTCGACAAAAAGCGATCATCGACGGTATAGATGCAGGAGTAATCGTCCTTTGCCATGATAAAGCGGATGTCATCCACGGGAATGAGCACCTTGCGGCCGCCCTTTTCCACCGGGATACGCTCGATGGTCACTTTGCTGTCCGTAACCGGCTTGGCGCGTTGCATGACCTTCTCGATCGCGCGATCCAAGCGAGCTTCCTCGACAGGCTTCATCAGATAATCGACGGCATCGACGTCGAATGCCTCGACCGCATGGTCGCTATACGCAGTCACAAACACGATCGCCGGCGGATTTTTGAGCTTATGCAGCGCCTCGGCAAGTTGCAGGCCCGAGGCACCGGGCATCGAGATATCGAGAAACACGACATCCACGCGACTTTCCATAAGCATCTCGATGGCGGAGCGGACGCTCGACGCCTCCGTGATCGTGCCGATCTTGCCCGTTTGCTCGAGCAGGAAGCGAAGCTCCGAGCGAGCCGGCGCCTCATCATCCACAATCATCGCACGCAGCATAGGGATAAAACCTTTCGTCAACTAACTACGCCGGGCGTCCGTCGCATGACGTTGAGCCCGTAGCTTTTTATTTTACTCTTGAATGTCAAAGATGCTCTCTGACAAATCAAGATGAAGGAGCACTTTGGTGCCCTTGCCCGGCGCCGATTCGACACGCGTATAGGAGTGCGGCCCAAAAAAGCGATGGATGCGCTCCGAAATATTGTGCATGGCCACACCGGCGCCGCCACCCTGAGGAGAGCTGGCGTCGGGACGGGCAGAGCGCTCGTCAAACAGTCTGGCGGCGGTACCCTCATCCATGCCCACGCCATTATCGGCCACGGCAATCAAGATTGCATCCTCGCCGTCTTGGTGAACGGTCACGTCGATCCTCAGGGCGTCGTCATCGCCCATACCATGACGCACGGCGTTCTCGACAATCGGCTGGATCACGAACGCCGGCACCAGCGTATCTTCCACGTCCTCGGACACATCGAACGTCGCAAGCACGCGGTCCTCGCCAAAGCGGGCCTTCTCAAAGGTAAGGTAGCGCTTGGTCTGTGCGACCTCGCGCGAGACCGGAATAAGCGATCCCGAGTTGTCGAGCGTGGCGCGATAGAACGATGAGAACTCACGAAGCAGTTCGCGGGCCCGCAGCGGGTCGGTGCGCGTAAACGATGCAATGGTGTTCAGCGTGTTGAACAGGAAGTGCGGGTTAATCTGCGCCTGCAGCGCACGCACCTCGGCGCGCGCTGTGAGTTCCTTTTGCACCTCGAGCTCGTGGATGGCGAGCTGCGTGGACAAGATCTCGGCAAAGCCCGAGGCAA
Organism: Coriobacteriaceae bacterium AF08-21; assembly: GCA_027687465.1. GTDB lineage: Bacteria > Actinomycetota > Coriobacteriia > Coriobacteriales > Coriobacteriaceae > Collinsella. The sequence goes on from JAQCQR010000002.1 coordinate 105,208, forward strand.
GCGCGTACTGGGTACGGTCGACGGCGCGCGGGGTCTTGTAGTAGAACTTGAGCGTGCCGACGGTACGATCGCCCACCTTGATGGGGGCGATAATGCCGGCGGGGATTTGGTTGTGCGAGCCGTCCGAGCCCACGACATCCACCATACGGTTGAACGATTGCACGATGCCATGTTCGATAACGTAGCGTGTGGCAAGCGTGTGGATGGGAGTATCGGGCAGCAGTTTTTCCTCAAACTCGCCCGCGCAGGCAAGCACGTTGTCCTCGTCGGTGATGGCCACCGTCATGGCGCGCGTCTCGGGCAAAATGCGCCGGCACACCAAACGCGCCGACTCCTGCGTCAGACCGCCCTTAATGTCCTCGAGCATGGCCGAGGCCACCGAGAGCGTCTCCTCGGTGTACTGGGAGCGCACCGAATCGGGATTGAGCGTCAAAAAGATAAAGATGCACAGAAAGATGCACAGCAGCGCGCAGGCAATCACCGTGGCGATCGGCTCGATACCGGTCACCAAGGCAAAAATAAAGTACACCAGCACGCAAATGGCGCATGCAACGGCAATGATGCGAAAGATTGATATTGAACTATCGCGCTGGGCGCGGCGGTCGATCATTCGGCCCCCTCCAGGATACTGATCAGTTGTGCGTCACGCCAAAGCCCGTCCATGATCTTGGGCCAAAAGCTCTGGAAACGCAGGTAGCTTGCAGCGTTTTGGCGCGCATAGGCCTTTGCCTCGCCGATACCATGGCGCCAAATGCGCAGGTAGCCCTCATGCTCGCGGGTAAACACGCTGCGGACCATAGCGGTCTTGCGCACGCGGTCGTCGAGCTCGCGCGAAATCCACGGGCCCGGGTAGGGCATGAGCGATGCCGCCGTAACGGGGATGAGCTCCTTTTGATGCGCGGCGAACGTCAACTTGGCCCGTTCGTAGTACCAACGGTATACATCCTGCATAAAGCGCGGTGAGCGCTTTTCGGACTCCGGAGGCAGATGGCGCACGGTCCACTCGTTATCAAACCACACGTCGTAGCCAAACATACGCATGTTAAAGAGGTAATCCAAGTCCTCGCCGCGGGTGATAAACGGGTCAAAGGCCACACGCGTAAAGGCGCGGGCGTGCAGGGCCATCAGGCCGCCGCACACGTAGTTGGAGCGCGAGATGCGGGTGCCCGAGAGCGCCTTTTTCATCCAACGGTTGAACTCGATGCGCTTGGTCCACCAACGATGGCAGATGCCCGCCTTGTCCGTGGGAGCCAGCGGCGAGCCGTCGCGATCGTAGAAATAGCCGCTCTTGACCAAAATCGGCAGGCCCTGACGCGTCTGCTGGCCCAGCGCATAGGTCGCGCGCTTCATAAAGTCGGCGTCGATAACGGTCTCGTCGTCATCCAAAAAGATAACCGCGTCATGCCCCAGCACAGCGGCACAGGCTAGCCCCATGTTGCGGATGGCACCGTAGCCTCGCAGGCTCACGCACTCGCCCGAACCCTTGGGCGCGATCTGAGCAACCCGGTCTGCGATGCGCGAGGCCTGGGTGTTGGTGACAACGGTGACCTTGAGCGTGGGATGCGCGTCGACAATCTCGTGCACGCGCAGCGACACATCGGCTGTGGCAGAAACAGGACAGACCACCAAAAGGATGATGCGCGGGATGTCGCACACCTGCTCAAGCGAGGCCAGGCAGCGGTCGAGTTCGGGATTGTCTGCGTTGAGTCGCGTCGAATGGTCATAGGTGCCAGGGGCGTTTGCGCAAGCGTCATCGCCCGCCCAATACGTTGGAATCACGACCGTGGCGTTCATGCCTTACCCTCCCTGCAACACAAAAACGGGACGCCGCCAAACACAGGCGACGCCCCGCGACCTAGCTGATTCCATCATACCCACTTGGGCAAATCATTGCTCGCAAGTCGCAATGTTTATTGCGGATAACCCCAAAAGAGTACCGTGGACAGGCACAATAGCCGCTCGCTCCTATGCGGCATGCTCTGCCGCCCGAGTCATGCGGGACAGGCGGACCAGTAGCATAAAGCCAACGACCAGCAGCACGCCAATGGAAAGGACGCCCAGCGACGGGTTGCCGGTCAGCGAGGTGACGACCGACACCAGGAAGGTGCCCATAACGCTTGCATAACGACCAAAGATGTCAAAGAAGCCGTAGTACTCGTTGGACTTTTCCTTGGGGATAATGCGGCCAAAGTAGCTACGGCTGAGCGCCTGCACACCGCCCTGGAACAGGCCGACCATAATGGCAAGCACCCAGAATTCAAAGGCGGTCTTTAGGAAGAACGCGGCGAACAGCACAATCCCCATGTAGGCGGCGACCGCCACCAGGATCATGTTGAGCGTGCCCACGCGTCCGGCGAGCTTGCCGTAGATGATGGCGGACGGAAAGGCCACGAACTGCGTAACGAGCAGCGCCAGCACCAGCTGCGTCGAATCGATGCCCAAGGCCGATCCGTAACTGGTGGCCATGGAAATGACCGTGTGCACACCGTCGATATAGAAGAAGAACGCGATCATGTAGACCAGCACGGTCTTATTGTGGGCAATCTCGCGCATGGTGTGTCCGACCTCGGAGAACACACCGCCCACGATGTGGCCGATGGTGTCCTGGGGACCGCGCTCGCGACCGTACTTTTGCTTATAGGTGCGAATGAGCGGCAGGGTAAAGATGAGCCACCAGGCACCAGTGATGATAAACGACAGACGCGTTGCCAGCATGGTGGGGATGCCAAGAGCGGGGCCACCCATGATGAGCGCCAGGCAGATGACGAACGGCACGGTGGAACCGATGTAGCCCCAGGCATAACCCGAGCTGGACACGGCGTCCATGCGCTCGTCGGTGGTAATGTCAGGCAGCATGGCGTCGTAGAACGTCATAGAAGAGTTAAGGCCGATGGTGCACAGCACGTACACGGTCAAAAATGCCATGGCAGACATTGGGATAGCCTGCGCCAGGCAAAGCACCAGGCCCGTGAGGAAGAAGCCCAAGAAGAACTTGATCTTGTTGCCGGCGTAGTCGGCAAGTGCGCCCAGAATGGGCATGAGCATGGCGATGACCAGCGAGGCGATCGTCTGCGCATTGCCCCAAGCGACCACCAGGTCGGCCGAGGAAGCGCCGGTATTGATGGCGTTAAAGTAAATGGGCACCACCGAGGTATTGAGCAGCACGAGGGCCGAATTGCCCACATCGTACATAACCCAGTTACGCTCGAGCTTGGTGTATTTCATGGACAGGGACCCTTCGTATTTGCCCGATATGCAGTTAGTTCATCGTACCCCAATTGTCCAGAAGCACCGGTAAGGATTCGGCAAAGGGGCACGCATGAGCCCTATTCCTCGCGGTCGAACTCCTCATCGGCATTGAGCACGCGACCGCTGTAATTGACATGGTTGGTCACGGCTTCCATATCGCCGGTCTCGATAAAGCGGGCAACCGTGCACTCGTAATCGAGCAGCGCGCGGTCAAAGACCTCGGGGAAGCTCTCGGTCGAGACTTCATCGGTAAAGGGGTTCTTCCATGCCAAGTGGCCCAGGTTGCCGGTACGCTCGGGCAGCTCGGTCGTCACGCGGTGCGCAAGGCCGTCGAGCAGCGAGTAGTCGTGCACCAAGCCCTCAACCAGCGAGATCGCGCGCGTCTTTGCGGAGCCGGCCGGCTCAATCGCGCGGTAAAGTCGCTGCATATTGGCAACGGCAGCACCGTACTCCCCCGCCGGAATGTCAATGCCGTACACGCGTCCGGCAACATAGCTCATCAGCACGCCGGCCACGCGATTGATGCGATCGGTGGTGACGATCTCGCCCGCCGGCGGGTAATCGTCGACCGTAGCGCCATCGCGTTTAAGCTGCAGCATCAGTACATCCAGGTCGCTCTCGATCACGGCATGGACCTGACTGCTCGAATCCTCAAGCTCTGAATCGGACTCCACGATGCCAAACTGCTGCTCATAGACAAAGGGGTGAGCGTTGCGGTCGAGCACGTAATGAGACAGCAGGCCCAGCGCAAAGGCACGACCCAAGCTGGCATCGCGCGGCAGCAGATGCGACACGCCGTCGCGCAGGCACGCGAACTGGCGAGACATGCGCGACCGATGCATGACCTGCGCCAGCAGCGTGCAGTCGGAAACACGCGGTGTCAGAATGTGAAAGAAAAACGGGTCGGGGCCTTGGTTGCCCAAGATAAAGGCAATGCGCTCTTCATCGGACGTGATGACGCCCTGCGGAAGACGGTCGATGCTTTCCTCGCCAAACAGATGATGGGTGATAAGCGCGGGCATAATGATCCTTTCGATTTCATTCGATGCCACCCATTATGCCCACCGCGCGCCCATGCCAAACCTGCGATGGTAAACGACAGCACGCAAGCCTCTTACGCAAGCCCCAGGTGCGACTTGACCTCGGCGGCACGACGACGGGACACCGGTACCGTCGAGTTCACGCGGTCGAGCCTGAGCTCCATCAACCCCGTGGAGCCAATCTCAACATTGTGCACGTCTTCCAAATTGACCAGGTAGCTGCGATGAACGCGAATAAAGCCCTCGGAGTCCAAGCGACGCTCGAGCGAAGAGATCGACTCATTGATCAGGTACGTTCCCTCGGCGCAGATGGCGTTGCAAAAATCGGCGCGCGCCTCAAAGTAGCAAACGTCTGCGGCGGGAATGAACACCTTTTTGCCCCCGCGGTCCACCGTCAGACGCAAAGGCTGGCGCGGAGCGTGGATAACACGACGGACGCCCAAGGCCGCCTCGATCTTGTCGAGTGCCTTTGACAGGCGTGCGTCCTCAACCGGCTTGACGACATAATCGACGGCATCGAGGTTATAGGCATCAGCCGCATACTCGGCAAATGCCGTCACAAACACCACGACCGGCGGCGTCTTTAGGTTCTGCAGCGTCTCGGCAAGCTCAATTCCCGAGCGACCGGGCATGGTAATGTCTAAAAACAACACGTCGGGCTTGTTCGACAGAATCGACTCCACGGCTTCGGTGACATTGCCCGCCTCGGCAATATGACCCACACGCGTATCCTTTTCCAATAGATAGCGTAGCTCAGCCCTAATTGGGGGCTCGTCATCAACCACCAAGATGTTCCAGCCTTCGGACATATGTGCTTCCCCTCTTTTTCTCTCAATCCAACCGCGTGCTACGCCGTCAACGGCGCGGGCTCATGCGGCTCGCCGTTCAGCTCGACGATGACCTGCGTTCCCACGCCCTCCTGGGACTTCACGCGCATGCCGGAATCTTCTCCGTAAAAGAAATGGATGCGCTGAAGCACGTTGAAGAGCGCCAGGCCGCAACCTCGCTTGACGGAGCCGTCGGCGGTAATGCTCTCGGGCTCCTCCAGGCGATGCTGCTCAAACAGATGTGCGCAGACCTCTTCGCTCATACCGATGCCGTCGTCCTCGACGATGATCTCCAAACCGTCATCGGTCTCAAAAGCCCTAACATGAATAGAAAGCGGCTCGGTCTCGCGCTGCGCGTGCTTGATGCAGTTTTCGAGCAACGGCTGCAAGATAAACGGCGGCACCATGCAATCGCGCACCTCAAAGTCGATATCGACCGAGACGCGCAGACGGCCGTCGCCATAACGAGCCTGCATTAGATTGATATAGCGAGTGCCCTGTTCCACCTCGTGCTCGAGCGTTGTGAGGGTATCGGAATCAGAAAGCGTCTGACGGTAGTAATTGGAAAAGTCGATCAGCAGCGACCTGGCCTTGTCCGGCTCGGCACGTACGAGCGACACGATGGTGCTGATGGTATTGAATAGAAAATGAGGATCGACCTGCGATTGCAAGGCGCGCAGCTCCACGCGGGCCGTAAGCTCGTCCTGGCGCTCGAGCTCAAAGCTTGCAAGCTGCGTGGAAATGAGGTCGGCAAAGCCCGAGGCAAGCGCCGTCTGGCGCATATCGATGCTGCTCAGACGGGGATAATACAGCTCGAGCGTGCCCACGCAATGCCCGCGCACGGTAAGCGGTGCGACAATACCGGCGCGCAGGCGCGGAAAGTAGCCACCCGTCTCGGTCGAGGCATCGCGCGAGAACACGCTTTGTTCACCGCTGTTGATCACGTTGAGCGTAGTCCGCAGCACAACCGGAGTGCCCGCAGGGCATTTTGCCGAGTCCTCGCCCCAGCTCGCCAGCACCTGCTTGCCGTCGGTAAAGCAGATGGCCGAGGCAATGGTCTCGGAAAGGATGATTTTGGAAGCGGCCAGGGCCGCTTCGGGCGTAAGGCCTCGCGACGTATAGGCGAATAGTTTCGATGCGATGGCGAGCGTGCGGTCGGTAGCGCTCGACGTGAGGTCGTCGGGAACGACAAAGACGTACGAGAAGAAGAAGCATAGCATGACCAAGCCGGCAATGACGACAACGGCCGGAACGGGATTGGGATTATCGGTTAGATCCCAGATGAGCAGCAGGATAAGCAGCGGAACGACAATACCGAGCAAGATGGCCTGGACCACATGCTGGGCCGTACGAAAGACCTTGGTAGAGTTGTAGCTCTTGCCCAGAATCAGCCTGTTTAAATCCACCGTCATCCCCTTTTATCTACCGCACCCATAGCAATAAAGAGGGCCGCAAGCGACCCTCTCCATTGCATTATGCAATCAAAAACTGTGTTTTACATCCAGCCATCGACAAACGGTATCTTAGGCGCTGTATTTGTTGGCCTCGCCAAAGGTGCCAGCCTCGACGATCCAGCCGTCCTTCATGATGACGTCCATGTTGTCGGTGTTGAGCACGTGGATGTCGGCGGCGACGTCACCGTTGACGACCAGCAGGTCGGCGCACTTGCCGGCCTCGATGGAACCGGTCTCGTCCTCGATGTGGCACATCTTGGCACCGTTGAGGGTGGCACAGGTGATGGTCTCGACCGGGGTGAAGCCGATCTTGTCGACAAACTCGTACATCTCCTCGATGGAGCAGGTGCCGTACGGGGTGACGAAGGAGAAGGAGTCGGAGCCGATCGTCATGACGACGCCGCGCTTCTTGGCCTCGCGCAGGCAGTCGTAGTTGCGCTGCAGCTCCTTCTCGACCAGGGTGCCCTCGTACTTGTCGTGCAGCTCGGGGACGTAGACGGGCGGATAGGTGGCGTACCAGGTGGGCAGGAAGGCGATCGTCGGGGTGAAGAAGGTGCCCTGCTCGGCCATGAGGTCCATGGTGCGCTCATCGATATCGAAGCCGTGAATCAGCTGCTCGCAGCCAAAGCGAACGGAATCGTAGGCAGCGGCGTGGTTGTTGTAGCAGTGGCTCCACACGGGGATGCCGACCATCTTTGCCTCTTCGACCACGGCCTGGATCTCCTCGGAGCAGTAGTGCTGGTCGCGACCGGAGTCCCAGCGCCAGATGCCGCCACCGGTAGCCCAGATCTTGATGGCATCGGGGTTCTCGCGCAGGCGACGACGGACGGCCTTGCGCAGATCCCAAGGACCGTCGACCTGGTCGCCCCAGGGGTGCGATTCCTTGTTGAGCTGCTGGCTGCAGTGGTGGGAGTCGCCGTGGCCGGCAACGCGGCAGAAGCCGAGGCCGGTGGCCAGAACGCGCGGGCCCTTGAAGACGCCCTTGTCGATGCAGTCGCGGATCTGGATACCAAAGCGGCCGATCTCGCAGACGGTGGTGAGACCGTGGGTGAGGCAGTCGTAGGCCTGCTTGACGGCGACGGCCTGCTTCTCGAGGAGCGGCTGCATGACCCAGTCGGTGTCATCGTCGGTCAGGTTGCCCGAGAAGTGCAGGTGGGTGTCGATCAGGCCGGGAAGGACGGTCTTGCCGGCGGCGTCGATAACCTCAACGCCCTCGGGAAGGCCCTGCATGACACCGGCATACTCGATCTTGCCGTTGTCGTCGACGAGAACGAGGGAGTTCTCGACCGGCTCGGCACCGGTACCGTCGATGAGCTTGCCGCCAACGATTGCATACTTAGTGGACATGGTTCCTCCTTATGGATCCATATAGTGGGCGAGGCCGCGTTGGGTTAAGGCCTCACAAAACTACCCAAGTGGTGCCGGGTTCGGTGCGCGGAAGAGAGGGTTCCGCGCACCCGATCCGCCCCGGCTAGGCGTTATTTTTTGCGGGAATTGGTGAAGGCCATGAGGGCCAGGCCAATAGCCAGCCAGCCGATCACGATGCTCCACTCCACCATGTTGAGGGAGGCGGGAGAGAACGGGATCACGAGCAGGCCAATGATGGTGCCGCAGGCAACGATAGCGAGGCTGATGCCAAACTTGCCGCCGGGCACCTCGTAGGGACGAGGCAGGTCGGGCTCGGTGAAGCGCATGCGCAGGCAAGCGAGAGCGACCATGCCGCAGGAGAAGATGAAGGCGAGAGCCGACACGTTGGTCAGAGGGATGAGCATGTTCTTGCCCAGGAACGGACCGACGACGGTGATGACGCCCAGAACGACGCAGGCGAGCTTGGGAGCGCCGGACTTGGGATCGACCTCGGCGAACTTCTCGGGCAGCTGGCCCTTGCGGCCCATGGCGAGCATGATGCGGCTCGTGGCGCCGTAGAAGGAGTTCATCGGGCCCATGGGTCCAAGCGTGGCAATGACGAGCATGGCCAGGTACAGGAGCATGTTGATGCCCTTGAGGCAGGCAAGCGCGGGAACCGGGCTCTTAACGAACTCATGCCAGTCGAGGATGGTGCCGAACGAGTAGATGCAGACCATGTAGAAGCCGCCTGCGGCCAGCAGGGCCAGGGAGATGATCTTGCCGAACTTGTTCCAGTTGAGGCCCTCGGCTGCTTCCTCAGCCTGCTGAGGAATGGTGTCGAAGCCGGCATAGAAGAACGGGGTCAGAACCAGGACCGAAACGATGCCTGCGAACAGGCTGGTGCCCTCGGTAGCAGGCTTGCCGCCGCCAGCACCGGTGACCTGGGAGAACACGGGCATGGCGTTGTCCGGCGAGCCGGTGAACAGCGAGACGCCCATGGCGAGCAGCATGCCGCAGAGCAGGGCCTTGGTCAGGAAGGCCTGCAGCTTGGCGGCTGAGCTGGCACCGCGGAAGTTGAGGAAGATGACGTAGACTGCAAAGCCGAGCGCGATCAGCGTCGGGAACAGGTAAACGTCGGCGCCCAGGATGGTATAGAGCTTGACGGCACGCAGCCACTCAAGACCGGGCAGGCTGCCGAACATCTCGGACACGAGGGTCGAGATAGCGATTGCCTCCCACGGGCACAGGATGCCGTTGCCCAGGGCCAGGAGCCAACCGGTGATATAGCTCAGCGTACGGCCAAAGCTACGATCGACATACTCGACAATGCCGCCCGAGATGGGGATAGCAGCCGTGAGCTCACCGAAAACAGCTCCGACGGGCACGAGAAAGATTGCACCCAAGAGGAATGCGATCATAGCGGGAACGGGACCGCCGCCCACGACCATCCAGTCGCCGACCTGCAGAACCCAGCCAGTTCCGATGATGGCACCGAAACCGATGGTGAAGAAGTTCCAGAGCGAAAGCGTTTTCTTCATGCCACCGTTACCTTCGACTGCAACTTCTGCGTTCTTGTCCGCCATTGTTCCCCTCCTTTCCTTATTGACGCCTCTTTGGCGTCACCCCTTGCGTGGCCTGTTTTGCCGCGCGCTTTTATTTCGTGGCTTTAAGATACGGCCTTGGCACAGCAGCGCCGCTTGCGGCTCGACCGAAGGCAGAACTGCAAAACGAGCGGCGCCGTTTTTGGGACGAACGGAGGAAGACGTCATTCGTCTTGGACGCTTTCATCTTGGCTGCTTTTGAATACCTGTTGCCGTGACGCTTGGCGCGCGGCGCGGCAACGTTCATACCATTTGTCAGGCTTTTGGCGCACATGCCCATGTGTCGTGCATCTTTTTATGTAGGATAGACAAGTTACACATGAGGCAAGGTGATTCGAATGGCATATGGATACAATGACGGCGACCAACGGCCACAAAGCGTGCGCCTTGCCGGCCGCACCACGCCAACGCCCAGAAGCACCTCCGACAACGACAACCCGCAGCGCCCCCAAGAGCAGCTCGGGGCTTCTTCGCGGCAACAAAGCCGTACCGTGCAGCAGTCAGACCGAATGAGTACGAGCACACGCCAACGCCAGACCGACACATCGCAGCCACGCCGCTACGATCGCCGTAAGACCGACTACTACGTTAAGCGCTCCTTTTCGCGACCTCAACGCGATTGCGGCAATTCCGCCCCTCGCCCCGCGTCGCACACCACAAGTCACGCGCTTCCGGCCCGCCGCCTACGCCTTGCGTTTTGCTCCATCGCCGCCTGCCTCGTCTTTGTGTTTTTGGGATCCTGTATCTCTCACGGATCAGCCGGTCTCGAGCCCACTGCCGAGGACAAGCTGCTTAAAGCTCCCGTCGCACCCGGTTACTCCTTTGCGTTCTCGACCCCACGCTCGCAGTGGCAGGCCGGCACCATGCCCCACATCTACCAAATTGACCCCGCATGGTCGGAGCTGCCCTATGCCGGTGGCACTATTCGCGAAAACGCTTGCGGTCCCACTTGCCTCACCATGGTCTATATCTTTAAGACCGGCCATACCGATAAGACGCCGGTCGATATATGCGCACTGGCCGAAGCCGGCAACTACGCCCCCACTGGTGCCACCGAGTGGTCGTTTATGACAGGCGGTGCGTGGCAGCTGGGGCTCAACGGAACACAGCTCTATAACAATCGCGAATCGATTACCCAAGCACTTCGCTCGGGTGCGCCCGTCATCGCCGCAGTGCGCCCCGGTACGTTTACCAACGTAGGCCACTACATCGTGCTCTACGGCATCGACGATGCCAACCAGATTGGCGTCTACGACCCCAACTCGGCCAGCCGCAGCGCCCGCCGCTGGGGCGTGGTGGAGGTCCTCAACGAAATCGAAGCCATGTGGGCCTACTACTAGTCATTGGGGACAGACTTAAATGAGTAGTCGTTGGAGACGTTCTTGTTTAACTAGTCGTTTAAGAACGCCCCCAATGACTACCCGGAATGAGAATGGATAATCTCCCACTTTTGGCCTGTACGCAGGCTCAAAGTGGGAGATTATCCACTCTCGTGATTTGGGCGCGGCGCGCAGCACTCCTCATGAACAGCGACCTCAATAGCAAAAGCCCCGCAGTCGGAGCGGACTGCAGGGCTCATGAAGAGAGGCTAGTTTGTGGGCGCTTTGCCTGGCGCCCACGGGAGAGGCAACGGAGTAGGGACTACTCGTGGATGCGGGTACCGGAGAGGCCGGCCATGGTCTCGGCGGCCTTGTCCAGGGCGCCGATGATGCAGGTGCGGCCCTTGCGGGAGCGGGCGAACTTGATGGCGGCGCGGACCTTGGGCTCCATGGAGCCCTTGCCGAACTGACCCTCGTCGGCCAGACGCTCGGCCTCGTCGGCGGTGAGGTCCTCGAGCTCCTCCTGGTTGGGCTTGCCAAAGTTGATGGCGACATGCTCAACGGCGGTCAGCAGGAACAGAACGTCGGCGTCGCAGTCCTCAGCCAGCAGCTCGCCGCCCAGGTCCTTGTCGATGACGGCGGGAACGCCCTTGTAGCAGCCCTTGTTCTCGTAGTCGCGGACGACGGGGATGCCGCCGCCACCGCAGGCGATGACGATGAACTCGTTGTCGAGCAGGTTGAGGATGGAGTCGGCCTCGACGATCTTCTTGGGATCGGGGGAGGCGACGACGCGACGCCAGCCGCGGCCGGAATCCTCGACGAAGACCTTGGAGGGATCCTCGGCCATGAACTCCTTGGCCTGCTCCTCGGTGTAGAAGGGGCCGATCGGCTTGGTCGGGTTCTTGAACGCGGGATCGTCCGGGTCGCACTCGATCTGGGTGACGACGGTGGCGGCGTGCCAACGCTTATAGCGCTTGTGCATCTCGCGGCCGATGCCCTGCTGCAGGTGGTAGCCGATGTAGCCCTGGGACATGGCGCCGCACTCGGGCAGCGGCATCTCGGGGGTGCCGATGGCATCGTGGGCAGCAGCGAAGGCGTTCTGGATCATGCCGACCTGCGGGCCGTTGCCGTGGGTGATGATGATCTCGTTGCCCTGCTCGATAAGACCAAGGAGAGCGTGGGCGGTGTTGCTCACGGCCTCGATCTGCTCGACGGGGTTGTTGCCGAGGGCGTTGCCGCCGAGGGCGACGACAATACGATCGGGCTTGCCAAGAGGCTTAGACATTGCTGGAATCCTTTCTGTAAAAGGCCTACAACCCATTAATAACCCGCGTCCGTGCGATACGCGAGTTTATTAAGGTTTATATTCTCTTTATCGCTCATTTTATTCATTTTGAAAATACCTAAGCGGCGAACGGTCGATTTTACCCGCTCAGCGTAAAGAAGCCCAGTTCAGGCATATCTACGCCATTTACGTGCAACTTTATTTAAATAGAGCAGGGATTAGACCAGATTATGCAAACTATATCTTTGCTAAACACAAAACGGACAGCGCAATATCTTACTCGCACTATACGCGATTCTATACATTAATTTGACGAGTATGCACCCCTGCAAAAACATGGGGCTTTTCATCCAACATAAGGGATAGCCGATCGCGCTTCACCCCGCGGCAAGCGACTGCGAGTTCGCAGTATGGAACTTTACCGTCGGCTTCTGCATGAACGCTGCCGACGCCCTTTCGCTCCTGCGCGCCCAAGCAGCCGAGAACGCTAACGGCGCCACTGTCAACCTGGCCACCCTCAACAACGGCGCCGCCAGCCTTTTCGCAAAGTACCGTGCTGGTTCGCTGGCTTTGAGGCCTAAGTGAGCTTTGCTATTTGCCAATTTTTGTATGATTTGGGTCAAATCTATTTGTCAATTTTTGTATGATTAGGGGCAAATCTATTTGCCAATTTTTGTCAATGAGGTGTTTTAATGCTACGCCGCAAGGTCACTGATAGGCTTTTGAGCTGGAAGAATAACTCCCATAAGGCCCTGCTTGTTACCGGTGCGCGTCAGATTGGCAAGAGCTATGCGATTCGCGCGTTTGGAAAGAGCAACTACGCTTCGTATTATGAGGTCAATCTGCTACTTGATGCCGAGGCAAGAGACGTACTTGTTGGCGCTAAGAACTCCATTGACTTCATCAACCGTGTGGCCCTTCTTGCGGATGCACCGCTTGTTGAAGGAGACACGCTTATCTTCGTCGATGAGATTCAGGAGTATCCGCAGATCGTTACACTTATGAAGGCGCTGGTCGAGGACGGACGCTTTAGCTATGTCTTCTCGGGGTCTATGCTTGGGACTGAGTTTAAGGGGATCTCTTCTTTCCCGGTGGGGTATGTCGAGCACATTGTTATGCGGCCAATGGATTTTGAAGAGTTTTGTTGGGCAAACAGCATCAGCGAGAATGTGCTTGCAGACATCCGCAGCTGCCTTGTCGAGAGGCGTCCCGTCGAAAATTTTATTCATGAGGCGATGCTCAAAAACTTTAGAGCTTATATCGTTTGCGGCGGCATGCCGGAGGTCGTTCAGAACTATATCGATTCGGGCTATTCGCTCGTGAGAACGCGTGAGCTTCAAATTCAGCTAGTCGATCAGTACAAAAGCGATATCTCTAAATATGCATCGACTCGAGCGTTTAACGTTCGCTCCATTTTCGAGCAAATTCCCGTTCAGCTTGAGGCGGAGTCCCATCGCTTTATCGTCTCGTCTCTAGGCGAGGGAGCTCGTCTTCAAAAATACGAGCAGGATTTCCTATGGCTGGTGAACGCAGGCGTTGGATTGATGGTCCCCCAGGTGACGGAGGCACGAAGTCCTCTCAAGAGGACGGAGAAAACGACGGCCTTTAAACTATACGAGTCCGATACAGGTATGCTCGCATCGCGGTATCCCGGCAGCACGGCACGCGCCGTCTACCTTGACATGAAAACCCCCAACCTCGGCGGCCTCTATGAGAACGTGGTCGCACAGGAACTCGTTGCCCTCGGAGCAGATACGTGGTACTACCAAACGCGTGAGGTCGGTGAAGTCGACTTTGTAATCGAAGGTGCCCGCGGGCATGTTGTCCCAATCGAAGTCAAATCGGGCAAGAAAGTTCGAGCACATGCAGCCCTCGACCGTTTGATGAGTGTGGGCGAGTACAAAATTCCCGAGGCCGTTGTGCTGAGCCACGAAAACCTTTACAAAGAGGGCAAGATCCTTTACGTTCCAATCTATATGACATTCTGTCTCGATGAGTTTATGGAAAAGGACGACCCCAACAACGATTTCTCGTTTGCACCCATATCTCTCTAGGTCATCTGAGTCCGCAAGCCAGCCCCCACGCCCAAAGTACTGCGCCTTTCGCGCCAAAGGCGCGAAACAGCAAGGGGATAGAAGGCAGCGACAACCAACTCCCCCACTATGCCCAAAGTGCTGCGATGTTTCGCGCAAAGCGCGAAACAGCACTGGGGCAGCAGAAGGCCACAATCAGCTAGCCCTCCATGCCCAAAGTGGCGCGTGGTTTCGCGGCCACGCCGCGAAACAGCGACCGGGACAAGGCACCCCCACAGCCACGTCCTTCATTCAGCCCCACAATCCGAGGACGTAGTCGTAGCAGGATCTGAGGGCTAACCTTCGCGGACACTCCGCAGGACGAAAGAACCCCCGTCGCACGTAGTGCGCAGCGGGGGTTCTTTCATGTCCGAGGACGTCCGCGAAGGTCAGCCCTCAGATCCTGCGGTGGGAGACTTAAGCCTCGTTGTACACCGTCTTGAGCTTCAGCAGGTGCTGATAGCGGTCCATAGCGGCCTGCTCGTTCTCCTTGAAGAGCTCCTCGGCGCGCTCGGGGAAGGAACGCGTCAGCGAAGCGTAACGGGCCTCGTTCATCAGGAACTCCTGATAACCGCCCGCGGGCTCCTTGGAATCGAGCGAGAACTTCTTGCCGGCAGCAGCCTCGGGGTTGAAGCGGAAGAGGTTCCAGTAACCGCACTCGACAGCCTTCTTCATCTCGGCTTGGCAGTTCTGCATGCCGCCCTTCTTGATGGAGTGCATCTCGCAGGGGCTGTAGCCGATGATGAGGGACGGGCCGTCGTAGGCCTCGGCCTCGTGAATGGCCTTGAGGGTCTGAGCCGGGTTGGCGCCCATGGCAACCTGTGCCACGTAGACGTAGCCGTAGCTCATGGCGATCTCGGCCAGAGACTTCTTCTTGGTCACCTTACCGGCAGCGGCGAACTGAGCGACCTGGCCCAGGTTCGAGGCCTTGGAGGCCTGACCGCCGGTGTTGGAGTAGACCTCGGTGTCGAAGACGAAGACGTTGACGTTGTGGCCGGAAGCCAGGACGTGGTCCAGGCCACCGAAGCCGATGTCGTAGGCCCAGCCGTCGCCGCCGAAGATCCAGAAGGACTTCTTGGTGAGGTAAGCCTTGTCGGCGAGGATTGCCTTGGAAGCGTCGCAGCCGCACTTCTCGAGCTCGGCAACGTAGGCAGCGGCAGCGGTCTTGGAGGCCTCGGCGTCGTTGACGGAGTCGATCCAAGCCTGACCGGCGGCCTTGAGCTCATCGGACGGACCATCGGCAGCGATGATGTCCTGGGTAGCGGCGATCAGCTTGTGCTGAACGGCCTCATAGCCAACGGCCATGCCCAGGCCGTGCTCGGCATTGTCCTCGAACAGGGAGTTGTTCCACGCCGGGCCGTGACCGTCCTTGTCCTTGCAGTAAGGAGCGGTGGCAGCGGGGTTGCCCCAAATGGAGGAGCAGCCGGTGGCGTTGGAGATGAACATGCGGTCGCCGGCGACCTGGGTCACCAGACGTGCATAGGCGGTCTCGGCGCAGCCGGCGCAGGAGCCAGAGAACTCCAGGTAGGGCTGCTTAAACTGGCTGCCCTTGACGTTGGCCGCGATGAGTTCCTTCTTCTCGGAGACGTTCTCGACCATATAGTCCCAAACGGGCTGCTGGTCCATCTCCTGCTCGGTGGGAACCATCTCGAGGGCGCCCTTGGGGCAGACCTTGACGCAGTTGGTGCAGCCCATGCAGTCGAGCGGGGACACGGCCATGGTGAACTTCATGCCCTTGGCCTTGGGGCCCATAGCGTCGAGCGTGCGGGTAGCCTCGGGCGCGGCGGCAGCCTCGTCCTCGGTCATCGCGAACGGACGGATGGTGGCATGCGGGCACACATAGGCGCACTGGTTGCACTGAATGCACTTGGTCTCGTCCCAGTGGGGAACGACCACGGCGACGCCGCGCTTCTCGTATGCGGAGGCGCCCAGCTCAAACTGGCCGTCGGCACAATCGACGAAGGCGGAAACAGGCAGGCTGTCGCCATCCATGCGATCGATGGGCTCGAGCAGGTTCTTGACCTGCTGGGCGATGGCAGACTTGGTCTCCTCGGAGAGCTCGATGGGGGCAGCATCCTCGGCAGTTGCCCAGTCGGCCGGAACCTCGAACTTACGGAAGGCGGTAGCGCCGGCATCGATAGCCTTGTGGTTGGCGTCGACGATGGCCTGGCCCTTCTTCATGTAGGACTTGGTAGCCGCGTCCTTCATGTACTGCAGGGCGTCCTCGGCGGGCAGGACCTTGGCCAGCGCGAAGAAGGCGGACTGGAGCACCGTGTTGGTGCGCTTGCCCATGCCGACCTTGGCGGCCAGGTCGATAGCGTCGATCAGGTAGACGTTGACGTTGTTGTTCGCAATGTAGCGCTTGGCCACAGCGGGCATGTGCTCGGCGAACTCCTCGTCGCTCCACTGGCAGTTGACCAGGAAGGTACCGCCCGGCTTGACGTCGCGGACCATCTTGAAGCCCTTGACGATATAGCTGGGGTTGTGGCAAGCGACAAAGTCGGCCTTGGTCACGTAGTACGGCGAACGGATCGGGGAATCACCAAAGCGCAGGTGCGAGACGGTGACGCCGCCGGTCTTCTTGGAGTCGTACTGGAAGTAGGCCTGGACGTACTTGTCGGTGTGGTCGCCGATGATCTTGATCGAGTTCTTGTTGGCGCCGACGGTACCGTCGCCACCCAGACCCCAGAACTTGCACTCGATGGTGCCGGGGGCTGCGGTGTTGGGCGCATCCTCGGCCTCGGGCAGGCTCAGGTTGGTCACGTCATCGACGATGCCGATGGTGAACTCGCGCTTGGGCTCGTCCTTCTTGAGCTCCTCGAAGACAGCGAACGCGGACGCGGGAGGCGTGTCCTTGCTGCCCAGGCCGTAACGGCCGCCGACGACCTTGATGCCCGTCTTGCCGGCCTCGTAGAGAGCAGAAACGACGTCCTGGTAGAGCGGCTCGCCGATGGAACCCGGCTCCTTGGTGCGGTCCATGACGGCAATCTTCTGGACGGTCTCGGGGAGAACGTCGACAAAGTGCTTGATGGAGAACGGACGGAACAGGCGAACCTTGACCAGGCCGACCTTCTCGCCGTGAGCGTTGAGGTAGTCGATGACTTCCTCGAGCACGTCGCAGAAGGAGCCCATGCACACGACGACGCGGTCGGCATCGGGAGCGCCGTAGTAGTTGAACAGGCCGTAATCGGTGCCGAGCTTCTCGTTGATCTTCTTCATGTAGCCCTCGACGACGGCGGGAAGCTCGTCGTAGACCTTGTTGCAGGCCTCACGGTTCTGGAAGAAGATATCGCCGTTCTCGTGGCTGCCGCGGGTGTGCGGGTGCTCAGGGTTGAGCGCGTGGTCGCGGAAAGCCTGGACGGCGTCCATGTCGCACATCTCGGCCAGATCCTTGTAGTCCCACATGGCGACCTTCTGGATCTCGTGGCTGGTGCGGAAGCCGTCGAAGAAGTTAAGGAACGGGGTCTTACCCTCGATGGCGGCAAGGTGAGCCACCGGCGAGAGGTCCATGACCTCCTGGACGTTGCCCTCGGCGAGCATGGCGAAACCGGTCTGGCGGCAGGCCATGACGTCGGAGTGATCGCCAAAGATGTTCAGGGCGTGGGAAGCGACGCAACGCGCGGAGACGTGGAAGACGCCCGGGAGCTGCTCGCCCGCGATCTTGTACATGTTCGGGATCATCAGGAGCAGACCCTGAGAAGCCGTGTAGGTGGTGGTCAGAGCACCGGCGCCCAGCGAACCGTGAACGGTACCGGCTGCACCTGCCTCGGACTCCATCTCGACGACCTTGACCGGGGTGCCGAAGATATTCTTGCGACCCTGGGCCGCCCACTGGTCGACATGGTCGGCCATCGGGCTGGACGGCGTAATGGGATAGATTCCCGCTACCTCGGTGTACGCATACGAAACATATGCGGCCGCCTCGTTGCCGTCCATAGACTTAAACTTACGCGCCATATACCCCTCTCCTCTCATATAGGTATACAGGCCCCGGCGATCGCCGGGATGTTGGCGTGATGGGATTTTCGCTGTTGCTTCCAATCATCTGGCAGGCAGGCTCAGCAGCAGGTACATGGCGTGGAGAGAAGGCATGCCGAGGCGAGGAGGGCTGCACGCGCTCCACAAGCCCAGCTACCCGTCTTGCACATGACCGAGCGCCGCAAAGGCCGCATGCCGGATGCTCCCGGGCACGCCCCGGCGATGGGAAGCGCCCGCAACGGAAATCCGCATGCGGGTTTATTGTACCCCGCCGTCAAGTGTAATTTCGGCAAATATAGGCGGGCGGTAAAGGTTTACCTTGGGTGACCATCAAGGGCAAAATTGATCCTTCCGTCACCGAGGGACCAAATGGCAGCTGCGGTGAAATAGGAACTGTTTTTGCCGGCCGTAGCCTTAAACAGCCCCTATTTCACCGCAACTTATTTAGGAGATGAGTCAGAGGGCGCCGAGGAGGATGGCGTAGGTTGTGGATTCTCCGAGCTTGAGCTCGTCACCGGGGTTGAGCTGGGCGGAGCGGCCGGGCTCGACCTGGGTGCAGACGTTCGTCGCGTCGTTTACCACCACGGTTCCGTTGGTGGACGACAGGTCCTCAACGTACCAGACATTTTGGTCATCGCACCACACGTGGGCATGGCGAGCCGAAACGTCATCGCCCACATCGGTGATGCCGCCCTCCCCCGTTGCCAGCGCGCCGATCTCGACGCCTTCCTCACTCGGCTGAATCCAGCGCGGGACGCTCACCGCGTAGCCGTTTTGCACGCGCAGCAGTCCCAGCGGATGCGCCGGCGCGACCTCGTGCTCGCCCGACTTGGAACCAAGGCGGGCGTGAGAGCAAACGGCATAGGGAACGAATCTTGCGGATGTACTCCTCGACGTCAGGCAGGTAAGCCCCACGAAGTCACCGGGGAGGCCCAAGCGGCCCGGCACCACTTCCAGATTCTGACCAGGGCGAGTCGTTCGCCGGTGGCTGAAGGCTCGCTCCCACCCAAAAGGGGAGATTCGCGTTGTTCCCCAATCGCTCTCGCATCTTTCATTTTGCTCGAGGTGGGCTATAAAAACTTTCCTGGTGAAAGGCGGCGATTGGTTTCCTTTCTTTCTAGAGGAGCGCGCCTGTAATCTGTTTTCATCCTAAATCAAGTTGAGATCGGACCTTCCAGAGGCAAGTCGACTCAAACTGCGAGGCTCCATGTTGGAATAAAGAGCGCTGTCGAAGTGCCAACAACACAAAGCTTGCCAGTCTCAAATAGAACCTTTTGGGAGTCCGATTGGGCCGCACACCGAATCCCCGCTGGTGGTTTTTTATAGCTGCGTAACAATAAACAAGGTTAGTGCCAGTCCAGCATGAAATTGAGGAACGTATGCATTTTTTCTCAGTAAGTGATCGTCGTTACTGCTTCGATGAGGTCACTCGCAATTGCTTTCAGGTTGACCAAGCATCAGAAGATGCGCTTCGCATATTTGAAGCATCGGGAAGAACGGTCAACTCGAAGTTGCTAACAAAGTCACTTGCTGCGAAAGGCTACGACCAAACGACCATAGCAGAACTTGAAGACGACATTGATGAGTATCAACGATTGTCTGAGCGGACTTTCTTAACAAAAGACACGCCTCGAAAACTTAGATCCATCGAACTCCACGTTTCACATGCATGCAACCTTGGTTGTAGTTACTGTTTTGCCGGTAAAGGAGATTATGGAACGTCTCCTCTGCTGATGACAGACGAGATAGCCTTCAAGGCGGTCGACTACCTCGTCGCAAGTTCATCGGAAAACGAAACGCTTGCAATCGTCTTTTTTGGTGGGGAACCCATGATTAACGAGCCGCTGATATGGAAAACGGTCGACTATTCAAAAAGAATATACCCCAATAGAAACTTTACCTATTCTATTACGACCAACGGAACGCTTTTGAATGACACTGCTGTGAATTCTTTCAAGGAGCACGGGTTTTCTGTTCTGATTAGTCTCGATGGTACAGGATGCAAGCACGATGCATCGCGCCCGTACAAGACGGGAGGCGGCTCTTTCTCCGATATCGACAAAAACGTTCGTCGTTTTTCCGAGTCGTTCCCCTTCGGCGCAAGAGCGACCTTAACAAATAATAACTGTAACCTTGTTGAAGACTATCTTCAGTTTAAAGAGATGGGCTTCAGAAGGATTTACTTCTCGCCCGTGAGCTCATTCGATGAGAATATCAAACTCGACGAACACTCATTAAACAAAATCAGGGCGGGCCTAATAGATTTGGCGGATCAATATCTCAAACAGATTGATCAAGGGGAAAAGCCCTTGTTTAGAACATTGAAAACTGCAGTTGATTTGATTATGAGCAACAGGATCGCCTTTGTCGGATGCGGGGCTGGCAGGCGTTTTATTTCCGTGACTCCCGAAGGGGACGTATACCCCTGTCACAGGTTTGTCGGGATGATGCGATTCAAAATGGGCAACATCGTCACCGGAATTGACGAAACTAGGTATATTGAAAACTGGAGTCAGGGTGTCGAAAAAAGAATTGACTGTACGGACTGTTGGGCTCGGTCTTTCTGTGGTGGGGGCTGTAGCTGGGAGGCTGCAGACGAGCACGGCTACTTGCCCAAGAGTCTACACCCTGCATCATGTGAATATAGAAAAATGTGCTACGAGATGGCTTTTGACCTTATTTCCCGCCACTCATCTTCGCAGGAGAAAAATCAACGAGAAGCTACTGTATCGGAATAAGCGGTTCAGCGCATTGCTGTCACCATTGTGGAGGTGTTCGTTCTTCTGATTACCGTCTGCGAAGCTTATTGCTACGTTCGCCGAAACCATTCTAGAAATATGGTGAACTAGACATCTTGGTTTGTTATACACAATATTGAGGTTTTTCTGCACTCAAAGGGAGGTAGTCGTGAAGCATATTCATCCGATTAATCCAGGAAGTGGCGACGAGGCAGGCGTGAAGCCGATGTCTTTTGACTGCCTCTTGGGCATTACTGACATCTGTACTGTTTATGATAAAGCAGATGGCTGTGGTGCATACGATTACTGCGACTATGACATGGATGGCGGCAGCATCTGCGTTGTAGATCACTGTGGCATTGATCAAACGTAGTCTCTAATTGGATTAAGGTGAGGAGCTGTTATGAAGCATATCCATCCTGTTGGTTCAAATGAACATACTCCCGTTGAGCCTTGTTGTCTTGGAGTTGATATATGCAATTTTTACGACATCGCCGAGTGCCCTGTTGCGGATTGGTGCTATGTCGATAAAGAATCAAGCTGTGTTTTGCCAGCAGATTGGTGCGATCCAGTTGACGAGTAGTTTTTGTGTCTAGGAACTATTTGGTCCAATTCAAAATAAGATGGGGACAAATACCAAAATCTCGTGTCTGGGAGGAGTTATGCCATTATTGCAAGGTCTCGTTGGATTAACCTTTGTACTTGCTTTATATCTGGCACCTTTTTTATTGTTATTCTTCATTATCCGATTCTTTCTTCGGAAAAAATAGGAGTATCACGCAAACATTAGCGTAGCTTTCTTCCAATATGAGCCGAGCATTGGCAAGTGGAATAAGAAGCCCGACCGTTCGTCACATGAAAGTGATCGGACGGGCCTCTCAATTTAACCCGGGCCGCCACCCATAGCGGCTTTCCGGGCGTATTTTCGGTGCAAAGCAATCGTCAGTTTAATCCTATGCGTCGATACCGCATTTCATTTGTTCGGCTCGTATTCTACGGCCTTGTAACCCTCGCACTCTCCGGCAAACGGATTGAACACGAAGGCAGAGATGATGTGTGCGTGGACATCGAGGCTGCTGTAGGCAACATACTGGGGCATGGACCCCCGCTGCGCGTGGCATGCGGCCCGGCATATTCATTGCCGTCCAACCCCGTGTAGTTGCAGCAAAGGGTGGAACCTCAATGCTCAGCTCATGTTGTCCGTGGGACACGAGAATTGTAAGTACACTTTGGTGTGATTCTCACGATGATACTGAGCCACCTGGAATAAGATACGTCGCGACAACACTTCGCTTCACCTCTGTCTCGACAAGACAACGTAGACTAAAGTTTCCTTTAGTAAGAGAATGAGAACTATATCTGAAAGCGTTGCGATGGCGTGAAGGCACCGAGTCCGAACCGACTGAATGCTACGTGCATCTGCATCGCTTTTTTGTTATCTCTGTCAGTTGGGTAGCACTACACTTGTCAGCATTTACCCCGGTACATGCTGCCTAAATCCACTACCCCTTCTACCGCGCCGACCATCTCGTCATCGTGAGAGACAATGATGATCAGCTGGCTTTGCTTGTTGCGCTTAACATAGGCCGCAAGCTCGGCGCGGCTTACAGCGTCTAACCCAGTCGTGGGCTCGTCGAGTACCAAAACTGACGACTTGCGTGAAATCGCCGACCATAAGTACACTCGGCGCAGCTCACCGCCCGAAAGCGCGGAGCAACGTTTCCCGAGCAACTCCTTCACGCTGTTTTCCAGCGAAAGTAGGCCATCTACACCCCGGTGATAGGAAGAAAAGGGCGTGTCGAAATACTCTAACAGCTCTTTCACCGTTTCGTCCGGCGCGAAGCACGACTGTGGGCAGCACGATATCTCTCTCGCACGTATGTAATCCAAGTCGCATTCTTCGATTGGCACGCCGTTGTATTTTACTTTGCCTTTCGATGAGTATAGCCCGAGCATCAAGTAAAGAAGTGACGTCTTGCCTCTTCCGTTTTCCCCAACTATGCAATATGTACCAGGACCGGAAAACTTGAAAGAAAACCCGCCGAGGACCTCTCGGACAGATCCGTCTGGAAGGGCAACCGAGAATTCCAAATCAGATACCGAAATGTCATTTATTTCATCGAGTTTAGCTAAATCGGTCCGATTCCACCCCGATCTCTCCTTTTCTCTCGTCGCGATAGCCGTCCTATCCCATGATGCTTTGGCATCTTGATAGGATTTGAACAATGACATCATACTTTTCAAAGTCTTAAAGAGAACCGCGAAGTATGTACCGATGATAGTGTACTCGCCTATTGACATAGTTCCGTTAATGATTCGTACTCCGGAAACAACAAGTATCACCGCTTGAAACAACGCTGCGAAAAGACCATCGAGCGATGTCAGAGAATATGATAGCTTTCCGGAGCGCAAAACTTTGGGAAAATAGCTCTTAAACCCAGCGTCGAGCGCTTGTTCGCTCTTGCCGTACGAAGATGTCAGTTGAATGTTGAGAATCTGATTAAGCTGCGATGCAATTGCGGCGTAAAAGGCGCTGTCCGCCTCTTTCTTCTCATACGTGACCCTATACAAAAGTTTCCTCAACCCAGTAATTACACAGAAATACACGATGAGGAGAATGATGGAAAACACCGCGAGAGTTGAATCAATTGACCATATGATAAGCAATACGATGGGAATGGCTACAATGGACAGCGGCGCACTGATAAAATTCGCCAAAACGAAGGATGAGACCACGCTAGAGTCGGAAATAATCCGTTGCGTTGTATAGGCTGGATCGATGGTCCGACTCACCAAGTAATCGTCTCTTTCAAAACGCAAGACGGCCTCCCTGAGAAGATCAAAGGAAAGTCTCGTGGTTATGCGAATGGAAAGTGTTCCTGCAAAATAAGTAAAGAGGGTGGAGAAAACTCCTATTGACGCAACCAGGAGCGCGAAGAGTACGGCGTCTCTTTCGCTGCGGTTACCGAGAAGAAAATCTAAGAATTTCCCGTTCACGTATGGCATGGCATAGGAGAGAGCGGTTCCAATCACCGTGATAGCAATGAAGACGAAAGCCCCTTTTGCTCTGATGAACCTCGAGAGAACGCATCGAATCAAGGAAGGCCCCAATCTACCCGCCACAAAACATCAATCACTGATACCTTACACCTCAACACAACAGGAGCGAAGATTTGCCAATGAGACTGCTTTAAGATTGCCTTGGGCCAATACGATCTCAAGCTCTTCCTACAAGAGAGTCGGAATCGGACATCTCCTCCGACGAACCTGGCAATCGGGCGGTTGAAATATCTTTTTCAACCGCCCGATTGCCACAATAGATTTGAGCATCCGCCCACAAACGTCCGCGTTTTATACCCATCAAATCCTTTGCCTTTTGTCGTCTAGACTAGAAAAATCGCTCGAAATAACGCAACCGGCCTGCTCGCTTGAAGAAACCTAAGCCCGTAACGTAGATGTGCAAACTTCCGAAACGCCTTGCGCGGCATAGTGCGTATAAACTTCGTCAACCGCCTCAGAAATATCTGAGTATCGCGCCGGGTCAAAAGCATACGATGTCGCAGCTATACCCTGCACCCATTCGGAACGCGGATTAATTGAATAGCCACACAGCATCATCATACATGCATCTAGACCTGATTTCCCAAGTATCCGACGTATTGATGAGAGCATCGCGGGTCGCCCCCGCACCATCGTCGTCACCCCTATTAGCAGTATTTACCGTTTTTCTCTAAATGCGTATCGCCACCCTTAAGAATACGAAGTGTTTTATCCAGACCCGATTGTCCTCCATCTCAAACGAAGGGATAAGGAATCTCATCCGGAATCGGCAGTAACGGAGGATTCACAACGACAAGCGAAAAACATGAGTCATCTCTCAGAGGGGAGTAAAGGCTCCCCTCAAGCACCCTAGTTTCGTCATCCAAAGAGTTGATGGCAGTGTTTTTCTTACAAAGGTCGACAACAAAAGGGTTGATTTCTACAGATGTTACATCCATGCCACAGTTGGTAAGTATCAGGCCCTGTATTCTGGGGCCAGAACACAAATCGAGAGCCTTCCGTGCGCTCTGCGGTGTAAGGCGCCAATCTCAGCAAATCTGTCCCACAATACTGCGCTGAAGAACAACACGGAACCCCTGAGCCAAACTCCCCTATACCTTATTAAGGCTAAGACAGGCAAGTTCACGCACCCGGCATATTCCAGAATAACATCCTATTGTTTTAGATGCTCTACAAGCATGAACAGCCGCGAATCGGAAAGATCTTCTAGTTTCGCCCCGACTGACCGCCAAGGGCCAAAATGGCCTCTCCATCCCCAGGCGACCGGCTCTGGCGCGCCGAGGAGTGTCCCCAAGTGCCGGCAGAAAAGGAACGTCCTTAACTGCCGGCTAGAGGGCACCGAAGAGGATGGCATAGGTAGTGGATTCGCCGAGCTTGAGCTCGTCGCCGGGATTGAGCTGGGCGGAACGGCCGGGCTCGACCTGAATGCAAACGCGCGTGGCCCCGTTTACCACCACGGTTCCGTTGGTGGACGACAAGTCCTCGACGTGCCAGATATTTTGAGCATCGCACCAGATATGGGCATGGCGGGCCGAGACATCGTCGCCGACGTCGGTAATATCGCCCTCACCAGTGGCCAGCGCGCCAATCTCAACACCCTGCTCACTCGGCTGAATCCAGCGCGGGGCGCTCACGACAAAACTGTTTTGCACGCGCAGCAAGCCCAAAGGGTGCGCCGGGGCGGGTTCGCGTTCGCCCGCAGTCAGCGACATGCCAAGCGAACGCGGCGTGGATGTGCCTCCGCCGCAGGTCGCGTTCGCGTAGTCGATGGCATAGTTCACCGAGGACCGCACATCCGCCGAACAACCGACGGCGACAAACAGCACCAGCACGACCTCGGCGCGCTCGGCGGGCATGAGTTCCGCCGCCTGGGACAGGCGATCGAGCGCGTTGCGATAGAGATTCGTGTCCTGGTGGCACTCTTCGAGCGCGCGTACCATCGGTTCACCTGCAGGACCGCACACCATATTGATTACAGCCGTGGAGTCCATGGGATTGCGCTGGCGCAGGGCCAGTTGCGACATAATACGCGCAGCCGAGGTACCGTATTCGGCAAAGTAGCGCTGCTGAAGCGTGCCGACCGGCGCGCGAACGATAAAGCGGGAAACCCAAGAGCGATCGGCGGCTCGGCTCTGCGGGCTGCGGCCGTCGGCGAGCGGACGGGACGAAAGCACCAAGCCGCACAGCTCGATATGGCTCAGATGCGCTGCGCGCTTAAAGATGTCAAACATGGCCCCGCATGGGGTGAGCTCAACTTGAGATGCCATGACCTAGGCCTCCTTGGTCGTAGAAATAGAATCGGACGATACTTCGACAGGTCCGCCAAAAGTACGGACAGCTGCGGCTCCACCGGCAAGCGGAGTCGCCATCTGGGCTTTTGTGCGTCGCGGTGCCGAAACGGGAAGTTCAAAGGCAAAGCCCATCGCAAGCAAAAACCACGTAAGCGTATAGGTTGCAACCAGAGCGGCAACAAGGCCGCCCATCACGGCGCGTTGGGAAAATACGCTACATGCAGCCACAACCAGCACCGGAACCTCGCAGGCAGAAAGCGCAAGCACACCCTGCAGGAAGCCCGAGCGCCGATCGCGCGCAAGTGCCCCCGCGGCAACGCCGGCTATGCCTGGCAGCGCCAACGCCAGTGCGGCAATAATACCCGGTAGCGACCCAGACCACACGAGCGATCCCAAAGTCGCCGTCACGCGAGCGCCCGACGCCAGCAGCGCGGCCGAAACCACGACCACAGCCCAAACCACGCCACAGACGACCGTCGCGCCGACCATCAGCGCGCGACGAACCGCGCGGCCAGACGCATCCATGGGGCACGGCGTGAGCGGCTCGCCGCGGAGCGAACGACCGACATTTTGCGCATAGTGGTCACAAAACGCCGAGAGCGCCGCCTCGACCGCCGCCGGCTCGGGACGATCTTTTTGATGGCTGGACAGACAGGCCATCACCACGTCGAACAGCTGGGCATCGACAAACGCCAGCGCATCGCGTAGCTCCTCGGAATCCGGCTCAAGCTCCAGCTGCTGGGCCTGCTCGGCCGCAGCGAGCGCCACATCGGGCTCACGACGAAGCAGCTGAGTCAAATCGCAACCGGGCGCATGGGCACCAATGGGATAGTCGGGCAGCGTGTCCATCTTGAGACGGTAGGGGCTGGCGATGTCGCGCGTCTTTTTGCGCGAACCCGAGGTGCCCGAAGTGCTCGGCGCGGCTTCGTATGGCGCGGCGCCGGCAATGAGCTCGTAAACCGTGCTTGCTGCGGCATAGACGTCGATCGCCGGCGACATACGCAAAGCGCGCAGGTCGGGAATATCGTCGGTGAGCATCTCGGGCGGGGCATAGGCAACCGTCGCGCGACGCAGCGTGGCATAGCGCTCCGTAAACGACGCCTTGCCGCCGGTACCGGCCACGGCCGACGCAGGCTCAAGCGCCAGCGACGAGCCAAAGTCGATCAGGCACAGGTCAAAGGTGCCCTCGGCAAGCTGCCGGTCAAGCGGTAGACGCGCCGTACGCACCATAATATTAGCGGGCGAGATATCGCGATGGACAAAGCCCTCGCCCACCAGGCTCATACGGCAGAGCAGATCGAACAGGTCGCGACCCAGACGCGCCGCCACAAGCGGCGATAGGCGGCCGGCATCGTCCACGGCAAAGCGCGAGCGCAAGCGGGCGAGCGTCTCGCCCTCGACCCATTCCATGACAATTGCAGGCACACCGTCGACCTCGCCCCAGCCATAGAGGCGGGGAAAGCCCTTAAGGCCCGAAAGGGCGCGATGGCATTCGTATTCCTCGCGAAACGCCGCTTTGAACTTGGCGACCAGCGCCTCATGGGCGGCGGCATCGTCAAACTCATCGCACGTTGGCAAGATGAGCTGCTTGAGTGCCACGGCCTCGCCTTGGGCGTTGACGGCACGCGTCACGCGGCCGATACCGCCACGGCGCATGGTGGCATCGTCGGCAAACAGTATCGTAAAACGACGCAGATAGGCAGGCAGTTCGTCCTGACCGAGCGCAATGGCCGGCTCAAACCCGTCGACACGCGCCAGGCGCAGGCCGACCATGGGATCGCGACCGAGCGATTGTGGTGTGGTGGATGCAAGATCGGTCATCATAGGGCAAGCGCCGCCACGTTATTGTTGAAGTTACCGAGCGCGACGTCATCATCGCCGTAATGGCCGACCCATTGACATAGGTTGGTGTAACAGCCCCACAGATTGGCATACTGCTGATACCACTTTGACCGGGGCGAGAATGTCTGACGACCGAACTCGGCTCGAATGACAAACATCTCCCCGACCAGGCTGTCGCACGGCCTGGGATCTCCCGTAGAGTTATAGGTCGAGACCACGTCATTGGCACGAGAAACATAGCCGTCGAGCATGTTGTACTTGGTCACAAGCCAGCTGTGAATGCTCTCTTCCTCAGCAGCGGAAAGGCCACCGGAGTTTGCATCGTTGTCAGTGTTGCCGCCCGTCGAGCCGCCGTTTCCAGACCCTCCGGCAGAGGAACCCGACCCAGAGCCACCGCCCGAACTCGACGAATCCGAGCCGGAGCCAGAAGTATCCGAGCTACCGGGCTTTCCGGACTGCTGGGCGTCCTGCTCCTTCTGCTGCTCGACCTTATTCACCGTTGCCGCCACGCTATTGTTGGACAACCGATCGATGATCTTGGTGTTGGTGAGCACGATGGTTTTGCCATTGGCAAGCGTGACTTCGTTGTCCGGGGCCTCGGCGCCGTCCGCGTCGCCGGTGCCAAACACAATATGCGCGACCACACTTGCCCAAGCATATCCAGTCGTGGTCCCCAGGTCACTTTTGACCTCATGCCCCACGCGCGGTTCGCGTGCGGCATGTGCCTGCATCATGGACGGCACGGTCATGCCATAGGCAGAAACGCCAGCTATGACCAGCACCAGCGAGCAAGACAGCAGTGCGTACGCCCGCGGCGCCAAGCCCAGTCGGCGTCGCATGCGCACCGCGGCGCCGCGCTTTGTCTGAGTGCCACCGGGCCGCATGCGTTCTCCTCCAACAAAAACACGCCGCTCGGGAGCGGCGCATTCATTCGAATCCATATTTGAGTGTATCAGCGAACCCAAAAGGTTCCGCAACGAATGGGCAAATTAAGGATGCGAGTGGAAGCATCCATGCGATAAGCGGATACAAAGCATCTTTGTTGCACAACAAACTTACAGTCGCACGGGGAAATTATGGCTACCCCGTGCGTCGCGATGAAGACATACGGCAGGAGCAGGCTCGCCACCTAAATCGTGCGACGGGCCTCGATGGCGCGCCCAAGCGTAAGCTCGTCGGCATACTCCAGGTCGCCGCCCACGGGAAGGCCGCTCGCCAGACGCGACACCTCAACGCCCAGCGGCTTGATAGTGCGGGCCAGGTAGCTCGCCGTGGTCTCGCCCTCGATATTGGGGTTGGTGGCGATGATGACCTCGTGGATGTCCTCGTGGCCCAAGCGTGCCAGCAGCTCACGAATGTGCAACTGCTCGGGACCAA
Organism: Coriobacteriaceae bacterium AF08-21; assembly: GCA_027687465.1. Taxonomy (GTDB): domain Bacteria; phylum Actinomycetota; class Coriobacteriia; order Coriobacteriales; family Coriobacteriaceae; genus Collinsella. Next base: position 134,688 of record JAQCQR010000002.1, read on the forward strand.
TCTTGTCCATGGGACTGATCACGCCGCCCAATACGTGGTAGAGACCGTGGTAGCTGCCCGTGCGCTCAATCGCCTGGACATCGCGCGGCTCGCCCACCACGCAAATGCGAGTGGTATCGCGCATCGAATCCTGGCAGATGGAGCACTCGTCGGCCGTGGCGTAGTTAAAGCAGCGGCTGCAAAAGTGAACCTCCTGCTTAACCTCCAGGATAGCCTCGGCCAGGCGGCGCGCCTCCTCGGCATCGGCCTCGAGCAGGTAATAGGCGATGCGCTGGGCCGACTTGGGACCAATGCCCGGCAGACGGCCCAGCTCATCGAGCAATTTTTGCAGACTATGGTTGGCACTCATATATATGCGTGTCTTAGAACGGCATGCCCGGGATGTTGAGGCCGCCGGTGATGGCGCCCATCTGCTTGTTGGCGAGCTCGTTGACACCGCGGACGGCCTCGTTGACGGCAGCCATGATCATGTCCTGCAGCATATCGACGTCCTCGGGATCGAGGGCATCGGGGTCGATGGTGAGGTTGACGAGCTCCATCTCGCCGTTAACGGTCACCTTGACCATGCCGCCGCCGGCAGAGGCGTCGACGGTCTGGGACTTAAGGTTTTCCTGCGCGGCGGCAAGCTGCTCCTGCATCTTGCGAGCCTGCTTCATCATTTGCTGCATGTTCATACCGGCCATGATGGCTCCTTTACGTGCGGCCGCGCGACAAGCTGCAAGGGCAGCCGGAGCGCGACGGGACTTTCAAACTCAAAAATCGTACCACGGCGCGGGGCAAGCAAGCGGGGCGGACACGCTACCTCAGTCGATATACATGTCCTTGAGCGTGACGCACGCCCAAGATTATGCAAGGTCGAATTATGCAAGGTTGCATAATTATCTCAAGCTACATCTAGCAGAGCTGGAACCAGGCAGTTTATGCGTAGGGCTACAAGGCTACATGGCAAAATGCCGAGCCGCTGCTCGAGGCGGCACGCATGGCGGCTGGGTATAATTTGATTGTCATAGATGACGATTTGGAGGTGCCCTCGTGAATGTCCCAGCCGTACTCCAAAACATCCGCTCAAAACACCCCGTTGCATATGTGGTTCTCTATCTCTTTGTCGTCTGGGTATTACTGGTTATCATCACCCATGCCATAGCTTTTGGAGCAGAACTGCTGATAGCCAGCTCGGACCAGCCCGTCGTCAAATGGGAGACGACCGATGAATGCACCGACGGAACCCGAACCATTTACTACAACAGCCCGTCCCTCTACCAAGAGTTCAAGGTCAAGATAAAGGACTCCAAGATTGTCGATGCCGAACTGGGCTCTTTATTTACAATCGGAGCAACCGTCAACGCCGAGCAAGTCGAGTACACGGACAGCCATGCGACGTATCGTATCGACCTCAGCATCCTAGGCCGACCGTCACGCGCCTGTCTGCTCGAATGCGATATACGCGGCACCACGTTGCACATGTCCGAAATACAGATGCGCCCGGGCAAGGGGTTCTCTTCTTGAGCAGTATACCCGCCTGCGCAGCTACTCCACCGGCTTGAAGATGGTGGACTGGCCGAAGACGCTGCGGATGAGGGCTTTGGCCTCGTCCTCGGTCTGCGGGATGCTCGGGGCTGCACCCTGATGGCCGAAGGGGCCGCCCGCACCGGAGTTGGACTCCCAGGGAGCTGCAGGAGCGTCCTCCTCTTTGGGGGCAGTTGCAGCGGACTTGGGCGCGGACGCCGCACCCGGCACGTCGAACGGAGGCAGATCGTCCCCACCAGCATCGGCAACAAAACCGCCAACCATGGCATCGTCGTAGGGAACCTGCTCGGATTCCCATGGCGCAGACGGCGCGGCGGGCTGAGCCTTGGGAGCGGACGCGCGCTCGGGCGCTCGGGGCGCGGGCTCGGTCGGGAGCTTGCCCGTGGCAGGAGCGCCGGCGGGGTTGTCGGAGCGCAGCCAGGGGGCTTTGCCCAGGTCAGACGACTTGGGCGCGGGCGAGGCAGGCTTGGGCGCGGGTGTCGGAGCAGCCGGTTTGGCCATGACGGGCTTAGGCGCCGACGGGGTCGGCGCCGCTATCGGTGCTGCTTTTGGCTGCGTCGCGCTGGCGCTCGAGGATGCAGGGGCCGCCGAGGACACGGGTTGCGGGTCCGCAGATACCGCAGCCCGTGCAGATGGAGAATGCTCCTCATGTTGAGGAGCCGGCGTGCCACCCCCATCCAGGACATAGTCGACGGTACGACGACCGAAGACCGCACTGACTGTCGGCAGGACCACCGACTGCGTGTCGGCGCGTCCAAGCATCTTGATGGCAAAGGTCGAGCCCGCGGGGAACGAGACCGTGAGCCTGGAGCCGTCGTCAGCCGTGGCGCGGGCATTGAGCAAAAGCCCCGCGTAGGAAGCCTGACGCGCCTTGACACGCTCGACAACCTCGGCCCATTTGCGCTGCAGCTCTCCGGCATCCTCGACCGCGGGCGTCTCGGCAGTACCGGCGGCGGCAACCTGGGCGGCATTGTTGGACTGGGGCTTAGGTGCCGGAGCGGTGGCAGGCGCGGGAGCCGCAACGGGCTGAGGCGTCGGAGTCGGCGCAGGCTGAGGTGCAGGCGCTGCAGGCTTGGAAGCTGACACGGACGCAGAACGGGACGCAGGCTGGGCAGCCGGAACAGCAGCACCACGGTCCCAAGGCATACCGCCCTGGCGCGCGGACGTAGCAGCGGGGGCAGCGGATGCCGCCGGAGCGGCAGCACGAGCGCCCGAAATTAGCGTCGGCTGTTGGGCAGCAGCGGGTACGGATGCTGCAGGCGCGGCGGCCTGAGCAGCAGCCACGCTCGCCGGCACGGCGCCGTTGGCAACCATGGCCTCCAAGCGGGCCACGCGCTCGGCCAATGCCTCAATCGTTAAATCGGCCTCGGGACGTGCCAGGCGCGTGCAGGCGATCTCGAGCACCAGGCGCACGTCGCTCGCGCCCCTCATCTCCAGTGCGGCATCGTCGAGCACCGTCAGCACACGGGCCAGGCGGTCGGCAGGATGCTCGCCAAAGGCAGCGGCCTCGGCAGCAAGCGCCTCGGCCTGCTCGGAGCCGCCCTCAAACAGCTCGGCACGGGCACCGGCAACGCAGGCAACGTACACGTCACGCACATGCGCCACCAGGTCGCGCGTCAGCTCCAGCAGGTCGTTTCCTTCCTCGACCTGCGCACGGATCAGTCCATAGAGCTCGGCAACATCGCGATCGGCAATGGCGCGGGAAAACTCGCCCAGAATCTGGTCCGAAACCTCGCCTAAAAGCGAGCGGGCGTCGTCCGCATGCACAGAACCGTTGCCAAAGACGCTCAGCTGCTCCAGCGTGGACAACGCGTCGCGCATACCGCCCTTGGCATGGCGCGCCACGATAGCCAGCGCCTCATCGTCGTAATCGAAGCCCTCCTGCTCGCACACGTATGCCAGGCGACGCTCGATATCCTCGTTGCCGATGCGATGGAAATCGAAACGCTGGCAGCGCGAGAGGATGGTCTCCAGAATCTTTTGCGGGTCGGTGGTGCACAGCACAAAGATCACGTGTGCCGGCGGCTCCTCGAGCGTCTTGAGCAGCGCGTTGAACGCCGCCGTCGTGAGCATGTGGACCTCGTCGATGATATAGATCTTGTACTTGCCGCGCACCGGGGCAAAGTTGACGGAGTTGATGATTTCCTCGCGCACATTGTCCACGCCCGTGCGGGAGGCGGCATCGAGCTCGTAGACATCGGGGTGGTTACCCTCGGCAATGAGCTCGCACTCCTCGCAAGTACCGTCGGGCATGCAGCCGCTTGCACCCTCGGCGCGCGCCGCCTCGGCATTGCGGCACAGCAGCGCCTTGGCCAGAATGCGCGCCATGGTGGTCTTGCCCGTGCCGCGCGGTCCGCAGAACAGGTAGGCGTGGGACAGGCGCCCCTCGGTGATGGCGTGCTCGAGCGTCGAGACGATATGCTGCTGGCCCACCACGGAGTCAAAGGTGAGCGGGCGATACTTTCGGTACAACGATTCCATGGGTGCTCCCCCGGGTATACTGAGTCTTGTTGCCGCGGCGGCCATGCGGTCGCACGGCATACTGCATTCCATAATAACCCGTACGGCGAGCCCGCCGCGATAGGAGTCCAAAGAGCATGGCAGACGCAGAGAGCAACCTCGTTCCCTCCGAAGCAGCCGACCAGGTCGAGGTCGCGCTCGAGGAGCAGGCCGCAGCCGACGACGGCATCCTGTACCTCAACGAGTACCAATACGAAAACGACCTCGTCACCGACTTCGCCCGCCTGGTCGCCTCGCCCAGGCGTCGCGGCTCGCTGTATGTCGCCGCGGCAATTGCCGCGCTCATCGGCATCGGCATGCTGGTGGCCGGCGGCAACTGGATCAAGTTTGGCGTCGTCTTGATCGTATTCGGCGCCTTTTTGGCCTGGTGGAGCAAAAACCTGCACCACACCCTCGCCCGCGACTTTATCGACGCCGTTGAGGCCGACGAGTCCATGGGTGGCCGCTATCGCCGCGTCGCCGCCAACGAGGACGGCCTGATGGTTTGGGGCACGAGCGGCAAGTCGCAGTTCTTCCCGTTTGAAAAGCTCGACCACGTGCTCGACGGCGAGCGCATCTTTGTGGCCATGTTCGCCGACCAGGGCGTGACGATCCCTAAGGACACCTTTGTCCGCGGCGATGCCGAGCAGTTCGGTCCCTTCCTTAAGGCGCGCATCAACAAAAAACTCCGCATCGAGACCAAACGCAAGAAGATGAAGGCAGAAAAGGCCGCTGCCGAAGCAAAACAGGGCGACAAGCCCCAGGAGACCAAGGGCAAGCAGCGCAAGCAGAAGAAGAGCAAGAAGAAGCGGTAGGCCGGCCGACACCGAAGGCGCCTCGTCCCGCGCCCGATTCCGGGCCGGGGCGCCTGGAATCGGGCGCGCGTACCGCCAATGGACCCGTTTTGCCTTGCTCTCGAGCTATTTCACTTCAAACCTTAAGAGCCTCCGCTCCGGCAGATCGGTCATCTTCATCGTGTAAGTCCCGGGAAATGCTTTCTCAAAACGGACGGTCTCGTAACCTTCGAAATAGTCGTTGGTGTTCTGCATCATAAATGGGACGAGCAACTCGTTTTCTGCCCCAACCTCCACGGCAAACGCAGCAGAGCCGCCAAGGACCGGCATGGCTTGCGTTATCAGATCGGTATTGACTACAAAATCATAGTTTGGCGCAGACTCCGGAACCAGATGCCAAACATACGCTTTGATTCCACCGTCGATATTATCCCTATTTCTGACACGCATCTTTACGGCGATAACGCACGTGATGTCGGCATCCTTCAGTCTCGTTTTCGTATCCACGGTGCCATATTTTGAATAATCGTCATGTGCTCGTTTGAGATACTCGCGCGGCGTGAGCAACTCTGCCCCGTCTATGCAAAACGAATACCCATCAGTCACCACATCCTTCGACCCCAGAAACGCTCCATCCATCGAGAGCCATTCGCCCTCCGCGTAATATTTCTCAGGAATGACCGTCCGGTTCCCGTTAACGACGCTCACCCTCATGCCCGCAAGGCCGGCAGCAGCACAGCAAAAAAGCGCGAGCGCCGATCTTCTCGTCCACAGGGTCTTCTTCATCGCGCTCACGACCTTTCCCGAACTTTCACAACGGCACCGTCGCGCATGCAGTAAACCCGATCGGCCAGTTCCTCGAGCACCTCTCCGTCATGGCTGGACAGAAGGACCTCACGACCCGTTGATGCCGCCATCGCCACAACGCGCTTGAGCATTTCAACGCCCGCTTCGTCGAGGGCATTCGTTGGCTCATCGAGAACAAGCAGCTTCGGCTTCTCCATAATTGCCGCAGCTATCCCCAGACGCTGCTTCATCCCAAGCGAGTATGCTCGGAACTTCTTTTTTTCGTCTGCATCGAGCCCCACGAGCCGCAGGGCAGAGCGAATGTCCTCGGGGGTGGCAACGCCCTTGATCTGAGCGATGAGCTTCAGATTGTCGTAGCCAGACAGATATCCCAAAAAGGAAGGCGCCTCGATCAACATCCCCAGACTCGGCGGGAACGAGATGTCCGCCCCAAGCCTTTGGCCATCGATAGAGATTTCGCCTTCGGTAGGCTTGATCAACCCGCAAACCGCTCGCATGAGCATGGTCTTACCCGAACCGTTTATCCCCTGAAGCCCGACCACAGTCCCAGGGTCAACCTCGATGGACACGTTGCGCAGAACATCGTTTTTGCCCATGCGCTTCGATACGTCCCTAACGATCACGCTCATATCTTGTCCCCCTTTTCTATAAGGTCGGCCCTTCGAAACCACAGTCCACCCAACGATAGGCATAACGACATAATCACAATTGAAAACAAGCCACTCGAGCCCGCCGCGATTCCCTCTTTGACAATTCCGCCCCAGCGCAACAGCATCAAGGCGTTACCCAATAGCGCCCAATGTCGCGCATATGCCGAGCAGATCAGGTAGCTCGTTAAAACCACAAACGAGACCGACGGCCCAAGTACAAAGCCAATCACTGCCTGCGCAAACGCAAGCGCCTCGAAAGCAAAAAAGAGTCCTACGAAAAACGGCAGCGCATCCGCCTCGGCAGCTTTGAGAAACCACGGCGCCAAATTAGCCAGCTGAAGCGACTCACCATGAATGACCGCGCTGAACGAGGAGCTCACCACCAAGCTCCAAATCACAACAGAGCAAACCACCACGAGCAGTGAAAATGCCGTTACTGCCGCCACCAAGATAAAACGCGAGACCCACCAAAGGGTTCTTGCCCGGCATCGAACAAGCGCTTGCAAACCAAACCCGTGCAACGATTCGGTCGGATAGTCGAGTGTTGTATAGAGAATAAGCAGAATGAGAAATAGCCATCCTAGCGGAGGCACAAACATGACCCCGGGCCTAGGCTCAAACGGAGCAGATCCGGCAAACACGAGCGCAAGATTATCCGCAAACCCCAAGGTATCCGTTCTAACCCCATACACAGAAGACAATCCGTAGGCGTACACCAAGTTCGCAACGGTCACTGCCGCAATTGCAATAAAAGTGATGATGTTCTTCTTCAAAACGGTCCTCAGGTCCGCGGCGACCAGCCTAAACAGCATCAGACCACCTCGCGTCTTTTTAAGAATCTCGCGAAAATCAAAGAAAAGACGAACAGCAAAATGATTTCTGCAAACCCTGCTCGAATGTCGGGCCAGTTATTTAGTGATTCCGACCTGATGCTGTTAAGAATGTTGCAGTTAAAGCCGACGCATGAAAGGACGCTAAAAATCCAGTCGTTAACAAAGTGCCATGCAACCATAATCAGATATGGAACGACCATCGCCTTGATTCTGCTGCGAAACACAACCGACAGACCGGTCACGGCCATGGATAGAGCCCCCAGCGTCACCGCATCGAACAGTGTATAAACCAGCACGTACAACAGAGGCCGGGAATAAAACAGGCCAGAAAAATAGCTATGCAGATAGAGCCCGACGTAAGTCGATTCGTCGACCCGGGGGAGATACGCGGGAAACAGCATTGAGACAATCAGGAAGTTCACGAGTAGCGGAATAGCCGTGACCGCAAACGCAGAGAGGAAAGCAGACAGCATCTTCACGTTCACGTATGCATTTCTAGAAACACGTGTGCAGATCTGCGCCTCGTAACCGCCCAAACGCTCGGACAGGCATGACCACGACCCGGCCAGCATGGCAAGCAACGGCAGCGCATAGAAAAACACTGATGCCGATAGCGGTGCATTTGCACTCACAACGATCCAGTTACCAAAGCTACTTTCACGCGTTTGGCCGAGGTATGCCTGGGCTTGCAAACCAACGCCATAGCCAAGCGATAACAGCTGCTTGCGCTCAGTCTCGAGCGTCCACCATGCCTCAATGGCAGCCGCCATCGAAATTGCAGTTGCAACCATAAGGGTCAACGCAAATATAGGATTGCCAAATATCTTGGACAACTCGTGCCGTAATAGATTTCCATTCAAGCGACATCACCCTCCTATTGGCCAGGCCGAGCAGCAACGCTCGACCCGGCCCTAATCACAAGCGGTTAATGATGCGTCGGCGCACGGCAACCTTTGCATGAATAGAGAATGATGTCTGTAAACACCCGCTATTGAGTTAATCGCTCAGGCGTTTACACGTTATCTACCTGCGATAACAATGAAACAAGCTCCGCTTTATTCTTGATCCTCAACTGGCGGTAAGATGCAGACCGCAGTGCTTGCACCGTAGATGCAGCGTAACCGACGTCCTCCGCAATAGCCTTTGTCGTTGCGCCCTCTGCCGTCATCAGCAAGATTTGCGACTGAACATCGGAAAGGGAGCGCGACGTAAGCAGAGCCAGCTGGCGCACGCGGGCCGTTTCGGTGGACCCGTTCGCCCGGTACTCCAAGACGGCCTTCTCGTCCTCAACCGAGCGGGCGAGCGCGATGTGCGTAACGAACATGGGCACAGACCAGCAAACAATCACCGTTGCCACGACGACATTGACAGCCGAACTTTGCCCCAACAACGACGCGAGGAACAACGGCTCGAAAACCGTCAGATCCTGCACCATATTGAGCAAGACAGCCCAAACAGGAGCCGTCGCCCCGAAGCAAAGCATCCATATCCCAAGCATTTTGCGCTGCGGACAGCTTCGCATCACTATATATGTGAGCAGCACCCCCGTCAGCACCGCAAGTCCATGGATTCGCCCCCTAGCGACCGCATAGATTAAGGCAACCATGCCCATTGACACCAACGGCACGATAGCCCGAGCATGGGCATGCACCTTAAACGGACGCAGCCCAACAGCGAGCGAAGCCGTAGACGCCACGCCGCAAAACAGGACCGGCACAGCCATCAACGGAACGCGTATGCACATCAATGCCGCGATATAGATAAAAGACCATTCCACAGCAGATAGCACCGCCCATACGTACGGGCTTCCGAGCCAAATCGCTTCACCCGCTCTATCCAGCGCAGCGCCACGATTCGCTTTTCCACCCGCGTAGCGTAGCGACAGAAGCAGTCCGAGACCCAATGCGTAGCTTAAGAGGGAAAAGGCGACAGCCCGCGAAACACCGGACCCCCAATCGCTATCCGCCATTACCAAGGGCCCCGCCGCAAGGAGGATAAAGAATAATGTGAGCAGGTATCGAAACAGCCGGCGCGTTCGAGCTGATGCCACTATATCGTCAGCATGCCGCTGCGGTAGCTCATGCCCTACAGTATCGCCCTCACCCGCAAACAGCGCCACGAGCTCGCGTGAGCCCGCAACCGACGCCTTCCCGTATGCTCGGTGAAGCGTTGTTCTCACCGTCGATGGCTTCGTATCCGTCTCCTTGGCAATTTCCGCCGGCGTTTTCCCTTTGAGCAGCAGTCGAACAAACTGCTCTTCTCTAGGCGACAGGGCAGGGGAAAACACCCCCGCATCGAATGTGTCGGACGCACAGGCGATATCCGAATTGTTGTCCCGTTTCCCCCTTAGCAACATGCATACGAAGGCAGCAGCGATAACGGACCCCATCGCCAGCAATGCAATGACCACGGCATCGCTTGCGAAGTATGCCGCCTCAACAGCCGGAATAAGACCAATAGGAACTGCTACGAGCACAGAACAGGCAAACACGTCGCGCCGCCCATGGCCAAAGGCACGAGGGCGGCAAAACGGCGGGGCCACAGTCAATGCGAGATAGACCAACGGAATTAAAAGCGCAAGGCCAATTGACGCGGCCGTTACAGGGGGCATCCCCCATGGCTCGGGAACGACTCTCCATGAAACTCGACAGCAAAACAGCAGGCAAGACATGACGGCTATTGTTTCTGTAAAAATCGCGTCCTGCGGGTGACGAGTTTCCCTTTCGTCAGTCCGTGTCGACCTCTGCGTCAAAGGAGAGTCCGCCGTGCCCCAAATAACATATGAGAGAAGCAGCGACCCAACAAAGCACGAGACACACGAAACGCCATGTAACAACCAAATCGGTGCAAACACGATTGGAATAGAGTCTCCGCGAGCATAGAAAGCCAGGTCGGCCCATTCGGGAACCGTTGCAATAACACCAAGGAAAACACCGATGGCACCGAGATGCCTCGGCCGTCTCATTTCTCCCCCCTTGCATAGCGCAGCACCATGAACAAACGCCGCGAGGCTTGCGCCCAGGATAACGAGCCAGGTCATTGCACCTGATGCCAGGCCGATTGAAGATGAAAACCGGTGATAAGGGGTGACCGCCATTACGACAAGCGCAATGGTGCAGGCAGATGTAGCAGAACGGCGGGAAAAAAGCATATGGCCTCCATAGCGTGTCATTATATCGCTCGAGCCGCTCGTTTATCTCTGTTCTCACACCAGCCAGCATCAATGATTCAGGCGAACTCCAATCCGCGCCAGATCACGGTCCGGCTTTTGTTCGCAGTCCCCACATCAAAGCGGGATGCGGTTTCCTTTTGGACGCCGGTTCGGAAAGCGCGTCCCGTTCCAGGGCAATATTCTGGGATGCAGTTTCCGCAGCCCACCCCATTTGGAAGGCGCATCCCATTATTTGGCTGAAAACTGGGGTGCGCTTTCCGAACGAGCCGAAACGGCCCGAATCGATCGGACCACCTCATCCCCGTTTCCTCGCCATCTGCCCGAGCGTGCTACACTAGCAGCATCTATGCCACCGCGAATGGCTCGGCCCCACGCCCGCCGCTCGCAAACGAACTTTAAACGCACGAGGGTTGGCCATGCCGCTTTTCTCGCAACATACCGCCCGGTTCTCGCCGGACGTTCCCTTGGAGGGCACCAGCTCTCGCGAGCTGCTCAAGCGGTACCAGCCGCTCGAGACGCTTGCGACCGGCGGTTTTGGCTCCATCGAGATCTGCCGCGACACGCACCTGCGCCGCCGCGTGGCCATTAAGCGCATCCCTCTTATCAACGGTGCCGGCATGCCCGCCAGTGACATCATGGACGTGCTGCGCGAGGCGCATACCGCCGCCATGCTTCAACATCCCAATATCGTGCAGGTCATCGACTTTACGCACGACACCGCCTATGCCTACCTGGTTATGGAGTATGTCGACGGCATGTCGCTGGCCGAGTTTTTGCATCGCGTGGACGGTCATTCGCTCACCTTTGACGAGGCCGCTGCCATTGCCGACGCGCTGGGTCAGGCACTCACCTTTGCCCATGCAAACGGCGTACTTCACCTGGACATCAAGCCCGCCAACGTGCTCATCGACCATTCGGGCAATGTGAAGCTCACCGACTTTGGCATGGCGCGGCTGTCGTCTGCCGGCGGCTTTGGCGGATCGCGCGGCGGCACCATCGGCTACATGCCGCCCGAGCAGCTCGATATCGAGACCGGCACGGTCGACGAGCGCGCCGATGTCTTTGCCCTTGCCTGTGTGATCTACGAGGGCCTGTGCGGCAATGCCCCCTTTATGGCGGCCACGCCTGCCGACTCGCTTGACCGCATCATCGGCGGTGCCACCTACCCCAGCGAGCTGATCCCGCACTTTCCCCCGGGGGCCGAGGCGGCGCTCATGAGCGCGCTCTCCCCCATGCCCCAGGACCGGCCCCACGGCATCGAAGCATTTTGCGACCAGCTGCTTTCCGGCTTGGGCAGCGTGCGCGAAGGTCGTCGCAGCCTGGAGCAGATGGTTGGCGAGCTTTCGGATGACGAGCAGGAGCTCGACGATATCGAGCCGTCGTACTACGAGGACGACGCCATCGAGGTCGACCCCGCGCTCGGCTGGGCGGGCACGCGCTGGAGCCATGCGCGCGACTACACCATGCACGCTATCTCGGCGCTAACGTGCGGCGCCTTTAGCTTTTTGCTGATGCAAACGGCCGGGGTCGCGGCGCTTCCCGGCCTGGTCATTGCGGCTATCGCGATCGGAGCGGCGGCTGGCCTGGCCCCCCAGATCGGCTCGGCCATCTCGGCTGTGGGCTTTTTGGTGCTCATGGCCAACGCCACCATGCAGGCGCAGGGCATCCTGTCGATGTTGCCCGTCGCGGTGATCTTTGCCGCCGCCATGTCCGGTTGGTGGATCGCCTGGGGTCGCACCGAGGCTGCCGCGAGCGCCGCGCTCACCTGTGCACTCGCGCTTGGCTGTCTGACTGGCAATACCTTCCTGGCAGCTGGGGTCGCCGCCGGCGTCGCGTCATTTTGGCTCGGCCCGGCAAGCGCCGCCGCGGCAACGGGCATGGGCGTGCTTTTTGCCCGTCTGGCGACGGTCGCGCTTTCAGCCGGAGGCGTGCTGGGGCTCGGTAACGTTGCCGCAGCGCTGGAAGACCCGCTCCTTTGGGCTGCCTTTGTGCTGGTCGCGACAACTGCCGCAGCGTCATCTGCGCTGCTCAATGCCCATGCCAAGCGTGCCGACCAGGGCTCAAACCTTGCCGCAATCGCCGCTATCGCCGTCACCGGCATCGGCTGCGCAGCGGCATCCTGTCTTGCACACCATATGGAAATTGCCAGCCTTGCAGCCGCGGTCGCCGCCAAGGCGGCGGTTGCGGGAACCCTATCCTCTATAATCGTTGGGATATGCCTATATTTGCTCGGATACCAAAGAACCTATACGGAGAGTGATCTTTCGTGAACTTCCTGAACATCTTCGAGGACCACGTGGCCGGCATCTTCGGTGCCACCCGTGCCCCGTTCTCCTTTAAGAAGCTTGCCAAGCAGGCCGCTCGCGACATGGAGGATCAGACTCTGGTGATCAACGGCGTCAACACGGCACCGGCACTCTATACCATCCTGATCGCCGCCGACGACGATCCCATGCTCGCCCCGTTCTACCCCGAGCTTTCGCGCGAGGTCCGCGAGTTTGTGAAGGCGCAGGCCGAAAAGCGCCGTTATGTCTTTGTCGGCGAGCCCCTCGTGCGCTTTATGATCGATCCGCAGCTGCGCGCCGGCAAGTTCTCGGTCTTTGCCGAGAACGTCGATGCCCCCACGCTCGGCCGCCTGTACGAAGAAGAGCGCGCCTATCAAAACGGTCTGGGCCAAAACAACTCCGCGGCAAGCCGTGCCGCCAGCGCCCCGCGCGCCGGCCAGCAGCAGTTTGCTGCCCCGCAGCCGCAGCGCCCCGCCGCCATGCCCCAGCAGCAGCCGACGCCTCGCGCCGCCGCTCCTGACCCGCTTGCCGTAGCAGATCCCTTCGCGCCTAGCGTCCCCGACCCCGCCGCTCCTATCCCGGTGCCGCAGACCGTCTCGCGCGACGCGCTTGCCGGCATGGGCGGAGCCGCCGCGACCGGTGCCGCCGTGGGCCTAGGCGCCGCAGCCGGCATCGCCTCCAACATGGCGAGCACTCGCGCCCCACAGCGCCCGCTCGCCCAGCTCGTCGACGTCGTGAGCGGCGAGAGCCATAGCATCACCTCCGCACAGGTGACTATCGGTCGCGAGCGCTCAGTTTCCGATATTGCCCTGCGCGACCCCAACGTGTCGCGCCGCCACGCCCAGCTCACCTTTACGGGCTCGGATTGGTCGATCGAGGACCTCAATTCCACCAACGGCACGCTCGTCAACAACCGCCGCATTACACGCTGCCCGCTGCGCAACGGCGATTTGCTGACGTTTGGCCTGAGCACCTTTGAATTTAGGGGATAGTCGCTTATGAACATCGATATCGTCCTTTTTGCAGGCCGCATCGTCTTGGTCGCCCTGCTCTATATCTTCCTGTTCGCCGTCATGAAGACCGGCGTGGGACTCGTGCGCGGGCAGCGCCGCGACTCGGCTATCTGGACGATTGATGTGGACAAGGGTCCGCGCGGTATCCGCGGCATCCACGTAGACATGCTCGGCCCCGTCATCGTCGGTCGCTCGCCATCTTCGGACATCTGCATCAACGAACCGTTCGTCTCGGCCTCGCATGCGCGCTTTTCGCTGCAGGGCCCGGCGCTCATCATCGAGGACCTCAACTCGCTTAACGGCACGCTCGTCAACGGCCGCCAGCTCGTGGAGCCCGCGACGCTGCGTGAGGGCGACGAAGTCCAGATTGGCGACGTGGTCATGAAGGTGAACCGTCGATGATCGACGAGGAGAACAAGTCCGCAACTATGACCGAGGCACCGGCCGCCGCCACAGCTGCGCCGGCCCACGCCGCTCCGGCGGGCTCCGCGCCCGTGGAGCCCGAGGACACCGTGTTCTCCCTGCCTCTTTCGCATGTAACGCATGATATTTCGGATCTCGCCGATAACGAGGACGAAGAGGATGCCGTAGCGGCGCCCATCGGCGCACATGCTGCGGAACAGCCCACAGCGCCCGAAGCAACCCCGGCGCCGGCTCACTTTGCAGAGCCCGTCGCCGCGGCAATCAACGAGAGTGCTGCGGTGTTTGCGGCACCCGAGCCCGCCGCGCCGGCGTTTCCCATAGCCCCGGCATCCGAGGTTGCGCCCGCGTCTACGCCGGCGCCCAAGCCTATAGACGTCAGCCAGCAAGACGACGAGTCGACCGCCCGCGTGTCCGAGGAGCCCGGCTCCCCGGACACCGGCGATTCCGAATCAAACGCCGAGACCGACACCATCTCTCCCGGTGACACAGCCGAAATCGACGTTGCCGCCGTTGAGGCCAAGCTCAAAGACCCCGGCTCGACCATGAGCTTTGAACCCCTAACCGAGGAGCGCATCGAGACCGACTCGACCTATGATGCCGGCACCACCACGCAACTCATGTGGGGCGCCCGCTCCAACGTTGGCTGCGTGCGCCCGCACAATGAGGATTCCTACCTGGTGCAGTCGCCGCTCTTTTGCGTATGCGACGGCATGGGTGGTCACGCTGCCGGCGAGGTGGCCTCTTCTATCGCTGTCGAGACCATCGCCAAGACAGCTCCTCAGTCTGCCGACGCCGCACGCCTGGCGGCAGCCGTCGAGGCCGCCAACGCCGCCGTAATCGAGGCGGCCCTGAACGGCCTGGGCAAGCCTGGCATGGGTTGCACAGCCACTTGCGCCTATATCGAAAACGACACGCTCGCCATCGCCCACGTGGGTGACTCTCGCGCCTACCTGCTCCACGAGGGCACGCTCATCCGCGTGACCCGCGACCACTCCTACGTGGAGGAGCTCGTGGACGCCGGCGAGATCACGGCAGATGAGGCTCGCGTCCACCCCAACCGTTCGGTCATCACCCGCGCGCTGGGCTCGGACCCCGCTATGTATGCCGACCACTTCACTCTGCATATCGAGGAAGGCGACCGTCTGATCCTGTGCTCCGACGGCCTTTCGAGCATGATTCCCGATAGCGATATCGAGAACATCGCCACACAGTCCTCAACCGCGCAAATCTGCGTCGACAACCTAGTGGACGCGGCGCTTGCCGCCGGCGGCCACGACAACGTGACCGTAGTAGTCGTTGACCTGGTTGACGATGGCGTTATGCGCGAGGCGCAACGCGTGCGTCGCCGCAACGTCACCATCGGCGTCGTCTTAGGTCTCGTCTTGGTGCTGGCGGCTTCCATCTGGGCCTACACGGGTGTCACCGGCTCGTACTACCTGGGTACCTACCAGGGCAATGTCGCCGTCTGGCGCGGCCTGCCCGGCAAGCCACTCGGACTCAAGCTCCACTGGCTCGAAAGCGAAACCAGTATTAAGCTGTCCGACCTGCCCGAAGACACGCAAAACCGCCTCAAGGCGGGCATTCCGCAAACAAGTGTCGACGATGCGCAGGACACGATATCCAAGTACCGCCACCAGATCGACGAGGAGCAGACCCGCCAGGTGATTGACGCGCAAACGATTCGCGACAACACCAATCAGGGATCGACCTCCGAATCAGATTCCGAGAAAACCGCCGAACAGTCCGCCGAGGCCGAAGCCTCCGAAAAGAACTAGAAAGGGAGTGCCGCTTATGAGTCGCCGCAACACCGAGCTGCTCTTGCTCATCGCCTCGGCGTTCCCCGTCATCCTGCTGTATGCGATGTACGTGCTCACCGCGGGCGCCGCCATCTCCTTTGAGACGCTCGCCGTGCCGATCGGCCTCTTTGCCGCCTTCGCCGCGGCACATATCGCCGTGCGCATCTTGGCGCCCGGCGCCGACCCCGCCATCCTACCCATCGTATTTATACTTTCGGGCATCGGTATCACGTTCGTGACACGCCTCGCCCCCGCTCTCGCGATCTCACAGCTCATCATCCTGTTTGTCTCGGTGGCCCTGATGGTGGGAACGCTCGCACTGGTCAAAAACCTCGACGTGGTCATGCGCTACAAGTACACCTTTGGCATCATCGGCATCATCCTGCTGATGCTGCCCATCTTTATCGGCACCACGATCTCGGGCTCCAAGCTGTGGATCCGCATCGCGGGCTTTACCATCCAGCCTGGCGAGTTCGCCAAGGTCTTTATCGTGCTGTTCCTGGCCGGGTACCTGGCCGAGAACCGCGAGCTGCTCTCCATCTCCAACCGCAAGATCTTAGGTCTTAAGATCCCTCGCCTGCGACTGCTACTGCCGCTGTTTGCCGTGTGGGGCGTGTGCCTGCTCGTCGTCGTCTTCGAACGCGACCTGGGTTCGGCCGTGCTGTTCTACACCATCTTCTTGCTGATGCTCTACGTTGCCACGGGGCGCTTTTCGTACGTCATCATCGGCCTTGCGCTCTTAGCCGTTGGAGCTGTGGGCGCCTACAAGTTCCTGTCTCACGTTCAGGTGCGTTTCCAGGTTTGGGTCGATCCGTTTAAGGACGCCCAGGGCCAGGGCTACCAGATCGTCCAGTCGCTCTTCTCGCTTGCCGATGGCGGCCTGGTCGGTGTTGGCATCGGCAACGGCATGGCCAACAACATCCCCGTCGTCGAGTCCGACTTTATCTTCTCGGCTATCGGCGAGGAGATGGGCCTTTTGGGCGGCGGCGCCGTGCTCATCCTGTTTATGCTCTTTGCCGTGCGTGGCCTCACCACGGCTGCCCGCGCTAAATCCGACCTCGCTGCCTTTAGCGCCACGGGCCTTACGGCCGCCATCAGCTTCCAGGCCTTTTTGATCGTTGGCGGCGTAACCCGCCTGATCCCGCTGACCGGCGTCACCCTGCCCTTTATGAGCCAGGGCGGCTCCTCTCTGCTGGCGAGCTTTATCATCGTCGCGCTCCTGCTGCGCGCCGGTGACGAGGCGACCGGACGCGAGGCCGAGCTTACCGGCACCGGCACCATGGCCGCCATCACCGATGATCAGGTCGCATCTGCCGCCGCCCCGACGGGTACGCGCTTTGCCACCTCGTCTTCCTACGGCAACGGCAGCCATTCCGTCGGCTCGCGCATGCGCCGTCGCCTGCTCGACACGCCTGAATCCGGTGTGCTCGGCCGCGTTGCGCTCGCCAACCGTCTAACCCGTGCGGTGCTCGCCTTTACGGCGCTGTTCGCCATCCTTATCGGCAACCTCACCTATGTCCAGGTCATCAAGGCCAAGGACTATCAGGATATGCCGACCAACAACCACACCATCGCCCGCTCCAAGTACATCCAGCGCGGCTCCATCATCACGTCCGACGGCGTGACGCTGGCCGAGTCGCTGCAGCAGGAGGACGGCACCTACGTACGCTCCTACCCCAACGGCAACCTGGCAGCGCACGTGGTTGGCTACGTGAGCCAGCAGTTTGGCACCACCGCCATCGAGAGTGTCATGAACGACACGCTCACCGGTTCCAAGGACTACTCCAGCTGGAACAACGCCATCGCGTCGCTCGCGGGCCAGACCCAGCCGGGCAACACCGCCAAGCTCACCATCGACTCGCGTATCCAGACGGCGGCCGAGCAGGCACTCAAGGGCTTTAAGGGCGCTGTAGTGGTCATCGACCCGCGTACCGGCGCGGTGCTCGCATGTGCCAGCTCGCCCACCTACGACAACACCAACATCGATGCCCTGCTGCAGACGGGCGGCGGCGAGGACGGCTCCATGTACAATCGCGCCATGGACGCGCTGTACACGCCGGGCTCAACGTTTAAGGTCGTTACGCTTTCCGCGGCACTCGAGACCGGTACCGCCAGCCTTACCAGCACCTACCAGGCGCCCGGCTCCATGGACATCGGCAACGCACCGGTCACCAACTATGCCAACGAGAGCTACGGCACCATCAGCCTGCAGCAGGCCTTTGCCGTGTCCTCCAACGTCGTCTTTGGCCAGGTGGCAAACGAAGTTGGCGCAAACACGCTCGTGCAGTTTGCCAACGCCTTTGGCTACGGCCAAAAGCTCGGCCAGGACCTGACCTCCGCGGCCTCCATCATGGCCGACCCGTCGCTCATGACCGAGTGGGAGACCGCCTGGGCCGGCGCCGGCCAGCCTGTCGGCATGGACCACACGCCCGGCCCGCAGACCACCGTCATGCAAAACGCCGTGATTGCCGCCGCCATCGCTAACAGTGGCGTGGTCATGGACCCGTACTTTGTAGCCCAGGTACTCGCCCCGGACGGAACTGTGGTCAAGACCACGCAGTCCCGCTCGCTGGGTCAGGCCGTCAGCTCCGCCACGGCCGACCAGGTCAAGCAGGCCATGCTCGCCGTCGTCCAGTCCGGTACCGGCACCGATGCCCAGGTCCCCGGCGTCAAGGTCGCCGGCAAGACCGGCTCGGCCGAGATCGGCGGCACCAACGTCAACTCGATGTTCGTTGGCTTTGCACCTTACGATTCACCCACGGTCGCCATCTCGGTGGCCTTGGAGGATTACGACAAACACGACGTCAAGGCGGCCAAGATTGCCGGCATCGTCCTGACCGCAGCGCTCGCCGCACAGGGAGCGTGATGCCCATGATCGAATCGGTCACCCGAGGCGCGCCGCGGCCGAAGAGTTAACGGCAACGCGCCACACGGCCCCAGCGGCCACATCGTAGGTACTACACACATCGTTGAGCGAATAGTTATGTTAGGAGCAGGAATGGAACAGAGGGTCCTCGGGGGAAGATACCTCCTCAAGGATAAGGTGGGGACAGGCGGCATGGCGACCGTCTTCCGTGCGCAGGACCAGGTCCTCGACCGCACGGTAGCCGTCAAGATCATGCTGCCGCAGTATGCTGGCGACGCAACCTTCGCCGCACGCTTTAAGCAGGAGGCCCAGGCAGCAGCCGGTCTCTCCTCCCCCTATATCGTGGGCGTCTACGATTGGGGCAAGGACGGCGACACCTATTACATCGTCATGGAGTACCTGCGCGGCACCGACCTTAAGAGCGGCATCAAGAGCCACGGCGCCCTCGACCCCAAGAAGGTCGCCCAGATCGGCTCGCAGATCAGCTCCGCGCTTTCGGTCGCCCACAAGCACGAGATCATCCACCGCGACATCAAGCCGCAGAACATCATGGTGCTGCCCGACGGCAACATCAAGGTGATGGACTTTGGCATCGCGCGCGCCAAGAACAGCCACCTCACGCAAGACAACAACGTGCTGGGAACCGCCCACTACGTCAGCCCCGAGCAGACCCGTGGTCAGGACCTCGGCCCCACCTCGGATATCTACTCGCTGGGCGTCGTGATGTACGAGTGCGCCACCGGCCGCGTTCCCTTTGACGGTGACGACGCTATCTCGGTCGCACTCAAGCAGGTCAACGAGCTGCCTATTCCGCCGAGCCAGATCAACTCCGGTGTCGACGCCGACCTTGAGCGCATCATCCTCAAGTGCATGGAGAAGGACCCGGCAAACCGCTTCCAGACCGCCGACGAGCTGCGTCAGGTGCTCAACAGCTACCTGTCGGGCCGTGCCGTCAACATCTCGGAGCCCACGCGCATCATCGGTGCCCCCGGTGAGCTGGGCGCCACCAAGACTCGCGAGCTTTCCGATCAGACGCGCACCATGGTGCGTCCCGTCTCGGGCGTGAGCGGCCAGAATACCGCCCGTAGCTCGGTTTCGGGCTCCACCGGCTCCTACGAGGTCGAAAAGCCCAAATCCAACAAAAACAAGATCATCGCCGCCGTGGTGGCAGCCGTTGCCGTCATCGGTATCGTGGTGGCCTTTGCCACAGGACTCTTTGGCGGCGAGCAGGTCACCGTGCCCGATGTGCTAGGCAAGGACCAGCAGACTGCCGTCGAGCAGATCAAGGAAGCCGGCCTCGAGGTCGGCACCATCGACCAAAGCTACAACGACGATGTCGACGAGGGCAAGGTCGCCGAGCAGACGCCCAACGGCAACACCAAGAAGGCCAAGGGCACCAAGGTGAACCTGGTAATCTCCAAGGGCCCCAAGCCCTCCGAGAAGGTCGAGGTTCCCCGGCTGGTCGGCCTGACCAAGGACCAGGCAGAAGCCGCGCTGGCAAGCGTTGGCCTGAAGGGCAACGCCTCCGAGGAGGCCAACGAGGCCGATGAGGGCCAGGTCTTTGAGCAGGGCACCGAAGCCGGTAAGGAAGTCGAGAAGGGCACGACCATCTCGTACAAGGTCTCGAGCGGCCCGGATACCACGTCCGTCCCCGACCTGACCGACATGACCGAGGCCCAGGCGCGCAACGCCCTCGATATGGCAGGCTTTGGCGTCGACGTCAGCTACCAGGAGAACGACTCCGTCACCGAGGGCACCGTCATTAGCTGGAACCCCAGTGGCAAGCAGAAGCCCGGCGCCACGATCACTGTCGTCATTGCCAAGAAGTCCGGCAAGGCCTCCGTCCCGGGCAACCTATACGGCAAGAGCATTTCCGCCGCCGTTACCGCGCTCAACAACGCCGGTTTCTATAACATTGGCTTCTGTGACCAGAACGGCAATCCCGTGAGCGGTAACGAGGATGCCACCGTTACGGGCGTCTCCCCCACCGGCAAGCAGTCCACCGACAGCACGATTACGCTGACGGTTTCGATTTCTGGCTCGGGTTCGGGCTCTGGCTCGGGCACGAGCACGGGCGACGATTCCGGTACGACCAACTAGTCGCCGCCCCACCGCCCATTACGGCTCCCGCCGCAAACATATTCGCTCACAGGCGCCCGCTTGCTCCCCCAGCAAGCGGGCGCTTCGTTTTTGACATGACATGAACCAGAAGAGCCCGGTACCGTGACGGTGTACCGGGCTCGATCAATCTCTGGTGTCCCCGGGCTGATTCGAAAACTCCCCCCGCGGGGAAATGAGTGACGCGGGTGTCGACGGTCCGAATCCTGCCCTTAGACCAGAAGAGCCCGGCACCGTAGTGAACTGCGTCCCAAATCTTGGACGCCCTAAATAGCGACTAGGCCG
>JAQCQR010000020.1 GCA_027687465.1 Coriobacteriaceae bacterium AF08-21
CGACGGACCTCGGGACGCTCTTACACCACGTCTGCGCGCGCCACCAACAAATGTAGAATAACTAAGCATCAGGTTGGCGACACTGAGCGCAAAATCTGTCCGAGAGGCCAAAATTGCCTGTTACTAAATTGGTGGCAGTACTCATATTTGCCATATTTTGACCAGGGCACCCTAAGAAGGGCGCCCCGGAGCTCCCCGTAGGGGAGCTCCGGGCTTCATAGGGGCACGAATAGCCCACTCCGACCTGCAAAATCTGTGCGCACGATGCGAATGACGCCCTTAACCTTAAACTTTAGCTTGAACTTAGCTATAATGCGCTACGTTCCTGCCAGGCTGTGGTTGCGGACGGACGAAATGCCCGTCCTAGTCCAAGACAGACGCGGTCAAAGGGATCCACGTAAGCGACCGCGTGCGCGCGGCGCGATCATGGCGCGTCCTAGATGTAAGCCGCACCGTCCGTTCTACTGTCTTTGGGGCAATACCGCCTCGCGGGCGAGCGGGCCAGTCGTGAAGGTGGCTGCGGCCTCCCGAGCAAACACCCCGGTGCGCAAGTGTGGGGTCAAATACCAGGTCAGCTGGTGGGAACAACCTGATATTCCGCGCAACGCACGGATCGTATACGACACAGAAGGCAGGGTAGTGGACATGGTGAGGGGCAGCTTGATGCACGCGGCTCGGTTGGGTGCTGGGACCGCAGCGGTCATTGCCGTTTTGGGCCTGAGCGGATGCGCGTTCAACCCGCTGTCTACGTTCACGACTCCCACGATCGACCAGATCGAGTACGAGACCGTCACGCCCACGGTGTCGGATGATGCCCTGGTCACTCCCGGTACCCTGACGGTTGCCCTCGATACCTCCGATGCGCCGCAGGCCATGCAGGGCGCTGACGGCGAGCTCACGGGGTATGCAGTCGACGCTGCCCGCGCCCTCGCAAGCCGCATGGGCCTTAAGGTCGCCTTTGTCGATGCGTCCTCGGCAGGTTCCGCGCTCGGCGACAAAAAGGCTGATATCTTTATCGGCGAGATCAACTCCACGGACGGGGACGTTAGCTCGCTCGGCACCTGCCTGTACGATGCCGCTTCCGTGTTCGGTAAAACCAGCGATGGTGGGTCGCTGAGCGTTTCCACCGATACCCTTAACACGTCTACTCTGGGTATCCAGATGTCCTCGGCCTCGCAGGAGGCGCTTGCTAAGCAGAGCATCACCGCCAACCAAAAGACTTACTCCAACATCAACGAGTGCTTTGAGGCGCTCGAGTCCGGCGAGGTCGACTATGTGATCTGCGACTCCACAGCCGGCGGCTATCTTGCACGCCTGATGAGCGAGGTCTCCTATGTCGGTACGCTTGAGGCGCCCTCGACGCTTGGTGTTGCGGGCCTATCGTCCAATGACGAACTGTGCCGTGCCGTGAGTGATGCCCTCGACGACATCACGGTCGACGGCACGCTCGAGGCGGTTCACTGCGTCTGGTACGGCCAGATTCCCTACGACCTCACCACTAAGACGGTTTCGGGCGCTAACGTGCAGCCGGGCGATTCTGAGTCCAGTGAGGCCATGTTCTCCGGCAGCGAGTCCTCCGATTCCAACAATGAGACCGCATCCTCCGAGGACAAATCGTCCAGCCAGGAAGGCACTGTCACCGACGACGACATTAACAAACTCAATAGCTAGTTATTGCTAGGGGTGGTGTCTCCTATACGTTGGAAAGGAAACCTCTTCACGGTTTCAACACGCACTGCCGGGCTTTCCCAATAGGGGAGTCCGGCTTTTTCATCCCTATAAAACCAGCAGGTCAAAGCCATTTTTCGGGACCAAATACAAAGCCGTCGGCTCCCTCCTATAGCGCACTTTGCCACGGAAAAGTGCGAGACTTCGGTATGCGGTATCAAGCAATCGTTATTCGGGTCTTTGAGAATCCGCGTGATTAAATGCATGGCAATGGGTACATAGCCAGTACAGTAAGTCCCCGAGGCAGATTGGAGCCACGTATGGATATCAAGGTTTCTGGACGCAAGACGACGGTAACCGATGCTCTGCGTGCGCATGTGGATGAGAAGATCGGCGAGGCGCTCAAGGTTTTCGATATCGAGCCCATGACGGTCGACGTTGTACTTCGCTATGAGAAGAACCCCTCGAACCCCAACCCGGCAATCGTCGAGGTTACGGTTCGTGCCCGCGGTTCGGTGATTCGCGTTGCCGAGCACGGTGCAGATATGTACGCCGCGATCGACCTCTCCGCCGATAAGGTCACCCGCCAGCTGCGTAAGTTCAAGACCAAGGTCGTGGAC
This sequence comes from Coriobacteriaceae bacterium AF08-21, assembly GCA_027687465.1. Classification (GTDB taxonomy): domain Bacteria; phylum Actinomycetota; class Coriobacteriia; order Coriobacteriales; family Coriobacteriaceae; genus Collinsella. Next base: position 2,289 of record JAQCQR010000020.1, read on the forward strand.
AACCGCCAGGGCGGTGCCAGCGCCGCGGATGTTGCGCCGGTCGAGCGCGTCGAGGATCTGGCCGACCTGCTGCTGCCCGAGGAAGAGGACGACCTGCTCGTCCGCGAGAAGGTTATCGACGTCACCCCGATGACTGAGGAGCAGGCGCTGGTGCAGACCGATCTGCTGGGTCACGACTTCTACGTGTTCGAGAACGCGACGACCGGCCTTATCAATGTGGTGTATCACCGTAAGAATGGTGGATATGGCATCATCAAGCCCCGCATCGAAACACTTGACGAGTAAAATACGTTAACTTGCATGAGTTAACGGTTGGCGGCCATCCCATGCGGGTGGTCGCCTTTTTTACGTAAGGAGTCGCTTTGATGGACAAGGCCGCATCCGCCGGTCATTCGGACCGTTGCCGCATCGTCGTCGATACCTGCTGCGACTTTAGCCCCGAGGTCGCTGCGAACCTCGATGTCGATATCTTGGGCTTCCCCTTTATCATCGATGGCGAGGAGCGCACGGACGATATCTGGTCGAGCATGAGCCCTAAGGAGTTCTACGACCGCATGCGCGCCGGTGCCCGCGTGTCCACCTCGGCTGTGTCGCTCGGTCGCTATATCGAGTTCTTTACCGAGTGCGCCAAAGAGGGCACGCCCACGGTCTACCTGTGCTTTACCTCGGCGCTGTCGTCGAGCTACAACTCCGCGTGCCAGGCGGCAGATGCCGTGCGCGCCGAGTATCCCGATTTTGAGCTGTATGTGGTCGACAACGCTCTGCCCTGTGCGACTGGCGAGCTCTTGGCGCTCGAGGCCGTGCGCCAGCGTTCGGCGGGGCTGACCGCCAAGCAGCTGGTCGATTGGGCAAACGAGGCAAAGACCTACGTGCACGGCTACTTTACGCTCGAGAGCTTCGACGCACTGGCTGCCGGCGGCCGCATTCCGCCCGCGGCGGCACAGCTCACGGCAAAGCTCGACGTCAAACCCGAGCTGTCTTACGACCTGGCCGGCTCGCTGTCGCTGATCGGCGTCAACCGCGGTCGCAAGAAGGCACTCAAGTCCATCCTCAAGTCGTTCCGCGAGAACTATGTGCCCGATCGCACCATGCCCATCGCCATTATGACTGCCGATGCCGAGAAGGATGGTGACTGGCTCGAGGCCGCCGTTCGCAAGGAGGAGGGCTGCGCCGACGTCACGATCATCCGCAGCTCCGTGGGCCCCACCATTGGCTCGCACGTGGGCCCCGGCATGGTGGCACTTGCGTTTTGGGGCAAGAACCGCGCCGAGAAAGCCTCGCTTTCCGACCGCATCGCGCGCCGTGTGCGCGGTGAGTAGACAGGCGCTACGACCACAGGCGCCCCGCAGCTCAAGCTCCGGCGCTGAGTATTCAACCTGGTAACAACACCCAACCCAAAAGGAAAGGTTTCATGGCAAACAAGCTCTCTGTCGCATTTATCGGCACCGGAATCATGGGTGCCCCCATCGCCGGCCACATCCTGGATGCTGGCTATCCTGTCACGGTCAACAACCGCACCAAGTCCAAGGCCGCCGCGCTTATCGAGCGCGGTGCCGCCTGGGCCGATATGCCGGCAGATGCCGTGGCTAACGCCGATGTCGTCTTTACCATGGTGGGCTATCCCTCCGAGGTTGAGGAGCTCTACCTGGCGGGCGACGGCCTGCTCGCGTGCACCAAGCCGGGCGCGGTCTTGATCGACCTCACCACGAGCTCGCCCGAGCTCGCCCGTGACATTGCCGAGGCCGCCCAGGTTTCTGGTCGCATGGCGTTTGACTGCCCCGTCACCGGCGGCGAGTCTGGTGCTATCGCCGGCACGCTTACGGCTATCGTGGGCGCCACCGAGAACGACATCGCGCCGGTCCGCGACATCCTTGCCACCTTCGCGGCCAACATCTGCTGCTTCGACGGCGCCGGCAAGGGCCAGGCTGCCAAGCTCGCCAACCAGGTGTCGCTGGGCGCCTGCATGGTCGGCATGGCAGACGCCATGGCATTTGCCGAGCTGAGCGGCCTTGACCTGGAGAAGACCCGCCAGATGATCCTGGGCGGTACCGGCAAGTCCGGCGCCATGGAGAGCCTGGCGCCCAAGGCACTCGACGGCGACTACAAGCCCGGCTTTATGGTCGAGCACTTCATTAAGGACCTGCGCTTGGCGCTCGCCTATGCCGACGATCGCGAGCTTGCGCTGCCCGGCGCCGACGTGGCCTTTACGCTCTACGACATGCTCGACGCCATCGGTGGCGCCAAGCTGGGCACCCAGGCCATCACGGTCCTCTATAAGGAGGAGGCCGACGCCATCGCCGCCGGTCTGGACTGGTCGCAGTATCGTCCTGAGGAGCATGGCGCTCACGAGGAAGGCTGCGGTTGCGGCGAGCACGGCGACGACCATGAGTGCGGTTGCGGTCACCATCACGGCGAGGACCACGAGTGCTGCGGCGGCCACGGCCATGACGACGGCCACGAGTGCTGCTGCGGCCACCATCACGGGGAGTAGCGCCCATGAGCTGGACGTTCGTGGTGCTTGCGCTGGTGCTCTTTCTCTTTGCGATCTACATTGGCTTTTTGTGCGGCCAGTGGGCCTGCGAAAAGCGCGTGATCACCAAGCGCGACTACTGGATCGCCAACTTTGCAGGCGCGGCGGCAGTCGTCCTGCTGACCTGGGTGTTCTCGCTGTTCCCGCTGGTGCAGTTTGCGCCGATCGGCTGGCTCGGCGGCTTTATCGCCGGCCTTAAGATGAGCTTTGGCGAGTCCGTCGGTCCGTGGCGCAAGCACGACGAGGTCTTTAACGTCAACAAGGCTCATCGCGCCGCCGCCGACGCGGGCGACGCTGAGGAACGCCGCCGTGCGCGTCGCAATGGCGCGGCCGATCGACAGCTCATCTCGGTCACCGATGACAGCAAGGGTGCTGGCAAGCACGCTAAGAAATAGTAAGAAGAGGTAACTATGGCAGAAAACAAAGACGAACAGCTCACCGACGAGGAGCTGGCACAGCTCCAGCTGGCAGAGGAGAACGAGAACGCCGTCGACCGCCTGGTCAAGGAGCTCGGCTGCCCCACGCGCCGCATCCGCCAGTTTGCCGCCCGCGTGCTGCACCTGCTTGCCGAGCGCGATTCGCAGCGCGTCGTGCCCTGCGTGCCCGCGCTGATCGAGGCGCTCGACCGCCCCGAGGCGCAGACCCGCTGGGAGGCCCTCGATGCCCTGACGGCGCTCGCCACCACCTGCCCCGAGCAGCTGGGCGATGCCTTTGAGGGCGCCGAGACTGCACTGTTCGACGAGATCTCCTCCACGCTGCGCTATGCCGCCTTCCGCCTGCTGTGCGTGTGGGGTGCCACGAGCGTCGAGCGTTCGCGCGAGGCTTGGCCCATCCTGGACGAGGCCATCCAGTGCTACCACGGCGACCTTGAGTATCGCGACATGCTCGGTTGCCTGTACGAGTTTTGCCAGGGCGAGATCGACGCCGAGGTTGCCGAGAAGCTTGCGCTGCGCCTTAAGTTCGATGCCGAGAACGGTAAGGGCAGCTATCTCAAGGCCCGTTCGAGCGAGATTTGCGAAATGCTTGTTAAACGTTTTGGCCTGGATCTCTCCAAAAAGAAGAAGCGTGCTAGCGTTAAAAAATCTGAGGCCGCCGAAGACGAGGAGTAACAGATTATGGCGCACGATGTAGTCCTGATTCCCGGTGACGGTATCGGTCCCGAGATTACGCAGGCCATGCGCCGCGTGGTCGAGGCTGCCGGTGTCCAGATTAATTGGAACGTCCAGGAGGCCGGTGCCGGCGTCATGGACGAGTTTGGTACGCCGCTGCCCCAGCACGTGCTCGATGCGGTCGCCGAGACCAAGGTTGCCATCAAGGGCCCCATCACCACGCCGGTCGGCACGGGTTTCCGCAGCGTCAACGTGGCCCTGCGCAAGCACTTTGACCTGTACGCCTGCGTGCGCCCCTGCCTGTCGCAGCCGGGCGACGGCTCGCGTTTCCGCGACGTCGACCTGGTTATCGTGCGCGAGAACACCGAGGACCTCTACGCCGGTATCGAGTTCGATGAGGGCGCTGCCGAGGTCGAGGAGCTCTCGCAGCTCGTCGAGCGTTCGGGCCAAAAGACCTTCGCCGCCGATTCCGCGATCTCGATCAAGCCGATCTCTATCGCCAAGAGCCGCCGCATTGTGGAGTATGCCTTTGAGTATGCCCGCCGCTGCGGCCGCAAAAAGGTGACGGCCGTGCACAAGGCCAACATTATGAAGGCGACCGATGGCCTGTTCCTGCGCGTTGCGCGCGAGGTGGCCGCCAACTATCCCGATATCGAGTTCAACGACAAGATCGTCGACGCCACCTGCATGGGCCTGGTCCAAAACCCCAACGACTTCGATGTCTTGGTGCTGCCCAACCTGTACGGTGACATCGTGAGCGACCTGTGCGCCGGCCTGGTAGGTGGCCTGGGTATGGCCCCCGGCTCCAACATCGGTGCCGACTGCGCCATCTTCGAGGCAACGCATGGCTCCGCGCCCGATATCGCTGGCCAGGATATCGCCAACCCCACGGCCGAGATCCTCTCTGCTGCGATGATGCTCGATCACCTGGGCGAGAACGATGCTGCCAATCGCATTCGTGCCGCCGTATCTGCCACGCTCAACGAGGGTGAGCAGGTTACCGGTGACGTGCGTCGTGCCCAGACCGGCTCCGTTGAGGGCGCTGTGGGCACGCAGGCCTTTGCCGATGCCGTTATCGCGCACCTGGTCTGAGGTATGCACGCTGCAAACGCCTAAATAGTACTTAAGTGTTTGCGTATAACCTAAGAATCAATACGCCCGGCGCTCCGTCGGGCGTATTCTATTGAGGACTATGTTTCCTAACAAGGAGTAACTGATATGGGTCTGATTCAAAAGAAGGACGAGAAGGACGAGAAGGACGAGATCGACGGCATCCAGATCATCGAGCGCGGCGAAGGCCCCAATGGTGATGAGGACGAGAAGATCGACCTGGTCGCCGGTACGTCTGCCGAGCATATTGCAGCTGGCATGACGGCCGAGGAAGAGGACGCCCGTCTGGAGGCTCAGATCGCCGCAGAAGCCGCTGACGAGAATCTGATGCCCGAGGAGCAGGACGAGGACGACTCCGATACGGACGACCATGCATTCAAGCATAAGAAGACGATGATTGCCGCCTTTGTGGTCGCCATCGTGATTGCTGCGGTGGTCGGCTTCTTTATTGGCAATGGCGGCTTTGGCGGTAAGGGTGTCGGCTCGGCGACCCTCACCGAGGACCAGCTCGATTCGACCGTGGCAAGCTATAGCTACAACGGCAAGAAGAGCGACATCACTGCGCGCGAGGCCATCGAGAGCCAGTACAGCCTTGACACCGTCAAGGATAGCGATGGCAACTACACCGCTCCTTCTGCCGACGTCATCCTGTCCTACGTGCGCAACAAGATCCTGCTCGACGCTGCCGAGGACGAGGGCATCACCGTCTCTTCTAAGGAGATGAAGAAGTACGCCGAGGATTCTATCGGCACCTCGGACTACGACACCATGGCCAAGCAGTATGGCGTGTCCAAGGACCAGGCCAAGCAGATCGTCCGTCAGTCCGCGACGCTGCAGAAGCTCTACAAGAAGAAGGTGGGCGATGCTTCCGCGAGCATGCCGACCGCTCCGACCGAGCCTTCTGACGGCAACGAGGACACCGCGAGCAAGGATTACGCCGACTACATCATCAACCTTGCCGGCGACGAGTGGGATAGCTCGAAGGGCACCTGGAAGGACGCCGACAGCACCTATGCTAAGGCCTTCGCCGACGATGCCTTTACCGCCGATAGCGCCACCTATAAGCAGGCCATGACCGCCTACTACACTGCCTATCAGCAGTATTCCTCGCAGGCCTCGAGCGCCAGCTCCAAGTGGACCGAGTATGCCAACGGCCTCTATGCCAAGGCCAACATCAGCATCTACGGCCTGTTTGCGTAAGATCTGTCTGCACTACTGCGCGCTAACCGATCTACCTGATTAAGCCCGCTAGAACGACAACGTTCTAGCGGGCATTTTGTTACCGAAACCACTAGGATAGGACTTGCGCCCGTGCAAGTGCTTCATCGGGTATCCTCAATTCATCCTGGAAAACGGCCGTAAACGATTGCAAATAACCGGTGAACGGTCAAAAACTACCGTTCACCGATAATATCGAAACTGGTTCTAACTGGTATTAAGTCAAAAAGACCAATTCACAAATCTTCACAATGACCTGCATTTTTTCTACACGCCATTTTTAGCCACCCTGCGTTGTTTAGACACGAAAAAAGTTCCGATCTTTGGCCAAGGCATTTCAAAACGATTACAAAACCGCAGGTAGAAGTGTTAACGAGCGGTAAACGGTCGATTTTTCGCCGTGAACGGCGCAAAAACGTTTTACTGTGTGAATCAGCGAAAGCGACCTCTTCTGTGGTGATATAGTGACAACAACACGTCACGTGGTTACTACCAGTTGAGAGACCACTGGTCTTAAAGAACGCTTTCCAAGAAGCTTTAAGGGCACCTGCCCGCTGGCTTCCGAAAACATCGGACTCGTATCGTACACACCTTCGGAAGGGAAATTTGAATGGTTGGCTTTATTCTTACCGGTCATGGACAGTTCGCACCCGGCCTCGCAAGCGCTATCGCTATGGTCGCTGGCGACCAGCCCGCTTTTACCGTCGTTCCTTTTGAGGGCGACCAGGCTGCTTCCTACGGTGAGGATCTCCGCGCCGCTATTACCGCCATGCGCGAGGAGTGCGATGGCGTGCTCGTCTTTACCGACCTGCTTGGTGGTACCCCGTTCAACCAGGCAATGATGATTGCCCAGGATGTCGACAACGTCGAGATTCTGACTGGAACTAACCTTCCCATGGTTATTGAGCTTCTGTTCCTCCGCGGCAACGCCACGCTCGCCGAGCTTGGCGAGCAGGCCGTGACCGTTGGCCAGACGGGCATCACCGCCCAGACGGTCGCTTCCGTCGCTGGTGCCGAGGATGAGGATATCTTCGGCGACGAGGACGGCATCTAATGGCCGATTTCGGAGCCAGTGTTCTGAGTTCCTCGGTCGCTCTTTTGGGCCTGCTTGTCATCATGGGCTTGATTTACACCATCTGGTCGCAAATCAACATGAAGAAGAAGCAGAAGTACTTCAAGGAGCTGCACACGGAGCTCAAGCCGGGTCAGGAGGTTCTTTTCGCCGGCGGTATCTACGGAACCGTCAAAGGCATCGAAGGCGAAAAGGTCCAGATTAAAGTCCGATCCGGTGCCGTCGTAGATGTTTCGCGTTACGCGATTCAGGAGATCAAGTAACTGTCGTCAGCAAATAACGAAAGGAAGCTGATCAACATGGCAGAACCCAACATTCTTCTTACCCGCATCGATAACCGACTGGTTCATGGTCAGGTTGCCACCCAGTGGAACTCCACCCTGGGCTCCAACCTCATCCTCGTCGCCAACGACGACGTGTCGAACAACACCATGCGCCAGAACCTCATGAAGATGGCCGCTCCCACCGGCGTTGCTACGCGTTTCTTCTCCCTGCAGAAGACCATCGACGTCATCGGCAAGGCGAGCCCGCGCCAGAAGATCTTCATCGTGGCCGAAACACCGGAAGACGTGCTTACGCTCGTCAAGGGCGGTGTGCCTATAAAGAAGGTAAACATCGGCAACATGCACATGTCGGAAGGAAAGCGCCAAGTCGCCACCTCCGTCGCAGTTAACGACGAGGATGTCGCTGCGTTTAAAGAGCTGCAGGAATTGGGGGTGGAGTTGGAGATCAGGCGCGTTCCGAGCACGCCTGTTGAGGACACGAGCAAGCTCTTCTCGTAATCCTCATGATCCACGTTGTCAGGAATGAAACCCTGACATTCTGTACGTGAAATCCAAAGTGCGTACATACATTTTGAAAGGAGGAGCAAGATGGAATACTCGATCATCCAGGTCGCTCTGGTCTTCATCGTCACGTTCGTCGCGGCAATCGACCAGTTCAACTTCCTCGAGTCTCTCTATCAGCCCATCGTCACCGGCGCCGTCATCGGTCTTATCCTTGGCGACCTCAACACCGGTCTTCTCGTGGGTGGTACTTATCAGCTCATGACGATCGGCAACATGCCGATCGGAGGCGCTCAGCCGCCTAACGCCGTCATCGGCGGCATCATGGCAGCCATTCTCGCTATTGCTACGGGCCTCGAGCCCAACGCGGCAGTCGGCCTTGCCATTCCGTTCGCTCTGCTTGGTCAGCTCGGCGTTACCCTGGTCTTCACGCTTATGTCGCCGCTCATGTCCTCCGCGGACAACATGGCTCACAACGCTGACACCAAGGGTATCGAGCGTCTGAACTACTTCGCCATGGCTCTGCTCGGCCTGATCTTCGCCGTCGTCGTCACCCTGTTCTTCATCGCTGGCGCCACCATCGGTCAGACCATCGCTTCCGCCATCCCGACTTGGCTGCAGACCGGTCTTTCCGCTGCAGGCGGCATGATGCGCTTCGTCGGCTTCGCCGTCCTGCTCAAGGTTATGATGAACCGCGATATGTGGGGCTTCTTCCTCATGGGCTTTGGCCTCGCGCTCATCACCGTTGCCAACGATTCTCTGGCAACCCCTGCTCTGCTCATCCTCGCTCTCATCGGCTTCGGCATCGCCTTCTGGGACTTCCAGCAGCAGACCGAGCTGAAGGGTGCAGCTGTTTCTGACGGAGGTGACTTCGAAGATGGCATCTAATGAGTATGTGATCCCGGAGCACTACGAGGATCTCACTCCTGCTCCGCAGCTCGACCAGAAGACCCTCAACAAGATGGCTTGGCGCTCCTGCTTCCTGCAGGCCTCGTTCAACTACGAGCGTATGCAGGCCGCCGGTTGGCTCTACTCCATCATCCCCGGTCTGGAGAAGATCCACACCAACAAGAACGACCTCGCGGCTTCCATGAGCCACAACCTGGAGTTCTTCAACACTCACCCGTTCCTCGTCACCTTTGTTATGGGTATCGTGCTTTCGCTCGAGCAGAACAAGGTTGACATCCCCACGATCCGCGCCGTCCGCGTCGCCGCAATGGGCCCGCTCGGTGGTATCGGTGACGCCCTGTTCTGGCTGACGCTCGTGCCTATCACGGCCGGCATCACCTCCAACATGGCTATCAACGGTAACGCCGCTGCGCCGCTGATCTTCCTGGTGATCTTCAACGTCGTCCAGTTCGCTCTGCGCTTCTGGCTCATGAACTGGTCCTACAAGCTTGGCACCAGCGCTATTGACGCTCTGACCGCCAACATGCAGGCCTTTACGCGTGCCGCTTCCATCATGGGCGTCTTCGTCGTCGGTTGCCTGGTCGTCACCATGGGTGGCACCCAGATCAACCTCCAGATCCCCAACGGCACCACCCGTGGCCTCTCCGCTACTACCGTGATCGTCTCCGAGAAGGAGGCCGAGAACTTCACCGGTATGGAGGGCATCGATACCGAGACCGCTGAGGCCGGTACCATCGCCATGACCGATGAGGACGGCAACGCCCTCACCGCTTCCGATGCCGACGGCAACGCTGTCGAGTGCGGCGTCACCGATCTGGGCAACGGCATGGAGTCCGTCACCTACGGCACCGTCACCGAGGATCCGGTCAACTTCTCTGTTGCCGACACCCTCAACACCATCGTCCCGAAGCTCGTCCCGCTTATGCTTACGCTGCTGCTTTACTACATGTTCGCTAAGCACAGCTGGACCCCGACCAAGGGCATTCTCCTGCTCTTCGTCCTTGGCATCCTGGGCGCTGGCCCGCTTGGTCTCTGGCCGAGCATCTGGTAAGGCTCTAGCTTGAGGGGTGTGTCCCTACGCGGCTCACACCCCGACCCCTTAAGCCATGTGTATGTTAAAAGCCGCGTGCTCGAAAGAGCGCGCGGCTTTTGTTTTCTTGATGATTCGGGTGTGGCAGACAGATAATGCTAAACACCCAAGGTAGTAGCCTAGTTTGAGCAAAAGGGAGGATAGGATGGCGATCGGAGCGCGCAAGCAACCGCTGTACGATCAGCTGGTCGATATTCTGACCGAAAAGATTGACCATGAATATCGCGCCGGTGACATGATTCCTTCCGAGCGCGAACTTTCGGAGCGCTATGGTCTCTCGCGCACTACGGTACGCCTGGCTCTGCAGGAACTGGAGCGTTTAGGACTGGTGGTTCGGCAGCACGGTCGCGGTACCTTTGTGACCGACCGTTCGGCAAAGGCAACCAATCTTATGCAGTCCTACAGCTTTACCGAGCAGATGCGCGCGATGGGTCGCGACCCCGAGACCACGATTCTCGGTTTTTGCGAGATGGAGGCCGATAAGAATCTGGCCGAGCATATGGGATTACGTATCGGTGATCGCATTTTTAAGCTCAAGCGCCTTCGTTCTGCCGACAACATGCCCATGATGGTCGAACGTAGCTATCTACCGGTTCGTCAATTTCTGTCCCTAAAGCGACCGCTGCTGGAGCGTAAGCCGCTTTACGATGTGATTGAGCAAGACTTTCAGCAAAAAATACGCGTGGCCGAAGAGGAGTTCTATGCGAGCATAGCCCGTCCCACCGATGCCCACCTTTTGGAAATCGTCGAGGGCTCGCCTGTGCTCGATTTGGTTAGGACTACGTATAACGAGTCAAACGAGGTTGTGGAGTATACGCTCTCGGTTGCTCGTGCCGATCAGTTTAAATACAAGGTTTACCACCAGCGTAGCGATTAGTGTCTGCACCGTTTCCATATGATGATTCTTTGTATTTAACTGGTTACTACCAGATAACCAATCGAAGTGTATAATTGCACGTCAGAGGATTACTTCTAGAGAGAGGTATTAGAAATGTTCGAGAAGAGTGTCGAGGAGCTCACCGAGCTCGGCGCCCAGATCACCACGGCCGAGATTGCTCAGCAGCCCGAGCTTTGGCGTGATACGCTCAACATCTATCGCGAGAACAAGGAGGCCATCGAGGCCTTTCTGGCTGAGGCTCGCGCTATGGGCGAGGGCCCTCTGTCCGTTGTCTTCACCGGTGCCGGTACGTCCGACTATGTTGGCGATACCTGCGCCCCGTACCTGCGTCACGCTGGCAACACTGATCTCTACGACTTTAAGCCCATCGCCACGACCGATATCGTGAGCGCTCCGCGCGATTTCCTGCGCGCCGAGGATCCCACGCTCGTGGTTTCCTTTGCCCGCTCTGGCAACAGCCCCGAGAGCCTTGCCGCCGTTGCCGTTGCCAAGGAGCTCGTTCACAACGTCAAGTTCCTCAACATCACCTGCGCTCCCGAGGGCAAGCTCGCCGTTGAGTCTGCCGATGATCCCAACGCGCTGACGCTGCTCATTCCGCGCGCCAACGACAAGGGCTTCGCCATGACCGGCTCCTACACCTGCATGACCCTGCTCTCTACCCTTATTTTCGACACCGCCTCTGATGAGCAGAAGGCCGAGTGGGTCGAGACCATCGCCAAGATGGGCGAGGAGGTCATCGCTCGTGAGCCCGAGGTCGCCGATTACCTGGCTGGCAACTTCAACCGCGTGACCTACTTGGGTTCCGGCTCCTTCGGTGGCCTTGCCCAGGAGAGCCAGCTCAAGATCCTCGAGCTCGCTCACGGTCTGGTCGCTACTTCCTACGACACCTCTATGGGTTATCGTCACGGACCCAAGTCCTTCGTCGACGACAAGACCCTCGTGTTCGTGTTCGTCAACAACGATGCCTACACCCGTCAGTACGATATCGACATCCTCAACGAGATCGGTGGCGACGAGATCGCTCAGCACACCGTTGCCGTTCAGCAGGATGGCGCTACCGTCTACGAGGGCGAGTCCTTCACCTTTAAGGGCTATGAGGCACTCCCCGAGGGCTACCTTGCCCTGCCGTTCGTGATGTTTGCCCAGGTCATCAGCCTGCTCAACTCCGTGCGCGTGGGCAACACGCCCGATACGCCGAGCCCCACTGGCACGGTCAACCGCGTGGTTAAGGGCGTGACGATTCACCCCTTCACCGCTTAATCGCGTCCCCCCTGTAAGGGCGCCCGTCCGCTCATAACGGCGGGCGGGCGCTTTTTGTTTTCACTTGGATCGGGTATAAGCATCACCACAGTCAACTGCTTTAGAAGCAAGGAGTGCATATGAGCACGTACGCAATTAAGGCTGACAAGTTCTTCTTGCCGGCGGGCCCGCAGCTGGGCGGCTATCTTATGATCGAGGATGGCGTCTTTGGCGCCTGGCAGGCCGACGAGCCCTCTTGCGAGATCAAGGACTACACGGGATCGTGGATCGCACCGGGTATGGTCGATACCCACATCCATGGCTTCTACAACCACTCAACTACCGATAACGACCCCGAGGGTATCGATATCAGCTCGACCGAGCTCGCCCGTCGCGGTACCACCAGCTGGCTGCCCACGACGTTCACCGATGGCGTCGAGCAGATCAAGAACGCCTGCGCCGCCATCGCCCAGGCGGACGAGGGTCGCGGCCCCGACTTCTGCGGTGCTCGCATTCAGGGCATCTACCTGGAGGGCCCCTTCTTTACCATGAAACACGTGGGCGCGCAGAACCCCGCTTATCTGATCGATCCCTCCGAGGAGGTCTTCGACCAGTGGCAGGAAGCTGCGGGTGGTCGCATCGTTAAGAGCGCCATGGCGGCCGAGCGCGACGGTGCCGCTGCTTATGCGGCTGCTCTGAACGCCAAGGGTGTGGTGACCAGCATCGGTCACTCCGACGCCACCTACGATGAGTGTATTGCCGCCATCAACGCCGGTGCCAGCTGCTTTACGCATACCTATAACGGCCAGCGCGGGTTGCATCACCGCGAGCCCGGTGTCGTGGGTGCTGCCATGTCCACGCCCGAGACCTACGCCGAGATCATCTGTGACGGCAAGCACGTAAACCCTGCCGCCATCAAGGCGCTGCTGCAGGCAAAGGGCTGGCAGCACACGGTACTCATCACCGACTGCCTGGGTTGCGGCGGCATGCCCGAGGGCAGCTACACCAGTGGTGGCATGGACGTCATCATGAAGGACAACCTGTGCTGGCTCGCCGACGGCAAGAGCATTGCCGGCTCGGTGCTCACGCTTGCCCAGGGCGTCAAGAACATCGTCGACTGGGGCATCGCCAGCGCCGATATCGCCATTCGCATGGCAACCGAGGTGCCGGCACGCTCCGCGCGCATCGAGGATAAGTGCGGCAGTATCATGCCGGGTCGTGACGCCGACTTTGTCGTGTTCGACCACGAGCTCACCCTCGTCGAGACGTATGTTGGCGGCCAGAGCGTCGGCAACGCCTTTACCGAGTAACGATAGAAAAAGACGGCGGGCCCGAATCTGCTCGGACCCGCCGTATGGGTTAAACGCTCAAAAGCACCTTCACAGTTACAGCTTGTTAGCAATCTTCTTTGCCGTGCGCTTAACGCCGGCCACCAGGCCTCCTGCAGGATGCTCCTTTTCGTATGCTAGACGCTTCTCGCGCTTGGCGTACTCTTCGACGATGATATCGCCGTACTCATCTTCGATTTTGTCGAAGAAATCGACGGCTCCCTTAATCTCTTCGGCAGTTGGGTGTCCCTTCTGGACGCCGCCGGCGAGCTTGAACGGCCCCCACGTATCAAAGCCGGGGCAGCCGTAGACACCCATAAAGATGGCCTGCCTCATGCGGCAGATGCCATCGATATCCTTGCCGTACCACTTGTTTTTGCCACCGTAGGTCATAAGGCCAAACACCTTGTCCTGCGGCTGCAACACGTTAGTGAGCACGCGTGCCATGTCCTTGTCGATCTCGGAGTAATAGATGCCCGTGGCGACACCAATCAGATGGTATTCGTGCAGGTTGGGATACTCGTTTTTGCCGAGTGTTTTCACGTCGAGGGTATCGATTTCGGGGTGCGTCTCGACGATGGCGTCCACGAGCTTTTTCGTATTGCCGTGGTGGCGTGAGGCATAAAGAATGATGGTTCGCATAAGAAGGCCTTTCAGCTGTAATTGCATCAATGTCTGTATGGTACCCCGTTACATGGCCGGGATACCGGACGCATCGATGAGCGTGCGGGTTTGTTCTATGGTTAGGATTGAAACGGGCGCTTGCGTGAAATAAAGCAGTTGTTCGAAAGGATGGGTAATGGAATACGCTCTCTCCAACGATTCGATTTCTATTAAGGTTTCCACGGCTGGTGGCTCGTTTACCTCGATTGAGGCCGGAGGTCGCGAGTACTTGTGGCAGGGTGATCCCACCGTGTGGTCCGGCCAGGCGCCGATTTGCTTCCCGATTTGCGGAGGCTTGCGCGACAACAGCGCCATGACGTTTGCCGGGCATCATGTAAAGCTCGCTCGCCACGGGTTTGCGCGCAAACAGGAGTGGAAGCTGCTGAGCCAAGGCGAGAACGAGCTGGCGATGTGCCTGGCTTCGGAGGATAACGCCGCGCTGCTGAGCGATTATCCGTACCCGTTTAAGCTCGTCGCCCGCTATACGCTCGAGGACGCTGCCGTGCGCGTCTCCTATGAGGTTACCAACGAGGGCACCGAGGACATGCCGTTCTTTATCGGTGGGCATCCCGGCTTTAGGTGCCCGCTCGATGAGGGCGAGGCCTATACGGACTACGAGTTGCGCTTTGAGAAAGAAGAGGCTGCAGAGCTTTGCACCGCTGTCCCTTCGACTGGCTTGATTGACGTGGACAAGCGCTCCAAGAACCCCATGGTGGGAAAGACGCTGCCCCTGTCGCACGAGCTCTTCGATTTTGCGGAGACCATCTTTGACGTGCTCGAGAGCCGCCAGGTCACGCTTTCCAAAAAGGGCGAGGACAAGGGCGTTCGCCTGAGCTTTGAGGGCTTCCCATATCTCATTGTGTGGAGCAAGCCCGAGGGTGATTTTGTGGCAGTTGAGCCTTGGGGCGGCCTTTCGACCTGCTCCGATGAGGACGACGTGCTTGAGCATAAGCGTGGCTGCCTTGTCGCCAAGCCCAAGGAGACCGTCGTTCGCTCGTTCACGATTGAGATTCTGTAATTCCGTTTTGTCGACTCGTATCGCGAGGCACAAGGAGCCTGCGAGATAAGGAGCTAAAAATGATCCTCACCGTTACGATGAACCCGTCCGTCGATACACGCTATCAGCTCGATGAGCTCATTATCGACGACGTTAACCGTGTGACGCCCGAAAAGACCGCCGGCGGCAAGGGTCTCAACGTGGCCCGTGTACTGGGTCAGCTGGGCGACGACGTTGTGGCAACCGGTCTACTCGGCGGCCACATGGGCGCCTACATGGCCGAGCTCATGGATGCCAACGGCATTAAGAATGATTTTGTACCCATCAAGGGCGAGACTCGCATTTGCCTTAACATCCTCCACGCCGGCAACCAGACCGAGCTACTCGAGAGCGGCCCGACGATTGCCCCCGAGGAGCTCGATGCCTTTACCGCCAAGTTCGCCGAGCTTGCGAGCAAGGCCGCTGTCGTTACCATCTCGGGTTCGCTGCCCCGTGGTGTCGAGGCGGGCTACTACGCCAAGATCACGGGTATTGCCGAGAACGCCGGCGCCAAGGTGCTGCTCGATACCTCGGGTGCTTCGCTCGAGGCCGCCCTTAAGTCCGAAATTAAGCCCGAGCTGGTCAAGCCTAACCTGACCGAGATTAACGGCCTTCTGGGCACGAGCTTTACCACCGACGATGTGGACGAGCTCCGCGCCGCGCTCGCCTCTGATGCCCGCTTCTCCGATATCCCCTGGGTCGTCGTGTCCATGGGCGCTGCCGGCTCCGTGGGCTTCCATAATGGCCGTGCATTCCGCGCCAAGACCCCCGATATCCCCGCCGTTAACGCTACGGGCTCTGGCGATTCGACCATTGCCGGCTTCGCGCATGCGATTGCTGCTGGCGCGGATGACGAGACGGTGCTGCGTACCGCCAACACCTGCGGCAAGCTCAATGCCATGGATCCCATGACCGGCCATCTGGTCATGGACCGTTGGGACGAGGTCTACAACGGCGTTGT
Source organism: Coriobacteriaceae bacterium AF08-21 (assembly GCA_027687465.1). Classification (GTDB taxonomy): domain Bacteria; phylum Actinomycetota; class Coriobacteriia; order Coriobacteriales; family Coriobacteriaceae; genus Collinsella. The sequence continues at coordinate 18,237 of JAQCQR010000020.1, forward strand.
CGTGACCGAGCTGTAAAAGCCTGGGCGTCGGCCCCGGCATTGCTTGCTAGCTCATGTCGACGACAAGTGCGGTAGCATTATGCTGGGGCGCGACGCCGAGTTTGTCGTGTTCAATCCCGACCTTACCCTGGTCGAGGCGTATGTGGGTGGCAACAGCGTCGGTAACGCGTTTGCCGAGTAGCCGCCAAAGAAGCGATCCGAGAGGGGATTTAGATGATTTACGGTGCATTGGGCGATATCGAGGAGTACCGCGGAATGCTCAAGGGCCTCGACGTGCTGATCGACTGGCTCGAGGAGAACGACCCGGCACAGCTCGAGGTCGGCAGCCATCCGATTTTGGGTGTGAAGGTCTTTGCGAACGTCATGTCTCCCACGACGCGTCCCGAGGCCGAGGCTCACTATGAGACGCATCAGCGCTATCACGACCTGCAGATCGACGTCGAGGGTCGCGAGGCCTTCAAGGTCGCTACGGGCAGCCTGACGCTGGTCCAGGAGTTTGACGAGAAGGACGACTATGATCTGGTCGATTCCGACGCCTCGATCGCCGGCGATCTTGCCGACGACAAATTCGCGCTGTTCGTTGCCGGCGAGCCCCACATGCCCACGCTCGAGTTCCCGGGCGATGGCGCACAGCCGGTCAAGAAGATCTGCTTTAAGTTGCTTGCCGACGCCTACTGGGAGGAGTAGCGAGCTGCTCGGCTGAGCTGTTCGTCTGATGGCGTGATTCCCCTGGGAAATCACGCTAGGACCCCGCCAAACGGGTTTTCCCTAGGGGAATCACGTTTGGCGGGGTTTTCTGTTTTTGAATAGGGAAGCCTCATTTATTTGCGAAGAACATCGGCTAGCCGCAGGATTGAAATCATCGACCGATAAGTGAGTTCCACTTTTTCGCCCGCAAGCAGTCGTTTCGAGCCAATCTCATCTAGCCCCACAAGCCGAGAAAACAGCGGGCCGCTCATCGTGCCATCGTCAATTGATTCCCTTATGGTCTTCAAAACGTCCGTATCATGAAGCGATGCCGAGCTGTAGGGGGCAACACGAGCGGAACTCTCAATTAACGACGAGACAAAAGGATGGAGATGCTTTGGACATAGTCCATCAAACACCACATCCCCATTGTCGTTCGAGCCGACCAGGCGCCAAGTATAATGATCGACCCAGTCATCCCCGTCATATATGGCGTCCATGAGCAACTTCCCGTCTAGAGAGAGAAACCTATTTGGACATCGGGGCGCAAGACCGCAATCCATATCGGACCTGCAGCAGCTCCAACCCAACGCACCACATAGGTTCCCTTTCGTACATGTGTATCAATCTGCCCCGAAATGCCGGTGAATGCAATTCCAGACCCGTTTGTCGGATAGCAATCGACGTATTTTTGTTTTCCGCTCACAACCTTGTATAGATATATCGTTCCAGCAAAAGAGAAGGGATCGTTCGCAATTTTGTCCGGAAGAACTTGCCACCTCAAAATCCCGCTACCAATATGGTCAAGCTTGACCGTTCCGCCGTCCCCCTCAAAAGTGGCAAGGGGATTTACCCCAGACTGAGAGTCGGCATCGCCCTCCTTAGCAGTTATCAGCAGGCTGCCCGTATAAGACTGCTGAGGCTCACCTTCAGGACAGGCAGCCTCGGCCCAAGAAGGGCCACTCAGGCAGAACAGTCCGAGCAGCATCATTACCAACAAAAGAAAACCCTTAGTTCTTTTCATCTCTATCCCCAACGTCTCTCGACATTTGTATATCGTGACTATTTTAGATCTATATGGCCAATTCGAGCCCTCACCATGGCAATTGTTGCAGCTGGGTTTCTTTTCATTAAGATTTCACTTTGGTCAATCCCCGCCCCTAAGCATTAAACCCGAAGTCCACCGAGTGGGCCGCTGTTGACGTGGCGATGTTTGGATTGGCGCGCACGCACTCAAAATCGGCAACAAAAAAGCCGCCCGAAGGCGGCTATCTTGTGCAATGGAGCCAGCGACCGGGCTCGAACCGGTGACCCCCGCTTTACGAGAGCGGTGCTCTACCAACTGAGCTACGCTGGCGGCCATGTGGTGACGCAACTGGGGCGTCAACGGCTGTCTATGATACGGGACATCGCAAATCCGCGCAAGTGTTCTGACGGCTTTTCTCACTTTAAATGCACTAATATTAGAAGCGTGATGTCTGTGGCACCCATTTGGCGTTTGACCTGCTGTTGAGTTGGTGGCCGACGTCCCGCTCGTATGGGTCTCAAACAGAATGGGGCTGCCATGGCTCAACCCAGGATCCTTCTTACACGTATCGATGATCGGTTTATTTACGGGCAAGACGTTGAGCTGTGGAATGAGGCGGTTGGTTCCAACCTCGTCCTAATCGTTAACGACGAGATTGCGGCGGATTCGCGCAAGTGGGCGCCTATGAGGGTCGCGGCGCCAGAAGGCGTGTGGATGCGGTTTTTCTCGGTGCAAAGGACCATCGACATCATTCATACCGCAACGCCGCGCCAATTGATTCTGATCATGGTGGCCTCACCCGCCGATGCACTCGCGCTGGTTAAGGGCGGTGTGCCAATAACCAAGATCAGCATCGGCCATATGCAGGTGGGAGAGGGCAAGCGCCCCATAACGCCTGCCGTTGCCGTAGACGACGCAGACGTCGCTGCCCTCAAAGAGCTGCAAGCGCTCGGCATAGAACTAGAAATCCGCTATCTCCCCAGCTCCGACCCCGATCCCATCGAGAACCTGCTCGCGTGATTACCTGGGGGCGGAGGAAAACGGATCGTATTTTCCCGTGGAGGAGCGGCGAGATGCCCTCGGCCAGGAATTGGGGCCATCTACTACTTTTGGTCGCTTACCTCGAAGCACGATGAAAATCGCAATATTAAAACTGCAGGTAGCGAACGTGCGATTTTTGAAAATAGGGGCGTATGGTCAGGGGTGCGGGAGTAAAAGTAGTAGATGGGCGCAATCTGTAGCGCGCCGATTTCAGGCATGTTGGCACATGTGTCGGAGCTATGAAAAGAGTGTCCCTTTCGACTAGTCTTTTAGAACGTCAATGACTGCACCACAGCTTAAGCCGTTCGCAAAAATGGCTCCTAAATCTGTTTCGTTAATTGAATTGCGTAAATATGGTTAATCAGAGAACAGAAATTTGGTTAAATGTAAACTGTAAATTAGGTTAAACGCACTGGTAGCAATGGTGATAAATATGCCAAAAAAGTACTACACCAGAATTGTCGAAAATGAGCTCGACCAGCTGCTGGGTATATTCGGTGCCGTTCTCATCGAAGGACCGAAATGGTGTGGAAAGACGACCACGGCCGAGACCCGTGCGGCGTCCAGGCTCCTTCTCATGGACCCGTCCCGCAACTTCGAGAATCGCTTACGCGCCGAGACGGATCCGGCTCTTGCCGTTTCCGGCGAGGTGCCGCGGCTGATTGACGAGTGGCAGGAGGTTCCGAAACTCTGGGACGCGGCACGGTTTGAGTGCGACAACCGCGGCGGTGAGCCTGGCCAATTCATATTTACGGGATCGGCAACACCGCGAGACGACGAACGCCCGATGCACAGCGGCGCTGGAAGATTCGCCAAACTGCGCATGGACACCATGACGCTTTTCGAACTCGGGAAATCCAGCGGTGCGGTTAAGCTATCGGGCATTATTTCTGGCGAAAAGTTCAATGGAGCTTTCGGGTCGCTGGATTCTGCCTCGATTGCCGAGTGCGTTGTTCGCGGTGGATGGCCCGCAGCGGTCGGACACGATGCACAGGCTGCGTCCGCGATGGCCAAACGCTACATCGGCATAGTCGCCGAAGAAGATTTATCTCGTGTTGATGGCTCTCGCCGCGACCCTGAGAAGGTCAAAGCCGTCATCGAATCGCTTGCGCGCAATGAATCCACTTTGGCGACACTCAAGACGCTCGTAGCCGATCTTGGCGGAGAGGTGTCGAGACAGACGGCGGCATCATATATATCTCTTCTTGCTCGGGTTAGTTTCGTTCGCGATATTCCCGCGTGGAACCCTGCAATGAGATCTCCGGTGCATTTAAGAGACTCAAAGAAGCATCACCTCGCCGACCCGTCGCTGGCGGCCGCCGCACTCGGGGCGACCCCGGAGACACTACTGCTAGATTTCAAGACGCTCGGACTGCTTTTTGAATCGCTGGTGCTTCATGATTTGTGGGTTTATGCGCGAGCAAACGGAATGGGCCTCTATCACTATCATGATTCTCGCGATCTAGAAGTCGATGCGGTCATTGCGGCTCCCGGCGGAACGTGGATTCCGGTCGAAGTTAAACTCAGCTCTGCTCAAATCGAAGAGGCGTCTGACAGCCTTGTTGCTGTCGAGAAACGCATGGTTGCCGCCGGAAACAACCCGCCGGTTTCGAAAGTCGTGATCATCGGGTTTGGTTCGCAAGCCTATGTTACCGAGCGTGGCGTCCAAGTTGTTCCGCTGGATGTTCTCGCGCCGTAACGCGACGGTCGAAGCGGGACGGACGCCACCATTGCGCGCGAGGACACGGCATCATCGATGATGCGGCGGCCACATTCGACAAAGAGTGCCCACAACGATTAGTCGTTTAAGAACGTCGCAGGCGACTAGGTAGAAAAACGCCCGTCGGCGGTGGTGCCGGCGGGCGTTGCTGTGCGATATGTCGCGTTGTGGGCTTAGTGCCTCATAAAGTGGTACTCGATGACGTTGCTGTAGGGATGGCCCGGGCCCACGATACCCTGGGGGAACAGCGGATGGTGCGGCGTGTCGGGGTACATCTCGGCCTCGAGGGCAAAGCCGGCGCCCCAGCCATAGTTGGCGTCGTCCTTAGCATGCTCGTCGCCCAGCCAGTTGCCGGTGTAGAGCTGCACACCCGGGGCGGTGGTGTAGTAGTCCAGCTCGCGGCCGGTCCACATCTCCTCAACATGCAGGGCGCGGCGCAGGTTGCGGCCGTACTGATAGCCATCGATGCACAGGCAGTGGTCGTAGCCGCGTGCCTGCTTAATCTGCGGATCATCGGACTCCATGCCAGGCGCGACGGGGCGCAACTCGCGAAAGTCAAACGGCGTGCCCTCGACCGGAGCGATCTCGCCGGTGGGGATGTTCTGCTCGTTAATGGGCAGGTAGTGGGCAGCGTTGGCAACAAAGAAGTGCTCACAGTCCATGCCGGCGTTATGGCCGGCAAGGTTAAAGTACGTGTGGTTGGTCATGGACACGTACGTGGCGCGGTCGCTCTCGCAGCCATAATCGATGCGGAAGACGCCGGTGCGCGTAACGGTAAACACGGCCGTAAAGGTTCGGTTGCCGGGCAGGCCCAGCTCGCCATCCTTAAGCGAGGTGGTCATGCGCACGGCGTTATGGACCTCGTCGAGCTCAACATCCCACACACGTTTGTGCAGGCCGTGCTCAAGGTCGCTGTGCAGGTTGTTGGCGCCCTCGTTGGCGGGCATATGCCAGTCCGTGCCGTCGATGGCGATCGTGGCGCCAGCGGTGCGGTTTGCCACAGGGCCGATGGTCGCGCCAAAGCAGGCGGGGTTGTCAAAGTAATCCTCGAGCTTATCGAAGCCCAGCACCACATCGCGCACGTTGCCGGGAATGTCGGGCACATCGATACCAAGCACCGTGGCGCCATAGTCCATAATGCGAACGCAGATCTCGGGCCCGTCGAGGGTGTAACGATGAACGGGGGTACCGCACGGCGCGGTGCCGAAAAGCTCGGAAGTGATCATTTGGTTCCTAACATCGAGGTATTTCCGACAAACTGTAGCGCGAACAGGCGAGATTATCACTACACCCCACTAAAGCTGGGGGTATTTTTCTCAAAAAAGTGATGATTGGAGCTGTGCGGGCGTTCATTTTTGACGCGTACGAGTCTGATACAATTTGTTCGTTACTGTTTGAATGATATGCGCGCAAAGAACGGCGAGGATTCATCGTGATTAAGGCAGAGCGACAGGATAAGGTTCGTCAGCTGCTCGAGGAGCAGGGTACGGTCTCGGTCAAAGAGATTTCGGATGCGCTGGGCGTTTCGGACATGACGATTCGCCGCGACCTCGAAGAACTTGCGAGCCTAGGCGAGATCGAGCGCGTGCATGGCGGAGCCCGCAGTGCACAGGGCCGTCCCCACGCTATGCTGCGCCATGAGTATTCGCACAGCGAAAAGCGCACTAAGCATGCCGAGGAAAAGCTGCAGATCGCGCGCCGCGCTGTGGAGCTTATCGAGGAAGGCTCGACCATCTTCTTGGGTACGGGCACCACGGTTGAGCAGATGGCCTCGATGCTGCCGACGTTTCGCCTGCGCATTGTGACCAATTCGCTTTCGGTGTTTAACCTGCTCGAGGCGCGCGAAGACTGCGAGCTGTGCCTCGTGGGCGGTATGTACCGCCGCCGCACTGCCGCTTTTGTGGGGCCGACGGCCGAGGATACCCTACGTGCGCTGGGCATCGATGCGGCGTTTATCGGCGCCAACGGTATCTTGGACGGTGACGTATCCACGTCCAACATGGACGAGGGCCGTATCCAGCAGCTCGCCTTTAGCAAGGCGGACTCGCGCTATCTGATCGCCGACTCCAGCAAGATCGGCAAGCGCGACTTCTACACCTTCTTCCGCCTGGACAGCCTGGACGCCGTGGTGTGCGAGCCGGGTATTGCCGCCGAGGATCGCGCCGCCATCGAGGAGCACGCGCAGGTCATTTGCTAGCGAGCGTTGCCGGAGATATTGTTTGTTGTGACCTTTGCAATGGTCGGTATTTTTGTAGCTATAAGCTCATTTAAAGCTCGGTATTTTTGTATTATTAGATATATCTGAAGGTCGGTATTTTTGTAAACTAGCACGTAAATTATGCTGAGGTGAGATTATGTTTAAACGGAAGGCATATGATCGTCTGCAGGAGTGGAAAGAACGCTCGCAAGGGCGCACTGCGGTGCTTATTGAGGGTGCAAGACGCGTTGGCAAAACGACGCTCGTCAAGTGCTTCGCGCAAAATGAATACAAGGATTATCTGTACATTGACTTTTCGGCTGCTAGCAAAGCCACGCTCGATATATTTCTGAACCATCGTGAAGATGTCGATCTTTTTTTACGCATGCTTCAGCTGCAGTATGGTAAGGCCCTCGAACCGAGAGAGTCGCTGGTCATTTTTGATGAAGTGCAGCGGTTTCCCATCGCGCGCGAATACATAAAGCATCTTGTAGAAGACGGCAGATTTGATTACATCGAGACAGGCTCTCTTGTCTCCATCAAAAAGAATGTCGATAGCATTGTCATACCGTCAGAGGAAGAAAGAATCCCTCTCGAGCCCCTCGATTTTGAGGAGTATCTTTGGGCGACCGGAAAAGATCTTTATGCAGAAGAGATCCGTAAAGCGCGCGAATCTCGGACCGCGCTTCCGGACGGCGTTCATGCGACGTGCATGAGATTATTTGATGAGTATATGCTTGTCGGTGGTATGCCTCAGTCGGTCGACTCCTTTGTGGCAGAGAATGATTTTAGAGGATGCGACAGGGTTAAACGGCAGATTATCGCACTGTACAGGGAGGACATTGCCAAGTTTGGAGGTTCGGACGCTAGACGTGCGCGGGCGGTTTATGACGATATTCCGGGTCAATTATCTGCGGCAAATAAACGGTTCAAATTTGACAGCTTGGAGAAGGGGTCCCGTTTTGAGACATATGAGTCGGCGTTAATCTGGCTTGAGGATGCGCGACTGATTAACCGTTGCTATTTATGCAGTGATCCGAGCGTGGGTTACCGACTGCACGAGGACGCGTCTTCGCTTAAATGCTATATGGCGGACACGGGACTGCTCGTGAGCTTGGCGTTTGATGATGGTCCGGACCTTATGGATGTTCATAGAGACATTCAATTTGGAAGAATTTCAATTAATAAAGGAATGCTAATCGAGAACATCGTGGCGCAGCAGCTTAAGAGTCTGGGGCATTCGCTTTTTTATTACAGCTGGCAGGAGCCTTCCAAAACAGAGGGGAGTCGGCCCAGAACGCGTGAAATTGATTTTCTTGTTTCGCGCGGCTTTGAAGACGCGGCTGGAAAACCGCGGGTCACTCCTGTTGAAGTTAAATCTTCCAAATCGTATTCAACAATCTCGCTTGACGATTTCGGCAGACGATTCGAACGACGAGTCGGAGAAGAGATAGTTCTTCACCCAAAACAGCTCAGGGCTGAAGGGCATAGGATATATCTACCTCTGTATATGACGATCTTTATCTGATCGACGGCATGCGGTCCTGTGGCTCATTGAACCGCAGGACCGTGTATCGTTGGGAGTTTATTGTGATAATGCGCGCAAGCTAAGCCGGGGATCGAGTTTTCGGGATATGTCGGTGAAGTTCCGTCACCGCGGACTGGGTGTTCGTGCGCCCGACGAGGTCGTTGCGTGCCTAGAAGCCCCGAGCTCCAGAAGCCGTACGCTTGTTTCGGGCGTGCTGGTCGAATGCTCCAGCGTGAAAGACCTACGGGTGTAGCTTGCTCGGCCTGTTTGTCTCGATCTGTAACAGCTAGGACTGAAAAACTCGGCTACGTGTTACAGGTTGAGATTTTTCGGCTAGGTCTAATCTATTCATCTCGATCTGTAACAGGTGGGGGCGAAATAACCGGCTAACTGTTATAGATTGAGATTGAGAGGATTGGCCGGTACGTTTGTCTCAATCTGTAACAGGTAGACGCCCAAAACCGGGTTTAGTGTTACAGATCGAGACAATTCGGCCCGGCCCACCCCGTTCATCTCGATCTGTAACAGTTAGGACTGGAAAGCTCGGCTAGATGTTACAGATCGAGACAAACGGCTCCTGACCAGCCCAAAAACAAAAAGACCGGGGGCGGCGCGCCGTGTGACGTGCCGCCCCCGGCTGAGAAATGGGGGACAGGATATGTGAGCGGAGCAATTTTGCTCGCCGCAAGCCGCTAGTCCAGACGACGAGTCTCCGCCACGTGCTTGTACCAGTAGGCGCTTGCCTTGGGCGTGCGCTTCTGGGTTTCAAAGTCTACGTAGAAGAAGCCATAGCGCTTGTTGTAGCCGTTGGTCCAGGAGAACTGATCCTGCAGGCTCCACAGGAAGTAGCCGCCCACGTTGACGCCCACCTCCATGGCCTTGAGCAGCCAGCGCAGGTGCTGCTCGATGTAGTCGATGCGCGGCTGGTCGTCCACAAAACCGTCCTTGTAGGGGTCCTTGTAGCCCATGCCGTTCTCGGTGATGAAGATCTGCTTGTAGTTGGGATAGCGCTGCTTAATGTAGACGAGCAGATCGAACAGGCCCTCGGGATAGATGATCCAGTCCCAGTCGGTGGTGGGGATGCCGGGCTTGTTCACATGCTCGCCAATACCCTTGACGCGCCAGCGGCCGGTGCCCTTCTCGCCCGTACCGTTGTGGTGCAGGTCGTTCTCGCCATCGTAAGCCTTGAGGAAGCGGCATTGGTAGTTGTTAACGCCCAAGTAGTCGTTGTAGAGCGCTGCCTCGCGCATAATCTCGAGGTCATCATCCAGAATCTCGATGGCACCGCCCGAGATGGCAGCCAAGCGGTTGGCGCACTCGAGGGTGTCGGGCGCGTAGTCGCCGCGGAAGGTGGCGTCGAGCAAAAACTGGTTCTGCAGCACGTGCTCGTTGTTGGCGGCCTTGATGTCGGCGAGGTCGTTCTCGTTGAGTGGGTACTTAAACTCCAGCGACTGGATGACGCCGATCTTGCCTTTAAAGCCGCCGTTGTGGAAAGCCAGCACGGCCTTGGCGTGGGCGAGCATCATGTTGTGCTCGCACTGGAAGGCCTCGGCAAGATGCGCCTTGACGCCACCGGGGAAGGTACCCTCGATGTAGGTGTTGGAGGCGTCGGCCCAAATCTCGTTAAAGGTGAACCAGTAGGTTACCTGGTCGGCGTACTCCTTAAAGCAGAAGGTGGCAAAGTCCACAAAGGCGTCGATGGTCTCGCGGTTGAGGAAGTCGCCCTTCTCAAAGAGGGGCAGCGGCGTGTCAAAGTGATGCAGCGTGACAAACGGCTCAACGTGGTGCTTGTGGCACTCGGCGAAGAGGTCGTGGTAGAACTGCACGCCCTCGGGGTTTACCTTGCCGGTGCCCTCGGGGAAGATACGGCTCCAGGCGATGGAGAGGCGGATGCCGTTGATGCCGAACTCCTCGCACAGCTCCAAATCGACGGGGTACTGGTTGTAGAAGTCCGAAGCGGGATCGGGGGAGAAACGGCCCTGGGCCTCCAGGAAGTCGTCCCAGGCAACCTTGCCCTTACCGTGGGTGCGGGTCTCGCCCTCTACCTGGTAGGCAGCGGTGGCGCCGCCAAAGACAAAGTCCTCGGGAAACTGCGCGGGCGGGTTGGTGACGCTGGCGGGATTAACGGACATGATGATCCAATCGTTTAAATCGAAGGGCCAGCCGGTCTTGGATAGTCGGCTGGCCCTGGGCGTTACTTACTTCGATAGTTGCTCGGAGACGAAGGCGAGAGACTTGTCGCCGTTCTGGGAGAGCTCGATGTACTGCTTGCCGCGGCAGGCGACGCACTTGTTGCCCACGCGTTCGCAGTCTTTCTGCAGGTCGGCCAGGTAGCTTGCGGCCTGCGGGGCCAGGACGACTAGGTCAAAGTCGGGGAGCATGTCGACGTGGTTGCCATAGGCCTCGGCAGCGGTTTCGAGGTTAATACCGCGCTCCTTGGCAGCCTTGGCCAGTGCGTTGGCGAGCAGGCCCGAAGTGCCACCGCCCTGGCAGAGCACGAGTACGCGCTTGCCGTTGAGGTCGCTGGTGGACGTTGCCTCGGCAGCGGGTGCTGCAGAAGCGGCAGGGGCGTCGGCCTTCACGGCCTCGGCAGCAGCGCCGGCGGCAACGCTCTTGGCATCGGCCTTGCCCTGGAAGGCGTCGTTGAGCTTGGCGGCCTTCTCGGCGTTCTTGGCGGCGAGCTCCTCCTGGGAGATCTCGGCCTCCTCGGCGCACTTCTGGGCGTCATAGGCACGGAAGAACGGATAGTACAGGACAAAGTCGACGATCAGGATGAGGGCGAGCATCACAAAGGCGAGCGGCTGGAAGCCCAAGCCCATGATGGTGCCGATGGGGCCGGGGACGGTCCAGGGCAGGGTGTACATAAAGCCGTTCATGCCCAAGAAGTCGATAAAGATCTTGAGGATCCAGATGTTGGCGATCGGGGCAAAAACAAACGGGACAAAGAAGACGGGGTTGAGCACGATAGGCGCGGCGAACAGCAGCGGCTCGTTGACGGCAAAGCACACGGGGACGATGGCTGCCTTACCAACGGCGCGCATCTCCTGAGACTTGGCCAGGAAGCAGAACATGAAGACCAGGACGAGCGTGGCGCCGGTGCCGCCCATGCAGACGACGAAGTACTGGGCACCCTGGGTCAGGACAGCGGAAGCGTGCTGGCCAGCTTGGAACGCAGCCAGGTTGTCGGTCATGTTGGCAACGAGAGCGGCGGCGATGGCGGGCTCGACGATCGAGGGGCCGTGGACGCCGACGAACCAGAAGAGGCTCATGGCACCGTAGATCACAGCGAGGCCGATGTAGCCGTCGGCGGCGGTGAACAGGGGCTGGAACACCTGGATGACGCCCTGGGCAAAGCAGAAGCCAAAGGCAGCGCGGAAGACGATGTCAAAGACCCAAAAGGCGGTGATGCAGACGGAGAAGGGGATGATGTCCTTAAAGGTCTGCGAAATGTTGGGCGGAACCTGCTCGGGCATCTTGACGGTGATGTTGCGCTTAATGAAGAACTTGTAGATGATGCCGGTCACAAACGCAGCGATGAAGGCGGTCAGCAAGCCCTTGGAACCAAGGTAGGTGGTGTTGAAGCCGCTGGCGGCGTCCGTGGCGATCGTGTCGCTCGAAAGGAGCAAGAAGCCGATGATGGCCGCGCACATGCACGAGATAAAGTTGATCTGGTTGTTCTTGGGCAGATCACGGTTCTGGGCGTCGGCGAAGTGCTTGGCCGTGGTGGCGGCGCAGGCGATGGCCAGGATGCCCATGGAGTAGTTGTAACACTTCCACAGGGCGTTGTTGATGTCATCGGGCCAGTAGAAACCCCAGATGTTGGGGACCGAGGCTACCAGGCAGAAGATGGACGAGAAGATGATGATGGGGATGACGGAGATAAAGCCGTCGCGGATCGCCTTGAGGTACTTGTTGCGGGCGATCGCGTTGAAAAAGGGTTGGCCCTTTTCGATGATGGCGATGAGTTGCTCCATGCAAAGCTCCTAAGAGTCGGTGGGTTAGCAACGATGGTAGCTTTTGGCGTTCGGTTGCCAAAATGTTGACGTTGCCATTTTGCGACACAAAAAAAGACGCGAACCAGTGGTTCCTGTGCCTGCGAACCATCGATTCCTTACGCGTAAACGTTTGAGCCGCCCGGTGGCTCTGTGGTTGCGCAATGGCAACGTTAACATTTGGGCGACAAAAGCCGTTCGGGGAAGCAAGATTGTCGGTGAACGGTAGGTTTTGGGTGGTAAACGTATTGTGGGGGAGGTGTTGGATATACTTGAAGGCGTTCATTTGACTGCGTAGGGTGCCGCCAATGGCATCGTTGACATAGAAAGATCGACCTATGGCCGCTGTTAAAAAATCGGTTTCCGTTAAGGACGTGGCGCGTCTCGCGGGCGTCTCGGAGCAGACGGTCTCGCGCACCGTGCACGATTCGCCCAGCGTGCGCCCCGAGACCAAGGAGCGCGTGCGTGCCGCCATGCGCGAGCTGGGGTATCGACCCAATTTTGCCGGTCGATCGCTGCGCCGCGGCAAGTTTAAGACCGTCGGCGTCGCCATGTTCAACATTACCGGCACCGGCAACCTCGACCGCATGGAGGGCTTTGCCGCCGCGGCCGACAAACATGGCTATGCCATCACCCTAACTAAAGTAGACGGGCATCCGTATACCCTCGAGAGTGCATCGTCGCGCATGAGCGCGCTGCCGGTGGATGGCATGGTTGTGATCATGAATCGCATGCCGGCGGACTTTGGCACCTTCGAGCCGCTGCCCGGCATGCAGACGGTGCTCGTTACCATGCTGGAGCACCCGCTCTGTTCAACGGTCGATAACGACCAGTTCGATTGCTCGCGCCAGGTGGTCGAGTACTTGTTGGAGCAGGGGCACAAGACCGTGCACTTTATCTCATGCCCCGAGCGCTCGCTTTCGGGCATGCAGCGCGAGGAAGGCTGGCGTGAGACACTGCGCGCACATGGTATTGAGCCGCCGCGACTCGTCCGTGGCGATTGGACGGCACAGAGCGGATATGCTGCCGGTCAGGCTCTAGCGTACGATCCGACCTGTACCGCCATCTATGCTTCCAACGATGCCATGGCCTACGGCTGCATTCGCGGGCTCGAGTCGCGCGGGAAACGCGTGCCCCAGGACGTGAGCGTAGTGGGTGTTGACGACAGCCTGGGCGACATCGTGCCCGACCGTCGCCTGACCACGGTGCGCTTTAACAACAGGCGTGTCGGCATGTGGGCGGTCGACAAGATCGCCGGTGCCGAGGGGGTTGCGTCTGGCGTGGAGCACATGCTGATCCCCGGCGTGCTCGTAGAGGGCGATACGGTGCGCGATGTACGCTAGAGGCGGACCTGTTTGGGTTGCCGCTAACTGTGTTCGATATTGTTCAGATTGGTTTAAAAACCGTTCACGGGCGAAAAATGACCGTTCATAGCTTGAAATTACGTTTTGCGCTGTTCTTTTTTGTTTGAATGTTAATGTTTCTGCCATACAGAACGCAGCGCGTATGCCCGGACGCGATGCTCTCGATTGGTTCATATGTGAAAGGAACGCAATATGGCAACCAAAGAAGAAATCTCGATGGTTGGATTCGAGATTGTCGCATACGCAGGTGACGCCCAGACCGATCTGCTTGCAGCGCTCGATGCTGCTCGCGAGGGTGATTTTGAGAAGGCCGAACAGCTGCACAAGGATGCCAGCGATGCACTTATCGGCGCCCATGACACGCAGACCAAGCTGCTTTCGCAGGAGGCCGGCGGCGGCGAGATGGAGATGACCTTCATCATGGCTCACGCTCAGGACACCCTCATGACCACCATGATTCTGGAGAAGCAGACCCGCTTTACCATCGATGCCTATAAGCGCATCGCCGCACTCGAAGCTAAGCTCGCCTAACGAGCCCGCACAACTAAGTCCCCTTCCAAAAACCCTGCCGCTACCCGCGGCAGGGTTTTTCTGTCCTCCTCCAAGTTGCGGTGGAATAGGGACTGAATAGGGGCTGGCGGGCACAAAACAATCCCTATTCCACCGCAACTCATCCCGAGATAGTCATTGGGGACGTTCTTAAACGACTAGGCATTGGGGACAGTCTTGGGGCTTCTGTTCGTCCTCCCGTTCGGTTTTTCGATGGGTGGGTATACTTCCATCCGCAATACAGACCGGACTGAGGAGGTATCCAAATGCCGGACAACGGATTGATTCAAAAGAGAGACGCGCACGAGATGGCTCATGGGCGTCCTGTCCAGATAACCGAGCACACGACGGTAACCGAGCTGCAGCCCAGCCTGTCCGATGTCGTGTGCGCAAACAAAAAGCTGCAGATTGGCTTTATCGTTGCGCTCGTGGTGCTGGCGTTGCTGTCGGGATTTGTCGCACGCCCACATTTTGCCGATACCAAGACTTGGGACTCCACCATCGAGGTCATCGACCAAAAGAAAGGCAACGTACTGGCGCTCACGACCTCGTGCGTGGCGCTGTCTGCGGGCATTACCGCGCTGCCTGGAGATACGGGAACGCCGGTTGCCGAGCAGCTCGCACAGCTTTCGGGTAACCTGGGCATCGTGCTTGCCGTGCTCTACCTCGAGAAATACCTGCTGACCATTTTGTGGTCGGTTGGCCTGGGCATCCTGATCCCGTTTGCGCTGGTGCTCTTTGCGGTGTCGCTCGGCATTCACGGGCGCTGGAGCACGAGCGCCGTCCTGCGCCGCGTGGCGACGCGCGTGCTGGTGGTCGCCATGATCGGAATGGCCTTGGTGCCTGCAAGCGTATGGGTGTCGCAGAAGGTCGATGAAACGTATCGCGTAAGTATTGAGCAAGCTGAGCAAAAGGCGGCGGACGCTGCGGACACGGTCGGCACCAAGGACAAGTCAGCCGAGACCAGCTCAAAATCGAGCAAGAAAAAGTCCGAGGCCACGGAGTCCAAAAACGTACTCGAGCAGTTGACTGACGGGGCCTCGAGCCTGGTCACATCGGTGACCAGCGGCGCCAAGCAGATGACCGACGAGATCGTGCGGCAGGTGACCGATCTGATCGAAGGCGTCATCGTGATGATCGTGACCTCGTGTGTGATTCCTCTACTGGTGCTCGTGGCGTTCCTGTGGCTAGGACACGTGCTGCTGGGGATTGATATTTCCGGTCCCGCGAACTATCTGACGGGTCGTTTCTTGGGCGCTCCGTCCAAACATGCCAAGAAGAGCGGGCAGTCTGAGTAGCTAAAACAGCTGTATATACCGGGGAATACCGCCGAAGGGCGGCCGAGACACGTTCTCGGCCGCCCTTTTGTTTGCTGAACACATGGTCGCTACGTCCGCGCCAGACCCAAACGGTCAGCAATCATCTGTGAATGGTATTTGTTCAAAAAAGAACAAAGATAAACAAATAATGGTTGCAGTTGATGTTCGAATGTGTTCAAATAAACATGAACAGTGAAGAACCGCACATTCAGATGCCCGGACCTGAACGCGATTCAACACTTCCAAACAGAAACTACGCACCTGCGTATCTCTCAAGGAGGATGTCATGAGGGTTGTAATCGCTTCCGATGCCGACGGTATGTCGATGAAGGAGTCCATCAAGGAGATGCTCATCGCCGACGGTCACGAGGTCGTCGACTATTCCGAGACCCCTGCCGCGGACTTTGTCGATTCCGCGACCGCCGTTGCCAAGGACCTGCTGGAGCACAAGGATTCCCAGGGCTTCGCATTCGATAAGTACGGCGTCGGCTCCTATATGGCCGCCGTCAAGATCAAGGGCATGGTCGTCGCCAACATTTCCGACGAGCGTTCCGCTTACATGACCCGCGAGCACAACGGTTCGCGCATGGTCACCATGGGCCCGGGCGTTGTGGGCACCGAGGTCGCCAAGAAGATCGCCCGCGAGTTCCTGCGCGCCCAGTACGCCGGCGGCCGTCACCAGATCCGTGTCGACATGCTCAACAAGATGGCCTAACGAGAGCCACCGAGAACTCGAACTTCTACCTCAACTTGTGAATTCAGACGAAAGGACGTTCTGATGAAGAAGACCATCGCAATCGGTTGCGACCATATCGTTACGGACGAGAAGATCTATCTGGCCGACCGCCTGGAGCAGGCTGGCTACAAGGTGCTCGACTGCGGCACCTACAGCCACACCCGTACGCACTACCCCATCTACGGTAAGGCCGTGGGCGAGGCTGTTGCCAGTGGCAAGGCCGACTTTGGCGTGGCCCTGTGCGGCACCGGCATTGGCATCACCAACGCCGTCAACAAGGTCCCCGGCGCTCGCTGCGCCCTGGTTCGCGACATGACCTCTGCCCTGTATGCCCGTCGCGAGCTCAACGCCAACATCGTGGGCTTTGGCGGCAAGATCACCGGCGAGTTCCTGATGGCCGACATCATGCTTGCCTTCCTGGAGGAGCCCTACGAGAAGACTCCCGAGCACGACGCCCTGATCGCCAAGATCGACGCCTGCAACAAGGCCGACGCCGAGGCTCAGGCCGACCCGCACTTCTTTGACGAGTTCCTCGAGAAGTGGGACCGCGGCGAGTATCACGACTAGTGGGGTTACGCGGTTTTGCCAAACCGCGTAACGGGTCGACGCTGCGCGGCGCTCAGGCACCCCATCTCGCCGCTTAAACCGTCGCTCGCGTACATGAAGTACGCGTCGCTCCTCTTTCGCGGCGACCTGGGGCACCTGATCGCCGCTCGCTGACGTTGGGGACACCTGTGGGGTTTGTCCTTGTTGTTGCGAAGCTTTCTGGTACAGCTAGCTGCTCCGATAACACGTTTGCTTGCTTGGCTTGAGTGCTTCGCTCTTGGCGGTCCCCGGCATTCTGCAGCTTTTCAATTGACGGCTCGCGTTTCTGTGAGGGGGCGCGGGCCGGTTTTCTATCAGCCCTATTGACTTGGCGGGCTGTCGTAAGAAAGGGAAGGCTCCTATGGAGTTTGTTCTTGATAACGGTTCTATCCGCGTAGCACTGAGCACGGCGGGCGGGTCGTTCACTTCTATTACGGCCAACGGCCGTGAGTACCTGTGGCAGGGTGATCCGGCGGTCTGGTCGGGCCAGGCACCTATTTGCTTTCCGATCTGCGGCGGTCTTCGTGACGGTCGAGCAATGACCATGGGCGGCCGCGAGGTCAAGCTTGCCCGCCACGGCTTTGCGCGCAAACAGGAGTGGAAGCTCGAGGAGCAGGGCGACAACATGGTTGCGCTGAGCCTCAGCTCTGCCGACCATGCCGAGTTGCTCGAGCAGTACCCGTATCCGTTTAAGATCGTTGCGCGCTACACGATCGATTCGGAAAAGGTGGCCGTGTCGTACGAGGTGACCAATGAGGGCACCGAGGATATGCCGTTCTTTGTGGGCGGTCACCCCGGCTTTAAGTGCCCACTCGATGAGGACGAGTCCTACGACGATTACGAGCTTCGTTTTGATCAGCGTGAGGCCGCCGAGCTCTGTACTGCCGTTCCCTCGACAGGCCTGATTGATGTTGAGCATCGCAGCAAGAACCCTATGATCGACCAGAGCCTGCCGCTGACCCACGAACTCTTCGACTTCGCGGAGACTATCTTTGACGTGCTCGAGAGCCGCGTGGTTACGCTGACCAAGAAAACCGAGGACAAGGGCGTGCGCCTGACGTTCCCCGATATGCCGTACCTGATTGTGTGGAGCAAGCCCGAGGGCGACTTTGTGGCCGTGGAACCGTGGGGTGGTCTGTCCACCTGCTCCGACGAGGACGATATTCTGGAGCACAAGCGTGGCTGCCTGGTGGCTAAGCCGGGGGAGACCGTTACCCGCGGCTTTGAGATCGAGATCCTTTAACGAGCTATCGTATGTTTGGGGCGGGTCATGCCGCCCCGGAACAGGAGTTCAACATGATTCTGACCGTTACCATGAACCCGTCGATTGATACGCGCTATCAGCTCGACAAGCTGATCATTGACGATGTCAACCGCGTCACGCCCGAAAAGACCGCTGGCGGCAAGGGCCTCAACGTGAGCCGTGTGCTGCTGCAGTTGGGCGACGATGTGCTCGCGACCGGTCTGCTCGGCGGCCACATGGGCGCCTATATGGCCGAGCTTATGGATGCCGACGGCGTCAAGAACGACTTTGTACCCATCGCCGGTGAGACGCGCATTTGCCTGAATATTCTGCACGAGGGTAATCAGACCGAGCTGCTGGAGAGCGGCCCGCAGATCGCCTCAGCCGAGCTCGAGGCCTTTACGGCCAAGTTCGCCGAGCTTGCAGCGAAGGCGGACGTTGTGACGCTTTCGGGCTCGCTGCCGCGTGGCGTCGATGCTGGATACTATGCCGAGCTCGTCAAGATCGCCGAGGAGGCGGGCGCCAAGGTACTGCTCGACACCTCGGGTGCATCGCTGGAGGCCGCGCTGGAGTCCGACGCTAAGCCTGAGCTCGTAAAGCCCAACCTGACCGAGATTAACGGCCTGCTGGGTACGTCCTTTACGACCGATGATGTCGATGCCCTGCGCGAGGCGCTTGCCGCCGATGGCCGCTTTGCCGGTATTCCCTGGGTTGTCGTTTCGATGGGCGCTGCCGGTTCGGTGGGCTTCCATGAGGGCCGCGCGTTCCGCGCCAAGACGCCCGCGATTGCGGCTGTGAACGCGACGGGTTCCGGCGACTCGACCATCGCCGGCTTTGCACATGCCATTGCTGCTGGTGCCGACGATGTCACGGTGCTCAAGACCGCCAATACCTGCGGCAAACTCAACGCCATGGATCCCAAGACCGGCCACCTGGTCATGGATCGCTGGGACGAGATCTACAGCAACGTTGTCGTGACTGAACTGTAGGGTTACGGCGTTTTACCAAACGCCGTAACGGCTCGACGCTGCAAACGCCCCTAAGCGGCAATCTGACGTTCAATCGTCGGGGATGACCAGAAGGTCAATGCCCTCCTCTTTCACGTCACCTTGCTCGCTTAGGGGCGTTTTCGCTGACAATGCCAAGACATCGGCGTTGCCTTGGTCGCAAGTAGTCATTGGGGGCGTTCTTGTTTGACTAGTCATTTAAGAACGTCCCCAATGACTAGCCAATAAAACGGCGCCCGCCGGCGATGTTGCCGGCGGGCGCCGTTTTATTGAAGACGAAGTGATCCGTTTTCCTTCGTCCGAAAGGGATCATTACAGCGAGTCGATAAAGCGCTGCTGGGCGGCGCGGCCGGCTTCGTCCCACTTAAAGACGCCGGCGTTGTCGAGCACGTGGCTAAACACCACGCCGACCTCCTCATGCAGGATGTCGATGGCGTTATCCGCCGTAAGCTCGTCGGCCCGGCGGGCATAGACATCCTCAGCCCATGCGGCGTGGCTGCGGCAAAGATCATCGCCCTCGAGCGCACCGGCAAGGTCGTAGCTGGCATCGACCTTGGCTGCCAGCAGATGCTCACGGACAGCGCCAAGCTCGGGAACTAGGCGCGGCGGCAGAATGGCCAGGCCCATGACCTCGATCAGGCCGATGTTCTCCTTTTTAATATGGTGGTACTCGGCATGCGGGTGGAACACGCCCAGCGGATGCTCGTCGGTCGTGATGTTGCAACGAAGCGCCAGGTAGGCCTCGTAGATCTCGCCGCCGGCATTGCCGCGGGAGTCGACGCGGCGGATGACGGGCGTCACGGTGTTGTGCGCCACGCCATCGGCTGTGCGCGCGATGACGCCCACCGACTCATCGGTCCACTCGCGCCAGGCGAGGATAATCTTCTCGGCAGCGTCGAGCAACTGGGCGCGGTCGTGCGAGCGCAGGCGCAGCACCGAGAGCGGCCACTGCAGCACAGTACCGCTGACCTGGTCAAAACCGGGCACGCTAAACTGCGAGACCTCGGCTGCGTGCATCATGGGGAACTCGTGCGCGCCGCCCTGGAAGTGGTCGTGCGACAGAATTGAGCCGCCCACGATGGGCAGGTCGGCGTTAGAGCCGATGAAGTAATGCGGGAACAGGTCCACAAAGTCGAGCAGGCAGGTCAGGCCCTTGCGGTCGACGTGCATCGGAAGATGCTCGGAGCTCATGGCAATGCAGTGCTCGTTAAAGTAGGCGTACGGGCTGTACTGGAAGCCCCAGCGCTCGCCGTTGAGCTGGATGGGAATAACGCGTAGGTTCTGACGGGCGGGGTGAGCGCCACCGTCGGCTGCGGCGGAGCGTCCGGGATAGCCCTCGTTTTCGATGCAGAGCTGGCAGGCGGGATACTTCTCGCCCGTGTTCTTTGCGGCGCCGGCCGCGGCAATGTCGCGCGGGTCCTTCTCAGGCTTTGACAGGTTGATGGTGATCTCAAGATCGCCCCAGTTGGTGGGGGTGCTCCATTTGATGTTGCGTGCGATGGCGGCGCGGCGCACATAGCCGGCATCGCAGCACAGGCCGTAGAACCAGTCGGTCGCGGCGCGGGGCTCGTTGACGCCCATACGCCCATTGAACTCTTCGTTTACAACCGAAGGCCTCGGCATGAGCGCGCCCATGATGCGCATGGCGATGCGGTCGCGCCCCGATGCCGTGTCCTCGGCAGCACCGTTGGCAACGGCGGCCTCGGCAAGCGCGGCAAGCGTGCCCTCCAGGTCAAAGTTGGGGAGTGTATCGGGATGCAAGAGCGAAATCTTCTCGGTCTTGAGTGCCCAAGCCATGTCGAGTGCGGGGCCCGTGGCGCCGATGCACTCCAAAATGGTGTTGTATGCCCAGATGCGATCGTCCTGGCCGATCATCGATCGGTGGATAGCGTACTCGATCAGGCTCTGCGCGGCCTCGCGCACGTCAGTCATTACAGCCATGCCGCGTAAGCCCCCTTGTCAGAGATAGCGTAGTGGCGGGCAGAGCCCTCGCCCAGCCAGCCGTTCATCTTGGCAATGAAGTTGTCGACCAGGTCGAGCGGCACGAAGGCCTGGATGGTGCCGCCAAAGCCGCCACCGTGAATGCGAACGGCGCCACGACCGTCGAGCACATGCTCGGCCAGCGCTAGGGCATACATGGAAGGCTGCTCAGATCCCAGCTTGGCAACAACATTCTGCAGGTACATGGCGGAGCTGGCGCCGGACTCGCGCGTCAGGACCAGGAACTGGTCGATGTCGCCGGCGTTGAGCGCTGCCCAGCGCTTGTCGACCAGGCCGTTCTCGTACCAGTAGTGAACGGCGCGCAGGCAGGCGCGGTCGCCCAGCTTGGCGCGCAGCTCGGGGAGCTTGGCGTCAAAATCCGCCACGTTTACCTCGCACAGGCGTGCCTTGCCAAACTCGGCAGCGACGTCTTGCATTTCGCGCGGAACGGCGGCGTAGTCATCGGTGGCTGCCACGTGGTCGGCGCCGACCTTAACGAGCACGAGCGCATAGCCGTGATCCTCAAAGTTGAGCTCGAGCTTCTGGGTCTTAGGCTGAGCCTGATCCTCAAAGTCCATGTAGGCGAGGCCGCCCAGGCACACAGCGGCCTGATCCATCAGACCGCAGGGCTTGCCGTAGTAGTTGTTCTCGGTGCGCTGGCTCATCTGAGCGAGCGTGACGGGTTCAATGGCGGGCGCGCCCCAGAGCGTCTCCATGGCACGGCCGTATGCGGCCTCGACGGCGGCAGAGCTGGAAAGGCCGCCGCCCGAAGGGACGGAGCAGGTAAAGGCAAAGTCGAAGCCGTGGGGCTCAACGCCAAGGGCTGCAATCTCGTGCGCCATGCCGCGCACGAGGCTCGCGGACGTGCCCTTCTCGGACTCTTGAACGTCTAGCGTGTCGAGCGCGATCTCAAACGTGGGATAGCCCTCGTCGGCGACGCGGACCTTGTTGGAGTCGGTTGCCACGGCGATGCCGTCAACGGCGACATCGAGCGAGCCGGCGATAACGCGGCCACCCTCGTGGTCGGTGTGGTTGCCGCTGATCTCGGAACGGCCGGGCGCGTGCGCGTAGAGCACCTGGCGGTCGCCGATGGGGCCAAACTCCTCCTCGAACAGCTTGGTGAGCGTGGCGAATGTCTTTTCATCGGGGGTGGTCATGAGGGTCCTTTCCTTGGCGCATACTGACGAGTTTTCCGTCGTAGTGAGTACGTTAACAATCTGAAGCGACGTGAACTCAGCATCTACGATGCCGCACGTTACGGGCTATGTTAACGTACTCATAACACAACACTTATCACTTTTTGAGAATCTGGTAATCGGTAGAAATTCAGCCGTGAACGGTATTGCCGTATGGACTTATAGAGCAGAAGAGTTGCGGATTGAAAAAGTAGAGTACGTTAACATGCGTCCGACGATAGCGGGCCTCGGCGCGGGGTGCATTTCTGCCCGGGCCGGCATGCACGCTATTCAGATCTCGCAAGGGTGAAGGTGATCCTGTGGCAAGGCGCCCGTCCAACGATACAGGTACGCGTCCGGTCTCCATGGCCGACGTCGCCCGCGCTGCTGGCGTTTCGCAGCAGACGGTTTCGCGCGTCGCCAACGGCTTGCCCAACGTTAACGAACAGACGCGCCAGCGCGTGCAGGCCACCATGCAAGAGCTCGGCTTTCGTCCGAGTTATGCCGGTCGCTCGCTGCGCGACGGCCGCTACCATTCGGTCGGTCTGTGCATCAACGATGTCACCAAGTTTGGCAACCTTTCAATGATCGACGGCATCGCCAGCGCTGCTCGCGAGCGTAATTGCGCCATCACGCTGGTCGAGATGTCCAAGACCGAGGAATTCTCGCTTGCCGAGGCAACGCGTCGTATGGCCGCATTGCCGGTGGACGGCATCATCATCGGCATGAGCCGCATGGCGCCCGATTTTGAGACGTTTGATCCACTGCCGGGCATTGGCACGGTCATCGTTACCATGTATGCGCATCCGCGCGTGACCACAGTCGATTCCGACCATTACGGCTGCTCGCTGTTGCTTATGGACCATCTGTTTGAGCTGGGGCACGAGCAGATTCGCTATATTGGCGGCCCGTCCTTCTCGGTCGACGAGCAATTTCGTCGCGCCGGTTGGCAGGATGCGCTCGAGCGTAAACACATCGCGCCGGCAGAACCGCTCGAGGGCGACTGGTCTGCTAACAGCGGCTACGAGGCCGGCAGGTACCTGGCCGAGCACGATCGCACCATGACGGCGATCTATGCGGCAAACGATCAGATGGCAAATGGCGCGATTGCCGCGCTGCGTGATAGCGGTCTGTGCGTGCCTGAGGACGTGAGCGTGGTGGGCGTCGATGACTCGCTCGATGATTTTGTCGCGCATAACGAGCTCACGACCGTGCGGTTCGATCTACATCAGCGCGGACGCGAGGTATTCGAGCATGCGGTTCCCGAGGCGGGTACGGCGGGCAAAACCGTTGCCATTCGTATTCCCGGCCAGCTCATTATTCGACATAGCACGGCGATACCGCGCGCATAGTTTGTGCTGATAAACGGCGATTTATCGCATTTCAATAACAATCGGTAAGGATGCCGGCAGATAACTGTTGGGATGCAGCCGAGTGCTATGATAGACGGGCTCTTTTGTCTATCTAGGAGGCTTTGCCTGATGGAGATCACCAAGGATATCCGCTACGTTGGCGTCGACGATCACGATATTGACCTGTTCGAGGGCCAGTACGATGTGTCCGAGAACGGTATGGCATACAACAGCTACGTTATCTTGGGCGAGAAGATCGCTGTCGCCGATTCGGTCGATGGCGGTTTTGTCGACGAGTGGCTCGGCAACCTCGAGGCCGTGCTCGACGGCCGCACGCCCGACTACCTGGTCATCCATCACATGGAGCCCGATCACTCCGCCGGCATCGCCGCCTTTATGGAGCACTATCCCCAGGCACAGATTGTGGCAAGCATGGGCGCCTTCCGCATGATGGTCAACTACTTTGGCACCGACTACCCCGAGCGCAAGATGGTTGTCAAAGAGGGCGACGTGCTCGACCTGGGCGGCCACAGCCTGACCTTTGTCGGCGCCCCCAACGTTCACTGGCCCGAGGTACTCTTCTCCTACGAGGCCACCGACAAGGTGCTCTTTAGTGCCGACGGCTTTGGCAAGTTTGGCGCCAACGACATCGAGGATCCGGAAGGGTGGGCCTGCGAGGCGCGCCGTTACTACTTTGGCATCGTGGGCAAGTTCGGCAAGTTTGTACAGGCCGTGCTCAAGAAGGCCGCCGATTTGGACATCCAGGTCATCTGCCCGCTCCATGGTCCCGTTCTTACCGAGAACCTGGGCTATTACCTCGACACCTACAACACCTGGTCGAGCTATCAGCCCGAGGACGAGGGCATCACGATTGCCTACGCGAGCGTGTATGGCCATCTGAAGGCTGCCGTTGAGGAGCTCGCGTCTGCGCTCGAGGCCCGCGGCCAGAAGGTTTCCGTCTTTGACCTGGCTCGCGACGACATGGCCGAGGCCGTTGAGGACGCGTTCCGCTACGACCGCCTGGTGCTCGCCTCCATCACCTATCAGGGCGAGATCTTCCCGTGCATGAACACCTTTATCCACACGCTTGCCGAGCACGCCTATCAGAACCGTACGGTGGCGCTCGTCGAGGCCGGCTCCTGGGCGCCTGCTGCCGCCAAGGTTATGACCAAGGAGCTCGAGGGTATGAAGGACATCACCTTGGCGCCGAACAAGGTGACCGTCCTGGGTTCGCTCAACGACGCCTCGCGCGCCCAGATCGAGGCCCTCGCCGACGAGCTTTCCAAGTAGCGATACGTTCACTTTTAACGCGCAAACCACCACAAAGGGGACAGTGAACTGCCTCCTATTTCTTGGACATCGGGAAATGGGAGGTTTTCC
>JAQCQR010000021.1 GCA_027687465.1 Coriobacteriaceae bacterium AF08-21
AAGCTTGGATACGCCTAGGCGCGGTCCAAGAAATCGTCCGCACCCCCTTACCGGACATTATTCCGCGAATGCCTTGTTATAGACGGGAGCAGGCTCACCGCCATGGCAAGGAAGGCGTCGCGGTGAGACCTTCTATTGATAGCCATTATCACCTACAATTGTCATCAGATGTAGGCTTTTATGGCTTTCGAGAGGAATGTCGCATGGTGATTAGCTATCGAGAGGCGCTGGCCGAGCTCGGGAGCAGGTACCGCGTGCGCAGGGCGGTGTCGGAAGGGGCGCTCCACCCCGTCGCCCGGGGGATGTACTCGACCGGCCGGGACGAGGACGCCCTCGACGTAATCGCGAAGCGCTACCCCGGCGGCATCCTGACCGGGCAGACCGCGCTCTACGCCCACGGACTCGTAACCACGCCACCCGACCAGATAGACCTGGCCACGAAGCGCGGAGGGACCAAGATCCGCGACGCCGCGGTGCGTCAGCACTTCATCCCGACAGAATGGCTGGACGTCGGGAGGTCGACCGTCTCGATGGACGGAACAGAACTCCCCGCCTACGACCCCGAGCGCATGCTCCTTGAGCTCATGCGCTCACGCAACAAGCTGCCCTACGACCTCTACAGGGAGGCCGTCGCCTCGTTCCGTAGACGTTCGGAGCGGCTGGACATATACAGGCTGCAGGACTACGCGGAGGCGATCCCGCGCGGCGAGGCATATCTCGAGCGCGCCATGGAGGAGGTATTCTGATGAACCTGAACGAGATGAGGGCGCGCTACGAACACGAGGAAGGCTACTCCCGCCTCAACGCGACCGCGCGCGTCTGCCAGGACGTGATCCTCTCGAAGCTGGCGGCGTCGAGCATGCGCGACCGCGTGACGGTCAAGGGAGGAGTCCTGATGTGCGCATTGTCGGGGAGCAGCCGCCGCGCGACCCAGGACATAGACCTCGACTTCGTGCGGTACCCGATGACCGACGCCTCCATCCGCTCCTTCGTGTCCGTCCTCTCGAACCTTGGCGACGGCATCACCGTCCGCATCGCGGGCGAGATAGAGGAGCTGTCGCAGCAAGACTACAAGGGCAGGCGCGTCAACCTCAAGGTCAGCGACGGCCGCAGCACGTTCGACACCAAGCTCGACTTGGGAGTCCATGCGAGCGCTGCGATGGAGCAGGACGAGCTGTGGTTCGATGTGACGCACAGGCAGGAGGGTGTCTGCTTGCTTGCGAACTCGAAGGAGCAGGTGTTCGCCGAGAAACTCAAATCCCTGCTGCGCCACGGCATCCGCAGCACGCGTTTCCGAGACCTTTACGACATGTATTACATCGGGCACAGAAGGGACCTCGACAGGAAGCGGCTCATGCGCTACATCGACGAGACGATCCTCGATGACCCGGACATGTGGGATGGCAGCATCGAGGATGTCGTCAGGCGCGTCGAGCGCACGCTCTCCAACCGGCAGTTCCTCGCACGGATGAAGTCCTCCCACAGGGACTGGGTCGGCAAGAGCGTCAGCGAGGTCACACGATGGCTGCCCAGTTTCCTGAGCAGCCTCCACCGATAAGCGCAACATCGAGGAAACGGCGCAGACGTGCGGCGCCATTCGATATCGAGTCATCGAATGGCGCCGCCGTCAACCCGAAGCGTTCCCCAGAGGTCTCCTTACAGGCGATGGCTCAGTTTCCAATCTCCTTGTCGTCGTCCACGTACAGCTCGATGCGCGTGCGGTCCTTGTGCTATCGATGGTCAGGGCGAGATGGTATGCCGAGGCCCGCACCGCGGCAGTCCAAGCATGGGACAGCCTCGCCATTCCGGACATTTCAGCCCTTTTCCGGACATTTTTAGCCCATTTCCGGACATTATCCGTGAATGTCCGGAATAGAGCCCTCGTGTCCGTGATGGGACTTGACCAACCGACCAGACAAATACTGCCGCTTTATTCATTGCCTATGAAACTGGCGCTTTGCAGGGTTATGGGAATGGCGAGCCGTCAGACTGCGATTGGACTAAAGATGGGCCTTCCACAGAATTTAGTCCTATGAACGGTCTAAAATCTTATTTCTAGTTGTCAGATTGGACTAAGGCGACCTTGATTTCGAGCTTTAGTCGTATCTTACGACTAAAGCTGGCTGTCCAAATCAGGTCTAACCGTTACGGATCAAGACAGACCGATCCCGCCTGCCGGAAAATCTAAATCTGTAACAGTTACTCGGCAAAATCCGTCCCTCGTGTTACAGATTTAGACAAACGAAGACCGTCCTGCCGAAACATCTCGATCTGTAACATCTAGCCGCCCAAATCGGGTCTAGATGTTACAGATCGAGATTTTGTTTGGGAGGCCGAGAATTGGACCGAAAACACGGTCCCGGAATAACAAAAAAGCTCGCCGGCTAGGCCGACGAGCTGCAAGTTCTTGGTCGCGGGGGCAGGATTTGAACCTACGACCTCCGGGCACCCTTTTCAAATTCTAGTTTCCCGAGGTCACACGCTATATCATCCCAGCTCAAACCCTATTTTTCGACCAAAACAGTGTCACTCGGTATCACGTAAAATCACGGAAAATCACGCTCATACATATTACCATACAGATTACCTCGAACCCCTAGGTCGTACGGAGCATGTCCACCAAAACGGAGACGTTGGTCGTATCCGTATAGTAGCTGCGATTCACCTCGGGGCTGTGCCCGAAATACGCCGAGCGAATCAAATCGGGAACGCCTCTCTGCATCCACTCGGTGTTGAGGGTCGCGCGCCAGACATGGGTCGAGACCTTATCGAGAAGGGGTATGTCCAAGGTGTCTGCCAACTCGTGATAGAGCTTCTTAATGGCATGCTGCGCGTTGTTGATGTCCCACGCGCTGCCAGGAGCCGCGGGGGCGGGGAACAGCAGCGCGCCTGGTTCGGCCCCCACTCTTTCCAGCCGCGCCCTCATGCGCTCGGCAACGCGCTCGTCAAGGATGGGGATGGTACGCCCACGATGGGTCTTTGACACCTCGGTCGTCACGGTGACACTAAGCAAGCCGTCCTTGTCCTCAACGTTCGCGCGGCTGAGCAGTCTCGCCTCGTTGATGCGAAGCCCCGTCACTGCCTGCAGCAGCGTGATCTCAACGACAGCGCGGCGCAGATTGCGCACATCCTCAACGGTATAGCGCCCTCTTTTCGGCGGATTTACATCATTGGGGTCAATCGCAAGCAGGTATTCGAGCACGCGCCCGCGCTCCTCCGGCGTGAGCGCCTGTCCGCCCGGAGCCTTGTTTGTCATGCGGCACTCAGGCAGGCGCGGCCTGAAGCTCTTGAGGGGGTTGTGGGCGATTACCTCGTCGCGTACCAAAGGCTCAAGAACATATTTGCTCACCGTCTTTTGGCAATGCTTGGCGGTAGAGGTGCCGTGGCGCCTTGCCATCCCCTCCAAGATGCCTTCGAGGTTGCGCGGGCGAACCGCGTCCGCGATGCGAAAGCCCCCAAACGCCTCCGCCGCGAGATTGAGCACGTGGCAGTATTTATCCCGTGTTCGGGGTCGCAAGATGGAATCATCGGTGCGCTCGATTCCGGGGATTACCTCTTTGCGGATATAGTCGCGCATGCTCGACGAGCCCTTCCAAGGAGTGCTGCCCCCGCCTGTTGCGAGAATTTCCTCAGCTTGGGCATGAGCGCGGCGGCGCAGCTCGCCTTTGGTGCACTTCCCCTTGGTCGTCTTCTTGATGAGACGCCCGTTCAGCAAGCGCATGCTCCACTGCATGCGATAGCCACCGTCGGGCGTCGGCGTAATCTTTGCGCGGTCAATGCTTGTCTCTCCAAGCTCAAGGGCGACGCGGGACATGTTTCACCTCCCTTCCTTTGCGTCGCCTATCGGCGAGCATCTCCGCTCGCCTTTACCTGATGTTCGACAATCCAGTCCTGCACGTCGCTCACGCGATACATCACAGGGGAGCGCTTCTTGCCCAGGCGAATGTACGCAGGCCCTCGGCCCTTGCAGCGCCAGTTCGCGAGCGTGCGAGAGCTGATGCCCAGCACGAATGCGGCCTCTTTTGAGTCGATGAGAAAAATGGAATCGGTTTCGTTTGTAGCCATGACTGCCTCCTGGCAACAGGCACAGCCGCAATAGCGGCGTGCATCCTGGCCAGAAGGCGCTCCCATCGGATGCGATACGCACATCCGCGCTTCCTGACATGCGGGAATCGGCGAAACCCAATTCGCGCGTCCCGCGAGCCGACCTGCAGCGGTCTTTTGGCCTTGCCCAGCCCGAGCAGGGGTTTGGTGCATCGGACATGGCGTGGGGAGGCTCTGTTTCCCCGAGGCAGCCTCTTAAGGCGTCATGGGAGACGCCACCTGCATCCAGTGGTTAGCGCTCCGAGAAGACGGAAGCGCCAGAGCACGAGGCCTCAAACGGCCTGATGACATCTTACCCCGCTGTGCCATTCTTGCCAAACGGGGAAAATGTCGCTTGATTTTAGGCACATCGCCCGGGAAGACCGATGCTGAGGGCAACGAGAGAGACGCGCCCGTTTTCACGCCGCGTTTTTCGGAAAACAGTTCCATAAAGTCACCATAAGCGGCAGGGCAAGCCCCGCACTTGCAACGCACGCTCGCACGCTCCTCATCCCGTCGTTGCATGATCGGGGCGACGCCGTTGCGGCCTCGCGGCAGTCTTGTGGCAGGGCTTTTCAGGCCCGAACTGCCATCCCAAACCCCCGCCCGCAGGCTCGCAACGCGGGACTGGCAACCCTGGCAGCCCCTCCCGCCACCGCAAAACGGGTAGCGGTGGAAGAAGACGTACACGAAAAGGCAGGGGACGGTCTTACCTGTGTCCATGTACTATTTAGGCTGCCAGGACTGCCAGCGCCCTCTCAGCCCCCATCGCCTCAGAAGGAAGGGCGGCAGGAAGTCGCCGCGCCGACCCCTGCCGCGCACCTGCCAAACCTGCCGTGCGCCACCTTCTCCGCCGCGGCGTCCTCACTTCACGAAAACAGCACACCGACTTTCCGCTCATTTATGAACAGAAAGCCCTTCTACCTGCGCTTTTGCAGATAACGAGGTCTTCTCAGTCACCGAATGTCACGGTAAAACATTCTAAACACACCGCGAAAGATTCGGAGGAGAAGCCATGGGACAGACGTATAACGAGCTTATAAGAACCGTGACCGAAGACTATCTTGGGGGCATCGACATGGACAGCATCCCGTCCCCAGAAACCATTGAGAATGAGCTGCTCCAAGCCACCAACAACGCCATTGAGAGGTACAACCTCGGTCCTCGTGACGAAAATGCCCCAATCGGCGCAAAACTGAAGGACGCCTACCCCGACCAGAAGCCGCCGGGAGAGCGCCTCAAGAAGCTCAGGGAGCTTCTGCCCCTCCAGATTGCGCTTGCCATCAAGTGGCTCCACCACGCCAAGCTCATCTGCTGGGCGGCAGACGAGGGGGACGGAAACTACGACGTGGGCGTGTACCAGTCGGAGGGGGACGCCAAGGGCGTCTACGACACCAGAAGCGACAACCTCACGCGGCTTATCCGCCGCTATGACGCAACGATCAGCAAACGCAACGTCGATGAGGTCGTTGCGATCTTGCGCGCGGTGTGCGAGGTGGTGTCCCCCTGCACCAAACCCGACCTCGTCGCCGTGAACAACGGCCTGTACGACTATGGCAACAAGATTCTCATGGACTTCGACCCCGAGCTGGTGTTCACCTCCAAAATCGGGACGGACTTCGTGGAAGACGCCCCCAATCCCGTCATCCGCAACAACGAGGACGGCACCGACTGGGACGTGGTGACGTGGATGGACGAGCTTTCCGACGACCCCAAGGTCGTGGAGCTTCTTTGGCAGGTTCTCGGTGCGGTCGTGCGCCCCAACGTCGACTGGAACAAGAGCGCGTGGCTGTACTCGACCCTCGGCAACAACGGCAAGGGGACGTTTTGCACCCTCGCCCGCAACCTCTGCGGCAAGGGGGCGTGGGCGTCCATCCCCATCAAGGCGTTCGGGGACGACTTCAAGCTCGAATCCCTCACGCGCGTCTCCGCCATCATCACCGACGAGAACGACACGGGCACCTACCTGGACGATGCGGCGGCGCTCAAGTCCATCATCACGGGAGACCCGTTCTTGATGAACCGCAAGTTCAAAGACCCGCGCTCGGTGAAGTTCCGAGGCTTCATGATTCAGTGCATCAACTCGCTGCCGAAGCTTCGCGACAAGTCGGAGTCTCTGTACCGCCGCCTTCTGGTGATTCCCTTCGAGAAGCGCTTCGAGGGCTGCGAGCGCAAGTACATCAAGGGCGACTACCTGAACCGACCCGAAGTCCTCGAATACGTGCTCCACCGCATCCTCGCAAAGACCGATTACTACGAGCTTGACGCCCCCGAGGCGACGTGCAGGCTCCTTGCCGAGTATCGCGAGGTGAACGACCCCGTGCGCCAGTTCCTCGACGACATCCTGCCGCAAGTCACTTGGGATTTGCTCCCCTGGCAGTTCCTCCACGACCTGTACCGTCACTGGTCGCGGCGCAACAACCCCTCGGGAAGGGTTCAGTCCAAGCAGGTCTTCGTCAAGGAGGTCAAGGCGCTCCTGCCCCAGCACGGCATCGGATGGAGCTCCACCCAAAACCCCGTCCGCGCCCCCTCAAAGATGGGCTGGCCCGAACCGCTCATCTTGGAGTACGAAGTGACCGAGTGGATGAACAGAGCCTATTGCGGGTCCGACACCGACCGCCGGTGCATGCCCGCCAGCATCAAGGAGCGATACGAGGGGCTGGTGCGAGACGTCCCGCAAGGCGAGCCGTAAGCCAACCCGCAGCCCGCTGAACCTCATGATGCAGGCCGCCGCGAAAGCGAAGCGATCTGCCCCGCACCGCAGGGGTAGTCGCTTCGATCACGGCGGCATCCACTGTCTCGATAGGGACGGACGGCTTTTCGCCTCCGTCCCTTTTCATGTGGCGCTCCGCCGGCACCCAAGCCCGCTGGCGTACGTCCTGAGACGGCATCTGCGAGCGCCTTGCGCTCGCAGCGTTTGCGACCCTAAGGTCGCATCGAGGGGGACTGTCGGCTATGCCGACCGCAGCGCACGCTGCGTCAGTCCCCCTTATGCCCTTTTGCCTTTTTTGCCCCCGAAGCGTATAGCGGAGGGAGCCAAGGCGATTTCTCCTGATATATGGCGTGAAACGCCGTAGAAAACAAGGCGTGTTTCAGGGGTTGAATTTGTCGAAAATTGCGACAGTTGTAGAAAGCGCTTCGGCAAGCCCCATAAACGGGGCAATCTTCTCGGAGTTTTTCTACAAGTCCAGGCGTAAAGTGACGACGTGTAGAAAGTGCGTCTTGAGTGTCCGCGAAGCAAAAAAATAAAGGGCGCAGCGATTGTTTCGCTGCGCCCTTCGGCGTCTTTTCAGTCGTAGATTGTCGGAGCGGGCACGAGCTGCCAAGCCGTGCCTAGATGATTTACCCCAAGGACGTACAGGTCAAGCTCCTCGTCGTAGAACACCGGCTCGCCCGTGTGCCCCATGACAAACGACGGGTCCTGTATGATGTACCACTGGAAAATCTCCTCCCATGGCGCCCAGTCCCCACTTACAAGCTCAAGCGGGCGTTTTGCCATCTCGTTTGCGAGCACCATGTTCCCGCACGTCTCGGCGAGGTCGGCGTAGGTCTTGATGCCGTAGTCACTCATCGCTTTTCCCCTCCGCTTCCCGCTCCTCGATTCGCTTGAGACATTCAGCCACGCAGTAGCGCATGGTGCGCAGGGCCTCGCAGTCGATGCTCTCCGCGAGCATGTCCCCGTCGAGGACGACCTCGCCCAGAGCGTTCACGAACCGCCACTCCATCACGTTGTCGATGCGCTTGAGCACGTCCTTCAGGGTGCCGCTGTCGCGCATAGGGGCGTTGCCGTCCACCTTCGCCATGCGCTCAAGCTCCTTGGCCTTCGCCGAGCAGATGCGGGCGGTGCGCCTGAGCACCTGCGCCCTCCACATGGCCTCCTCCTGGGGGCTGCTGGGTTCAAGACGCTCCCTGTCCATCGTGTACCTCCTTATCTCCGTTTCAGAGGCACCCGACGCCGCAGGCGTCTTTCACGCATGCCCATCCAAAGCCCAGCGAAAGACCTTCGAAAGACCTCCGCAGGGGCTCTGTTCGGGCAGGGGCGCGAAATGGGCTCAGCACAGCCCAGCGAAAGACCTTCGCAGGGGCTTTGTTCGGACAGGGGCGCGAAAAGGTCTCAGAACAGCCCACCGAAAGACCTCGAAAAGCCCTTCAAAGGCCGGTGCGCTGTTGCTGATCCTGTTTCGCGGTATTCCGGAGCATCTGGGCAAAAAACAAGGGGAGCACCCGCTATGCGGATGCTCCCCTTGTTCGGGAAACGGACACCTGCACGCGACCGAAAGGGAGCGCGCGGGTCTGTGAGGGCTATGCCCGAACACAGCACGTGCCGTGACGATGTCGTCGTTACTGACGAGCACCACATCTCACTTGCGTGAGACGGGAACCCATCGGTTGCGGGCGTCGGTGTCCGCTTACGCGGACACGCCACCCGTTACTGACGAGCACCGCACGAACTGCAATACACGTAGTCCACGTAGGTTTCGGTCGTGTAGGAACCGTGGTCCTCCTTGTGGGAACCAATCTGAACTGTCTGGTTCTCGTAGACGGGCTTTGTCTGATAACCGCAATCTTTGCCAGCCATAGCTAGCTCCCTGCCGTGAGCCTTGGCGGCGTTGATGTCGGTAGTGGAATAGCCGTCAGAGAAGATGTAGGTGTTGCCTACGACAACCTGCTGAGTGCCGTAGTCGGGCACGTCGACCCAGTTGCTCACCCAGACCTGACGGGTAGCCGTATGGTTCACCCAAGTGTGTGTGTGGGCGGGCTTGGAAGGCTGGCTGGACTGGGAAGGCTTGCTGGAAGCCGAACCAGCGTTCGAAGAGCCGTTGCCGGAAGGCTGGGAACCAGCGTTGCTGTCAGCCTTGACGTTGTTGTCATTCTTGGCAGACGGCGTCGTCTGGGCAGGCTTGTCGTTGACATTGACGTTCTTGTCGGCGTCAGTCGCCTCCTGCTTGGTCTTGTCGCTCGCGTTCGGGTTCTTGGCGACGTTGCCGTCGAGCTTGTCGAGGATGCCCGTGCCGGCATCGCCCTTCAAGGTCTCGTCACCCTTCTTGATGGCGTCCTTGGTCTTGTCGACGATGTCCGCGAGCATGTCGTCGGTGACCTTGTCGGCGGGAATCTGCGCCATAGGGCACATGACGGCGGGTGCGGTCTTCGCGTCGGCGTCGACGGTGATGTCTACGGGAGCGCCCGTGTCGTAGATGTCGAAGGCGGAACCGTCGGAGTTGACGGGGCTGACGAAGCTCACGGTGTAGTCGCCCTCGGCGAGTTCGACCGTGGAAGTGCCCTTGTTGCCATCGGCATCGGGGGTCACCGCGTGGTAGAAGTCCACATCGTCGCCCTCGATATGGGCGATGGCGGGCGTGGAGTTCTCGTCCCAGCCGTGGTCGGCCGTGACGCTGAGGGTCACATCGACAGTTCTTGACTCCTGCTGTTCTGGTTGTTGCTCGGACGTTGCGAACGCTCCACTTGCCACGGCTATCGCAACAACGATCGCAACAACGATCGCAGCGGCTATCGCTGCGGCTTGGGGCTTATGCGAGCGCGCCCACTGGGATAATCCGTTCATTATCCATCCCCTTTTCTTTCATGGTGGTTTCGAGTTGCCTCGTTATGTCAACCGCGTCATTACTTAGCGCTTTCCCATCGCGCGAGCCATCCAGTCGAGGTTGCCGCTCGCACTGGCGGTGTTCGCGTTTATCTGCTGAGCCTGATTGAGAATCTGCCCCTGCATGAACAGGTTGCCTATTTGCAGCATGTTGCCGATGCGCTGCTGGTTGAGAATCTGCTGCTGGCCCGCTTCCATGCGGCGCTGGTGCATCTCGGTCTCGTAGAGGTTGACCATCTCCTGTACGGTGGTGGCGCGATGGTTGCGCACGGCAGCAAGGAAGAAATCCACGGCTTCGATGCTGTCGTAATCCATGGGGTACCACGGGGCGACCTGCGAAGCCCATTGCTGCTGTACGGCGAAAATCTCCTGCTTGGTTTGCTCGATGCTCTGGGCTAGGGCCTGGTTGTTGGCTTCAACTCGTTGGTTGCTTTGGTCAATCGCGGCATTTCTCTGGGAGCGGCTTTTGTCCGCCGTCTTCGCTATGACCTTGTATAGAATCGCACCGATGATAGCTGAGACGATGAGGTTCACGATATTCCAGACCGCCAATTGAAGCTCCGTGCCTCCCATCGAGAAGAACGGAAGGGTAGGGAGATACGTTATCACCTTAAGTGGCGTGCTCGTGATAAGCGTGAACGCGATAAGGAAGCCCCCGATTGCATAGAGAACAGGGTGCCTTTTAGTCTTCTTTTCCGTCTTGGCGGCAAACTGAGTGGTGAGCTGGTTGATGCGTTGCTGAAGACTGACCACGCGGTGCATCAGGTTATGAGCGATTGTGATACCCGATAGCAGGTTTTCCTGCTCGTTCATTGGCGTCATCGCATTACCTCCTGTTTTTTTGACTCACTAACGCTCTCGCCTCGTTCGTAAGAATGAGGTCTCAAACATTAACTGCATGCATGAAATACAGCCTTTCCAGTTTATTATATTTGAGGC
The DNA here is from genome assembly GCA_027687465.1 of Coriobacteriaceae bacterium AF08-21. Classification (GTDB taxonomy): domain Bacteria; phylum Actinomycetota; class Coriobacteriia; order Coriobacteriales; family Coriobacteriaceae; genus Collinsella. Next base: position 10,625 of record JAQCQR010000021.1, read on the forward strand.
TAATCGCCCATACGATTCAAGGCAACTTGATTTTGACGGGCGGTTAAAATGAAATACTTCGACATAGGACAGCGCATCAGGCGTTACCGCAAAGCCTGCGGGCTGTCGCAGGAGGCGCTCGCGCAAAAAGTTGGAATATCGGTAACGCACATGAGCCACATCGAAACGGGCAACACCAAGCTGAGCTTGCCCGTGCTCGCAAAGATTGCAGAGGAGCTGTCGGTAGGCACCGACGCTTTGCTCAGTGACGCCCCAAAACCCGACAAGGCGAAGCTTTCCGCCGAGGTGCAAGAGATTCTTGATTCATTCGAGATTGACGAGTTGCCCGTTGCGGTTGAGGTGCTCCGAGCGCTCAGAGATAGCCTGGCGAAACGCAGGGTCTAAGGCTTTTTTCGCTCATACATATTACCATACAGATTACTTTGGGCATTTTTGCCCCAAGGCAACGAAAAAGCCCTGAACCGTTTTACCAGTTCAGGGCTGAAATTTTGGTCGCGGGGGCAGGATTTGAACCTACGACCTCCGGGTTATGAGCCCGGCGAGCTACCAGACTGCTCCACCCCGCAATGTCTGGGCGCCTCATGTGCGCAAGAAAGAATATTACGCGGGAGTTCGGTAAGAGGCAAGGAAAATCTCGTAGAGCATAATTCCTTCATATCTTAAACACCCTTGGAGACGGGAAGACCAGGACCACCCGGCGCTCCGGGATGAGCCTCGTGCGTACCGGCACGCGAAACTCCCGGCCCAGGCGCTTGGCAACCGCCTGGCACTGCGCCTGTGCATCCGCATCCCCGCAGTAAGGAAGCTGCAGTTCAAACCCCGAGTTCGGATACCCCAGACGGCGCGCCAGCTCAACCGCCTGCGACGCACATCTCACCTGCAGGCCATGCGCGCGGTAATAATCCGCCGCCGCGCAAACCGGATCAAAGCCGGGCGATTCAACCGTATGAGTTGCCGCAGCCTGGCGCCCGTTCAGCCCAAAGTTGCCATGCGAGACAACGCCGGGCACCGAACACGTGCCGTCCCATGTCACATCGACATGCGACCAGCGATGGCATCCGCCCAGCTTATCGGCAATATCCACGACATTCCACGCGTGATTGCCTGCCGGGTTCTCGGCATCGCCCGCCTGGCCCCACACCACCGCGCTCGCCACGCCCACACGATCGAGCAGGTACTTGTACGCGAGCGACCAACCGTCGCACACGGCGTTGCGCCCGATCAGCGCGGCGTGGGCAAAATGGCAATCATCGGCTCCGTCCGCCTCATCCGGCATCTCGCGGGACGCCGTGCCTTGGTAGGTGTAGGTAAAGTCTCGCAGCAGCAGATCATGCACCTGCAGCGCAATGACGCCCGCGGGGGCCGTGCGATCCACGCGTCGCAGCAGGCGGGCCGCACGGCGCTCCATCTTGCGCAGCGCACGGGCCGCGGCCTCGGGCTCCATGCGATAGACAAAGTCGAGCCTCACATCGCCCGACGTCGGCCCGGGGTCGCTCCCGCAAATGGTACGGCTGGCGTAGATGTAGCCCGGCCGGTCGTGGCACACCAGGTGGTAGAGCTCCGCCGCGCGAGCGAAGCTGCCCACGCCCGGCAACACCACCGAGGGCTCGCGGCGGGCAAGCGCGGCATCGATCAAATCGTACAGCCCGCGTTCGCACTGATTGAGTGCCTGACGGTGAGCCAGATACGCGCAGGAAGCAACCGTCAACGTGCAGGCATCGCGCGCCGTTCGCGCAACCGCCTGCCCGCAGCGCAACCCCTCGGCAACGCCTGCGCCAGCCCAAAAGAACCCATCGGCACACGCAGCAAACATCTCACACCCCTATGCAGCCGGCGCCTGCGCCATGCGCGCCACGCGGCGATCGGCAGCACAGTACGGGCAGGCCGGTGCCCCCGCAGCCGTTACAAAACCGCGATGAAACACATGCCCATGCCCACATTCGACCAGGTGAGCGCGGTAGTCACGCAACAGGCGGCCCCACTGGGCATCGGTCACGCGGCGGTCGGCACCATCGGCCCCACTAAACAGCGAACGTTCGTAGGCTTCGCGCAGCAGAGGCGGCACGTGTCCAAGTGGCACCGCCCAGGCAAACAGCCCCACCCCGGACGCCGTGCCCGTAAAGGGCGAGCGTCCATCGCGCACCTGGCAATCGACCGCGGGCGGCAGCGGATACTCACCTTCCGCATCGGGCTCAACGGCGCCCTCAAAAGGATGGACGCCGTTGCCCAGCATGCGAAACACCAGCACCGCCAGGGCAAACAGGTCGGTGGCCACGGTAAACGTGGGCTCGCCCGCGGCCTCCATTTGGGCGTACGTACGACCGTGAGCCGCGGCGATCAGCTCGGGCGCCGCCACGCCCGGCGCGCAGGCTACGCACGGATGCGCACCGCCGCGCTGCACGTAAAAGGTGTCGGCGTCAATCAGATGCACGCTACCGTCGGGCGCTACCAGTACGTTGTCGCCCGAAAGGTCGCCCACCACCAGCGCATGCCCGTTCACCATCGTATGGTGCAGAGCATCGAGCACGCGCGTCAGGGCGATCAGCGCATCGACGCAGGTCAGCGCCGACAGACCCGTGGCAGCCCGCGGATAGCGGTAGAGCTCGCTTGCCGCCACGCTGCCCACGGGCGCACGGCGCATCAAAAAGCCGATAAACTCCGCCGCCTCGGAATCGGCATAGAGCGCCTGGCGCGGCCAGCACACGGCGCGAAGCACGCCGGCCTGCACGGCCATAATCTTGTCGTGAAGCGCGACCATGTTTTGAATCTTGGCGCGGCGCTCGGGCGTGGGTTCGCGATAGAGCTTGGCCACCGTGGCGCCCTCGCCCACAACGGCGCGCACCTCGCCCTCGCCGCCCGCGTTGATCACATCGCCCAGCTCAACGACGGTACCGTTGCTGTCGTACACGTACATGCGGATCTCCTATTCCATCTCGTCAAACGCGGCATCATCGCCGGTCGCGACAACGGCCTCAAAATCCTCGAGCTCGCCGATCACGCAGTCTTCGAACACGCGATACATCTCGGCGTGCTCGGCAGCGGCGGCGGTAGCCAGCTCGAGCGCGCGGTCGAGCGTCACACCGCACATGAGCTGGTACTCGAGCTCCACGCTAAAGCTGCCGCCCACGTCGCGGGCAACGTCGCTGGCACGCAGGCGGAGCTCGTCGCGCCACGGCAGCACGACCAGGTCGCCGTCCGCGTCCGCAAAGGACGCACCCATCAGCAAATCACCATCGGTATTGATGAGCGCCACCACCGTCTTGTCGTCATCCACGCAGGTCGCAGGTAGCGCGCGCAGATAATCGGCCGCACCGCCGCAGAGCGCCGGCACGTCCTCCACGTCGATATCGCACGCCATAAATAGGTCGATGGCATCGCGGTTAAAGTCGGTCGGCGCCCCATAGGCACCGGGCTCCCAGTCGGCAAACTTCTCGAGCATGCCGTCGGTCGCCATGAGCACGCCAGCAGCGCCCGCGGCAAAACCAAACTCCCAGTGATAGGTATCATGCAGGGGAAACACCTGGCACGAAAGCGGGCCTCGGTGCAGATGCGTCAGCGCAAACGGCGCGCCCGCGGCATCCGCCGCAATCGCACCGGAGTCGCCGGCATTGCCATACCAAACGCGCGCGCCATCCCACACCACCAGGCACAGCGTGCAGGCAAACGAGGCGATGTCGGCAGCGGGCTCGCCGGCAGCGACATCCGCTACGGCGCGAAGGGCGCGCTCGAACACGCCCTTAAGGGCCGAGGCATCGCCCGGTGCCAGCTCGCCGCGCACGAACGCCTCGGCAGCCGCGTCGACCGCGGCCTCACTTGCCAGATGGGCGCCCTCGCCGCTCAAAATCATGGACGAGACGCCGTCCGCAACAGCGGCGACAATCGCCCGGCCAGACGTAGGAGCGGCAGGGGTCTCGCGCGATTCAGCCGCATCGACTGCCTCTTCCGTGCGAAGCATCTCCACCACGCGCACGCAGTGGCAATCCTGGTTGCTGCGTCCCTGCAGCTTATGGCTGGGGCCGGTCACGCTGGCCTCGTAATGAATCAACATGGCTGTCCTTTCTATCCGTACCAGCTGGGCGCGGCGGGCTCTGGTCCGTCCGGCACCGCGTCCGGGGCTTGCTGGAATACAGACGCTGGCAGATGCCCTACTTGCAGAACTCTTCGAACGTGGTCACGCCATCGGTGCATACAAAGCGAATGTCGTCGTCATCGCCGTCGAAGGTCTCGGACGTGGCGATCGCCGTGCCGGGCGCCAGCTGGCTCATGCCGCACGCGATCTCACTCATGAAGTGGAAGAAGCGGTCGAACGGCACACCGTCGCTCGCGTCAAAGTTGGCCTCAAAATAGCCACCGCAGCTCTTGGTGAGCTGCTCGGCCGTCGCGCGATCAAAGTCGCCAAAGCCCAGGAACACCACCTTTACCTGGTCCTTTGCGACCATCTTGGCGATAAGCTCGGCGGCCTCGTCCACATTGCCGGCTGGCTCGTCGCGCCCATCGGTGTAGATGAGCACGAGCGAGCGCTTAACATTGATGCCTGCGCGCAGCTGGCGCTGGGCGTGGTCGTGCACCAAGTTGAGGGCGCGCACGATGCCATCGTTGAGACGGGTGAGGCCGTGGGCCTTGAGCGTGATGTCGGGCAGGTCCTTAACGGGGACAAAGGCGGCATCGGCCTCGTCCAGGTCGGGTGCGGACAGGGTATCGGCGGCAGCGCTGGCAGGCCCGGCATCGCTCCCGTCGCCCTCGCCGGACACGACGTCGCGCAGTCGCATGACCTGCACATCGCTCGCCACGTTGACCATCGCAATGTCCACTAGCTCGCGAGCCTTAGCGTTTTCGCGGACCTTCTGCTTAAAGTGCGCACGACCGCGGTTCATCTGGGCCATAACACCGGCGACAGAAGACGAGCAGTCGTTAACCGAAACCACGCTCATGTGCGGCTCGTTGAGATATCCGGTGCCGAGGATGGTGGTCGGGACGTTTTCGAAGCGATTCATGATTGATCCTTTCGGTTGGTGTGGCGGGCTCTGGACGCCCGCCTTGTTGGCGACAGTGTGGCAGGAGGCCAAAGCGCCGGGGCATCGCGCGATTCAGTTGAAAACGTGGACGGCGACGCGCGGGCCCGGCGCCCGCTCCCTACCCCAGCGCGCGGGCCAAGCGACGCCCCAGCGGCATCGGCGGCAACTCGGTAACGTCGCGGGTGCCGTAGGCAAGCTGCGCCGCCACGGCAGCAGCGGCATAGAGATCCGTTTTGGGCGCATACGGCCCGCCCACATGGGCCTCGGGCGCCTCAAAGCCGCGGCTGAGCACGCATTCGCGCAGCGCCGGCTCGCGCGCGGCGGCATCGGCCTCGACAAGTGTGATCGCGCAACCAGAATCGATCAGATGCACGGCGCCGGCATCGTCGACCAGGATGTTTCCCGGGTGGATGTCGCGATGGATAATCCCGGCGCGATGCACAATGGCGAGCGCCTCGAGCAGTCGGTCATAGAGTGCGCCCACGATCTGCTCGCGCGCCACCGATCCCGGCTCAAGTCCCTGCGCATGCCGCTCGACCCATGCATCGGCTGGCAAGCCCGCAATATATTGCTCGGACAGGCACACGAGCGGCTCGGCCGAAAGACGCGCATCGCAAACCGAGCCCAGCCGATACACATCGGCAAAACACGCGTAGCCCAACAGCGGCCCGGCTAAAAACCGAGCCTCGTGCGCGAGCCGGGCAGCCGCAGCCGCATCAAGCGCAATCTTGAACACACGCTCGCCCGCGCGATACACCAGCGTGCTCGCGTGGCGCGTGCCCGGCATGGGGTAGATGAGCTCGGCAAACGGCAGCTGCGTTTGCGCGGGAACTTCCGGCAGCGCGGACATCGCGGCCGTTGCGGCATCCACCAGCATCGTCTGCTGCGACGGCATCGGCGCCAGCGGCGTGGCGAACGTCTCGTCGCCGGCGGCCTGGTCCCCCGCCGCGCGGGCCGCGCCAGGCCGTGGAGCGAGCACGCACTCCACGCGTGCAGCAAATCGATCCAGCTCGGCCTCGGCATCCAGCCATCCGCGGGCCGCGCGGCGCAGCGGCCCCCACACACTGTTCACCACACTTTGGGCATCCATGGCATCCTCCGTCCGCTCGCCCAACTTGTCGGCGAGCCTACCCGGACGCAACCGCACACCCGCACTGCGCGTTTCAGCTGAACGATGTCGCCCACCGCTCACGGTCGCGTGCGTCATCATGGACGGCATCTGATACCCTGCGAAGCTAAGTAATCGCGAAAGGACATCCCATGGCCAGCGCCGCGCCCCACAATGCCTATGCCGAGCTGTTTGAGCAGCTCGATGCCCTGACCAGCCGCGGCTTTGGCACATGGTGCGCCCAGGCACTCGGTGACGAGGTCGCCTACGCCATCGACGTCGATTGGTATCGCGCGGGCGCGCAGGTAAGCGAGGTGCTCGCTCAGGCCGGCACGGGAGCTGCCGCAGAGCGCGTCCGCGACGAACTCGAGAGCTTTTTGGGCGACTACTTTACGGTGCGTCGCCGCTCGGCCTCGCCCGAGCAGGTGCTTTGCGGCAGTATGGCAAACGATGCCGAGTTTCGGCCCCGCGCGCTGACGGGAAGTGCCGCTGCCTGCCTGCTGTTTTTGGAGCACGGAGGCTGCGATCCTTGGAGCGCGGCAGACGAACCGGCGGGCATCGAAGTCAGCGCACCCGACACCCGCGAGCCCGATCCCAAGCTGCTGCGTCGCCAGATCGGCATGCTCTGCCTGCAATATGCCGTGCTCGAAAACGAAAGCGCCCTGCTGCGCTGCACCTGTATCAAGATGGGCTCATACGACCAGCGTGGCGGCATCGACCCTGCCACGCTCGCCTTTATCGACCGCGGCGATTGGGACGCCTTTCAGCCCATCGTCCGTAATCGCAATTTTGCAAAGACGCAGCGCCGCATCGGTACGCTGCTGGACGCGCCCGGTTATTCGGAAGCTTCGGATGCCGAGCTTCCGCTTGCCGAGCCGCAGCTCGGCAGCATTCCCTCAACACCCAAGCCGGCCAATCGCAAGGCGGGCGCCGACTGGATCAAATACCTGGCCAAACGCACGTTTTTCACCGCTATCGAAGGCAATGTCGACATTTTGGCGGGACAGGCGGGCGCAATGCCCGCGTGTCGCGTTGAGCTCGCACGTACCGGTTGGCTCTGGAAGTTCACCCAAGGCCGCGCCGAAGATGCATCCGCGCGGCGCACCCCGATCGCCGCGGACGACTCGGCCGCCTGGCAACAGGCCGGCCAGCTGCTCGCCCGCTGGATTTGGGAGTGCAGCACGGCGACCACGCCCGGTGGGACCATCCACGCCGTCGATGACGCCACACTTGCCTTGGCCGCCGCCGCTGCCGGCAACGAAAACGGCCTCGTCGAGTTTCGCCTGCTACGGCAGACGCTCCGCCGCAACCTGGGCAAGGCCTGTTGGATGTTCAACTGGCTCCAAAAGAAAAGCGGCCGTACCGATCGCGGTGTCTTCGTGCGCGAGCAGGCAAGCTATATCGTGAACCACTACCTGGGGCCGCAGCTCGCCGCCGTGCTGTACGGCATCGCCCACGACATGGAACTCAACCGTGCCGACCTGGGTGCCGCCACCGCCGAGCAGGGATTCGGCAGCATGCAGATTGAGCCGCCAGCAAGCGGCGCCCCCATGCCCGTCGGGCTCAACCGCACGCTCGCGCTCGAGATTTCCATCGCACCCGCCAGCGACCGCCCGATACCCGGCAGCGAGGCACTTTGGAAGACGGTGCCCCTCGACGGCTGTCGCGCGTGCCGCCTGGGCCGCGACCCGCGCGCGTTCGATACGCCCGAGGATGGCGCAGGCATCAAAGCCATTATCCTCAGCAGCGCCGATATCGGCAGATGGGTGCTCGACCTGCGCATACGCGAGGATAGTTCACTGCACGCAAGCGTTCACAACCCCGCTGGCGCGTGGATTGAGAACCGCCACGTTGTCTGTGGCGAACAGGCCGACCTTCACCCCGGCGAGCACATCTTTATCCCCGGCAACGACCTGAGCTACGTGATTGTTCCGCGCTGGCAAATCGTGGCGTAGCGCCGGCGGCGCGTATACAATGGTGCGCGTCCTTTTACGCCAACACCGGGAGTAGACATGCTGCTCGCTATCGATATGGGAAACACGCAGACGGCCATGGGCCTGTTTGACGGAGACAAGCTGGTGCAGTCGTGGTGCATGCCCACCGACCGCTCCTACACCGCCGATGAGATCCACGTGCGCCTGATGGGCTTCTTTAAGATGTACGACCTCTCGCTCGGCGCGGTCGACGCGATCGCCTTTGCGGGCGTGGTGCCGCAGCTCTCGCGCGAGTGGCACGCCGTGGCCGACCGCATCGCGGCAGACGCCATCGTCATTGGGCCACAGACGGCCGCGGTGACCAAGCTGCGGGCGGCGCGCCCCCAGGCCGTTGGTGCCGACCGCATCGCCAACGCCGTCGCTGCCGAGACCTTCTACGGCGCCCCGGCGATCGTGGTGGACTTTGGCACCGCAACCAATATCGACGTCATCGACGAGGACGGCTATTACATTGGCGGAGCGATTGCGCCGGGCATCCGCATCTCCATGGACGCGCTCGCCGCCCGAGCCGCCAAGCTCGCCAGCGTTCCGCTCGAGGCGCCCGAGCACGCCATCGGCCGCGACACCGAGGAATGCATCAAGGTCGGCGCCGTGATGGGCGCCGCCGCCATGGCCGAGGGCCTGGTCGCTCGCATGAAGCGCGAACTGGGCCGCGAGGATGCCACCGTTATCGCCACGGGCGGTCTCGCCGGCATTGTCGCCGATTCGACCGATGCCTTCGACGTGGTCGACGGGCAACTCACCATCAAGGGCATCTGCGAAATCTACCGCCGCATGCAGGAGCTGGGATAGAGTAAACGCCAGGTCGCAGCAACCAGCCTCCAATCCTATTCCTCAAAATCGAAAATTTTTCAGTTTTGAGGAATAGGATTTTTTGCTAAGCCTCGCCGCACAACCACCTCGCCAGGTCCACGATCTGCACCCCATCGCGATCCGTGGCCTCGTGATGTGTGCGGGCAAGAATCATCTTGGGATACGCATCGCCAATGCTCAGCAGTGGCGAAATCTCGCGTTCAAACGTCTTATCCGAGCTGATGTCGTCGCTCACCTGAATGTAGAGCTTCTCGCTTCGCTTGATTGCTACAAAGTCTATTTCCTTTTTATAGAGCACACCGACGTATACCTCGTATCCGCGGCGCAGCAGCTCGATGGCCGCCATGTTCTCGTATACGCGTCCCCAATCCATATCACGTGTACCAAGCAGTGCGTATTTGAACGCGTGGTCTGCCAGGTAATACTTCTCGCCGCTCTTAAGGTATTTTTTGCCGCGAATGTCGTACCGACGAACTTTATAGAAGGCAAACGCATCGCACAGGTACCCCATGTACGTGCCGACCGTCTTGTTCGTAATCTTTAGCCCATCCGCATTCAAAACATCTGTAATGTTGCGTGCCGACGTTATGTTGGAGACGTTGTCCATCATGTAATCGGCAATGCGCAGCAGTGCCGATTCGTTTCTCACGTTATGCCGCTGCACGATATCCCTCACGATGAGCGTTTTGAAGACATTGGAGAGATATTGGTAGCGCTGCTCCTGCAGTGGATAAGGGTAAGAGCCGGACATACCGCCGGTTCTCGCGTACTCATCGAAGTCGCGATCGACCTCGCCCTCGTCACTATAAAAGCGATACTCCTCAAACGAGAATGGGAAAACCTCGATCTCGAACGTGCGCCCCGTAAAGAGCGTCGACAGATCGCTCGACAGCAAAAAGGCGTTCGATCCGGTGATGAAGATGTCGTACTGCTCGGATGCATGGAGGCTGTTGATCGCGCGTTCAAAGCCGTCGCACATCTGAACCTCGTCGATAAGCAGGAAGTTTTGCTTGTCGGACACTCGATGCTCTTTCACATAGGCGAGCAGGGCATGATATTCGAGCAGGCCCTCGAACTCGTCGAGGTTGTAATTGATATGGATGACATTCGAATTGGACAGATTTGCCTCCACGTAATCGCGGAGGGCCTCGAGCAATTTTGACTTACCGCTACGGCGAATGCCCGTTATGACCTTGATGTCCGGTACGCCAATAAGGCTCGTCAACGTGTCCATATATGACGTTCTATTGATGAGTTTCATTGGTGCCTCCCTGCGGTCTTCTATCGCTATTCCTCAAAAACGAAAATTATTCAGTTTTGAGGAATAGACTCTGCAACGAATATACCTCGTTAAAGGCCGAGCTGGCTTAATTCTATTCCTCAAAATCGAAAGATTTTCAGTTTTGAGGAATAGGGTGCTGACAACCCATTCCCCAGACAACAAGACCCTCCCCAGCACAGGCCGAAGAGGGCTTCGTTGTCATCGCTATCTTTGAGCGCGGGCACCTCGCGTTACAGTCCGCGAATCCGTACGGCCTCGGGCGGAAACTCCTGCTCGCCGGCATCGGTCTTGATGGTCGCGCGGCCCCAGATGTCCAGGCCCGCAAACACACCGACCGCAAGCGGCAAGCCGTTGGGCGACACCGCCGCGACCTGACGACCCAACAGTGGCACCATGTCAAAGTACTCGCCCAGCACCGGAGCCAGCGGGCCGGCAGCGCCCTGTGGTGTGTTGGCGGCAACCGCCCAGGTGTCCACGCGGACCAGCACGGCGGCGGCCAATGCCTCGATCAGCGCCTCATCTGCCATATCCACACCAAGCTCACCCAGCGCCGCACGCTCAATATCAACCGTCACCGCGGCAAACATGCCCGCAGCACCGGCACCGCCGTTCACGGCAACACGCGCGAGTGACGTCTCAAACGCAGGCGCACCGCACACGATGTCACTCGGCCACTGGATACCCACCTTACCGGCAAGGCCCAGGCCCGGCGTCGACGTCGTGCCCACGAGCGCGTCCATCATGCCCATCGCGGCCACAAACGGAAGACCGTGAAAGGCGTGCATGTTCACGTCGGGGCGAACGACCAGCGAAAACGTCAGCGAAGCATCGCCCGCGCTCCACGCGCACCAGCCCGCGGACACGCCCTCGCGGCCCGCGTCACGCGCCGCGTCGAGCTCGGTGCCAGCGGCAACAGCATTCATCTCGATCATCTACATACGCCCCAATTCACCCACGATATGGCCCACGCGGTCCTCGGGCTCCTTGACCTCGACGCCGTTGTAGCGGAAGAACCGCGCCGGGTCGTGCATCAGGTCCTCAAGCGGCACCAGCACAAAGTCGCGCTCGCCGATCAGTGGATGCGGCAGGCGCAGCTTTTTGCCGCCGTGGGTCTCGCCGTCCATCCACAGCAGGTCCAGGTCGATGGTGCGCGGACCGTTGGCCTTGGCCTTTTTGGAGCGGTCGCGGCCCAGCTCGGCCTCGATCCTCATAAGCTCGTCGAGCAGCACCAACGGCGCCAGCTCGGTCTTGATCTCGATGACGGCGTTGGCAAACGCGTCCTGGCGCGTCTCGTAAGCCGGCTCGCTCTCGTAGATGCGCGAGCAGTTGGACACGCAGGTGAGCGGGATCTCGGCGATCATGTCGCGTGCGGCGCGGATGTTGTCGCAACGATGCCCCAGGTTGGAGCCCACGGCCACAAACGCACGGCGCGGTTGCGGTTTGGCTACAGCCCAGTAACCGTTCAGGAACTGCGCAAAGCCGGTAACGTCGTGCACGCGCACGACGTTGGCACCGGCCTGGATAGCGCCCAGGCACACGCCAAACGTGGCGGCATCGCGTGCGGCGGCCTCGGTCACGCCCGAGACGGCGCCCACAAAACGCTTGCGCGACACGGCGCACATGAGCGGATAGCCCAGCGACGCCATCTTGGCGGTCTCGCGCTGGATGACGATGTCCTCGTTGGCCGTCTTACCAAAGCCCGGGCCGGGATCGATGCAGATGCGGTCGCGCGACACGCCGGCATGGATGAGCGTGCGGGCCTGGTCGGACAGAAAGCCCATAACGCGGCGCATGATGGGCGCCGAATCGGGCAGGGTGAAGCGGCGGAGCTGAGAGGTGGGCACGTAGGCCTCCTCGCGGCGGGCGCTGCGGCGCATCATGGCCGCCAGGTGATCATTGGGCTCCGGCGCGGTTTCGGTAGCCGCGGGCGTGGCCTCGGGCGCAGCGGTATCGGCGGCAGGCGCGGCCTGCTCGGCGCCCGGCGTCTCCTGCCCCAGTTCGTCCGTAGGCTCGGACGCGGGTTCCGGATCGCCAAACGGCAACGAGGGCTGCACCACGCCGCCCGGAAGCTTTGCCTCGGGCTTAGGGTCGCCCAGCAGCTTGCCGCGACGGCGACGGGCCGGCTTCTCGGCCTCGCGCGCGGCCTCGGCAGCCGCCTCGCGTGCTTTCTCGGCAACAAACGCCGCTGCCGAGGTATCGAGCTGCACCGTTGCGTGCGTGCGTGCGGGCGCGGCGACCTCGCCGGCATGCATCACAATGACGCCGCAGGTGCTCGTCTTAACAAACTCGACCATCTTGGGGTCGGTGAAGCCGGTCACGTCGTTGACGATCGAGGCGCCGCAGCGCACGGCCGCCTTGGCAACCGCCACATGACGCGTGTCGATCGAGACGATGGCGCCCTCCTTGGCCAGCGCGCGCACCACGGGCAGCACGCGGCGAGCCTCCTCGTCGGGGTTGACCGGGGTAAAGCCGGGGCGCGTGGACTCGCCGCCCACGTCGATGATGTCGGCGCCGGCGTCGAGCATCGCCAGGCCATACTCGATGGCAGCATCCGGGTCGAAGTGGTCCCCGCCGTCGCTAAACGAATCGGGCGTCACGTTGAGGACGCCCATGATGCGCGGACGGTCAAAGCTGAGCTCGTACTTTCCGCACCGCCATGTCTTGCTGTCGTTCGCCATGAACATCCTCCTAAAATGCCCACGCCGCCGCGCTCGGGCGCAGGCGGTGGGGTCGCTTTGCACTCAGTCTTTCTATTGTATCCGCGCACACGGGCTAGAACGCAAACGCGGCCGCGATGTCGCAAGAAATCAGCAGGTCGGCATTTGCATCCTGATCGGTGGGCGCCAAATTGCAAATGGCCAGCGTATCGCCAGTAAAGTAACGCGTAAGGCCCGCCGCCGGATACACTACGAGCGAGGTCCCGCCTACAATGAGGGCATCGGCCGCGGCGATGGCGGCAACGGCACCGGCCAACACACGCCCATCGAGCGGCTCTTCGTAGAGCACCACATCGGGCTTGATTCGACCACCGCACACAGGACACACGGGCACGCCCGCGGTATCCTCGTGCTCGCGCGCGCAAATCCACTCGGCGCTATAGACCGCGCCGCACGACCGGCAAATGTTGCGATGGACCGATCCGTGCAGCTCGAACACGCGCTGTGAGCCGGCCATCTGATGCAGGCCGTCGATATTTTGCGTCACCACGGCATTTAGCTTACCGGCGCGCTCCAACTCAACCAGCTTGGTGTGGCAGCGGTTGGGCTTGGCGCCAAGCGCAATCATCTTGGTGCGGTAGAAGTCGAAGAACTCGGCCGGATGCGCCTCATAAAAGCTATGCGAGAGCATAGTCTCGGGCGGGTAGGCAAACTGCTGGTGATACAGGCCGTCCACGCTGCGGAAATCGGGGATGCCGCTCGCCGTGGAAACACCGGCGCCGCCAAAGAACACCACACGCTTGTGGGTACCGAACAGCTCCGCCAGTGCGGCGGAGGCCTGCTTGGGGTCCGATATTGCCTGCGTCATATGAGTCCTCCGTCCTTGTTGGTCGGGCAGCGTCGGGCGACATCCCGGCATGCGGCCTTTGAGTCAGCACGCGCGGAGCCCACCCCGCCCCTGTTGCGCTAATCTTAAGCCTGCAAACCCCGTCGAAAGGACACCATGCCTCAGACTTACACTTTCGCCTCGTGGAACGTCAACGGCCTGCGCGCCGTGCTCAAAAAGGACCCAAGCTTTATCCAGATCGCGCAAGAACTCGACGTCGATATCCTGGCGCTGCAGGAGACCAAGCTGCAGGAGGGCCAGGTCGATATCGACCTGCCCGGCTATCACCAAACTTGGAGCTACGCCGAGCGTAAAGGTTATTCGGGCACTGCGGTCTTTAGCCGCCAGGAACCGCTGCGCGTGCTGCGCGCCGACGCACTGCTACCCTACGCTAGCGAGGGCGATGAGGCCGAGCTCGTCGCCCAGGCCGCAACCGAGGGCCGCGTCTGCGCGCTCGAGTTCGACAAGTTTTGGTTTGTCGACGTCTATACGCCCAACGCCCAAAATGAGCTCGCGCGCATCGATGTACGCATGGCCTGGGACGATGCCTATCGTGGCTTTTTGAGCGCACTAGAGCGCGAGACCGGCAAGCCCGTGGTGACCTGCGGCGACTTTAACGTGGCACACGAGGAGATCGATCTTAAGAACCCCAAGTCCAACCGCGGCAACGCAGGCTTTTCGGACGAGGAGCGCGGCAAGTTTACCGAGCTGCTCAACGCCGGCTTTACCGATACCTGGCGCGCGGCAAACCCCGACGTCGAGGGCGTCTACAGCTGGTGGAGCTATCGCTTTAATGCCCGCAAGAACAACGCCGGCTGGCGCATCGACTACTTCCTGGTAAGCGACGCAATCACCGACAACGTACGCGACACCGGCATCCGCGGCGACATCTTCGGCAGCGACCACTGCCCCGTCACCCTCACGCTGGAGCTTTAGCCGGCCGGGATCGCCAGGCGCGCTAGGCCCGCACGCAAGCCCTGCCCTCCGCGGCCCCTACCCTCGGCCGAAACTGGAGTTTCGGCCGAGTGAAAGCCTTTATCAGCCCTCTAAACAACCAATTCTCCAGTTTCGGCGAAAAAAGAGCCCGTCAGCAACATGAACCAATCCACACCCGCAAACGAGGCCGCGCGGTCGGCCTCGCCCAACAAGATCGTCGCGGTGCCCGCCGTGACCCGCCGTGTCGAGCGCCACCCCGCACTCGAGCGCATCACGAGCAACGGCACCATCGCCGCAGCCGTCATGGTGCTCGCCGCCATCGCCGCGGTGATCGTTGCCAACACCAACGCCTACTACCCCGTCAAAGAGCTCCTCGAGGCGCCGCTCGCCATCCAGGTGGGCGCCTTTACCGGCCAGATCTCGTTCGAGGGCTTTATCAACGACTTTCTTATGGCGATCTTCTTCCTCACCGTCGGGATCGAGCTCAAGTTTGAGCTCACGGCGGGCGTACTCACCAACCCGCGCCAGGCCATGATGCCCATCCTCGCCGCGTGCGGCGGCGTGGTGGCGCCGGCCGCCATCTACGCCGCGCTCAACTGGGGCGGCGCCATGCACGGCTGGGCGTCCTTAACAAGCTCGACGTCTACCGCGCGCGCTGGTACATCCTGCTGGGCCTGGTGCTGTGGTTTTGCATGTACAACTCCGGCGTGCATGCCACGCTCGCCGGCGTGATTCTGGCGTTCTTTTTACCCGCGCGCTCCGATATCAACCTCGACCACGTGCAGGACTGGCTCGCCGCCCGTGGCTCCGAGCTCGACGACATCTACGACCCCGACGAGCACGTTTTGGGTCAGCACGAGTTTACCCGCACGGCCAAGCGCGTCGAGCGCGTGATGCACCGCGTGACCCCGCCGCTCCAGCGCGTGGAGGCCACCATCGCCGCGCCCGTCAACTTTTTGATCCTGCCGCTCTTTGCCTTTGCCAACGCGCAGCTGCGCCTGGTGGGCGTTGACATGGCGAGCGTGCTCACCGATCCGGTGGCGCTCGGCGTGTACTTTGGCCTCGTTGCGGGCAAGCCGCTCGGCATCCTGACCGTGACGGCACTGCTCGTGCGCATCGGCTTTTCGCCGCTGCCCGAGGGCTCTAACTGGGGCCAGATGCTCTGCGTGGGCGTGCTCGGCGACGTGGGATTTACCATGTGCATCTTCATCAGCGAGCTCTCGTTTACCGCTGGCACCGAGTAGCTCGTGGCCAAGTGCGCCGTGCTCGCCGCAAGCGTCACAGCCAGCCTACTCGGCCTGATCCTGCTCAACGCGACGCACGCGCTCGCAGCAAAGAAGGAGCACTAGCGGCCTCCAGCAGGACAGCCGCCGGCAACGTGCCCGCCACCGACACTCCCCACAGGGATTGAGGGGGCCAAAAGTCCGCATTAGAGCATCAAAACGATCTCTACCGCGGACTTTTAGCCCCCTCATTTTGTTTGCAGAGCCCTGAGATTCACTTATTCCCTACCAGGCCCAGCATGTGAGCGTTCATAGAACATGCCCATGAGCTCGCTTCGACGCGAGACGGCGAGTTTACGGTAGATGCTGTGAACGTGCGTCTTTACGGTACCGAGCGAGATACTCAGCTCGTCAGCGATCTCCTGGTTGGCGCAGCCGCCCAACACGCGCGCAAGCACCTCCTGCTCACGCGGCGTGAGTTCATAAAGCGCGCAAAAGCCTGCTATATCGCCGGCGCGTTCCTCAGACTCGCGGCGCTCCATCTCAAGTCTGTACATGTCGAGACGGTCGTTCACCAAAAGCTCGGTGCGCTTGAGCATCACGTGATCTTGGCAACTGCGCGCGTAAACGATGCACGCTACCGAGAGTCCAGCCCAAAGCAGGTCCTCGAAGATGCTGATCTTTCCAACAAAGAACGGAGCGCTACCCCGCGTGACATAGAGCACGGCATAGATAACGCTCTCCGCAATGGATCCAAGGTAGGCGCACAGGCACATGAAAATCGTGATCTGGACAAATCGGCAACGGTAGATCTCATCACCACTCTTGCCGGCCATCCCCTTAAGCGTCCAGACGCTCAAACCAGCGATAATCGCAGGGTCGGCAAGAAGATACAGCAGGTCACATGCAACGGAGCCGCCGACCATGCCCGCCACGCAGCGCGCGAGCGCAACAAGAGGAAACGCGATGAACGGAAGCACGCGCGGCGACAGACCGTCCAGTCCGCATGCCAAAAGATAAAAGACGGCTTCCTCGCCCAGCTGAAACATCAACTTAGCGATATCGAGAGGGGAGAGACCGACCGAGGCCCCGGTAAATAGTCCCGAGCTGAAGTTGCTATCGATAATGGCCGCGCCCATGTCTGCCACGCCTTCCAATGCCAGAAGCACCATCAAGGCAGACAAAAAACCAAAGTTCCGGTTATCGGTAACGCTGCGCACCACGCCGCAATAGAACGCAGCGCAGGCAAAGAGGCAAAGAAAGAGGACGTTGTAAAGGTAAATGTAGAAGCCCATGGGGCGTACCTTCCGCGTCAGAGGCAATAAAGCATGGGTCAGTTTACACCAACCATCTCATCTCACACCTCAACCTCGGCGCAGCCGGCGGCCTCGAGCTCGTCTACGGGCACACCGATAGCACGGGCACACGCCCTTCCCAGTGCAAGCGATACCGGTTCCAGCAGGACTCCGCCGCAGACCACCAGCGGCCAGCCCGTCAAGACGAGCTTTTGCCAGCGCGAAATAAAGGTGGTATCGCCCACGGGACCAACACCCGATACCAGGGCCGTTTCGCCCAGAGCGATAATCAAAAACAATGCCGTTGCACCAAATATTGTCTCCAGAAGCTTAGCCCCCATCGTGCCCGGCTTCGCGCCCAGGCTCTCGGAGCAAAACTCTACCAGATGACCGAATGCGGGCAGCTTGCTCAGCACGAGGGCGATTGCCATGGCTAGAGCAAGCTGCCCCCAAAACCCCGTAACTCCCTCAAATGAAAGCGCTGGCTTACCCTCGAGTATAGGAAGAAACATGCAGAGCAATAGCGGGTTGAGCACCGCATTCCACAGGGATGCAAGCTTTCTTTCCGTTAGTTTCACAAGACTCCCATCGTCAATAAAAACGGCGGCACCGCTCGATTCGCAAGCGATGCCGCCTCAGAAGATGCCATGACGCCGTTGCCAAATTCAGCGGTTCACGGACAGCAACGACGCTTACACCTCTTCGGCAGCCGCAGCGCGTGCGGCCTCGAGCACCTCCTCGGGAAGTTCAACGCCCTCATCGGTGTTGTAGCCGTACTTATCGGCACCCTTTTTGAGGAAGAAGAGCGAGACCACGGCCGTGATGGCCTCGGCCACGGTCAGCGCCAGCCACACGCCGTCGCCGCCCATGATCATGGGGAGCACGAACAGCAGGGCGATGGGCAGCACGAGCGAGCGGAGCACGGAAATGACAAGCGGCATCGTGGTGTCGTTGAAGGCGGTCAGCATGTTCTGGATGCAGATATTGATGCCGATGAGGCCGGCGCAAGAGGTGAACAGGATCCACTTCTGAGAGGCCAGGGTGTACACGGGATCGCCCGGGGTCTGGCCGTAAACGACGAGGATCGGGTTCATCATGACGATACCGAGCACCGCGATGACAACGATCATGATGATGCCCAGGCGACGGTACTTGACGTACGTGCTGTGGATCTTCTTGGGATCGTTCTCGCCGATCTGATAGCTGATGATGGGCGTGGCGCCCTTGCCAAAGCCGATGAAGGGCCCAAGGAAGAGGAACTGGACGTACAGGAAGATAGCTGCGACCGCAACGCCGTCGGCACCGAAGAATTTCATAGCCTGGATATTGTAGATGGCGGTCATGAAGCCGGTAGCGGCGCTGTAGATGAAGTCTGCCAGGCCGATCTTGCAGCTCTCGGCGATGTTCTTGCCGGGGCACTTAGGCGAGGCGTAGTGCAGCGTACTCGTCTTGGAGAAGATGACCAGCGCAGAGGCGATGGCGCCAAAGGCCGCACCGGTGCCAAAGCCCAGAGCGGCGCCGGCGGTGCCCAGGTGCAGGGTGCCCTGGTAGATGACGTCGGTACCCAGGGTCACAAGGCCACCCAGGATGGTGATGACCATGCACTGCGTGGGCTTACCAGCCGTGAGCAGCCACATCTGGAAGCCCAGCTGGATGCTGTAGAACGGCATGAAGAAGCGGTGGATATCCCAGTACTGGGTGCAGTAGGGAGCGAGCTCGGCATCGGCGCCCAGCATGTACCATACCTGATCACCCATGAAGCTGATGGCAAAGCCCCAGATGGTAGAGATGACGGTAGAGATCACGAGCACGGCAGTAAAGGTCTTGTTTGCCTCCAGGCCCTTCTTCTCGCCCAGCAGCTTGCCCAGCAGGGCCGCAGAACCGCCGGAGAACAGGAACGCCACGGCCTCGACCACAGCCTGTGCCGGGTAGACGATGTTGATGGCAGAAAGCGTGGCCGTACTGTTGAAGTTGGTGGCGATCGCCGTATCGAAGATCTGATAGATGCCCGTCCAAAGCTGGAGCAGGACAGAGGGCAGCGCGAACAGGAACAAGCCGATCAGCGTGTAGTTCTTGGCGAGTTTGTTTCCATTGGTCTCGGCCATTTATGCCTCAACCTCCTTCTTGTACATAACCTTGCCGTCGATGACGGTCATGAGGCACTGGGCCTCGTGGATGGTGTGGGGGTCGATCGCGGTGATGTCGCGGTCCATGAGCACGAAGTCCGCGTCCTTGCCCACCTCGATGGAGCCGATGCGATCCTCGAGGAAGTTCTGATAGGCGCCATTGATGGTGCCGGCACAGATCATGTCCTCAACGGACACGCGCTGATTCGCATCGAGCAGCGTCTCCTCGGAGACATCGCCCGGAGCGCAACGGGTAACGCCCACCTCGAGGCCCTCCATGGGGTCGGGATTGGAAACAGGGAAGTCCGTAGCGGTGGTAACGACCATGCCGCGGTCCCAGAACTTGCCCAACGGATACTCGGACTCAGCGCGATCGCCCAGCTGAGCATGCTCGAGGGATTCATAGCACACGGGATCCTTGAAATGCCAGGTGGGGTTGGCGGCAGCGATGCCCTTAAGGACGGCAAAACGGTCGATGTCCTCATCGCTCATGACCTGCAGGTGGGTGATGGTCGGGCGCCAGTCCTCCACGGGATCGGTTGCCTGAGCGTACTCAAAGCCATCGAGCGCCATGGAAATAGCGGCGTCGCCGATGGCATGTACGTGCACCTGGAAGCCCTGCTCCTTGGCATACTTGACCATCTCGTTATAGGCCTCGGGCGTGCAGTTGGGCTTGCCGGTAAAGCCGGGCTTATCGGTGTACTCGTCCTTGAGGTAGGCGGTACCGGACTCGATCACACCATCGAGCACGAACTTGATGTTGTTGCACTGGTAGTGGTCGCCATGGTAGGAGTCGCGGACCTTGGCGCAGCGGTCGATCTTCTCGAGGGTCTCGCTCTCGGGCTTGCAATAGAAGCCGGAGGTCACCTTGAGCTTGAGCTTATGCTCGATGTCGAGCTCCTCGAGCGCCATCTGGGCCGTCTCCTCGTCGCGCAGGATCGGCTCGTAGATGTTGGTAAGGCCAACGGCGATCAGGTCGTCCTGCAGCGGGAGGGTAGCCTTCTTGAACTCCTCGACGGTGTAGGGGCGAATAGCACGGAAGACATCGTTCATGGCCCAGTCGCGTACCAAGCCGGTGGGCTCCTGCGTCTCGGGGTCGAGTACGATGGTGCCCGCTTCCTTGCTTACGAAGCCGAGACCGATACCGGCCTTTTCCAGGCACTTGCTATTGACCCAGTAGGAGTGGCCGTCATAGGACCCGATGAGCATCGGGACGTCCGGGCACACGGCGTCGAGCAGCTCCTTGGTTTGCGTTTTGCCCTCGTTCTCGAACACGGCGTTATCCCAGCCCATGCCCTTGTAGAACTCGCGACCGGGGTTCTTTTCCACGTACTCACGGATGGTGTCGATGTACTGGTCCACCGTCTCCAAGCCCACGATATCGATCTCGTAGGCAAACTGGCCAGCACCCGATGAGAAGTGCATATGGGCGTCGCAGAAGCCCGGCATGAACATGCCGTCCCCAGACTCCAGCACCTCGGTATCGGGCCCGATAAACTCCTCGACCCCTTGGGCATCGCCCACGTAGACAAAGGTGCCGTCCTTTATGGCCGCGGCATCGGCGCGAAGCGCAGCGCGATTGGAGGTGAACACCTTTCCCTTTAGTACAGTATCTGCGAACATCGATAGACTCCCTTCTGCAGACACATCCAATTGCAAAACTGGATTTCGCAGAAGAGTGTATTGGTCATTATGCGGTTTACGCCATGTATCGTGGGATGGGTTTGTCCAAACTTTCGATTGATAGAACGCATATTTGCGCAGGTAAATAGCCATGCCGTCTCTAACGTTCATAATTAGGTCAGCTACCGTTCGCGCGGAGACGCCCGCCGTCCACAGGCGAGAGCGTCTCAAGCCGAGCAACTTCCTCGACTCAAAGTTTAGAGAGAGTTCAAACTATGCCAAGCGTTCCTACAGCCCGTATTTGCGCACCACGCGGTTGATACGGTGGCACCAGGGGCGGTAGAGCACCGCCAAAAAGAGACTTGTCGAGAGTCCGTGCACCGCATCGAACGGCACGGCCGTGGCCAAACGGGCCACGGCGCCCACCCAGGTCAGCGGCTGAACAAAGCCCACGATGTCGTAAACGTTGATGATGGCGCCGTAGAGCATGCCCGAGGCAAAGCCAGCCGCGACCAACGCCGGCATGCGCACGGTTCCATCCGCACGGTCAAACGCCCCCGCGCGCGCCAGTGCTCCGCCCGCATAGCCCACCATGCCCCAGGCATACATCTGCCACGGGGTCCACATGCCCTGACCAAAGAAAAAGTTGCTGGTGAGGGCCGCGAGGGCACCCACCATAAAGCCGTTGCGGTGCCCCAGCGTGGCGCCCGCGATAATGGCGATAGCGCTCACGGGCTTAAAGTCGGGGATGGGTCCAAAGAGGATGCGCCCAGCGGCGGCAAGGGCCGCCAGCGTGAGCGTGGGCATGATTTGGCGAAGCGCCGGGCGCGAGGCCTCAAAACCTGCAAAGAAGAGCGCAAGCACCAACACCACTACGGCGAGCATCAAAAGCGCCGTCTGTTCGATACCGGCAAACATGGCAGAGGCCATCGCCATCGGCACCGCCAGCAGCAACGGAATCTCAAGCTTGGACATAACGCGCGCAAAGGCCACGGCGGCACCTCCCTACGGCCTATAGAACATGTTTCCGGCAAAGAACTGTTGCGCCTGCTCGGTGCAGGCGAGCTCGCCGTCGAACATCATCGAGACGGTGTCGGCCACCTGCTCGGCAAAATCGAGGTCGTGGGTGGCCATGATCACGGTTCCGCCCGCAGCGGCATGGTCGCGCAGGGCCGCAGCGATAATGCGACGGCTCGCAAGGTCGAGACCCTTGGTCGGCTCATCGAAAAGCAGCAGCTCGGGCCCTATGAGCAGGAGCTTTGCCAGGGCTAACAGCTGGCGCTGACCGCCCGAGAGGTCGTAGGGGTGCCGATCGCCCAACCCCTCGAGGCCCAACTTTGCGGCGCAGGCGCGAGCCTCATCCTCGCTATAGCCGCAGCGGTCCGCCCACTCCATGAGCTCGTCGCGCACGGTCTCCCCCACCAGCAGAGCCTTGGGGTTTTGTGGCATGAGCGCCGCGCTCTTTGCGGCCCGCTCGCAGCGGCCGCGCTGCAGCTTAGCCGTTCGGGCCAGAATCGAGAGCATCGTCGACTTGCCGCAGCCGTTTCCGCCCACAATCGCATACACCGCGCCAGTCGAAAACGCCACATCGAGTCCGCGCAGCACCCAGCCGGACGCCCGATCGTAGCGAAACCAGCTTCCTGTCAAGGTGGTGGCCGAGCCAGCGTACATTTTTGGGAATATTCTGCATCCACCGGCGCGCGATGACGCCCCCGAGTCGTCCTGCGGCAGGATTTGCGCCTCAAATTTAGCCGATTTGTCCGTTTTCGGTCCCTTTTTCGCACCCGCAACGTCCGCGTGCGGGTCTAAAGAGCCCTGCCGGCCACCAGCGATGCTGAAAATTCCGTTTTTTGCACGCCGCGAGCCACCCCACCCTGGCACCTCGCCAGAAAACAGCTCTTCGCGATGCCCCAAGGAGGCAATGTCGGCCACCTCGCGCACGCGGCCGCCCTCAATCCGATACGCGCACGTCGCATATTCGAGCATCGGGCGCGGCTGGTGCGTTGCCACAACAACCGTGCAACCCAGCTCGCGGTTCACGCGAAACAGCGCGTGCAGAAAATTTTTCTCGGCAACAGGATCGAGCTGGGACGTGGGCTCGTCGAGCAGCAGCACGCGCGGGCGCAAGGCCAGCACGGCCGCCAACGACAGCAGCTGCTTGCGTCCGCCCGAAAGTGTATCGGTATCGCGGTGGAGCCAATCCTCCAGCCCAAAGAAATAGCTGGTCTCGGCTACGCGACGGCGCATCTCGTCGCGCGACATACCCAGATTTTCCAGGCCAAACGCCATCTCGTGCCACACGGTTTCGCACACGATCTGGTTCTCGGGATCCTGGAACACATAGCCCACGCGCTCCGCCGATGCCCGCACGTCCATGTCGGCAACGTTCTCGCCCAGCACGCGCGCATCACCAGTGCGCTCGCCCGCCGGAGCGATCTCGGGCTTGAGCAGCGAGAGTAGCGTCGATTTGCCCGACCCAGTACCACCAACCAGCAGTGCAAACGCACCTTGGGGAACAGACCAGTCGAGCTCGACGAGTACCGGCGCCTCAGCCCCGGGGTAGGTAAAGCTCAGGCCCCGCACCTCAATCGCAGGCACATCGGAGCCGCACGCCCCGCCCGTTACCGAGCAGTTATCCAACCGGGTCATCAGCCAAACCTCTTCTCGTCAATCGCGTGCAGCACACAGGGCAACACCATCCAAGCCGCGTACACAATATAGCCAGGCCACGGCGCCGGCACCGAAAGCTGCGGGTAAAACGAATACTGCGTCGTCGCGGTCCACGCCACCGCCACCGCGGCAGCACCAAGCAGCGCGAGCCCGACCAGCGCGGCAACGTCGCTGCACCCCAGTCGATACCGCGCATACGTCGTACGACGCGTCGCGGCACCCCACCCGCGCGAGCGCATCGCGTCCGCACGCTCCAGCGAATCTTCCATGCCCCAGCCCATCAACACGCTCGACGCCCGCAAGCGCGAGCGCACGGGGTCGGCCGGCGCGCGGCCCGGCACATCAATCGCATCCTGCACCGCCAACACCGTACGACCGCGGCGCAAAAACTGCGGGATAAGCCTCATGCACATCGAGATCATGAGCGCAATCACCGGTGCGGCATTGCCCAGCAGCGCGAGCACCTTGTCGTATTCGAGCATCGACGCCGCCGCCTCAAACCACAGCACGCTCGCCACAAACAGCCCGCCCATGCACAGGCCGTATACCATGCTCTCCAGATACACCGCGCGCATGCCAATACGGAACAGCTCCGTCGAGCCCGAGGCGCTAAACAGCGGATTGAGCACCGCGACGATCAAAATCACCGGCAGCTGCCAGCGGAGCGCGCCCAGCGTGCGGGCAGCCCCACGCGTCGCAAATCCATACGCCAGCCCGCCCGCAAGTGACAGCGCAATCAGTACCGGCTGCATCGAGAACATAGTGAGCCCCAGCGTCAGCACTATATAGAGTGCCGGCACAGCCGGATGCGACATCGAGAATGCCGCGACGGGCTCGCCGCCAAACTCCTCTCGTATGTTGTCCACGGGCACCCCCGTCCCCTCGCTCAAACAACAGCTCCGCAGCACCGCCAACGCCGCACGTACGCAGTGCAAACGCCACGCCGGCGGCGCAAGCCTCAACCGCCGCAAACCAATCGTTACGCGCTCATCATATGCCTGCGGTATCATATTGCGCCGTGTATCGTTTCCAAACACACGTCTCTATAACGTAACAGGAGATCACATGGACGCAACCGCAATTATCCTCGCCGCCGGCGAGGGCACCCGCATGAAGTCGAACCACTGCAAGGTTTCGCACAAGATCCTGGGTAAGCCCATGGTCCAGTGGATCGTCGATGCCACCATCAAGGCCGGCTGCAGCCGCGTCGTGGTCGTCATCGGCAGCCACGCCGACGAGATGCGCGCCCTCATCGACGGCGCCTACGCCAACAGCGCCACCAAGGTCGAGTGCGTCGAGCAGACCGAGCGTCTGGGCACCGGTCACGCCGTGAAGGTCGCGCTCGAGGCCTGTGGCATCACGCAAGGCCCCGTCGTGGTGCTCAACGGCGACCTGCCGCTCATCACCGCCGACACCGTCGCCAAGTTCGCGCAAACCGTCGCCACCGGCGAGCTCGCCTGCACCGTCATGACCATGACCCCGCCCGATCCTTTCGGCTACGGCCGCATCAAGCTGGGCGCCGATGGTCAGATCGAGCGCATCATCGAGCAGAAGGACTGCACGCCCGAGCAGGCCGCCACGCTGCTGGAGTGCAACGCCGGCTGCTACGCCTTCGACGGCGCGCAGCTCGCCGCCCACATTAACGAGATCGGCAACGACAACGCGCAGTCCGAGTACTACCTGCCCGACATGCTCGAAATCCTCAAAGGCCATGGCCAGGCGGTCTCCATCTTTCACTGCGACGACTACCGTGATGGCCTGGGCGTCAACAGCCGCATCCAGCTCGCGCAGCTCACTGCCATCGCTCGCGACCGCATCAACGAGCACTGGATGGCCGAGGGCGTCACCTTCATCGACCCCACGCAGGCCTGGATCGGCCCCGATGCCGTTATCGGCCGCGATACCGTCGTGTGGCCGCAGACGCACCTGATCGGCCACGTCACCGTGGGCGAGGAGTGCCAGCTCGGTCCCAACAGCCGCCTCACCGACACCACCGTCGGCAGCGGCTGCGTCATCGACGAGACCATCGCCATCGAGGCCGTCATCGAGAACGGCGTCGACTGCGGCCCGCGCGCCTACCTGCGCCCGGGCACCCACATGCTCGACGGATCCAAGGCCGGCACGCACGTGGAGATCAAGAAGTCCACGATCGGCGAGGGCTCAAAGGTGCCGCACCTGTCCTACATCGGCGACACCACCATGGGCTCCGGCGTCAACGTGGGCGCGGGCTCCATCACCTGCAACTACGATGGCGTGCACAAGCACAAGACCGTCATCGGCAAGGACGCCTTCATTGGCTCCGACACCATGATGGTCGCGCCCGCCCAGATCGGCGACGGCGCGCTCGTGGCCGCTGGCTCCGTCATCACCGAGCCGGTCCCGGCAGACGCGCTCGGTCTGGGCCGCGCCCGTCAGGTAAATATTGAGGGCTGGGCCGCCGATTACCGCCGCCGCCTGCACGAGGACGACGAGGTATAACGTTTTACCAAGCATCTAAGGAGCTGTTCCCATGGGGACGGCTCCTTTTTCTATGCTGACCTGCGCGACCGGAATGAGTGGTCGGTTCGTGTCCGTTGACGGTAAAGACGTTATCAAGACCCGATTAACCCCGCCGCGCGGTTACAATGCAAAAAGGCATCTATATGGCATTCGATGTATAAAGGAGAAGGGTAATGCCGATTAATGATCCCGAGAAGTCGGAGAATATGCGCAAGTCCATCCGCGTGTATTCCGGTTCCTCCAACCGTCCCCTCGCTCAGAAGATCGCTGAGTACCTTGGGGTCGAGCTTTCGGGCCTTACGCTAAAGCAGTTCGCCAATGGTGAGATTTACGCCCGCTACGACGAGACCGTCCGCGGCGCCGACGTCTTCCTGATTCAGTCCGTGGCCGGCGGCAACGTCAACGACATGCTCATGGAGCTGCTCATCGCCACCGACGCTGCCAAGCGCGCATCCGCCCGCTCCATCACCGCCGTCATCACCCACTACGGCTATGCCCGCCAGGACCGCAAGGCCGGCCCGCGCGAGCCCATCACCGCCCGCCTCGTCGCCAACCTGCTCGAGCGCGCCGGCGTCAACCGCATCATCACCCTCGACCTGCACCAGGGCCAGATCCAGGGCTTCTTCGATATCCCGGTTAACCACCTGTCCGCACTGCCGCTGTTTGGCCAGTACTACAACGACATGCACTTCGACACCGACAACCTGGTTGTCGTCTCCCCCGACGTGGGTCGTGCCAAAGCCGCCAAGAAGCTGTCCGACATGCTCGGCTGCAGCCTCGCCATCGCCCACAAGGGCCGTCCGCGCCACAACGCCGCCGAGGTCATGGGCATCATCGGTGATATCAAGGGCAAGACCTGCATCATCAATGACGACATGATCGACACCGCTGGCACCCTGTGCGCCAACGTCAAGGAGCTCAAGGCCATGGGCGCCGGCGACATCTACGTGTGCGCCACCCACGGCATCTTCTCCGGCCCGGCCATCGAGCGCCTGAACGACGCCCCCATCGTCGAGTGCGTCGTCACCGACGCCATCCCCGTCGAGGTCGGCGGCAAGATCAAGACCATCTCGGTCGCCGAGGAGTTCGCTCAGGCCATTTCCGCCGTTTACCACGAGGAGCCCGTCTCCACGCTCGTCGGCGGCGACTTCGCACTGTAGTCGCATCGTCCTTGCAACCCGGCGCATCGCCGTCGGAACAGAAGAAACCCCCGCGCTCTCCCTTGCTTCGCAAAGGTCGCGCGGGGGTTTCTTCTGTTCCGACGGCTCGCTCTGCCGCGGCCGCGCTTTTGTCTGGTGGGATTTCGCTGAAACGAAGTCTCGCCTTCGGCGGGCGTGGTAGCCTTTGTCGTTGATTGAACTATTTGTGTAACGAAGGGACAAATATGGCAGCTGCACAGCCGCTTAAGATTCGTATGGTTGCCGGACTTGGCAATCCAGGCGAGGAATATGCCGAGACCCGCCACAACGCCGGTTTTAAGGCAATCGACGAGCTGGCGCGTCAGGCCGGCGTCACGTACTGGAAAAACCAGGCCGGCGCCGAGGTCGCGCTCATCAATATCAACGATGCCGAGGAAGAGGGCGGCAAGCGCCAGATTGTGCTGGTCAAGCCGCAGTCGTACATGAACACCTCGGGCGGCCCCATCTCCAAGCTCTGCCGCGAGTACAAGATCAAAGCCGAGGAGCTGCTCGTCATCCACGACGAGCTCGATATTCCCGCCGGCGACGTGCGTGTTAAGGTGGGCGGCGGCCATGCTGGCCACAACGGTCTGCGCTCCATCATCGACAAGATGGGCAGCCGCGACTTCAGCCGCATCCGCACCGGCATCGGCAACCCTCCCGGCAAGATGGCCGTCGCCGACTACGTGCTTAAGCAGCTGCGCGCCCGCGAGGCCGAGGATTTCCAGGACACCTGTGCCCGCGCGGCCGACGCCGCCGGCCTGGCGATCGTGCACGGCGTGGTCTATGCCCGCGACCACGTCAACGGTGCCGCCTCCGCCAACGGCAAGCACTAAAACCTATCATTTAGGGGCAGGTTTTTTGGCAGGTTTTACCTGCGGAAACGCCCCAGTTGCGGCATCACGATAAACCGCGCGCCGCCATACACGCATAGCGCCCCAAAGGGGGCCGGCCTCATCACAACCCGAGGCCGGCCCCCTTTGCTGTTTTACCTGATAAAACTGACCAAAATAAACCTGCCCCTATTCGGCAGGACGAAGTGGATAAGCCCTTTTCCCAACCGCCGAAGACACACGTAAACAGCATGTCCATGAGGGTATAATTTGCACCGTATGTCTGCACAACGCCTGTGCGCGTACGGTTTTACTCGGGCTACCGTCCATTTCCGTGGAGGCACGGTTCGGCGGCCCTAACAAGAGAGGGGTTCTATGTATAAGATCCTGGAGAAGACGCAGTTCTCTGAGAAGGTGTTCAAGTTCCGCATCGAGGCGCCTGCAATCGCCAAGCATGCGCACGCTGGACAGTTCCTCATGGTTCGTGCCAACGAGACGGGCGAGCGCGTCCCGTTTACCCTGGCCGGCTGGAACGGTGACGAGGGCTGGGTCGAGTTCATCTTCATGGTGATCGGCAAGACCACCGAGATGCTTTCCACCTACGAGGCCGGCGAGTCGCTGCGCGACGTCGTGGGCCCGCTGGGCGTTCCCACCGAGATGGCCGAGGGCCCCTGCGCCGTCATTGGCGGCGGCGTCGGCCTGGCAATTGCCTTCCCGGTCGCCAAGCACCTGGTCGAGACCGGCCACGAGGTGCACGCCATCATGGGCGCCCGCACCAAGGACCTCCTGCTCATGGAGGACCAGTTCCGCGAGCTCCTCGACGAGGACCACATCCAC
The DNA here is from genome assembly GCA_027687465.1 of Coriobacteriaceae bacterium AF08-21. GTDB lineage: Bacteria > Actinomycetota > Coriobacteriia > Coriobacteriales > Coriobacteriaceae > Collinsella. Next base: position 39,600 of record JAQCQR010000021.1, read on the forward strand.
ATCACCACTGACGACGGCTCCTACGGCGAGCAGGGCGTTGTCACCGCTCCGCTGGAGCGCCTGCTGCAGGACAAGGCCGTGAGCCAGGTCTTCTGCGTCGGCCCCGTTCCGATGATGAAGTTCTCGACCCTCACCGCCCAGAAGTACGACACCCCCATCACCGCGTCGCTCAACCCCATCATGGTTGACGGCACCGGTATGTGCGGCTGCTGCCGCGTCGAGGTGGGCGGCGTGACCAAGTTCGCTTGCGTCGACGGCCCCGACTTCGATGCCACCCTGGTCGACTGGGATGACCTTCGTGCCCGCCAGGCCGCTTACCGTTCCGAAGAGGGCGAGTCCCTCAAGGCCTATGAGGAAAAGAGCTGCGCATGCCACTAGTTAACGGTCGTTTCGTTGCCGATATGAAGTCGCCCCGCACCCCCGATAACGAGGAGCCGGCTGCCGAGCGCGCCTGCGACTTCCGCCCCGTCGACAAGGGCTTCACCGAGGAGATGGCGCTGGCCGAGGCCGAGCGCTGCCTCAACTGCAAGAAGCCGTTCTGTGTTGAGGGTTGCCCCGTCAACATCAACATCCCCCGCTTTATCGAGCAGATCCGCGCGAAGGACTTCGGCGGCGCCCTCGATACCATCCGCGAGGACTCCATGCTTCCCGCCATCTGCGGCCGCGTCTGCCCGCAGGAGAACCAGTGCGAGGGCAAGTGCATCCGTGGCAAGAAGTCCGAGCCCGTGGCCATCGGCCAGCTCGAGCGCTTCCTGGGTGACCGCCCCGAGCTCGCCTCCACGCCCAAGATGGCCCCCAAGAACGGCAAGAAGGTCGCCGTCGTCGGTTCCGGCCCGTCCGGCATCACCTGCGCCGGCGAGCTCGCCCGCAACGGCTTTGACGTCACCGTCTTCGAGGCTTTCTTCACCGGCGGCGGCGTGCTGGTCTACGGCATCCCCGAGTTCCGTCTGCCCAAGGCAGTCGTCAAGCGCGAGATTGACGGCCTGGAGGACATGGGCGTCAAGTTTGAGTACAACTCCGTCGTGGGCAACATGGCCACGGCCGAGGAGCTGTTCGAGCAGGGCTTCGACGCCATCTACGTGGCGACCGGCGCTGGCCTGCCCAAGTTCCTCAACGTCCCCGGCGAGAACCTGCCCAACGTCTTCTTCGCTAACGAGTACCTCACCCGCGTGAACCTGATGAAGGCCAACAAGTTCCCCGAGTACGACACCCCCACCAAGCACGGCAAGAACGTCGTCGTCTTTGGTGGCGGCAACGTGGCTATGGACGCCGTCCGTACCGCCAAGCGCCTGGGTGCCGAGCACGCCATCATCGCCTACCGTCGTACCGAGGACGAGATGCCCTGCCGTCGCGCCGAGCTGCACCACGCCAAGGCCGAGGGCGTCGAGGTTCTGCCGCTCGTCTCCCCGCTCGAGTTTGTCGCTGGCGAGGACGGCTCCGTGTGCGCCGTCAAGGTCCAGAAGATGGAGCTCGGCGAGCCTGACGAGTCCGGCCGTCGTCGCCCGGTGCCCATCGAGGGCGCCATCGAGGAGATCCCCTGCGACGTCGCGATCTCGGCTATCGGCACCAACGCCAACCCCTTCGCTGCCAAGATCGGCGGCAAGATGGAGCTCAACAAGTGGGGCTACATCGTTGCCGACGAGGAGACCGGCCAGACCACCGATCCCCGCATCTGGGCCGGCGGCGACATCGTCACTGGTGCCGCTACGGTCATTCTGGCGATGGGCGCCGGCAAGAAGGCCGCCGCTTCCATCACCAAGAGCCTGCTGGGCGAGTAATCACCTGCAGTGCTAGCCATCAAACGGCAAAGTCCCCGTCGAGCACTGAACTGCGCCCCAATTCTTGGACGGGCTAATAAGCGGCCTACGC
>JAQCQR010000022.1:0-348 GCA_027687465.1 Coriobacteriaceae bacterium AF08-21
GGCCAGGGCGTACTTCTTGGCGAGCTCCTCGGCGCGCGGCTCGAAGCGCTTGCGGATATCGAGCATGTCCTTCCAGATGTCCTTGGTCTGCTCGATAAACAGATCGAACTTGGGGAAGCAGCCGCGGCGGTTGAGCAGGCGCAGGCCGAAGCAGTCGGCGAGGTAGTAGCCCTTCTCGCAGCCGCCCGAACCATGGTCAGAAGCCATGGCGACGCAGTTCTCGGCGCCGACAGCCTGGCCGATGGGGCCCTCGGGCTTGGTCATGGCGTAGACGCGCACGCCCATGCCCTTCATCTTCTTGACGGCCTCGAGGACCTCGGGGGTGGTGCCGGACTCGGAGGCGGTGAG
>JAQCQR010000022.1:358-39778 GCA_027687465.1 Coriobacteriaceae bacterium AF08-21
TCTCGTAGAGCGCCTTGCCGTCCTCGAGATAGCCCTCCTGGTCGAAATGCATGATCTCGATCTTCTCGGTTTCCTTCATTTGTCTCTCCTTTCTGGGGTTGTTTCCACATCCCCCATGCCAACGGGCATCAAAACCCGCTTACATTCCGTAACACTCAGCCGCTTTGGCCTTAAGCGCATTGACTGACTCTTCGTAGCCCTCTGCCTTGACCTCCATTTGCTTGGAGACAGCATCGAGATACGGGTGCACGTCCCATGACTTCAGACGCTCGGCGATCATGGCCGCAATCGTCTGGAAGAACACAAGATTGGGAATTGCGCTGAGCAGCGGAGCCACCTGAGGCACCGCAACCTCGTGAGCCCTATCCTTGGGATGGGCCGTGAGCAGCACCGTTTTTGTCGTAACGTTCGATAGCGCATCAGCGATATTCGCAAGACGCTCCGACCCCTGCGGATCGTCGACGATAAACACCAGATAGCCCGGAACGATCTGCATCTCGGGACCGTGGACGAACTCCTCGCCTTCGTGATGCATGGCAGGAATCTTGATGGTCTCGCTCAGCTTGAGGGCCGCCTCTTCGGCAACGCCATAGTTGGGGCCGTTGCCGACGACCATGGCGGGCATGTGCTCAGAAAGCTCGAGCATGTGGTCTTGGACATATGCCTCGGCGGTCTTGCACATCACGGCATTGGCCTGGATGGCCTCGCGCAGGTCGTCAAGACGCTGGGCAACGCCCTTGGCGTCAATCGTTCCGCGCGCCTGACCGCCGTAAATACCAAAGAGCACCAGGTACTCAACGAGCACCTCGACGCCCAGAGTCACAAAGTCCACCGACTCGACGCCCACACCGTAGTCAAGAACGATGTCAGCGTGCTCCTTGATGGGTGCCTCGACGTTTGCCGTGAGCGCAATTGCAGCCATATCGTGGGCGCGCATGTAATCGAGCGCCGCAATCGTATTGGTCGAATAGCCGCTCTGCGAGACGGCGATGTTGAGCGCACGCTGCGGATAGGTGTGTTCAAAATCGACGAAGGCCTCGGGCGTCACAACGGACACCTGCATCTGCAGGGCATCTTGCAGGAAATCGCGGGCGCAATCGGCAGCATGGCGCGACGAACCCGAAGCAACGATGCGCAGCGCGTTAAAAGAACCGGACTGGAAAATATCAACGAGCTGCGCTACCAGCTCAGACGAACGCTCGAGGTTCTCTCCCATACGCACATGGGCGAGTTGAACGTAATCGAGCATCTTCATCGTCTCACCTCGCAACAAATCATTAGTATTTGATACCAATCACATTTACAGGTTACGGCTTTTTGATATCTCTTTGTCGATTAATTTATACCCTTCGGTGAACGGTCGATTTTGAGCCATGTAAGGTTGTATATACAGCTGACCCAACGATCAAAACTGGTTAGTTTCCCAGCCGTTATTCACAAAATACCAGCTAGTACGTATAGGTGTAGCCGCCCGCATCGCCACGATTGAAGGACTTTACATACTCGATAGCCTGACCGCTCGCGTCATAGCTCACGCATTCCAAAAGCAAAACAAGATCCCCTTGTTCCAGTCCAAGGAGGCCGGCATCTCGTGCGCCCAGCGCTTCGATATCGAGCTTTTCCTGTGCCATGACTGGCTTTCGGCCCAGCATCTCATAGGTCTCGTACAAACTGAAGACCGACACGTCAATATCTTCGATGGTTGGGAACAGCAGGCAGGGAATCAGCGCCGTCTCAATCGATACGGGGCTACCGTTTATGCAGTTCAGGCGTCGAACGGAATAGAGCAGGTCGTCCTCGGCGATGCCAAACAGGTCGGCGTAATATGGCCCCGCATAACGCTTGGAACGCGCGAGAATACGGACGGACGGCTCGCCGCCCGAAGCACGGACCGATTCACGGAAACCGACCGTGCGTTCAAAAAAAGCAGGTACTTTCTGCGCCACAAAGGCACCTTTTCCCCGAACACGGCGAATCTGCCCGCGCCGAACCAGCTCATCGACAGCGCTTCGGATGGTCAAGCGTGTCGTACCAAATTCCTCGGCGAGGTCTTTTTCGGACGGAATCATGGAACCCGTGGGATATGCACCGCGCTCGATACGTTCCTCGATGCGGCGTCGAATGCGCATATAAACCGGGGTGGCATCTACTGTTTCAGCCATTGTTCACCTGCCACGCTCCTCATGCCGTTCTCTTCGCCGTTATCGGCAAAGCGGAACTTTGTGGGCAAAATCACCGATTTGCAATGCTCCACAAAACGCATGTCCTTATCAAATTCGATCGAGCTCTCATAGAACACCGGCGTTCCCTCTTCTTGCTGGAGCAGCTCGGCCTCTTCGGCGTTCAAACGCGAGATGGAGATATGCTCACGTCCATGCTCAACGCGCACGCCACCTTCTTTGAGCAAGACATCGTAAAGGCTCTCACACTCAAAATCGTGCTCGGGAAGCGCGGGGCACAGGGACAGGTTAACGTGAGCGGTCTCGATTGACGCCGGCTCACCCTCTATAAGTCGAATGCGCTGCATGCGGAGTAAAGGAGCGCCCACAGCCACCCCAAGCTTGTCGGCAAGCGCCTCATCCGCCTCGATGGTCCCGGTGGAAACCAGACGAGAAGAGGGGTGTAGGCCGGCAGTCCGCACAGCATCGGAAAAGTTATACGTTTCCTGGAAGATATTCAGCGGCTTGGGAGGACACACATACGTACCCGATCCGCGACGGCTCTCGAGCGTTCCACACGAGATGAGCCGCGTGATACCGGCGCGCAACGCCGTACGCGAAACGCCGATCTCTTCGCACAGCACGCGCTCAGCCGGCAGGCGATCGCCGCCGGCAAGCTGGTGGTGCTGGATATACCAAAGAATTCCCTCAACAGCACGATCTTTGGGGGGAATTGCATAAGATTCGCCTGCCATTGCACAGACTCCTCATTCAGAAACGTATGCCGCCAAAATTAGACCAGCCCTCCCATGGCATCAAATTCGGCCTTGATCTTCTCGGCAACAATCCGATACGACTTATATAGACTTGAATTGCGTTTGACTTCGTCGGTCATAACGGGAATCTCTAATTTGGAAACCTCGTCTTTTCCCGTCTGAACCGCCACAACAACGCCCATACCAAGACACATATTACGCTTGGCAGCGTTTATTTTCGCCGCCTTGGCAGGATTTGCCAGGATACGCTGGGCAAATTCCTGTTTTGAGACCACTTCCTCGGCCTCCGGATCGCCCGCCTCGGCCACTTCGCACTGCAACACGTCCGCATAGTCAAAAATCTTCGGCTCGCCGCCGCGCTGATGCACGGCCCACTTGCGGCGCGTGGCATCCTGGTAAATGGCCGGCAAAAACGTAAACCGCGGCGGGTCCAAAATCGTATCCGTGATGGTAAACACATCGGGATCAAAGGCATCCTGCGGGTTTTTCTTCTTGAACAGCCCCATATCAGCCTCCCGTACTAGCATTAAACAACTCAAGCCGAATATAGCACCAATTTCAAGCCACTGCTTTATCGCATCGGTGCGCGGCGTCTATGGCTCGCCCAGCGGAAGAGTTCACGGACGAGGGCCGGGGTGGGGTGCTTGGTTTTGGCAGTGGGCTTCGCGAACTTCCAAAACCAAGCACCCCACCCCGGCAATGTAGTCTTGGCTGACCATAGTTAGATGCACAGTTTCCAAGGCAGCGTAAGCAAAATCCCCATTACATAAAAAAGAATCAGCCCCCGCATATCGAAACGGTCGAGAGGGCCGCCTCCAGGCGGCCCCAGCGCGAGACCGTCCCGGATGCCTACCTACTCGTTGTCGCCTGCGGTCATCTGCGTTGCGGAGAGCGCGCCGTCGGCAGCAGTTGCGGCTGCGGCGTCGGGCCAGACCCAGTCGGTGAAGGCCGGGTGATCGTAGCCCTCATCGCACGCGAACTCAAAGGCCTCGGTGCGGAATGCCTCCCACTCGTCAATCTGCTCGGCAAATTTATCGGCGTCAACCATGCGCAGCACGTCGGCGGCCAGTGCCCAACGGTCCATGTTGTTCAGGCGCAGCATGTCGAACGGCGTTGTCGTGGAGCCTTTCTCCTCGTAGCCGTGGACGCGGAAGGCGTCGTGGCCGGGGCGGTTCCAAATCAGACGGCGAATCGTGCCAGCATAGGCGTGGAATGCAAAGAGCACGGGCTTATCGCCGCAGCCGAACAGCTCAGTCCAGCGCTCATCGCTGATGGCTTGGTCGTTCTCGCAGACGTTCTGGATCTTGAGCAGATCAACCACGTTGACGAGCCACACCTTAATGCCTAGCTCGCGCAGTATATCGGTTGCAGCCAGGGCCTCGAGCGTCGGCACGTCGCCGCAGGTGGCGACCACGACGTCAGCCTCGGCGAGCGAGTTGGCGGTCGATGCCCACTCCCAAGTCGCGACACCCTCGGCGAGCTCGGACTTGGCCTCGTCGACCGTCTGGAAGGTGGGGGCGGGCTGCTTGCCGCAGAAGATGGCGTTGACGCAGTCGGTGGACTGGTAGACACGCTCGGCCACAGCGAGAGCCATATTGGCGTCAGCCGGATAGTAAGCATTCACGATATGCGCGTCGTTGGCCTTGTTGAGCAGCAGGTCGATAAAGCCGGGGTCCTGGTGCGAGAAGCCGTTGTGGTCCTGGCGCCACACGTGGCTCGACAGCAAAATGTTGAGGCCGCTGATGGGAGCACGCCACGGAATCTCGCGCTTGGTGGCCTCGAGCCATTTGCAGTGCTGGTTGACCATGGAATCGACGACGTGGACAAAGCTCTCGTAGGAGCTCCACACGCCGGAGCGTCCGGTGAGCACGTAGGCTTCGAGGAAACCCTCACATTGGTGCTCGGACAGCTGCTCGACAACCTTACCGGAGCCGGCCAGCAGCTCGTCGTTGGCCTCGTCCTCGTAGAATCCGGCATCCCACTGCTTCTTGGTCACCTTGTAGGCAGCCTGCAGGCGGTTGGACGCGGTCTCGTCGGGACCGAAGATGCGGAAGTCGTCCATGTTCTTGGCCAGGACGTCGGCAGTGTACTCACCAAAGACACGGGCGGCCTCGGTGGAGCCCCAGCCGTGACCCTTGCTTGCGACGGGGATCTCGTGGGCGTGGATATCGGGCAGCTCGAGCTCGCGGCGCACCTTGCCGCCGTTTGCGTTGGGATTGGCGCCGATGCGCAGCTCGCCGGTCGGCATAAAGGCCGTCACCTCGGGGCGCACCTGGCCCTCGGGCGTAAAGAGTTCCTCGGGCTTGTAGGAGCGCAGCCACTCGCGAAGCACGCGGAAGTGCTCGTGGGTGTCCTTGGCACTCGCCAGCGGCACCTGATGCGCGCGCCAGGAGTCCTCGGTCTTCTTGCCGTCGATGTGCTTGGGGCAAGTCCAGCCCTTGGGCGTGCGGAACACGATCATGGGATAGGCCGGACGGACCACGGTCTCGCCCGCGGCGGCCTGGGCCTGAGCGGTGGCCTTGATATCGCAGATCTCGTCAAAGACCTGCTCAAACAGGGCGGCGAAACGCTCGTGGATGCTCACGTGGCTCTCGTCGTCAAAACCGGCGACAAAGAAGTGCGGCTTGTAGCCCATGCCCTCAAAGAACTTGGTGAGCTCCTCGTCGGACACGCGAGCAAGGATAGTGGGGTTGGCGATCTTGTAGCCGTTGAGGTGCAGGATCGGCAGGACGATACCGTCGGTTGCCGGGTTCACGAGCTTGTTGGACTGCCAAGAGGTCGCGAGCGGACCGGTCTCGGACTCGCCGTCGCCCACCACGGCCACGGCCAGCAGGCTCGGGTTGTCCATGACGGCACCGTAGGCATGGCTGAGCGTGTAGCCGAGCTCGCCGCCCTCGTGGATGGAGCCGGGCGTCTCGGGCGCAAAGTGGCTCGGGATGCCGCCGGGATAGGAGAACTGGCGGAAGAACTTCTGCAGGCCGGCCTCGTCATTGGTGATGTCGGGACGAATCTCACGGTAGGTGCCATCGAGCAGCGACTGGGCGGTGCCGGCAGGGCCACCGTGGCCCGGTCCCATCAGAAAGATGGCGTTCTGGTTGTGATCGGCAATAAAGCGGTTGACGTGGCCGAACAGGAAGTTAATGCCGGGCGTGGTGCCCCAGTGACCGACCAGGCGGTGCTTAACGTCCGGGCGACCAAAGTCGCGCGTCTCGCCGGTCTTCTCGTCAACAAAGTCGGGGCGCATCAGCGGGTTGGAGCGAAGGTAAATCTGGCCGACGGACAGGTAGTTCGAGGCGCGCCAATACAGGTCGACGCCCTCGAGCTCGGAAGCCGGCACCTCGTGGCCCAGCTTTTGCCACGGCGTTCCCAGAGTTTTAGCCATTGTTTATGTCCCTTCGCTGTACGGTCACCCTCCAATACGGCAACCTTTCGTTGGGACAAGTATATTTGCTAAAACGTTTTATCAATATGAAAAAACGTTTTAGCATCCTGATATGCCATGTTGACAGGCAGAAGCAGACATTCATCTGCGGCATTGCCTGTCACAGGTGCTCCACATTCAGTCTCTGCAAATTGATAAACGTGTTTAGCTGTGTTTAGTAAGCTCGAGCACGCTGTCCTTAACGATAAGCGCCGGCTCCAGAACGACCTCTTCGGCACGTCTACCGCCCCTGCCGGCAAGACGCTTGGACATGCAGCCAAAAGCATGCTTCGCAAGGACACCAGGATCCTGCTCAATCGCGGTCAGCGCCGGCTCAAAGAGAACGTCGGCCGCCGAGTTGTCATAGCTCACCACCGAGATATCGTCCGGAATGCTCTTCCCCATCTCGTGCAGGCGCTTAAGCAAACCGAGGGCAATGTTATCCGAGCTTGCGAACACGGCGGTGGCGTCGGTTGCGAGCACCGCCTCCGAGGCCTCGTAGGCACTCGGAATGTAGTACTCGCTCTCAAACTCCAAACGCGCGTCGATCGGCAGGCCAACCTCACGCAACGCGCGCTCATAGCCGGCAAGTCGCTTGCGGCCCGTATTGGAACGGCGCGCGTTAACCAAGCAGGCAATGCGACGGTGCCCCTGTTCGATCAAGTAGCGGGTAGCCATGTAGCCACCCATCTCGTGGTCGAACATCACCTTGTCGCACTCGAGTCCCTCAATGGCACGGTCGACCATTACCGCCGGGATAGGCAGATGGCTGACCTCTTCGCGCAGGGCGCGGTCGTCCGAGAACTCGTCGCCCACGACCAAGAACACACCATCGACGCCACGCGTCACCAGCTGGCGCAGGAGCTCCAGATCGTCCTCGGCACTTCCACCCGAGCTGGTAATAAAGAGCGCGTAGCCGTCCACGCGGCAGCGCTTTTCCAGGCTGCCGGCGAGCGAGGCAAAAAAGCGGCTCTCGATGTTGGGAACGATAAGGCCCAGCGTGCGCGACTCGCGCATGACCAGGCTGCGCGCAATCTGGTTAGGAACATAGTGGTTGCGCGCCGCGACCTCTTTGATGCGCTTGCGGTTTTCTTCCGAGATGCGACAAGGCCGATTGTTAAGGACAAGCGAGACCGATGAGGGGGAAAGCCCTACCTCCTGGGCAATCTGCTTAAGAGTAACTTTGTTACCCATCTCGCTCCTTCCGAGTATTCGCGCAATCTCTTGAAAGTATAGCGACCGTCCCTCTACCTTGATGATAAACACTTTACCAATCCGGTAGACGGCTGTTTTATCGCCGCGATTGGTGCAAAGCAACCTGACCCCTTTGCACTATGTGATGCATTGGGGCCAGGTTACTTTGCACCAAATCCATCCGGGTGGGGTATATTGCATTCGATTGATGAAAACGACCACCATAAGGCGGATATTCGTATGCACGAGAATGACTTTTTTAACGAGGACCTGCTCTGCGCGCTCGCCGGTGTTGCCGGCGAGGACAACGTGCTCATGAGCGAGCCCATGCGCGAGCACACCACGTTTAAGATCGGCGGCCCGGCCGATGTCTTTGTCACGCCCGATACCGAGCAGGGACTCGTCGCCACGCTTGACACCTGCTACCGCTGCGATCTGCCGCTCACCATCGTGGGCAACGGCTCCGACCTGCTCGTCGGTGACAAGGGTGTCCGCGGTGTCGTCGTGGCACTGGGCGAAGGCCTCTCTAATATCACCGTCGACGGCACGCATGTTACGGCAGCAGCCGGCGCGCTACTCTCGGACGTAGCGGCCGCGGCAGCCGAGACTGGTCTTACCGGCATGGAGCCCCTCTCGGGCATCCCCGGCTCGGTCGGCGGCGCCTGCTATATGAACGCCGGTGCCTATGGCGCCTGCATGGCCGATGTTTTGGAGTCCGTGCGCGTCTATAAGCCCGCCCGCGCGCTCGACGACGGCACCCGCGGCAGCGGCAATATCATTGAGTTCGATGTCGACGAGCTTAACCTGGGCTATCGCAAGAGCCGTATCGCCGACGACGGCCTTATCGTGCTCTCTGCCACCTTTAACCTTGCCCCGGGCAACGCCGCGATGATCAAGGCCGACATGGACGACTACCGTCAACGCCGCGAGGACAAGCAGCCGCTCGACATGCCGAGCGCCGGCTCCACTTTCAAGCGCCCTGAGGGCCACTTTGCCGGCAAGCTCATCATGGACGCCGGACTGCGCGGCCACGCTGTCGGCGGCGCTCAGGTGAGCGAGAAGCACTGCGGCTTCATCGTCAACGCCGACCACGCCACCGCCGCCGACGTCGACGAACTCATCCGCCACATTCAAGCAACCGTCAAGGACCAATTCGGAGTAGACCTACAACCCGAAGTCCACCGAGTAGGCGAATTCCTCTAATAAAAAAGAAGGCCCCGAAAGGGGGCTTCGCCATCTTTATATCAGGCAACCAGTCCGGTGTGTCGCGCTTTGAACCCGAAAGGTTCGGGACTGCGGGCGAGGCATAAGGTTGGTCGCGAGTTCCGCACGCAAAGAAGGCCACTTAATGTGGCCTTCGTCTTGCGCAGGACTGTAGAGCAGGCAACCTTATGCCTCGCCCGCAGTCCCGGACCAACCAGCTTCAAGCCGCAGTTACGACAGCGCAATACCGCCAAGCCAGCCCCAACGCACGCCCGACCCAGTGCCATAGAAGCTAATAAACGAATCAAGCGACTTAGACGTAATGGCGCCCTCGTTGCTCATTACGATGCCGCCGCCAACGTAGATACCCACATGACCGTAGATAAGGCCCGGAGCACCCGTGCCGCTGTGCGAGGAATCGGCCACGATCATGCCCACCTGCAGCGCCGAGCGGTCGGAGCTATAGCACCAGGCGTTGAACATGTCACACGCGTTGCCGCCAAAATAGCCCACGCCGGCATTGCGGAAGACATTGGTAACCCACGCCGCGCACCAGTTCTGACCCGGCGAAGGCGTGGAGTAGCACGCGTTGACGACGGCCTGCTGCTTGCCCGAGCCGGCATTCTGCTGCGGAGTTCCGGGCGCATACGATCCACCGCCCGAGCTCGAACCACCCGAGTAGGAATTGTTCTTGTTCGCGGCGGCCGCGGCAGCGGCGGCCTTCCTAGCGGCCTCCTCGGCCTGGGCGGCAGCGAGAATCTCGGAATCGCGCTGAGCCATGAGCTCCTTGACGTCGTCGGAAAGACCGTTCAGCACGGTCTGGACTTCTTGCTGCTTGGCCTGCATATCCTGCATCTGAGCCGTCTGCTGGTCCTTGAGTTTCTCCAGGTTGGCCTTTTGTGCTTCGAGCTCGGTCTTCTGCGCGTCGAGCTCAGCCTGAATCGTCTGGATATCCTCGATGGCATCGCGGTCGCTCTTGTTGATCTTCTCAACGTAATGCGCGTTGGCGACGAGTTCCTCAAACGAGCCAGAGGCCAGCAGCAGCGACAGGATGTTCGTACCGCCGGACTTGTAGCTGGCGGCCACGCGATCGGAAAGGTCGTTGCGCTTCTTCTTGAGCTCGGCCTTCTTTTCATCGATCTGGGCCTGCGTGTCGTCAATCTTGCCCTGGACATTCTCGATGTCGTTGAGGGTCTGGGCATTCTTGTTGGCGAGCGCCGCGTACTCATTGGCAATGCTGTCGAGCTGAGCCTGGACCTCGTCGAGCTGGGCCTGGGCGGCATTCAGTTTGTCGGTGGTTTCTTGACTGGCCTCAGCCGCATGGGCGCGGGCGGGCAGGCCAAAAAGAACAGCCGCAGAAGCGGCGCCGAAAAGAGCCTTAAGGGCAGTGCGGCGCGAAAGCTCCTGCGTAAAGATGGAATCGTTGTTTGGTGACATATGTACTCCGTTACATGCTTATTTATATGTCGCTCAACTCAAACATATTAACGCACATCGCGCTTGTCCCAACTATTTCCACGAACGGCTGGAAAAGCATGGTCAGCGGCTCGCAAATACGTCCCACACCAAAGGTAAGGATTATGCAAATAACACCCTATGAGTACGTTAACATCAATCCTCTGGTTTTCCTGCCCCGCGTGTTTTGGGCGCCCCCAGCTGCGCTATACTCCCCTCAAGAAGTGTTCCTGATTCGATAGGAGACTACATGTCCAAAGCACTCGACCCCAAAGACACCTGCGTCCTCGTTACCGGCGGCGCCGGCTTTATCGGCTCGCACACCGTCGTTCAGCTGCTCGAGGGTGGCTACCAGGTTGTCGTCGTCGATGACCTCTCCAACTCCAGCGCCGTTGCCATCGACCGCGTCAAGACCATCGTGGGCGACGAGGCCGCCAAGAACCTCACCTTCTACGAGGCCAACGTGCTCGACCGCGATGCGATGAACAAGATCTTCGATACCCACCAGATCGACCGCGTCATCCACTTCGCCGGCTTTAAGGCCGTTGGCGAGTCGGTGAGCAAGCCCGTCGAGTACTACCACAACAATATCGAGAACACCCTGGTGCTCATCGATGTCATGCGCAACCACGGCTGTAAGTCCATCATCTTCTCGAGCTCTTCGACCGTCTACGGCGATCCGGACAATCCGCCCGTCACCGAGGAAGACCCCAAGAAGCCCGCAACCAACCCCTATGGCTGGACCAAGTGGATGATCGAGCAGATCCTTATGGACGTCCACACCGCCGACCCCGAGTGGGACGTCGTGCTGCTCCGTTACTTCAACCCCATCGGCGCTCATCCGTCGGGCCTGATCGGCGAGGACCCCAAGGGCATCCCCAACAACCTGGTGCCCTATGTCGCCCAGGTCGCCGTGGGCAAGCTCGAGGCCGTTCAGGTCTTTGGCAACGACTACCCCACCCCCGACGGCACCGGCGTGCGCGACTACATCCACGTGTGCGATCTGGCCTCTGGTCACGTTGCCGCCCTTAACTGGATGAACGGCAAGACCGGCGTCGAGATCTTTAACCTGGGCACCGGCACCGGCACCTCGGTACTCGAGGTCGTCGCCGCCTTCTCCAAGGCTTGTGGCAAGGAGCTGCCCTACGTGATCCGCGAGCGCCGCGCCGGCGACATCGCTGCCAACTGGTGCGATGCCTCCAAGGCCGAGCGCATGATGGGCTGGAAGGCCCAGTACGACATCGCGGACATGTGCCGCGATAGCTGGAACTGGCAGAGCCACAACCCCAATGGCTTCGCCGACGCCGAGTAGCAAAAACCTACATACCGTTCTTGCCCCGATCTCACGTTGTGAGGTCGGGGCTTTTTTCATGGCATGTAGCCATTCGCCGAAAATCGACCAACTTTTTTATCTTGCCTGTACATGTTTAAACAACATGTTTTACAATAGGCGTATCGAATCAGAACATCGGAGGCGGACTGCACACCCATCGGCAGGCCGACCCCACAACAAGAAGGTTGGTGAGCGCATTCATGGAGCGTGCAAGCGGCGTCCTCATGCCCGTCTCATCTCTGCCCGGACCATACGGAATCGGCGGCTTTGGCTGGAATGCCTACGACTTCGTCGATTTTCTCGCCTCGTGCAAACAACATTACTGGCAGATTCTGCCCCTTACGACGACCAGCTATGGCGATTCGCCTTATCAGTCGTTCTCGGCCCGCGCAGGCAACCCCAACTTTATCGACTTTGCCGAGCTTATCGAGGCAGGGTATCTGGAGCAGCGCGATATCGATGGCGTGTATCTGGGATCCGACCCCAGCAATGTCGACTACGGTGCTATCTTTGGCGGCCGCCGTCAGATTCTCGACCGCGCCGCCGAGCGCTTTGCTGCCGACAAGCCGGCCGATTTCGATGACTTTATCCAGGCCAACGAGGACTGGCTCATCCCCTACTGTGAGTTCATGACCGTCAAAGAGGAGTGCGGTCTCAAGGCGTTTTGGGAGTGGCCCGCGGAGCTCCGCACCCGCGGCGAGGCTTCCGCCAAGGTCTGCGCCGACCATCCGGCGCGTATGCTCTACCACCAGATGACGCAGTACTTCTTCGATCGCCAGTGGAGCCGCCTCAAGGCCTATGCCAACGAGCGCGACATTCTCATCATCGGCGACCTGCCCATCTATGTCTCGCGTGACTCCGTCGAGATGTGGGCGACACCTGAGCTCTTTAAGATCGACGCCGCCGGCAATCCCGTGAGCGTCGCCGGCACGCCGCCCGACCAGTTCTCGGCCACCGGCCAGTACTGGGGCAACCCCATCTACGACTGGGACGCCATGGAGGCGTGCGGCTTCTCCTGGTGGGAGGGCCGCATTTGCGCCGCCCTCGACATGTACGACGTCATCCGCCTGGATCACTTCCGCGGCTTCGAGGCCTATTGGGAGGTGCCGTTCTCCTCGCCTGATTCGTCCTACGGTTCGTGGACGCAGGGTCCCGGCCTCAAGCTCTTCAAGACACTCGAGGAAAAGCTCGGCACGCTGCCCATCATCGCCGAGGACCTGGGCTTCCTCACCCCCGGCGTCATCGATATGCGCGACAACTCGGGCTTCCCCGGCATGAAGATCCTGCAGTTTGCCTTTGAGGGCACCAACTCGTACTACCTGCCGCATAACTACATCGCCAACACCGTCGCCTATGTGGGCACCCACGATAACGAGACGGCGCGCGGTTGGTTTGAGGGAACGGCCACCCCGCGTCAGCGCGAGCAGGCAGCCCTGTACACCCATCAGCAGGCCGGCGAACCCATGGCAGATGCACTCAATCGCACCATCGCCGCCAGCGTAAGCGACACGTGCATCTACACCATGCAGGACCTGCTCAACTTGGGCAACGAGGCGCGCATCAACACCCCTGCCACGCTGGGCGGCAACTGGACCTGGCGCATGCTCGACGGCGCCATCACCCGCGAGCTCGAGCACAAACTCACCGACTGGACCGAGACCTACTTCCGCATCCCGTCGGAAGCCAAAATCGAGCTTCCTCAATAGGAGCTACCGCGCCCGACCCCTCCCCACCGTGCGGACGCGCTTGCTTTTCCCGCGCGAGGCCACCCCAATCCCCTCGCGCGGGCTTCTTATGAATTGCAGACATGAAACAACCCATCACAGGAGAAAACATGCCCCAAATTAACCTCATGGAACTCGCCGAGCAGTCTTTTGGCACCTCGCTCGAGCAGCTCGACGACCGTCGCATTTACAAGCTGCTGGTCAAACTCGTGCAGGAGCGCTCCGCCACCTGCCCGCTCAACAACGGCAAGAAAAAGCTCTATTACATTTCCGCCGAATTTTTGATCGGCAAGCTGCTCATCAACAACATGATCGACCTCGGCATCTACGACGAGGTTAAGGACCAGCTCACCGCCGCAGGCCACGACCTCAACAAGATCGAGGAATTCGAGGTCGAGCCGTCGCTCGGCAACGGCGGCCTGGGCCGCCTGGCCGCATGCTTCCTGGATTCCATCGCCACGCTGGGCTTGACCGGCGATGGCGTGGGCCTCAACTATCACTACGGCCTGTTCCGTCAGCGCTTTGTCGACAACCAGCAGAAGGCCGTCCCCGACGAGTGGCTCGGTGAGCAGGACATCCTAGTCGACGACGACCGCTCCTACACCGTCGAGTTCGGCGATTTCGCCGTCACCTCCAAGCTCGTCAACATCGACGTGCCCGGTTACGGCCAGCCCACCAAGAACCGTCTGCGCCTGTTCGACCTGGCGAGCGTCGACGACGGCCTGGTCCCCGGCAGCTCCATCGACTTCGACAAGACCGAGATCGCCAAGAACCTCACCTTGTTCCTCTACCCCGACGATTCCGACGAGCAGGGCCGCCTGCTTCGCATCTACCAGGAATACTTCATGGTGAGCAACGCCGCCCAGCTCCTGATCGACGAGGCCATCGAGCGCGGCAGCAACCTGCACGATCTGGCCAACTACGCCGTGGTCCAAATTAACGACACGCACCCCACCATGGTCATCCCCGAGCTCATTCGCTTGCTCACCACCGAGCATGGCATCGAGTTTGACGAGGCCGTCACCATCGTGCGCTCCATGGTCGCCTACACCAATCACACCATTCTTGCCGAGGCGCTCGAGAAGTGGCCGCTCGCCAGCCTGCAGAAGGTCTCCCCTGCCATCGCCGACATTATCGTCAAGCTCGATGAGATCGCGAAGGCCGAGCACGATGACCCGCGCGTCGCCATCATCGACGAATACAACACCGTCCACATGGCCCACATGGACATCCACTTTGGCTTCTCCATCAACGGCGTAGCCGCCCTCCACACCAAGATCCTGAAGGACACCGAGCTTCATCCGTTCTACGAGATTTACCCCGAGAAGTTCTCCAACAAGACCAACGGCATCACCTTCCGCCGCTGGATCCATGGCGCCAATCCCGCGCTCGCCAGCCTGCTCGACGATGTGATCGGCACCGATTGGCGCAGCACCGGCAATCTGAGCAAGCTCGCCGAATTCGCCGACGACAAGGACGTTCTTGAGCGCCTGGCCGCCACCAAGACCGAGGCCAAGGCCATCATGCGCCAGTTCATGGCGCTCGAGCAAGGCGTGACTATTCCCTCCAACGCCATCATCGACGTCCAGGTCAAGCGCATCCACGAGTACAAGCGCCAGCAGATGCTCGCGCTCTACATCATCTGGAAGTACCTCGATATCAAGAACGGCAACAGGCCTAAGCACCCCGTCACCATCATCTTTGGCGGCAAGGCGGCGCCTGCCTACACCATCGCGCAGGACATCATCCATCTGATCCTTACGCTGTCGCAGTGGATTGCAAACGACCCCGACGTGGCTCCCTACCTGCAGGTTGTCATGATCGAGAACTACAACGTCACCGCCGCCGAGCGCGTGATCCCCGCCGCTGACATCTCCGAGCAGATCAGCCTGGCCTCCAAGGAGGCGAGCGGCACCTCCAACATGAAGTTCATGCTCAACGGCGCCCTAACCCTGTGCACGCTCGACGGTGCCAACGTGGAGATTGCCGAGCTCGTGGGCGACGAGAACATCTATACCTTTGGTGCCTCGTCCAAACAGGTCGAGCAGCTCTACGCCGACGGCACCTACAACGCCAGTGCGCTCTACCGCAAGCCCGGAATTAAACTGCTGGTGGACTTCATCACCAACCCGGCCTTTATGGCAACCGGCAACGCCGAGCGCCTGCAGCGCCTGCACGACGACATTAAGGGCAAGGACTGGTTTATGGCCCTGCTCGACATTGA
Organism: Coriobacteriaceae bacterium AF08-21; assembly: GCA_027687465.1. Taxonomy (GTDB): domain Bacteria; phylum Actinomycetota; class Coriobacteriia; order Coriobacteriales; family Coriobacteriaceae; genus Collinsella. Next base: position 15,848 of record JAQCQR010000022.1, read on the forward strand.
GGAGTACATCCAGACCAAGGAGCGCGTGCTGGCCGACTACGAGGACCAGGACGCCTGGATGCGCAAGGCGCTCATCAATATCGCCAACGCCGGCACCTTCTCGTCCGACCGTACGATCTCCCAGTACAACGACGAGATCTGGCACCTGAGCTAGCTCATTCCCCTTACCCATCCTCTTGAGAAACGGAGTCGTGGCAACGCGGCTCCGTTTTTTGTGCCCGCACGTTACCCTGTGATCCGACTCGGCCAAACAATCTCGATCCATAACAACTACTCAACCAAAACGGTCCCAGCTGTTACAGATTGAGACATACCGGCCCCTCCCCTTGGGTTTATCTCAATCTGTAACATCTAGCAGGTGAAATTCGCCTTTGGTGTTACAGATTTAGATGAAATGGTTAGCTCAGCGGAACCGTCTCGATCTGTAACATCTAACGTCCGAAATCGGCCCTATCCGTTACAGATCGAGACAAACGACCGGTCAGACAGTCCCAACACAAAGAAAGGCTCCCCTCTCGCCCAGTGGACGGGAGGGGAGCCTTATATGTGACCACGGCAAAAGGATGGCAAAGCCGCAGTCGCCCAAAAGGAGGGCCTGGATGCACCGGGCCTAGATAAGGTTCTTGCCGGAGACCTTATCGAAGAGATGGGTCGCGTTCTTCTCGAACTTGAACCAGATGGTGTCGCCCGCCTTGAGCGCGCCCTTGGCCTCGAGGTCGACGACGGGGATAATCAGGACAAACTGGCCATCGGGAGCGGTCACGTGGACATGCTCGGTCGAGCCCATGAGCTCGGTCACCTCGACGGTGCCCTGGAGCGCACCCTCCTCGTCCTTGTCGGCAAGCAGAATCTGCTCGGGGCGCACGCCGGCCGTAATCTCCTTCACGTCGCCGCCGTCCCAGTTGAGAGCAAGCTGAGCGCAGGTCTCGGGAGCGAGCGCCACGTTCATATCCTCGGTCTTGACGGTAAAGCCGTTGCCCGAGCGCACCAGCTGGGCATCGAAGAAGTTCATCTGCGGCACGCCGATAAAGCCGGCAACGAAGATGTTCGCGGGATGGTTGAAGACCTCCTGCGGCGTGGCGATCTGCTGGACGACGCCGTCCTTCATGACCACGATACGATCGCCGAGGGTCATGGCCTCGGTCTGGTCGTGAGTGACGTAGATGAACGTGCCCTTGATCTCGTGGCGCAGCTTGATGAGCTCGGCACGCATCTGGTTACGCAGCTTGGCGTCCAGGTTGGACAGTGGCTCGTCCATCAGGAAGACCTTAGGATCACGCACGATGGCGCGGCCGATAGCGACACGCTGGCGCTGACCGCCCGAAAGCGCCTTAGGCTTACGGTCGAGGTACTCGGTGATACCCAAGATCTCGGCAGCGGAGCGAACCTTGCGGTCGATCTCGTCTTTGGGGACTTTCTTGAGCTCAAGCGTAAACGCCATGTTCTCGTATACCGTCATGTTGGGGTACAGAGCGTAGCTCTGGAACACCATGGCGATGTCGCGGTCCTTGGGCGCCACGTCGTTGACGCGCTTGCCGTCGATGAGCACGTCGCCCGAGGTAATGTCCTCCAGGCCGGCGACCATGCGCATCGTCGTGGACTTACCGCAGCCAGAGGGGCCAACGAGAACGATGAACTCCTGGTCATGCACGGTGAGGTTAAAGTCCTCCACCGCGAGCACGCCGTCTTCGGTAACCTTGAGGTTGTGCTTCTTCTCCTCGGTCTTCTTCTTTTTGCCAAAGAAGCCCTTCTTTTTGGACTCGTTGTTGGGATACACCTTCTGAACATGTTTGAGAACGATCTCGGCCATGTCTCTACCTTTCGATACGCGACGCCGCGCTGAGGGGCGCCGCTAAAACTTGCAAAACAGTTACGACATCAGCCCTTGACCGCACCTGCCACCACGCCGTCAATGATGTACTTCTGGCAGAGGATGTACATGATGACGATGGGGACAACGACCATCATGATGCAGGCCATCATGGGGCCGAGCTCGACATGGCCGTAGCCGCCGCGGAAGTACTGGATCAAGATAGGAATGGTCTTGTACTTGGTGGAGTCGAGCGTAAGGTAGGGCAGCAGATAGTCGTTCCAGACCCACATGGTCTCGAGGATGCCGACCGAAAGATAGGTGGGCTTCATGATGGGGAGGACGATCTTGAAGAACACCTGGACCGGGTTGCAGCCATCAATCATGGCCGCCTCTTCGATCTCGAGCGGGATGTTCTTTACAAAGCCGGCGAACATAAAGACCGCCAGGCCCGCGCCAAAGCCAAGGTAGATAAAGCAGATGTTGAACGGCGTGTTGAAGCCGATGCGGTCCGCCAAATTGGACAGCGTGAACATGAGCATCTGGAAGGGCACGACCATCGAGAACACGAACAGGTAATAGAAGAAGTTCGAAATCTTGCTGTTGACGCGCACTACGTACCAAGCGCACATGGAGCAGCACACCAAAATCAGAACGACCGACGTGACCGTGATGATGAGCGAGTACATAAACGCCGAGGCAAAGCCCTGCTCGTTAAGAGCGTGCACGTAGTTTGCAAGGCCGTTGAACGTCTCGGGCGTAAGCAAATCGAACGCCGTGGTGGTGCTGATTGCAGTTCCCTTTTTAAAGGAATTGAGCGCAATCATAAACACGGGGTAGATCCACGCGAGCGACAGGATCGTAAAGAAAATCGAGAGCGCGCGGTTGATAACCTTATCGCGTTTCATTACTGCTGCACCTCCTTGGACCTCGTGGCCTTAAGCTGAATCATGGAGATGGCTACGACCAGGATGCAGAAGATAACCGCCTTGGCCTGGCCGATGCCCTGCCATGCGATACCGGCACGCGAATAGAACGTGTTGTAGATGTTCAGGGCGAGCATCTCGGTGGAGTGTGCGGGAGCGCCGCCGGTAAGGGCGAGGTTCTGGTCGAACAGCTTAAAGCCGTTGGTGATGGACAGGAACAGGCAGATGGTGATGGTCGGCATCAGGTTAGGGATCTTAACCTTCCAAAACGTCTGCCATGCCGTGGCACCGTCGACCTTGGCGGCCTCGATGTAGTCGGACGGAATGGACTGCAGACCAGCGATGTAGATGATCATCATGTAGCCGACCTGCTGCCACAGGGTCAGGATGATAAGGCCCCAGAAGCCGGCAGCGGAGTTAAGGGCAATGAGCTGGGCGCCCACGTTGGAGAGCAGGCAGTTGATCAGGATCTGCCAGATGTAGCCCAACACGATGCCGCCGATCAGGTTAGGCATAAAGAAGATCGTACGGAAGATGTTGGTGCCCTTGAGCGCCTTGCGGGTGAGCGCCTGCGCGATGGCGAGGGCAATCACGTTGATGAGCACCGTCGACAGGAAGGCAAACGCCACCGTAAAGAAGAACGACGTGGCAAACTGCGGATCGGACAATGCGCGCACGTAGTTCTCGATACCGACAAAGTGCGCGTTGTTGATGGTAATAAACTGGCAGAACGAGAGATAGAAACCCTGGATAAAGGGGATCACGAACCCGATCATAAACGCCAGGCACGTGGGCAGCATAAAGAGCGGCCACCAGCGCTTGAGTGCTTTGCCCATAGAAGGGTCCTTTCAATATGCAGGGGGCGGGCAAACCTACGTCTGCCCGCCCCCTGTCGCTAATCAGATAGCTTGGGCAGCAACTGCTTACTCGGAAGCAGCCTTCTCGGTCTTCCAGCCATCGACGAAGGCGTTCTTGACGCCGTCCCACTTGGTGTTGTCGGCAGCATAAGCAATGAGAGCCTGCTTGAGGTTCTTCTTCCACTCCTCAGAGGGGATGTAGACGAAGTCCCAAGCAACGGTCTTCTTGCCGTCCTTGGCCATGGCAACGGCCTGCTGCGAGAAGACGTTGGTGGTTTCCTTGGCGCTCTTGAACGGGGCAGTCAGACCCATCTTGTCAGCGATGATGCTGGTGGCGGTGTCAGAAGTGACGCACCAATACATGAAGTCCTCGGTGGCCTTCTGAGCATCCTCGGAAGCCTGGGAGCTCACGCACCAGTAGTTCTCGCCGCCGGAGCACAGGCCCTGGTTCTCCTCGCCGTCGACGCCGATGTAGATCGGCAGCATGCCGAGCTGGTCGTCGGTCATACCGGCCTTGGTGAGGTCAGCGTAGGCCCAAGAGCCGTTCTGATAGAAGACGGCCTTGCCGGTTGCGAACTCGTTGGTGGCGTCGTCACCGGTCTTGGAGGCAAGCTGCGAAGGATCGCAGGTGGAGTCGGTGATATACAGGTCGAAGATCTGCTTAAAGTTGTCGAGATACTCGCCCTTGATCTCGTCGTCCTCCTGGTTGTGCTCCTTCTCGAACTCGTAGTAGAGCGGGAGGTTGGCGAGGTGGGTGGTGTAACGCCAGCTGGAGGAGTCATCCATGCCGGCGGAAGTGAAGGCGCCCTCAATGCCGAGCTCGTCCTTGCGGGCCTGGATGTCGTCGGCACAAGCCTTCAGCTTGTCGAAGGAGTTGATGTCCTCGGCCTTGTAGCCAGCCTTCTCGAGCAGCTGCTTGTTGTAGATGATGCCGTAGCTCTCCTGGACCCAGTCGATACCCAGATCCTTGCCATCGGACTGCAGAGCCAGGGAGTCGTCAATGAGCTCACCGCGGAGCTTGGTATCGGACAGGTCGGCGCAGTAGTCCTTCCAGTTCTTAAGACCGGTGGGGCCGTTGACCTGGAACAGGGTCGGAGCGGAGCTCTTGGACATCTCGGACTTAAGCTTCTCCTCGTAGGTGTTGGAGGCAGCGGTCACGATCTTGACCTCGACGCCCTTCTCCTTCTTATAGGCCTTGGCGATCTCCTTCCACTCCTTGTCGACCTCGGGCTTGAATTGGAGGAAGTAGACCTCAGCAGCGTCACCAGAAGCAGAGGAGCCGGAGCCGGCAGAACCACCGCAGCCCACGAGACCCAGACCAAGAACCGCAGCCGCGGAACCAGCAAAGCCCAAGAACTGCCTTCTGCTCATTTCGTTCTTCATTACAATCCACCCTTTCACACCGTGGCGGCACCCTTTGCCGCCGCCTTCGGAGATTGGCTCGGGGACTTTGCCCCTTTCGCTGATTTGTACAATACGCTATTTGGCTAGTTGTTTGAACAAGTATTACTAGAGCGGTAGAAAAACTTCGGTGAACGGTAATTTCAACTTGATACTTGACAAGTTTTGTATAAACAATTATTTGTTATCGAATGCAGAGAAAACGCCCGGTCAAGCCGATGCATCGTCGGTTTGACCGGGCGTTTTCTCTTTGAGGGCATAAGCCTCGTCAGGCTGCGAGCTAGCCGGCTATCGCTTGGAGTTGACGCGGTAGTGGAAGATCTCAGGATGCGTACGGGCATGCGTGACCTCGAACAAGATGCCATCCGAGGTGTATGACTGGCTCTCCATGACGGCGACACAGTTGTATTTGCCAAGGTCCAAGTAGCTGCAGTCCTCATCGTTGGCGAGCTCGACACTCACCGTACGACGGCTCGCCATCACTTTGACACCGCGCTTGTGCTCCAGATAGCCGTAAATAGAATCTGCCGCGATCTCGGGGGTCAGGCCCTTGGCGATCGACGCCAAAAAATAGCCATGGTCCACTTGGCGCGCGTTGCCGTTGAGGCTTCGGACACGCACTACGCGAATAAGTTCCTCGCCCACCCTAAAGCCCAGGCGACGAGAGAGCTGCTCAGTGCAAATCAAATGTTCAAAAGACTTGACCTCGGTCGATGCGACGGCATTGTTGCGTTTTGCGAACTCGCCAAACGACTCAACCTCTTCGAGTGCGCCCAACATGTCGGTTTCGCCCTTAAGCCAAATAACGCGCACGCCCTTGCCGTGTATGGGCTGCACAAACATCCCGTCGGCCAGCATACCCAAGGCGCGACGGACGGTATTGCGAGTACATCCGAACTCCGCGGTCAGCTCGGCTTCGGTTGGCAGCATCTCCTGAAACGCATAGGTCCCATTAATGATGCGCGAACGGATCTCGCGGTAGATTCCTTCGTATATCGCTTTTGGCATTGTTTCACCTCTACATTATTTATTTCCGGCTAGGCACGATAGCATTTCTTAAAGTTGTTTAAACCGAATATCGGTAAAGCGACAGGATTTAACCGTTGACGGTTTCTGTCGTGCCCAAATCGGTTTCGCTCAAAACTGCCGGCACGACAATCGTCTGGTCCTCTACAATGAATCCATTGTTTAAACGTTTCCCCACGCGCAACGCGCCTCGATATTCGGAAGGCAGAACATGCTGCAAAAAATCCAACGCTTTGGCGGGGCAATGTTCGCTCCCGCCATGCTGTTTTCTATATCGGGCCTCATGGTCGGCGTCTCCGCTCTCGCAACGACTGCGGACATCGTCGGCGATCTAGCCGTATACGGAACCCCTTGGTACGTTTTTTGGGCCATCATCCAGCGCGGCTCATGGACGGTCTTTAAACGCCTCCCGCTCCTTTTTGCCGTAGCGCTGCCTATCGGTCTTGCCCAAAAGCAACCGGCACGCTGCTGCCTCGAGGCACTCGTGGCCTATTTTGCCTATTGCTTCTTTTTGAGCGAGATCATTAAGCTGAGCGGAGACAACCTTGGGCTTAAGTACCCGTCATCTTTGACCCCCGCCAACGGTATCACCGTCATCGACGGCATCAAGACGCTCGACACCGGCATTATCGGCCCGCTGGCGGTATCGGCAACCGTCGTCGCCATCCATGACCGCTTCTACGATGCCAAGGTTCCCGATTGGCTCGGCACCTTCTCGGGCTCCTCGCTGGTCTACCTCATCAGCTTTTTTGCCGTGTTTGCCCTTGCCGCTATCTCGGCCGCCATCGTGCCCTTCGTATACGCTGTGACCGAAACGCTGCGCCACGCACTTGCGGGCGTCGGCCCCTTCGGCGTGGGTATCTTTGTGTTTTTGGAGCGAGCACTCGAGCCCATGGGGCTGCACCATCTGCTCTACATGCCGATCTACTACGACAACCTGGTCATTAACGACGGCATCTACGCCACGTGGAGCAGCTTGCTCCCCATCCTCTCCCATAGCACGCGCCCCCTTAATGAGCTTGCGCCGTGGGCCGGTTTTACCGCCACCGGCTGGGTCAAGCTCTTTGGCCTTCCCGCCATCGCAGCCGCATTCTACTCCACCGCAAAACCCGAGCGCCGCGCCGGCCTCAGGGTCATCCTTGTTCCCGCCATCATCGCCTCGGTGGTTTGCGGCGTTACCGAGCCACTCGAGTTTCTCTTTATGTTCACCCACCCCGGGCTCTTTTTTCTCTACGCCGTCTTATCGTCTTGCCTTGCCACAACCATGAATCTCTTTGGCATCGTCGGCATCTTCTCGGGCGGCCTCATGGAGATGGCAGCCTTCAACTTTATTCCGCTCATGCGCATGCATGCCGGTGCCTATCTTTTGGCGCTCGGTATCGGCCTTGCCTTTAGCCTCATCTTTTTTGTGAGTTTTCGAGCACTCATCTTGATCTATGACCTTAAGACGCCGGGCCGCGAGGATCATGTCGCCAATCGCGCGGCAATCGATCATTTAACGGGAAGCGGCTTTGCCAAAGAGCAATCTCCCAATGACGAGGTCAATAGTCAATCCGATCAAGATCACGTCCTCGCTGAGCGGGTAATTCGGCTTTTAGGTGGCGTTGGCAATATTGCGGGCGCAACCAACTGCGCCACGCGCCTGCGCGTCGAGGTCGCAGACCCTTCCATCGTTGCAGATAACGCGTCGTTTGTCGCGGCGGGCACCAAAGGCCTCATCATTACGGGCAAGACCGCCCAGGTGGTCATCGGCATCTCCGTTCCCCGCGTTAAAGAGCATTTTGACCAGATCATGGGCCTCGAGCCGGGATTTGTGCCCACCGCCTCGGCCTCCCCTGTCGCCAGCCCAACCCACAAGCACGGCGATATCTGCTTCTTCGACATTGACGGCACGCTCGCGTGGCAAGACCCTCGAGTGGCACAAGAGCTTCCCGAGAGCGAGCGAGACCTGTCCCCCTATCCCAACGAGGCGGTCTCGCAGGCCATCCGCGATTTCGTTGCAAATGGCAACATGGCCTTTATCTGCACAGGGCGCACACTGAGCTGCATCCATCCCAAACTACTCGAGCTGCCCTGGGCCGGCATCGTCTGTCTTGCGGGCGGTTACGCCGAGATCAACGGACACGCAATTCGCGATCTGTCGATGACGCCCGGCATGCTGCAGCGCCTTGCCCCCTATCTTGAGCAGTCGGGCGAGGTCATCCGCTTTGAGGGCCTCAACGGCGTCGTGCGCATGAGTGCCGATGCCCCCGATGCCCCCGGATACGCGCGCACCCTGGGCGACGCAGTCACGCAGCTGCAACATTACAGCGCCTACAAGATCTTGATGTCTACATCGCTCGCCAGCCGCATCGCTCAAGATAAGGCACTTGAGCCGCTGCTGTGCTTTAACGAGCTCGAACTCGAGGTAACCGAAATCTCGCCCCGCGAATGCACGAAGCGCGGGGGCATCCAGTCTGTACTCGACGCCCTCGATCCCCACCACGGAACCGTATACGGCATCGGCGACGCCAGCAATGACGTCTCGCTGATGAACGCCGTCGATGTCGGTATCGCCATGGGCAATGCGCCGGACTATCTCAAAAAGCGCGCCGACTACATCACCGACTCGGTCGACAAAGATGGCGTCGTCAAGGCGCTCGAGCACTTTAGGCTTATATAAGCAGCCGGCACGCGCACGCGTCCCGTTTCCCCAAATCGCCAAAACAGACGCGCCAGCAACTCCAATGTGGCAATATGGTATCTGCACACCGCAACGATGCAACCTAAGAAAGAATGCGAGAACCCGTGTCCAGTCCGTTTACCAGCTTTTTAGCCCAGCACTTTGGCCAGATCAACGACTATCTGGCCATGTTCTTTGACGGACAGGCGACCTCTGCCGATATCGAGCGCTACCTGTACGCGCCGCTCTCGGCTTTTACGGCCAATGCCGGCAAGCGCCACCGCCCGCTCATCTGCATGCTCGCCGCCACCGCGGTAGGTGGCAGCTTTGAGAGCGCCCGCAGCGCGGCGGCAGCTATCGAGCACTTTCAGTCGGGAGCGCTTATCCATGACGACATCGCCGACAACGGCCAGCTGCGTCGCGGCAAGCCTTGCATGCACCTTACCGAGGGCACGGGCCTTGCCATCAACTGCGGCGATCTGGCGCTCACCATGGTCACCAAGACGGTTCTCGACGACCCCACGCTGGAGTCCGGCGTGAAGCTGCGCGTGCTCCACGAGCTTACCGAGATGATCGTTCGCACCATCGAGGGCCAGGCGCTCGACCTAGGTTGGGTCCGTGACGGGCGCTTTGATATCTCAGTTGATGACTACCTGGACATGGCGACGCACAAGACCGCGTACTACAGCGGAGCCACGCCACTTGCCGCCGGAGCCATTATCGGCGGCGGCAGCGATGGGCAAATCGAAGCGCTGCGCGCCTTTGGTCTGCACACGGGCCTTGCCTTTCAGATTCAGGACGATCTACTCAACTTGATCGGCACCAAAGAGGCCGCCAACAAGGACTTCCGCACCGATATCACCGAGGGTAAGCGCACGCTCGTTGCCGTGCACGCCCTGTCTGATGAGCGCTATCACGACGAGATTGAAGCAATCCTCTCCTCGGGCACCGAGGACCCCGCGCAGCTCGCGCGCGCCGTGGAAATCTTCCAGGAGACCGGCTCTATCGATTACGCCCACGCCTACGCGCTGGACCTGACCGCCAAAGCCAAGGCCGCCATCGAGGACGTTTCGCTCGACCCGCATGCACGCGAACTGTTCCTCTCCATGGCAGATTTCTTTGTGGAGCGCCTTAACTAGCGGGGGTTATAAAACCTGTCAGCAGCGTATTTGGGTACAACTTGCTACACTGTTGAGTGCATGTTTATGCATTCCTTTGCGTTGTCTATCCGACACACGCTCAAATAGTACGAATGGTACGCCGAAAGGGGTTCGTTCATGGAACCTATTACAACGGGCATGCAGGGAGCAGCCGTCGAGGACGTGCAGTCTCGTCTCCTGCAGCTCGGCTACACGATTGATGCCACCGAGGTCGCCGACAAGCACTTTGGTGCTACCACCGAGCAGGCCGTTAGCACCTTTAGGCTCGACAGCGGTCTTGCCGCTGGCTGTGCCGTCGATATCCCCTGCTGGAGCGCCCTGGTCGACGCCTCATATAAACTGGGCGACCGCACGCTCTATCTGCGCATGCCCAATTTCCATGGTGCCGACGTGCAGGCCCTGCAGAAGGCGCTCAACGTTTTGGGCTTTGCCTGCGGCGAGGACGATGGCTACTTTGGCCCGCACACCGAGGCGGCCCTTCAGCAGTTCCAGGAAAACGTCGGTCTGTTTGCCGACGGCATGGCTTTCCAGGATACCTACGCCTACATCAACCGCCTGCACCACGTATGGGAGGGTAAACCTTCGGTGACCGAGGCTGAATCGCGCATCGGCTTTGCCCGCGCTGCAAACGTGCTCGAGCGCTTCCAGATCGCCGTCATCGGCGAGGATCCCATCGCGCGCAGTGTTGCGTCGCGCATGTGGAATATCGCCACGGCGACGACCGACAACAGCGGCATGATGCTTTGCGACTCCGAGGTTCCGACCGATGTCGACCTGGTGCTCGAGATCGCAAGCGACGAGCTGCCCGCCGACGCCGCTCCACGCGCCACGATTGCCCTCGCCGAATGCCACAACCTGGCCCAGCGCATCCGCACTGCCAATGTCGCCGCGCAGCAGAAGCCGGCACGCATTCGCATTGAGCTCACGGGCATGACGCGCTACAACGGCACCTTCACGGCCAGCGACGCGCAGACACTCGCCGTACGCCTGCTCGACGGCGTTTGCGATGCCCTCGCAGATTAGGTAAACTAAACGAGTTGCTTTTGGGCAACACCACACATTGGGACGTAGTTCAACGGTAGAACTCCGGTTTTTGGTGCCGGCTGTTGGGGGTTCGAATCCCTCCGTCCCAGCCCTTAAGAACACAGCGCTCCAGGTCCTTATGAACCTGGAGCGCTTTCTTGTGGGCAAGCGGAGGGATTCGAACCCGCGAGGGTGCGGAGCTGAGGAACGCGAAGCGTTTTCCAGCGCAGCACGCAAGGAGCGAAGCGACGCAGCGGGGCGCGGCCGCCGACCAGGCGGACGCGGAATCCCTCCGTCCCACACCAGCCAAGAGCCCCTCACGTCAAGCAAATCGAGCCAACGCCGCCAAGCGGAGGGATCCGAACCCGCAAGGGTGCGGAGCGACGCAGCGGCGCGCGGGCGCCGCAGGCAGACGCGGTGTCGGCACTTAGGGACGTTCCTAAAGTGCCGGCTCGGGACTATTTTCGAGGACCCTCCGAAGGACTGTGGCCAAAAAACGGCAAATATGAGTACTGTTACCGTTGTAGCTACATTATTTTCGTTAATAAAAGAAGATCTTAATGAGACTTATTCGCATCAAGGTCTTCCTTTAATGAACACTTGAGGAGATACGGCAGCTTATCTGCTCGATCGACACGTCAAATCACCTTAAATGTGGTCAAAATTACTGCTACTAAAAGAGTATCAGTACTCATATTTGATGTTTTTTGGCCACGGCTCTTTATAGACACCCTGCACAGCGACGGCGGTAGATTTCGGAACGTGTCCGTCAGCCCCGTTCCGAAAAGCGAGCCGCATGCAACGGCCAAGCCACGACAGGCCCCGGGAGAGCGGGGACACCGGCTTAGGTTTATCGCGAGTTCCGCACGAACAGGAGGCCACTCAATGTGGCCTCCGTCGTGAGCAGGACTGTAGAGCAGGAAACCTAAGCCGGTGTCCCCGCTCTCCCGGGGCCGGCGGAATTTAGTTGTTAAGCATGCGGTCGAAGCTTCCCGAGTCGCCATCCCGATAGTCGGCGGTCATCAGAATCTCCTGCGGAATGCGCCCGCCCTCGCGCAGCACATTGCGGAACTGCACGCGCGTGACCATGGGCAGATCCTTGATCGTCGCCGCCAAGTTCTGCGGCACGCCCTGGTTGGCAGCCGCGGGCTCGCACTCGCCGCCGGCCTTCACGCGACGCTTATGCTCGGCGAGCATGGCGCGGTACATGCCGGCATGCAGGCGAATCTCAACCACATTGGCATTGCGAGCCTGCTCGACGATGCGCGCGCCCTCGCGGTCGATATCGCCCACGTAGTAGACGTAGTTAAAGCGATAGCCGATCTCGGCCAGATAATCGTCCAGGGCATGCGAGACGCTCGCCTTGCATCCGCCGCCAAAAATCACGCCGCCCACCTTGATGCCAAAGAGCTTGGCGTGCTTGCGGCCACGCAGCAGCCTGACGATCTCGTCGTAGGTGTCCAGGTTCTCGACCATAATGAACGGCTTATCGGCGCCCAGCGTAAAGAAACCCGTAAAGTGCACGGGGCGGTTGGGGGCGACCTTGATCGCCTGCATGCTGATGCCCTTTTCGGTCATGCGCCTTATCAGGCGCTCACCGTGCTTGCCGTCAAAAGCCTTCTCGTCGTTAAAAATCTGGTAGGCACGCTGGCGGCGCGAGGCAACCGGCGTATCGGCACCTCGGTTTTGCTCGATCCAAGCCTGGATGATTGCGATTTCCTCGGCAATCTTGCGGTTGGACATCTCGTTGTGCTGAGTGCGCTGCGGCGCCTTTTTGCCGTCCTTGCCCTCGACCTTAACAATTTGAGTCTGCTGTTCCTTGATCTTAGAGAGCGCCGTAGGCGTAGGGACAACTTTGAGCAGCTGCCTGCCCAAAACGCGGGCAAGGGCAAACGCCGATACCTCGCCGTGGACGGCCGACTCGGGCTGCTGGGTAGCACTATCAGCCGCGGCAGGCTCAGCCTGTGCATGAGGCTTACGCTTGGAATCTGCCCGGGTATTACGTTCCTGCTTGGGCGCAGACGAGCGCTTTTGTGGACGATCGGACTTGGCCTCCTTCGCCGGCTGGCGCTTGACCTGATCCACCGGAGTCTCGGCCTTCTCATCTCCGTTTTGTGTCGCTGTCTTCTCGGCCGCGGCCTCGGCATTTGAGCCACGACCGCCGCGGTGACGACGACGGCGGGGCTTGCCTGAGGCGCTCTCCCCCGCCTGCTTATCAGCGGTCTGTTGAGCTTTGACCTCAGTGTCAGCCGCAGGCTGCGACTCGGAAGGTTGCTGCTCGCGAGCCGCCGGCTCAACGGTTTTCTCGGTTTGTTCGGCCTTCTCGGCCTGAGCGGTCGGAGCCGGCTCGCCCTTCTCCTGACGCCTTACGGGATACGCGCGCCTCGCAAAACCACGTCCGGGACGACATGAGCCCGGGGCCTTCTTGGCAGACTCCTCAACATCGTCTGCGGCCTCGGAAAGCTCTTCAACCTCATGCGCGACATCCTGCTGCGCAGCCTTAAAGTGGGCACCACGGCGACGCTGGGGCTCCTGGGCCTCCACGGGCTTTTGCTCCTTCGCGGGCCTCTGCGACTCGGCAGCAACCTCGTTCTCAACAGCCTCGGCATCCGTCTCACCCTTTCGAGCAACGGCGCGACGGAAGCGCTCCTGCTGGGCGCGACGCTGCGCATCGCGCTTGCCACCCCCGCCAAAACCGCCGCGCCCTGCCTTGGCCGTAAAGGCACGCACGACGTTCTCATCGAGCAACTCATCGGTATCAACATGCTCACGCGGAGCAACTTCTTCCACAGCAGGCACGTCAGCGGAATCCTCGACGACAAAATCTTCGACGGACTCGGCAGGCTGCTCCTGGGCATCGCGGATCTCGACATTGATGGTATAGAACGCCGGGCGCCCGTTAATGCCGCTGCCCTCGATCTTGGTCACGATATTTGCCGCGATAAGCTCATCGCGCATCGCCTTGGTATCGCATTCCTTATCGACGGAGCGGAAAATCTGCGCCAGCGCGCTCGACTTAATCTTGAGCGCCTTGCGGCAGAGCAGGTCGTAGGCAACCAGCTTGGCGCGCTCGGCAGAAAGCGACGTCTGGCTGCTCAGACGCTCAGCCAGAGCATCGACATTGTTTTGATTATCGGAATATACCGTCTTGGCCACGGGGCCCCTTTCATATGCACACATATACGTCCATATGGTACAACGCACGAGCCTATCCACGCAAAACATCTGCGAGAACGCCCTTGCACCACCTGTTATCACAAGAAAAAAGACCGGGTCCGCTTGATTGCGGACCCGGTCTTTCCGAGTCAAATAGATGGGAGATTCAACCCGTCCGACCGACTAGGCCTTAGCGGCCTCGGCGTCGGCAGGAGCTTCAGCGGCAGCGGCGCGACCGTACTCGGCCTTGCCCATCTCGGACCACTCGGGCTCCTCGTCGGGCATGGAGCCGGCCTCCTTGCCGAAGAACTCCTTGAGGCAGTTGACGGCGACGATGAGGCCCAGGACCATCAGCAGGACGGCGAAAACGAGCTGCAAGCCCTTGGTGGCGGCGACGGAGACGGCGGCCGTGGTGGCGGTAGCCGGGATGGTGCCGAAGAAGCCGTAAGCCTGGACAGCGGTCATGCAGCCCATGGCGCTCTGGACCAGCGAGGTGAAGGTGCAGCAGAGCAGGAAGGCGACGGGCACGTAGAGCATCCAGCCCTTGCGGCCGGTGCACTTGCAGAACACGGCGAGGGTGATCATGGTCATGCCGCCGAGCAGCTGGTTGGAAGCACCAAAGAGCGGCCAGATGTTGGCATAGCCGCCAAAGGCGAGGGCGAGACCGGGAAGCAGGGTGACGACCGTGGCGAACCAGGGGTTGCCGAGAACCTTCATGTAGCCGGCCTTGGACTCGATGGCCAGGGCGTCGTTGGTCTGGGCAAAGAACTCGGAGAACGAGGTGCGGGCGATGCGGGCGACGGCATCGAGCGAGGTCAGGGCCAGAGCGGAGACGTTCATGGTCATGAAGACGGTAGCGAGCGTGCCGTCAACACCGAAGGCCTGCATACCGCGGGAGATGCCAGCGGCGAAGATCTGGAACGGGGTGGAAGCGACGCCGGCGTTGAGGGCACCGGTGCCGGCGGTGTTCATATCGGAGAACATGATGCCGGCGACGATGATGGCAAGGATGCCGACGAAGGACTCGACGATCATGGCGCCATAACCGACCTTGACGGCGTCCTGCTCCTTCTCGACCTGCTTGGAGGAGGTACCAGAAGAAACGAGGCTGTGGAAGCCGGAGAGGGCACCGCAGGCAACGGAAACAAACAGGACCGGGAACATCATGCCAGAAGCGCTGGAGAAGCCGGTAAAGGCCGGAGCGGTGATGGTGGCCTGGCCGTTAACACCCAGGACGACGATACCGAGGACAGCGCAGGCGATCATGACGATCATCATGATGGAAGTGAGGTAGTCGCGAGGGGTCTTGAGCATCTGGATGGGCATGGCGCCAGCAAAGACCAGGTAGACCATGACAACGGCGAACCACTGGAACTTGTCCAGGTAGACCGGGAACTGCATGCCGACGGCAAACATGAGAACCATGAGCACCACGCCAGTGACAAACTCGGCAGCGCCGGTGAGGTTGAACTTCTTCTGGGCCCAACCAAAGGCGATAGCGACGAAGGTGAACAGGATGGAGATGGTACCAGCGCAGCCGGCGGCATAGGACTTGGTGAAGTCGATGGCACCGGTAGCAGCACCAGAAGCGTCAACGGCCGGGGTGAACATGAACGTCTTGCAGACCATGTCGGTGAAGGCGGCGATGACGATGATGCAGAACAGCCAGCAGAACAGCAGGAACAGGCGACGGCCGGTCTTGCCGATGTACTTCTCGATGAGCTGAGCGAGCGACTTGCCGTTGTTCTTCATCGAGGCGTACAGGGCGCCAAAGTCGTGGACGGCGCCAAAGAAGATGCCGCCGACGAGGACCCAGAGCACGACGGGCAGCCAGCCAAAGGCCATGGCGACGATCGTACCCGTGACAGGGCCAGCACCGCAGATCGAGCTGAACTGGTGCGAGAACGCGGTAAAGGCGGAGACGGGTGAGAAGCTCTTGCCGTCCTTCATGCGCTTGGCCGGCGTGAGGGCCTCTTTGTCAACGCCCCACTTGTTGGCCAGCCAGCGGCCGTAGCCCAGATAGCCGCAGGCGAGCACCGCCGCGGCCACAACCATGAGCAAAACTCCGTTCATTACATTTCCTCCTCTAAAAAGAACTTCCTAGACATAAAAAATGAGGGCCGTCGGTTGCGCTCGACGGCCCTCATCTTCATCAGCCGCCCGTTATCGTACGGGCTAGCTGTATGTGCTAACCCGCATCAGATAATTACTACGCTGATAATGTTTAGCTGATGCGTGAACATGTCTAAGAAATCCTCTTCAATCATGATGCGAACGATCCGTGCGTGTTCACATCCCCCAGTGGATGAAAAGGAGTATGAAACTTTAGTTACCTAAAGTCAACGCAAATAAGTAATGAATTTTCAACTTTTTTGAATTTCTCGTTATAAAACGCCACTGACCTCGGACTTTACCGAACGACAGTTTTTGCTTAAGAGATGCCCCTGAGAGCCGCGGGAGCCGGGCGGCGCATTTGAACTTTCCTGCTCTACAGTCCTGCGCAAGACGGAAAGCACATTAAGTGCTTTCCTTTGCGTGCGGAACTCGCGATAAAGTTCATATGCGCCGCCCGGCTCCCGCGGCTCTCAGGGATTCCCATCCCAAATGTGCGGAGCAAAGCTCCGCACGCCAACTTTTTCTTTCAGCTAAAGAACGCCGGAAATTCGACACTGGCTTGTTAACCTTGCTGGACGTTGTCGACGCCAAACCAGCTCAGAAGCTACATCAATACAGAAAGGTCCCCGGCCGGAGGGGCCGGATATAAGGTTTATCGCGAGTTCCGCACGCAAAGAAGGCCACTTAATGTGGCCTTCGTCTTGCGCAGGACTGTAGAGCAGGAAACCTTATATCCGGCCCCTCCGGCCGGGGACCGCGCCGTACCAGCTACAGCGTCATGTTCGGATCGGCGTCGACGTCGAACGGCGAGATTTCTCCTCGGTCGAATTTACGGCGGGCGACCTCCGCGATCATGGCTGCGTTATCGGTACAGGCAGACAAGGGCGGCACCGTTACGCGGATCCCCTGACGCCCAAGCTTCTTGATCATCATCTCGCGCAGATGCGGGTTGGCCGAGACGCCGCCACCGATGCAGTATTCCTTGCATCCGGTAGCGTGCAGTGCGCTTTTGGCCTTCTTGTACTGCACGTCAAAGACAGCTGCCTCAAACGAAGCCGCCAGATCGGGCAGGTGAATCGTGCGCCCGGCTTTGGTCTCCTGTTCAATGTAGAGCGTCACGGCCGTTTTAAGACCCGAAAGCGAGAAGCGATAGTCCCCCCTGCTGTTAAGCGCGCGAGGAAAATCGATCGCGCGGGGGTTGCCCGTCTCGGCCAGCTTGGAGATGATGGGGCCACCGGGATAGCCCAGACCCAACGCCTTGGCTACCTTGTCGAAGGCCTCGCCCACAGCATCGTCGAGTGTCTCACCAAGTACCTCGTAGTCGCCCCATGCCTTCACGTGCACGAGCATGGTATGACCGCCCGAGACGAGCGTGAAGATAAACGGCGGCCTGAGATCGGGCTGCGCCAGCAGGTTGGCGAACAGATGGCCCTCCAGATGGTTGACGCACACGAGCGGCTTGCCGGCGGCATAGGCAAAGCCCTTGGCGAAGGCGACGCCCACTACCAGAGCACCCACCAGGCCCGGACCCTGCGTCACGCCAACAGCGGCGAGTTCGCTCGGCGCGATGGCTCCACCCTCAAGACCAAGCGATGCTGCGGCATCCTCGAGCGCCGCATCCACGACACTCACAATCACCTCAACGTGTTTGCGCGAGGCGATCTCGGGCACCACGCCGCCAAAGCGGGCGTGAAAATCAATCTGTGTCGACACCTGGTTGGCCAGCATATTGCCATCCGCATCGATAATCGCCACGGCCGTCTCGTCGCAGGAGCTCTCGATAGCGAGCACTAGGCGGCGGCGCTCAATTTCGGCACGCTCCCCCTCGGAGCGCCCAGGCGCAGGCAGCGGCCATACGCGCTGCTCTGCCGCCGTCGGCTCGGGCGAAGCATTATCGACCGGAAGCACCAGGGGCAGCGGAGCCGTCATGACGATGGCGTCCTTGCCGGCACCATAGTAGCCGCGGCGACGGCCAGCCTCGGTAAAGCCCAGAGCGTTATAAAGCGCGGTCGCTCCCTCGTTACCGTCCTCGACCTCGAGCGAAGCCGTAGTGCAGCCGAGCATCTGGGCATCATAGCTCACATGCGACAGCAGCTTGCGGGCAATGCCCTCACGGCGATGTGCCGGGTCGACGGCGACATCCAGAATCTGCACATCACCGTCCACGACCATACCGCCGGCAAGGCCCAGCAGCTTGCCGTCGTCGTGTGCCACCCACCAACTACGCGGCGCAGCGACGTCCTCGCCCAGTTCGGACAGAAACATGCCCGGCGTCCATGCCTCGTGTCCGGCACCTTCAAAGCAGGCAGCCTCCAGCGCGCTTGCGCCCTCGGCATCCGCCGCGCCCATGGGACGGAACTGCAGATGACGACCGGCGAGCTCATCGGCAACACCCGTAATTTCGCTCTGCGCACTCTCGGCAAGACCAAGACGCTTGCGCTCGTTTTCCTCGGCATCCGAAAGGCGCGTGTAAATCGGCAGGACGCGGGCCGGATCGCCGTCACCCGCAGCGTGCGCGAGCAGCAAGCCCTCGCCCGAAGGCCACCACAGGTCGCGCTCCACGCAGCGGGCGGCCTCGTCCTCACCCAGCAGCTTGCCATAGCGCACGAGACCGTCACCGGTCAGCTGAACCTGGCCCCAGTCCGCTGCTTGGCGCCACTCATCGAGCGCCACGGCGGCCTTGACCACGTGTTCGCGCTCAAATTGACGCTCGGGACCCTCATCGACCAGCATATACAGCGCCGGATATACCTCACCGCGCATAGCATCGGCCAAGATACCAAGCTTGCCGCGCACGCCAGCCTTCCACGCCGTCCAAGCGCAAGCGTCGAGCGTCGACACGCCCAGCAGCGGAACATTGGCACCACGCGCGAGGCCCTTGGCAGTGGAGATGCCGATGCGCACACCCGTAAAGGACCCCGGGCCGCGGCCGACCACATAGCAACCAACATCGCTGCGATCCAGACCGGCTTGAGCCAGCACGCCATCAACGGTATTCACGAGCTCAACGTTGGCGTGACGGCGACACATGTGGTCGCCACTCACGAGCTTCGTCTCACCCGTCTGCCCATCAATCCAGCTTGCCGTGCAGGCAAGCATGTCAGTCGAGGTATCGAGCGCCACCACCAGCGCGTTGTCGTTATGCAAGCTCATCTTGTACAGCCTTATCAATCAAATGGGAAAGCTCCATTGCGCGGTCACCGTGCGCCTCAAGCGTTATCGTTCGCACGTCGCTGTCGCCCTCATCACGCCTGAGCGTCACCGAAAGATACTCATCCGTCAGCTCGTCCTGGAATTGTTCGCCCCATTCCAGCAGGCAAGCACCCTCATAGCCCAGCACATCGAAAATGCCCGTATCCTCGAGCTCGTAGGCATGCTCCAGGCGGTATAGATCAAAGTGAAACAGCGGAATACGACCTTGATCGTGAACGGCCATGAGGGCGAACGTAGGGCTCGTAACCATATGCCCATCGCCCAGCCCGCGCGAGACGCCCTTGGTAAAGTGAGTTTTGCCCACTCCCAGGCCACCGGTCAGGATGAGCACATCGCCGTCCTCAAGGCACGGTGCAATTAGCTCGCCAAAGTACTCCGTATCGGCAGCGCAAGTCGTTTTGTAAGTACCTACCCCCAGGCGCTCCAGGGACATATATGCTCCTTATTATTCCGAGGCGTCCTCTGGCGCGGGATGTCGCTCCAGATAGTCGCCCAGCATCTTAAAGTCTTCCTCCAGCAGCTCCTGCCACGCCGGATTGCGCAGCGCTGCTGCCGGATGGAACGTGGGCATTACCACAAAATGCCCCATCTGGTGGAACCTGCCGCGCAGCTTAGTAATGCCAATCTCGGTCTTTAGCACAAAGTGCGTCGCGGGGTTGCCGAGCGTCACAATAATATCGGGCCAGATGCTTCGAATCTGCTCACGCAAAAATGGCGAGCAAGCCAGCACTTCCTCGGGACGCGGATTGCGGTTTCCCGGCGGGCGGCACTTAAGCACGTTGGCAATGTAGACGTCTTCGCGTTTGAGCCCCGCCAGCGACAAAATGCCGTTGAGGTCCTCGCCTGCCGCCCCCACAAAGGGCTCGCCCTGCAAATCCTCATTGCGGCCCGGCGCCTCGCCAATAAACATCACGCGAGCGTGGGGGTTTCCCACGCCAAACACGATGTTATGGCGCGACTGGTAAAGCTGGCAAAGGTGACAATCGCCCAGAACGGCCTCGATCTCCTCGAGTGCGACCTCACGCGGCGCCTGATGGCTATGGCCGGGGATGTGCATGACGCCCATAGCGACTCCTACACGTAGACCTTGTCGAGACGCATACCAAAGCCGCAAGCGACCTCGTAGTTAATCGTGCCGCGTAGGCGCGCCATCTCGTCCATGGTAATCTCGGCATCTCCATCGCGGCCGACAATGATCATCTCGTCACCATACTCGGCCTCGGGAATCTCATGCGCCGGGTTGGACTGAATGGCGACCATAAACTGGTCCATGCAGATATTGCCCACCTGACGCACACGCTCGCCGCGATACAGCACGTCCATACGATTGGAAAGCGTACGCGAAAGGCCATCGGCATAACCGATCGGAAGGGTGCAGATCTGAACGCGCGTGCGCGGTACGCGGTAGGTAAAGCCGTAGCCCACGCCCTCGCCCATCGCAGGATGCGCCACGCGCGTCACACGCGCGTGGACGCTCATGACGGGATCAAGCTGCATCACGCGACCACTCAGCTCACATGGCTGCAGACCATACAAACCGATGCCGGCACGAATCATGTCAAAGTGCATTGAAGAATCGAGCATCGAGGACGGCGTATTGGCACAATGCACGATACCGCATTCAAAACCTGCGTCCTTAATGGCCTGAACGGCCTCGGTAAAACGCTGGCACTGCAGCTTGTAGTCCCAACCCGAAGGTTCATCGGCCGTGGCAAAGTGCGTAAATACGCCGTCGCACTGGATGCCGCGATGGAAACTGATGCCGCGTACAAAGTCGAGCACCTGTGTGTAGTGAACACCGATACGATTCATGCCCGTCTCGATGGCAAGATGGTACTTGCCCACCTTGCCCGCCGCGACGGCGCATTCGCCATACGCAAGAGCAAAATCGGACGTATAGACCGAGGGCATGATATCGAATTCGAGCAATGCAGGAATAGCCTCGATAGGCGGCTCACTTAGAATCAGGACGGGCTTAGTAATCCCGCCCTGACGGAGCCCAACGCCCTCGTTAACCGTCGCCACGGCAAACATGTCGGCACCGGCCGAATACATGATCTTGGCACACTCAACAGCTCCATGACCATAAGCATCGGCCTTGACCACGCAGCACAGGCGCTGACGCGGATTCAACAAGTTCTTATAGGCCCTCGTGTTGCGACGGAGCGCCCCGCGGTCGATCTCGACCCAGGACCAGCGCGTCAAATCGGCTTTATTCATGATTAGTCATCCGACCCTTCGTCCATGATTCCCAGATCTTCGAGCGCATCCTTTGCCGCCAGCTCCATGGCAGGACCGATCAAGTCGATAAGATCGGTCGCGATGACGCTCTTCTCACCATACTCCGTCGCCGCGGCAAAACCGGCGTAGCTGTGAAGTGCGACGGCGTACGAATACAGCAACTCCCAACGATCCATCTCGTCGCGCATGGTGGCAAGCGTGCCGGCCAAAATACCCGCGAGAACATCACCCGAACCGGCAGTTGCCAGAGAAGCCGGACCCGAGAGCGGCAGCAGCACACGCTCAACGCCACAGATAGCCGTCGTCGGCCCCTTGGCAATGACCACCAGATTGTCGGAGCCTGCAGCCCAGACAACCTTCTGCGCGGCCGCAATCGCGGTACCAAGGTCGTTCACCTCGTCACCGGCAACCAGGCGCGAAAGCTCACGATAGTGCGGCGTCATAACCAACGGCTGCTCGCGGCGATACATCTCGGGGTTACTATCAATACCGTCAATGGCAATCTTAGCAAGGCAGTTGAGTGCGTCGGCGTCCAAAATTAGCGGTACATCAAGCTCGAGCAAGCCCGAAACCACCTGCATAGCGCCGGCAGACGTCGTCATACCGGGACCGCACAGCACGCAGCTGTACTTCTTTGCGATCTCGCACACCGTCATGCGCGCAGCGGCGCCAAAGGAGCCGCGGGAATCAGACGGAATAGCAAAGACCGGAATCGAAGGAAGTGCCATGCGAATGAGATTGGCGCAGGCGTCAGGAGCCGCGACTGCCACGTAACCAGCACCCGCGCGAGCTGCAGACTTGGCCGCCATAATGGCAGCACCAGGATATTGCGCAGATCCGGCGACAATAAGCACGGAGCCACGGGAATACTTATCGATATTCGATGGTAGCGGAGCAAAGTAATCAACTAAGTCACCGGGCTCGACAATCTCGGCGGCGTGGTCGACATCATCGATGACCTCGTCAAGACGGTCGTAAAGATTGCCGCAGATCAAATCGCCAGCATACTCAGGACCATCAGCGCTATACAGACCAATCTTGGGCGCAATCATCGTCACCGTGCGCTCGGCACGAATGCAGTCGTCATCAACAACGCCCGTCTCTGCATTCAGGCCCGAGGGGACATCAATGGATACGACACAATCGGCGCATTCATTGACCGTAGGAATCCAAATGGAGAACGGCGCACGCAGATTCCCGTGGAAACCGGTACCAAAAATGGCATCGACAACAACATCGGCCTTATCGATCAAAACCTCGAGTTCATCACGCGAGGGGCCGACGCAAACGTGCACATCGCGGCCGGCAGTACGACGAGCAACATGACGTGCCAGAGCAGCAGGAATCTCATCCGGTTCAACCGGAGAAACGATATCCACGTCCACACCCTTATGGCTCAGGATATCGGCGGCAACCCAACCGTCGCCGCCATTATTACCAAAACCGACCAAAACGAGAACCCGATCGGGATTGAGCTTCAAGACCTCGTTAGCGGCAAACTCACCCGCTAGCTCCATAAGCTCGGCCTTCGAAGTCCCTTCGCGTTCGATGATATCCTCGAGACGAACGACTTCTTCGGTACTCAAAACCGGTTTCATCTATGCTCCTAGCGTATCTTGCGAAGCATCGCCCAGGTGCTCCGTCAATGCTGAATTCTGCAGCTGCTCGAGCTCATCTAATACAGAGCGAGCCTCTTTAAATGTCTGCGCAACGCGTTTCTTGGTGCTCACCTTTTCATCTTTTGGCTTAGGCCGAGCATCTTCGGTAATCGCGATGGCATTCGCAACGGCCAAGTCTCCCGTAAGCGTAATGGAAAGAGCGACCTCAACAACGCCCAGTTCTTGAGCGATCTCGAGAGCACGGCCCGAAAGCAGCGCCTTCGGTTTGCCGAGTTTATCACGCGTTACCGAAACATCCTTGCGACCCACGCCTCGACTAAAACCCGTGCCGAGAGCTTTAAGCACCGCCTCGCGCGAAGCAAAGCGGCTCGCATAGTGAGCAGCGGGACGCGATGATGCATCGCAATACGCACGCTCTTCTTCGGTAAACACACGCCGAGCAAACGACGGCGTCTTTTCAAGAATTGATTTCATGCGGGAAATCTCGACGATATCAACGCCGATACCAGCTTCAGCCATGTTCACCTCCATATCGCACAGACTAAGTTATTGTAGCCCGTTCGCAGAAGATGCGACAAACGAGGGTTATAAAACACAGCTACTATGTGAGACAAATTGCCCGAGATACAAAAAAGGGGGAGGCCGCGAGGCCTCCCCCTTTTTCAAGTCAAGCGTACGGCTCGGTGCCGTCCACCGGTCAGCGGCGCCCTGGCCTCCCACGG
>JAQCQR010000023.1:0-268 GCA_027687465.1 Coriobacteriaceae bacterium AF08-21
CATCCAGCCGATATTGGAGACGTGGGCCGAGTACGAGAGCGAGACGGCAGCGGCCCCCTCTGCCCGGGCGGGCTCCGCCTGCCCCCCGCCGGCCTGGGCGGTTTCGGCCTGGGCGGATTCGGCCTGGGCGGTTTCGGCCTGGGCGGCCTCGTCCTGGGCGCCGGACTCCCCGCCGGCGGGCTGCGCCTCGCCGGGGAGCGGCTGCGTGTCCCCCGCCGCGGCGGGGGCGGCGTAGGCCGCGGGCCCGCACAGGGCCAGGGCGGCCGCG
>JAQCQR010000023.1:278-34569 GCA_027687465.1 Coriobacteriaceae bacterium AF08-21
ACGGTTTAGAGTCTACTAGATTGGGAGGACGCGAGCCAAGCCATGGTGCGCCGAGCGGTTAGCCACAAGGTCACCTTCGGCGCCAATGGCCTCATCCGTATAACCATTGAGTTCCAGATGACCGACATCAATCCACGCTCAGTCGACGCCCGAAACACCTGGCTCGCAGCACGCAACGTTGCCTACAAACATGCTCTCCGGGTCCGCGGTAAAAGAAGGCCCGCCCAGCAAAACGCACGGACAGGCCATAGCAGCAGGCAATTCGACGCAAATCGTTTGAGCAGGCGGCGCGCGGAAGGAGCGTATAGGGCGGTTTTCTGTTGGCTGTCAGCCGCGATATCCTCATGGAAACCTAATTGTCGCCGGAATTAAAGCCCCAGGCGCGGGCTCGATATCCTCTCGGATATCTAATCGTCTTGGACTTTTACCTGCCCAAACACAGTACAGCTTTTACGTGCTGTCACACGGAGCAAAGCTCAAAAAGTGTTATCTACAACTCAAGCCTCTAAAGCAGGCTACGCACGGGCCTGAAGGAAATTGAGGTCTAAATAGGACCCTTATCAGTCTTGCTGCGCATCAGGTTCACAAAACTGACAGCAGATTTGCTGGCCTTATATAGCTGATCATCAGATTTCTGAAGGTCATTCTCGCTTAATGAATCAAATTCAAGAACTTCTTGCCCGGCGTATATCAGCCAGCCGTTCTGCGCGAGAGATTCTTTCTCGACATCATTGAGATGTATGTCACCACGTAAATCTAAGGAGCAAAGCGCCTGCAAATCAGTAGAAGGAGTATTTGCAACCAAACCAGCAAGCCTCAAATACTCGTTGTATCCTATGCTTTCCTCAATGAAGGCCGAGAACAGCTTACTTAGATAATCCACCTTTCGTCTGTCTTCAACTTTATTGATCAAATTCAAGGTAGTTTCAAAATTCTCGATCAACTTCTTCTCGTTCTTAGCAAAGAACGAACGACGCTGTTCGTCATCGACGGAATCCAGTCCGACAAGAAAGCGTTCAACCTTATTAAAAAAGAGCTGATCAGGGATTGAAGCCACCGCTTTGACGGCCTTGAAGAATGAAATGCCGTCCAACGTTTCATCAAACACGATGCTTACTGCATCCATCGGCAGCCCCAATGAATCTCCGATACTTTTACAGTTTTCCAAAATAGTCACGATATTTGAAACAATAGATTCCATATCATAATGCGCTCGACTCAACTCATCCATACGCCGCTCCTATAAGTCCAAAAATTTATATCCATTAGATTTCACTAAAGATATGGTTTATTGAAAATCATCCATCCATCGGGGAGAGCCGCCAGCTTTGACGCCCTACAGCCCTATGAATTAAATTCAAACAGATATAACACCACCAAAAACCAATAACGAGGCTAAACCTTCCACCGCATTCGCGGCTCTTGAGCGTACTATGTCGGATCTTGGGATTGCTTCGCGCCGAAGCGAGAAGTACTCACTCTCGGAGGATAGGTTTGCCCCAAGCCACGGATCAACCCAAATTATCTTTCGAAATGCCCCAGTAGATATAGCAATCGCCAACTCAGGAGTCTACTAGTACACGATTCAGCTGACAAACAAATGACTATACGGCACTATTAACGGATAACTATCACTGTTCATCTACAGGAATATCCAGTTTATTCGCCGCACAAATGCAAAGCTCTTTATCCTCTTGAGTCATCCTGCTCCCAAGAATAACTCGCAACGGCTTGCATGAGCGTTGTACATAATTCATCTCAAGCTCATCTGGCTCTGGTACAAGACGGGCACGATATTCGTTCTCCCGCTCAAACGCACTGCCCTTTCTGTAAATTGCCCGTAGATCACTAAGCATGTCATCACTGCTCACATTAAGACCAAGCATCCTAGCAGCAGTCCAAGCAATTTGAGGGTCGCAATTAAATGGTTTGTCATCATATAAAATTGGCAATACTTCAGTACGCATTCCGTTAGCAATATTACAATTGCGAATAGCTTCTCTGTCGTAAGCAAGAACGAAACCCGCTTGGCTTTCGGAATATACATTCCACATATTCGAATCGCTAGGATTGTCTGTTAGGCACAAAATGCGACAACAATTTCGGCAGCTATTCTGATGAACTGGAACAACAAATCCTCCAACAAATAAGCGCAAGTTTTTAACAGCCGAGCGAAAAAGGCTAACTCTCCCCTCATCGGATAGTATCTCAAACTCATCTATTCTTGCTGGATTTAAAGGAACCCCCAGAACCCCTGAAACAAACGCAAGTCGTCTAAAATCAATTTGATTTATTATCTCTAACGCTTGTTCATCATCATTGAGATAACTTTCGATTTCATCTATACCATTCCAGTTATAGATCGGTACCGAGTCGCGCTGATCACTGAAAACCCTTGGATGAGAAAATGTAACAGTCGCGTTTTCTAGGTCGGCAAAAGCGTATTCAGTTGGAGGTCGATAGCGGTAAAGCATTCGCGGGACGAGAGAAGTCGATAGATCTTCCAGCTCCTTCTCAGCGGAAACAATTGAAGCGCCATCGTTTTGCTTAGCAACGAGATTAGCAAGTGTCTCCCGATATGCTTCTTTCTGTGTCAAGCTTAGTACCATGCAATGTCGCTTCCCGATCCAGCTAAATTAGATGCAGTTGATTTTATCCAGTGCATAAAAACTGAATACACATACGAAGCAGAAGCCATGTCTATCAACTACCAAAAATGATTCCGATTGGAACGTACCGGAAATCGTAAAAGCTGCCAACGGATATATCTATAATAGCCTGAGATGACTAGAGATGAAAACATATAGCTATCAAGCAATCTTATCCTCCGATGATGATACCAGCTATGACATCGAACTCCCCTCTCTGTCAGTTCGCTTTACCAATGACGGAGCGTCGCAGAGACTGCAGAAGCAGTCGAGTATGCAGAAAAGATTTATATGGGCGCGTCAATTAAAAAAGTCTCTGTTGAAGAAAGTTAATCCAACGACATTGCCGCCCCTTCCAGTAACCCCAGTACAGCTGCAAGGTGCCCCTAGGTCATCTCGCACATTCTTGTGGGTTCCGTCCGAAACTGTACCCCAAACGCGTCGAACCTATGACTGTCGGTGTGTCTTGTCAGCCCGGTCAACGAGAACCAGTTAAGGAAGCGGTTGAGCATGCGCGAGCTCACCGCGCAGAACGGATTCCGATTCAGGCACACTCGCCTACACGGACTCCCCGCCCGAGCCAGCAACGGCATCGACCGGATAAACTACAAGGTCAGGCAAAGGGTGAGGTTCGCCAGCACCTTCATCGATGGAAACTCGGCCCCATGCTCGTCACAGCAAGGTTCGTGCGCACCGTTGGCACGAGCGGATAAAGAGGAGGTATCTGGAAATGACAAAGTCGGAAGAGACCGACGAACTGAAGACAAGAATAAGGGCTAGGGCATCGGACAGAGCGAGACTGGCTCAATCAATTATCGAAAGAATCTTGGTGGCACCTACAACCACTCGGAGAATTTAAGCATTTAAAATCACATTAATTTGAGCAAATGCAGTCATCAGGTCAGAAAAGTAACGCAGTAGCAATGCAAGCGCTGAATATGCAAGGAGCGAATCAAAATTGAAAGATAAAAACACCACAATCCCCTTTGGAGCCGATGAAATTATGTACTCATTCCTCAAATCAAACGGTGCTCCCTTAACAGATAGCGAATTGAAAAGAATAAAACATGCTGAATCACTGAAGGATTTAATGGCCCTTGGCTATATTCGACATGAGCACTCAAACGTTTTCCTGACATTGCAAGGCAGAATGGCTCTTCGACAATTTGACGAAGAACATAAGAGTAAATCTAACAAAGAATCCGCAAACGTTTTCAGTATTATCATTAGTGTACTGGCAATTTTAGTATCTATGCTAAACACAGTTGCGGGATTAGTTAAAAACGACGCAAACGTCAATTATGCCTCAATCATTTTATTCACTAATATGCTTAGCGCACTTGAAGTACTGCTAATCGGATTTTTTGTCTCTGAAATTATATTGCCCTCGGTAAAGTACTTTAGATTCCACCCTGTAGCTCGAGTCTTATTTGGAACGATGGCAGCGGTACTATTATATTTTATTGTTCAACGCTTTGGATAGCAGATGGTACCCCATCCACCCTAAGCTGCGAAAGGCTTTCACGGACCTCAGCGCGTGGCACAACACTTTTGTGATCGGGCCCAATCTCTCGTGGTCCTGTTGGCCCAGAAAAGGTGAACGTACCAGTCGAGCCAAATGCCTCGACCGCGAAGCCGTCCAATTCCAGATGGTCGGCATCGGTTCAGGCTCAGCAGCCGCTGAGACACCCGACTCGTAGTAGGTGACCTTGTCTGTAAACAGGCTTTCCGCACTCACAGCATAAGAAGGCCCGTGCAACAAAACACAAAGTAGGCCAGAGCAACAAGTAGGATGCAACGGCGATGATGGTCCAACAAGACAACAGGCATGATTGCGCCGATCTAGATGGCAAGCCAATAAACAGGATTGGGAAATGCCTAGTGGCGGTACTCATCAGTGAATTGAGATCAAATCCCGACCAGACTCATAACAGATAGAATCCCTGCAGCAGCGGGAAACGTCGACGTAAATCATTTAAGTATGCGGCAAACGGAGAGTGTATGAGCGCACGCAGAAGACATCAAAATGCTCCAGCTCAGCCTATCAATAATGCCAGCCCATACAGCACCGCAAAGGCGCATATCTACAAGCCAAAAGACCAGCAATCAATATGGCTGGAGAAAGTCGGTAAGGCAGTTTCACTAACTTATCATGACAATATCAAACGCATTTACCGAAATATCGCCAAAAAAATGCCCCAATGTTTCGCTTGTATCAGAGGCGGTTGGGGCTTCATTGATAGAATAGTCTTACTTGCCAATTCGGAACTATGGCTAGGCTGTTTCACCATGAATAATACATCTGAACCCCAAAAGCCCTATATAGTGTTAAACATAAAGCCGTCTCGCGGCGCGGCTGGCTATCTCAGGAAAAAAAATAGACGCCGCTATCGATGCTGGCTTCTATAGTTTTAAGGTTAGGCTAGAAGCTGATGAAAGCGGGCTATATCCCAATCGCGTACTTCCCATAGTTGCAACTCTGTCATCCTATTCAACCAACCGCGGTTGTACTTTCTTTCCCTCCAAAACGACCCGTAAGGGGACATATGCCGACTCTGTAGGGCTACTAAAACCCTTCAGAGACCCTAACGGTATCGATTCGGCATCATTTCTTGATAAAGTCTGGCGCTTCGACAGGAATACGCATTTTGATGTGGTTAGTGGGATTATCGACTCGCTTCGCAAGACTACGGTGCTTGCGCCCGGCCTTCTCCATGGAATCGAATACGGATTAAACGAGATATCAGATAACGTACTTGTTCATTCGACAAAAATGCAAAGCGAGCATATTGAAGGCTACGTAATGGCCCAAGTTCATCGTCAATCTAACAAAGTCGCAATCGCAGTCTATGATGACGGAATTGGCATTCCCAATTCACTTAGGAGTGGCGGCGTAGCCTTTGCTGACACAAAGGAGGCTATACAACTTGCTCTCAGCAAGGGCGTAACAGATGGAAATGGCGCAGGCAACGGATTGTGGCTTCTTGACAGTATTGTCGACGCAGCATCTGGTTCTCTCGATATTCAGTCTGACGGCATTGGCTATAGAAAGGTTCACAAATACAACGGCGCAGACGCTACGATCGCATTCAGAAATGTCAACACCCCGGTAGGCGGAAGCACGTTAGTAGATTTTCAAGTCTCGACAAACTCATCAATATCCATGTCAGACATTTTTGAGGGAAACTCGCCAGTCAATCTTTGGAAAGAATCCCATGAAACCGACCCCTCAGGCAGAAGCCTCCGACTTCGTCTGGCTGACGAATCATCCGGATTTGGAAGCAGATACGACGCTGCGAAAATGCGCTGTTTAGCATTAAACATGGCTAGCGATGCAGATGATAAGGTCTATTTGGACTTTGCGGACGTACCGTTCATCAGCTTATCGTTTGCAGATGAGTTTATAAACAAATTGGTGCGCGAAGTAGGCCTAGTCACCTTCATTAAAAAATACGCTATTGTGAATCTGTGCCAATCTTGCGCCGAAGCAATTGATTACATCACTAGAAACTGAGGTTCGACGCGTAACAGCAGACTAAAAGCTGAAGACCTTTAAACAAACAATCTCTTATGCAGGAGTATTATAAGAAATATTCCGAGCCCTGCACAATGTGGGCTGAAATCATTAACACAGTTATGCAGGAGTGGCGTTATGAGTAAAACTCTTCTAGTGGGTGCCGGGGCGGAATGTATCGAGCCTTTTGGGCTTCTTGCTGGAAAAGAATTCACATTCGATACTTGCTACTACCAGAATGAGGCATTGTATGAAGCCTTGGGAGAATTCTATCGAGGGAGACTTTCGAAAAGCGTAAATCGGGATCTAGGAACTCCCTCCTCGTATCAAAATCTATTTCTCTACTCGTCCAAAAACGTGGCGTTTCGCAAGTTGTCTAACTATATCGTCAGCGCCTCTAAGGATTCATTTTTAGGCTCACGGCTGAGTGAGCATATTATTAAAAGTCAGGATGACGATGAAGAGAATCAGCTTGATACTTATGGTCGGGATCTTCTGTTTGACATGCTGATCAAGAGAGATAAGGATGCCGGCTATGTGAGCGCTTTGAAGGAAGTGGCACTCGAGGTGATTCCGGACGATGCGTACTATGGAACTATAGAGACGTATTTCTCGAGTCTTATTAATCCTGCAAGGAGGAACAAGTCGCTCTGGCGTTTGATCAACTATTATTGGAGCGCGTTCTTTTCCGTTGCCGAACCGCTGATTCGCAAGGCATTTGAAGGCGATAGGCTATTTAAGCAGCAGGGTCTATATAGGTTTACATTAAATAATATCAATACCGTTATTGATGCGATAACGACGCGGAACCAGTTTACCCTCCAAGATATCCAAGATACTTACTACGCAAGGTTACGTGGAAGATTTGATAACGTGTTGACGACGAATTACACGGGCCTTTCGGATTTTTTGTTTCCTGAGCTGATTGGAAATTCATGTGTGTATCTATCAGGGGCTCTCTGGTTGTTCGAATCGCTTGGGTCTCTCACTTCAAGAGATGTGCGTAAAGAACCCATAGCTGCGGATGAATTTGTCTTTCCATTTCTTATGACACAAGTGCCGATTAAGCCAATTATCGATACGACCCAGCTGAGATCCTTTTCCAAGGCTATTGAGATACTCGACAATACGGGCCTTCTCGTTGTTTTAGGCTATTCATTTTGCGAAAGCGATTCTCACATTTCGGCTATGGTGCGAGATTTCATGCAGCATGCGAATAGTCATCTTATCTATCTCGACCACGGCAGAGATGAGACACCCAGCACCATCAAGAAAAAGCTGAGGCTTAATCCTGATCATAGTTACAATATCGATATTTTAGGCACTGGAGACAGCGATATAAACCGTCTGATTGACATTTTAAATAACGCCTGAGCTGCTGAATAACACTAGAAATTACTCGGTGTTGAACCAAGTCAAGGTCTCCAAGCTATTCCCGCATATAACGAGGAAGAAAGCTTGTCTCAAGCATTTCTATCTGTCGTTTCATGTCAAATCGCATCTTTATATTCCTATCGTAAGTTATATCGAGATTTATCGGCTTATATAAACTTGTATAAGCTTATCGTGGAATATTGTTTATTTCGACCTGCTAAATCCAACATATCGAGACAGCCAATTACCACAGGATAGAAAGTTGTTAGACCTGTAAAAAGTCATCGGTTCGTTCTAACAGACGTGCTGAATGACCCGTTATCCACGGCCTGAGGGAAATCGACCCCAACATGGTAAAGTAGTCGCAACAAGCAACCATGGAGGAACAATGCTCAGCATTCACTACGGCGACAGAGACGATGTGATTTATGACACATCAACATTCTTTGATTACAGCTATTCTCCCTCTTGGCTGCAAGATCCCCTGTCACAGCGTATCATCAAATCTATTGACAATGGGACGGTTCTTGGCGCAAACGCAATCGACACCAAGGTACTCGGAGTTATTCCACCCGAGAAATTATCAACGGGCACCAAAACACTTCTGCTGATGCTCTTTATGCCTGAAAACCTCTACAACGCCTCTACCTGCGGAGATAATTGCGCCTACTGGATTTTGCGCATCGCTTCTAAACATGACAT
The DNA here is from genome assembly GCA_027687465.1 of Coriobacteriaceae bacterium AF08-21. Classification (GTDB taxonomy): domain Bacteria; phylum Actinomycetota; class Coriobacteriia; order Coriobacteriales; family Coriobacteriaceae; genus Collinsella. Next base: position 8,517 of record JAQCQR010000023.1, read on the forward strand.
AACCATTAACCTCTACCATATGATGGATTTTGGTAAAGGGCGTTTTACAGTCCGCGTCACCAATACCGGACAGATTGTTCACACCATGGATGAACTTATCCTTATCTCGGCAAAATGTCTGAGGGAGGCTCGAGCATGAGAGGGGAATACCAGCTGACCGTAAGAACCAATAAAGTTCAAGTCAAACTCACCATTCGTCGAAACCTGACCATCATCCAAGGCAAAAGCGCCACAGGCAAAACCACGCTGCTGGACAGCCTTCGTGCATACGAAAACCTAGGAGCCCAAAGCGGGATAACCGTTAATTGCGCAGCCCACTGCCGCGTCATCGGCGGCATCGACTGGGAAGCACAACTCAGCCGCATCGATAACAGCATCGTGTTTGTGGACGATACGCAAAAATTCGTAAGGAGCCATGCATTCCAGCATGCAGCTCGACACAGTTCCAACTACTACGTCATCGTTGCAAGGGACGAATTGCCCCAGCTCCCCTATAGCGTGGATGAGATCTATGGCCTCAAAAACACCAACAGGGCAACAACAAAATATCCTGTCTACACGCGCACGTACACTTCTACCTACCGCATTTACGGAGACGAGCTCTACGATGGAGATCGGCCAGAAGAAGTCATCGTCGAAGACAGCAATGCCGGCTATGAGTTCTTTAAAGTCCTGTGCGCAAAAAGTAAAATTCGCTGCGTAAGTGCCGGTGGCAAATCAAACATATACGAAACCGCTCTGAGCTCCCCAGCCCAAAATTTGCTCGTAATTGCAGATGGGGCCGCTTTTGGGCCCGAGATGCCCTATGTCTATTCGCTCAGGAGATTTAAGAAGATCGAGCTCTTTTTGCCGGAATCGTTTGAATGGCTTGTGCTGAGATCGGGGCTCTTCAACGATGTCGAAACGCAAGACATGCTCCTTCATCCTGCCGATTTCATCGACTGCGAGAAGTTCTTCAGTTGGGAACAGTTCTTTACTAAACAGCTTAGGGAGCTGACCAGAGACAGCTACCTAGCCTATAGAAAAGAAGCTCTCAATCCCGCCTACCTACAGCAACATGAGCTCAACACGATTGCTGAATCGCTACCCAAACTCGGAATCACTTCGCGCTAGATCGAGAGATACTCGCTCTCGCTGCTAAGATTCGGCCCCAACCACGGATCGCTTGTCAAGAAGAGCTCCGGCCAGTGTTGCATGAACAGCGCCTGTTCGCGCTTCCAGCGGCGCAGCTTTTCCTCGTTGGCCTCTTCCCTGCCGCGCGAGGTGAACTCATAGTGATACAGCTCGGCATAGGGCGTAAAGATGGTGCGGTAGCCGGCCTCCCACACGCGAAGGCAAAAGTCAGCGTCGTTAAAACCGACGGCGAATTCCTCGTTATAGCCGCCGACCTGCTCAAATACGTCGCGTCGCACCATCTGACAGGCGCCCGTCACGGCACTAAAGTTGCCCGGGCGCACAGCGCGGGCAAGATAGCCCTCGCGCTTTGCTGAGAAGTCCTGGTTGACATGGGCAAGTGCGCCGCGCACGCCAACCAAAATGCCGGCATGCTGCACCAGATGATCGGCAAAGTAGAGCTTGGCGCCCACCACGCCCGCATCGGGACGCTGCAGATACCCCATCATTTCTTCGATAAAATCGGGGCTTATGACCTCGGTATCGTTGTTCAGCAGCAGCAGGTAGTCGCCCTTGGCATGCTCCACACCAAAGTTGATGATCTGGGAGTAATTGAACTCACCCGGCCAGTACACAACGCGCGCGATGCCCTTGCCTTCGGATGCAGCAGCCACGCGTTCCGGCAGGGTTTCGTAATATGCAAACGTCTCCGGGGCTTCGCTGTTGTTCTCCACCAAGACGATCTCGTAATTGGCATACGTGGCTTTCTGGGCGATCGACATCACACAGGCGTCGAGCGTCTCAATGTGATCCTTGGTCGGAATCACAATGCTCACCAGCGGCGCAGGCTCTGGCAGCGCATAGCGCATGCGGTAGACAAACGGTGCCTCGGTCTCCACGACCGTTCCGTGAACGCCCAGCGAGTCAAAGTGGCGCTGAAGGGCAAGGCGCCCGGCTTCAATAGCATACGGCTTGCTATCGGCAGAGCCATCGGCAGTTGAACCGGGATGCACGCGCCAGTGATACAGCACATGTGCAACGTGCTCAAAGCGCGCGCCGGCTGCAAGGCAGCGAAGCGTCAGGTCGTAATCCTGAGCGCCCGCGACGTCTTCTGGCGACATGCCAATACGATCGATGAGCGCCTTCTCCACCATCAGGAAATGCGTCACGCAGTTATGGCTATAGAGCAGGTCGACGTTGAGCCGCGTCTTAAAGACCGGCTGGCCCCACTCCCCCGTTTTCTGGAACATGTCCTCGTCGCAGAACAGGACCTGGGGACGCTCGCCCTTGGCAGCCTTGTTCAGCGCGGCAACATAGTGGAATAACGCGTCCGGTTCCAGAATGTCGTCATGGTCCAAGAACGCGATGTAGTCGCCCGTCGCTTGTTCAATACCAGCGTTGGTGTTGACCACAATGCCGCCGTTGCCGGACAACTCGATGCGGCGAACGCGCTCGTCATTGGCGTCGGCCGCAAGATTAGACACCGCGTCCCATTCGGGCGAGGCATCCATCAGCAGCGATTCCCAGTTGTCATAGCTCTGGGCCAGCACCGAGTCCAGCAGCTCGCGCAGGTAGACCCGATCGGTCTTGTAGCACGGCACCACAATGCTCACGAGCGGCCTATAGGCAAAGGCCGCCGAAGCGACACGCTGGCACGCCAAATCGCCCGGCTTTGCGCAATGCTGCTCAAACCAACGTCGATAAGCTGCGTCGTCTGCACGCGCGTCCTTCATACGGTTCCAGCTGTCGTCGACCATGCCGTTGTACAGGCGACCATCCATGGCGCAAAAACCGCTCTGGATCCGCTCTGTGGGATCGCTCGCAATCGCGACAAAATCCCGTATATCCTGAGGCATCTCAACGCTCAGATACGTTTTATTGACACGGCATCCATTCTGCTGCGGCACATCGACCTGCGATTCAAACACATGCACGGTGACATCGATGGCATTCATATGCGTATCGAAGATCTGGAGCTCAGGTGCGCACTGGGGGTCTCCCGCCCAGGTAACCTCATAGCGCCACACCGCGCCGGCGTCTGCCGGCAAATAGCGAATGGCATCGATCTCGTAGCGGCCGCAGTGTTCGCCACGCTGCGCATCGCGGATAAGCGCACACAGCGCAGGCTTTGCTTTGTAGTTAATCTTGGATTCCAGCTTGGCCACGCGGCTATCGAGGCGAATGGAGCCCAACCTTTGGCCACCGGATGCAAAAACGACATCCATCGACGAGCCATCCAAAAACGGAAGCACCAAGACAGCGAGCTCGCGCTCGTAATCGGAAACGGAAGGGCAAAGCGCCAGCACACGGCCATGATCGACCGGGAGCACCAGCGACGGCACACAAGAACCGCTCGTCGTCGCATGGGCAAACGCTTGAGAACCCTCCTGCTCAATAAGCGCGGCGACATCCTGACCGACATAGCGAAGCAGCACAAACAGACGGCCCTGACTGCGGCAAAGTGCCAAACGCTTGATACTCATCTACACTTCTCGCTTTCCCAGGGCGTTCGCCGCCATGCGCTTGCAGGCACCCAGGCGCCCAAACCTCAAGACGTCGTAATCGAACATGAGCTTTTTGCACTCACGGACATTGGGGGCCTTGCTGGTAAGCGCCGCGCGCACCATAGCAGCAACAGAAGGAGCGCATAGTGCGAGCGCGGCATCGCCGCCCACAGCAGAATCGGCAAGCGCCGTGGCAACGGCAGCAAGCACCTTGCCGCAGTCCGAGCCCAGCAACCTGAGCGCATCGTACAGCACCAGATCGCATAGGAAGTACGCCAGGTCATCGGCGTGCTGTACATCGAGATCGTCGCGCTGCCAGTCAGCCATCACCGCGGAGTAAATCTTCACGTGCTCCAGCAGTCGCGTCTCATCGTCATAGCGCATGGTGTCCATAAGTGAGCCTTTGCGCGCGACACGGTAGTCATACAGCTTGTTCGAGATAAGCGCGGTCTTGCGCGAACGACCGTACACGGCAAAATCGAAGACCTGGTCCTCGCCATACTTAACGGTTTCGTCGAACAGAATCCCGTTGTCCAGCAAAAAAACGCGCTTGCAGGCAGTGCGCCATGCAAAGGGGCGAGACGCTTCCTTAAACAGCAGGTCGGAGCTATAGCCTTCAAACGACACATCGCGCGGGCTCAGCACATAGTTAAGCCACGGATACCCCGCCTTCAGCGGATACGGATTCGCACCAAAGGTCAAAACGTCGCAGCCCTCGCGCTCAAAGGCATCGACGATCACGCGGCATGCATCGGGCGTAAAGCGGTCGTCGGAATCCAAAAAAGCAACAATAGGCGCCGTGGACGCAGCGATACCCGCATTGCGGGCGCTCGACAGGCCGCCGTTGGGCTTATCGACCAGCGTAAAGCGCGCGTCCTTTTCGCAATAGGCAGCCGCAATATCGCGCGAACCGTCCGGCGAGCCATCGTTGACCAGCACGCCTTCCCAATCGGGCATGTCCTGCGCAAGCAGGGAGTCCAGGCACCAGGCCAGGCACTCCTCCACGTTATAGATAGGAACGACAACGGAAATCTTGGGGGTAGCCATAGTCACTCGCTCCTACTGTGCGGCCGGAACGTCATCGGGATGTGGGTTGTCGCCGTAGGTACGCTGATACGTCAGCACGCGCCAGACCAGCGGCAGGCCGCCAATCTTAAAGTAATGCTTAAACGTATTGAGCTTGCCCGGCTTCTTAAAGCCAAAGCGCGAATCGATATAGGCGCGGGGCGACTTGATCATCAGGCGCAAGTCGGTCTCGCCACGCGGATCGAACAGCGACAGGTCAAAGCGACCGGCATCCCAATCGGACTTGAGCTCGGGAGAGGCCTTCTCCCAAAACTGCTCGCGCAACTCATCGACCAGGCGCTCATCATTCCAACGGTACGTATCGACCTTCATGCGCATTAAAATACCCTGAAGCTGAGCCTTAAGCTCGGGGCGTTCATCCAAAAAGCGCTGCATCTCGGCATATTCGTCGCACACGCAAAACACCTTGTTGGGCGAATTAACGGAGCTCTTCTCGTTATCCTGGCGATAGCACAAAATGGGGTCCGCGATAAACGCGGCACGCTCGGCGCAAGCCCAAACCTTAAAGTTAAAGCCTGCGTCCTGATACGAGGCACCCGGCGTGGGAAGGAACCGAATCTGATTGTCGTTGAGAAACTCGCGCCGATAGATAGCCGACCAAATGGAGGGTTTGCGGTAGAAGATGCCCGGGCGATCGACGGGGCGATACGCGGCGCCCGTCATATGCTCGTCGATGATCCCAAACAGCTCACGGCGCTCGCTGGGCGTGGACCAATACAGGTAAAAGTCGCCCTTTACCACATCGGCATGCTCAGCATCGGCCTTGGCGACCAGCTTTTGGAGCGAATCCTCAAACATAAAGTCGTCGGACTCAAGGATGCCCACGTACTCACCGCGTGCCATCTCCAGGCCGCGGTTCATCGAGTCGCCGTAGCCACTATTGGCCTTGTCGATCATCTTCACACGAGAATCGCGCTCCATGTACTCGCGGATAATATCCGGCGAGCTATCGGTCGAGCCGTCGTTGATGCAAATGATCTCGATGTCCTCGAGCGTCTGCGCCACGGCGGAATCGAGGCACTCGCGCAGGTAGCGCTCAACATTGCAAATGGGAACGAGCAGCGAAACTTTAGGGGTATCAGAGTTCTGCAAGAGAACCTCCTGTTGAATAGCGTGTAACAGGGTTATTTTAGCAGCCGAGTTGCGGCGGGCGGCAGCGCTTGGAATTAGATAAAGCGCTCCAGGCAGGCTTTGAGACCACGAGTCGAAAGATAGAACAGCGTGGCATCTGCCATCGAAACACCCGAGGTCGCCGCAACGAGCTTGTGGGCAACACGGCGAACGGCGCCCTTAGCGGGCATATCCGCCCACTTCGTTCCCAAAAACGTCGCGAGGTCCATGTTGACGCGAGCCGCCACGCGATGGAAGTCATCGGCATCCAAGCGCGCCAGGTCAAACACAATGAGGTCCAAAAACCAAGTTATCAGCTCGCCGGGACACAGGTCCAAAAGACCGTAGGCCGCCCAGTCCTCCAAGACCTCCTCGAGCATCCTCATGTGGGCGTCAAGCTTTTTGGCGCGCGCCTCGGCACTGTTGAACTCGTGCGTCGCCGATTCGCTCTCCATCACGTAGTGGTAGAACTTGTCCGGCATGACGACGGTCCTGCGGGCAAGCGCATAAGCCGCAAATTGGAAGACGACGTCCTCGCCCAAAGCCAAACCGGGGGCGAAGCGAATGCCTTCGCGATTGAGCAGCTCGCGCGAAAAAGCCGCACGGCAGGCATAGGGCTGCGCATTCGAATGGAACAGCAGTTGGGGATCGCGGGCGCCGAAGGTACCAGCTTTGGGGCTCATGAGTTGCTGGACGCGTTTGGGGGCAGCATCGGCAGGTTCACAGACGCCGCCAAAAACGGCGGCCTCGGCATCCGCAGACTCCATGGCATGCAACACGCGCTCGACCGTCTGGGCATCGATGTAATCGTCGGCGTCCACAAAAAAGACGGTCTCGCCCTCGGCGACATCGATACCGGCATTTCGAGCACACGAAACGCCCGCGTTTTCCTGGTCAATCACCAGTACGCGATCGTCGGCCTGCGCGATCTGGCGCAACACGTTCAACGAATCATCAGTCGAACCGTCGTTGACGCAGACAACCTGAATCGAACACTCAGACTGGACCAACAGCGAATCAAGGCATCGCTGAATGGAGCGCGACGAATTGTAGACGGGAACGACAATGGTCGCTTTGGGGGTCAAAGTCTCTCCCATGTCGACCTACCCCCTCAGCGATTCGATGAGGAAGGCAGCAACCACACCTGGGCCTCCAACCGAGGCGTAATACTTAGCACGCCCCAAGGCACCATCCGTCGCAAAACTCGGATGCTCGTCAACCCAGCCCTCAGGATCTTTGAGGATGGCAGCGAGATTTGCGCGCTTCCACGGCTTGAGATCGTCAAGCGAAAACTCCCCCGCGTCCAAGGCCGCTTGGAACTCCTTGCCCATCTGAACCAGGAACTCCTTATAGAACTTAGGCGCCAAGCGCACGTAGTTCCACATGTACGAATCGTACTTAATGAGCTGATTGAACTTGAGCATGCGCGCGACGTCATCACTTGCGTGGTCGCGGGCATAATCCTCTCGAATCCAACGCTCAATCTCGGCATACTCGGTATTGACGCAAAAGACCTTAGCCGAAGAATTGACCGAGGAATTCTCGTTGTCCTGGCGATACGACAACACGGCATCATGCAGGTAAACAGCCTTATCGGCGCACGCGATCACCTTAAAGGCGAATGACGTGTCCTGAAAGGATGCCCCCGGAGTCGGCAGGAACTTAATGCCGTTGCGCTCAAGAAAATCGCGACGGTACACGGCCGACCAAATCGACGGCTTTTGCTTAAAGAACTGAGTCGTATCGCTCGGGTGCACCGGCTTGCCGCAATCCTGAGGTCTAAACATCTCGTGCAGCGAGCGGCGCTCCTCGGGCTTAGACCAGTAGAAATCAAAGTTCGCCTTCGCAAAGTCGGCATTATTGCTATCGGCGGCCGAGACAAGCTTTTCGAGTGCGTCGGGCGCCATAAAGTCATCGGACTCCAAGATGCCAACGTACTTGCCGCGCGCCATCTCCAGACCGCGGTTCATCGAGTCGCCGTAGCCGCTGTTGGCCTTGTCGATCATCTTGACGCGCCCATCGCGCTCCATATACTCGCGAACAATCGCCGGCGAGTTGTCGGTCGACCCGTCGTTAATGCAGATGATCTCAATATCCTTGAGCGTCTGCGCCAGGGCGGAATCGAGACACTCGCGCAGGTAGCGCTGAACATTGTAAATGGGAATAAGCAGCGACAGAACAGGGCTGCCAGAGGCGTTAGTAGACAAATGTGCTCCTTAGGAAATACCTGTCGTTTCATGGTATCAAAGGGCCAGCGCACCAGCGGGCGTTTATATAATCTATGGAGCTCACAGAGACAAACCGATAAGAAAGGACGTCATGCAGCCCAAAGCCGCACGCAGCATACCCATCGAAGCCTTGCGCTTAATCGCGGTCGCTGAAACGCTCGTGCTCTCAAGCAGTAATCAGCACATCAATGTTACGTATAGCAGTCACGTATAGCAGTCACCTCGCCCGTGGCAGGTTCCTGCGTTTTATTCAAAGCTTGCCGTCAAGGTGCGCCGAGCCTTTACAATAGGACAGTCCCAAGGACGTATTCGATAGCTTCCGCGCAGCGCTCGCGCGCCGCGCGTGAAAGGATATATTGCCCCATGCCTTCAACCCTTCCCGCCCCCATCGATAAGCTCGCCATCGTTGTCGTCACGTACAAGCGCCAGGAACTCCTGGCCAACTTGTTCGACTCCATGACCGAGCTCACGGCAACTCCCTGGCGCATCGTGATTGTCGATAACGAGAATTCGCGCGAGACCGAGGCCATGTGCACCGCATTTAACGAGCGCCTCGCCAACCTGTGGGGCATCGACACCGACCAGCCCGATTCACAGGGTGGCACCGACCGCGTTATATACGCGCCGCAGCTTGAAAACGGTGGCGGCGCGGGTGGCTTCTCCGCCGGCACCAAATGCGCCTACGACCTGGGCGCCCAGTGGTTCTGGGTGATGGACGACGACGTGCTCGTCATCCCCGAAGGCATCGAGCGCTTGGCCAAGTGGACCGACCGCTACGACGTCATTCAGGGTTCGCGCCTGGACTTTGACGGCGGCGCCTTCTTTTGGCAGTACCAGCTCATCCTTTCGCTCGGCATCCCTAACCCCATCGCCAAGTGGGATTTGGGACCCGAGGGCTACCGCACCATGAACCAACTGTGCTTTGAGGGCGGCATGTTCTCGCGCCGCGTGGTCGACAAGATTGGCCTGCCCGACGCGCGCTTCTTTATCTACGGCGACGATGCCTGCTACGGCTACGTAGCCAGCCAGCACTTCCCCGCCGCCGTGGTTGCCGACGTGGTGCTCAAGCGCGCCCGCGCCGTCTCTAACTGGGATATCGCCGGCAAGCGCCAGCTCAACTCCACGAGCGACACCAACCGCTACTACATCATGCGCAACCGAGGCTTCCTTGCTCGCTACATGCAGATCTACGGCGACTACCACCCAGTGCTGTTCCGTCTGGGCAACGCCGCGACCTTCTGCAAGGAATTCATTCGCCTGGCCGCCGTTGACAAGTGCTTTAAGACCGGTATCCCGGCGCTGCGCCGTGGCATGAAGGACGCCCGCAAGATCGTTAAGGATCCCAACTGGAAGCCCATGCCGCCCATGAAGGACACCGAGTAACGGAAGCCGGAAACACCTCAGCGCTTAAAGCCGCTGGTACACCGTAGCCACATGCTGTCCATCAAACCCAAACCCCCAGCGCATGCGACCAACGCCGGGTCGCGGCACACGGATTTCGTCGATGCCGTCGCGCTCTATGTCGAGCAGCGCCTGCACGGCCAGCAATTCCAGGCCCAGCGCATCCACACCGGGGTCATACATCATGTTGATCGTTATCAGCGGACGTTCATCGAGCATACCGATCGTATCGGCTATGTCGAACACGGCGCCCGTGGGAAAAACCTGGATGTCCCAGCGATCCGCGCCACACTTTCGCCTCGAAGCAGGATTGGCATAGCCCGGCAATCCAAAGCAGAGTCCTTGCAAGAGTAGGTGATATGGCAGCGGAGCATCTGGGTCGGTCGCACCGATTCCCGCATCTCCCAAGATGCGGCTTAGCGTCCGCCTCACGGTATCCTCGTTCCCATGGCACAGCCCGTCGCGAAACGCATCGACGTCTCGAATGTCTTCTGCAGCGCACTCAAACCACTCAATAATCACTAGACGCAAGGCCTGGCGAAGCTCGTTATTGGGCAATCGCAAAGCACGGAGGCGATCGCCATGCTCTGGCTCCTCAGTCATATCCGTCGTGAGAAAACCGGACAGATACAGCGCTGTCCACATGCCATCGTCAGGCGAGACATCTGGCTCCGCAGTGCCCAAACAAAGCGGGACCTCAGCGCACCCATGGGCCTCGAGCAAATCAAACAAGACCGAAAGGCGGTCGAGATTCCACCCGGCAACTACCCTACTCAGGCAATCGGCATATCCATACAGATCGGCACGCACAGGCGCCGTACAGCCTCGGCCCAGAAAACCGATCACACGCTCTGGACTCGAGCAATAGGCCCTGCCAAACCGATACCCCTCGAGCCAGTCACGCGCATCATCCAGGTATTCCTCGCGCCCAGCATGATTCAAAAGAGCCTCGACCTCAGCATCCGAAAAACCGAAACATCGGTCACACCACGCCGACAGCGGCGTCGTCAGACAATACGAGCAGCCGCGCGAAGAAAGCGCCGCTTCGGCAGGACCGGGACACTCCCCCATCAGACACGTCAGCCGCAACGAATCGCGCGCAGTGGCAATGGCGTCAAACAGCACACGGTCAAGTAGTTCTGCCGGATCGGCGTCGGAAGCGTCCCTCGCGCTCGCACGGCGAGACCACGCCGCATCGTACCCATCAACGAGCAATACAACCTGCTCATCGCAGGCAATCTCCAGCAGTTCTATGAGCACACCGAGCACCGAGGCGACCTCGTCCTCGCTCGCCACGCCACGCGCGACACGTTCGATGTGACGCACCTTATCTCGAGCTAAATCCGGAGCCTCCAAGAGAGCCAACAAGCGAGCGCACTCGCCCGAAAGGGCATCGCGCACGACGCCGGCAACAGCGGGGCCACGCCTCGCAGCGCCAGAAAAGTCCAGCGATATCACCGGATAGCAAGCATACTCATCCCGATAGCGCCCGCCGTTCGCATCCCAAATCTGAGCATCGGCAAACAAACGCTGACCAGAGCGACCGACCGCTGGACGCTCCAGAAAAGCCCTAAGCATCGACAAGTTCATGCTCTTGCCAAAACCCTCGGGTCGACAGCACACCACAACGGACGCGTCGCAGTCCAACACATCGGCAATAAACACGGTCTTGTCAACCAGCATGCAGCAACCAAGGGCCTCCGCATAGTCGTGCATGCCAATGGGCAAAACCGCATCGTCGGCACAGCCGATCAAGCGCACGCCAAAGCCAGCAGCACAATCAACATTTGCCTGTTCAGACACCAAAACGTTCCCCCTAAATCGCTGCACGATGCCAATTGTAATGACCGCCTCGCGCGTACCGACGACGCCGCGCGAACATATCGGGCAACGGTAGCAACAAGAGGTGTGAGGGGGCATAACTAATCGTTGCACAACAAAACGGGGCCCGATGCATTCGCACCGGACCCCGTCCCAACTCTTTAGTTATCTGGCAACCGAGAGGCTACTCCTCTGAGCCGTCCTCCCCAGAAGTTTTCTTCTGCTGATCGAGCTTATGCTTACCACTTACGATAGACGTGGCACCCAGCGTGGCCAAGCTTGCACTGGCAAGGCTCGCCATCACAATCAGATCGCCCGTCTTGGGCATGTTGCCGCCCGAGGACTTGGTCGTTGTAGTCGTCGTGGTCGTGGTGGTCACCGTTTTGGAGTCATTTTGCTCCTGGACCTGGTTGTCGGTGCTGCCCTTACCGCTGTCCTCGCCCTGCTGCTTTCCGTCCTCGGTCTTGTCCTTGTTCTCGTCCTTCGCCTCAGATTCAGACTTCTTGCCATCGTCCTTCTCCTGAGCGGACTTGTCGCCCTTCTCATCAGAGCTAGAACCCTTATCGGACTCGATCTTTTCCGTGGAAACCTGATCAGAGTTGCCCTTATTCTGGGTCGAGCCGTTATTGACGCCAGCCATCAGCGAAGAGCCCAGCGTAGAACCAAGCTGCTCGGAGAAAGAAGGCTTCTTGTCCGGCGAAGCAACGGGAACGTCCGGCGCCTTATTCGAGTCATCCTTGGAAGCATCGGAACCAGGGGTTGCGTCAGAGCCGGAGCCGTTGTTAGAGCCGGTGCCAACGGACGAATCGCTCGAGCCGGTGGATGAGTTAGAGGTGCCAGCGCCGGTCGAACCAGAAGCGTCGCTGTCCGTATTGCCTGCAGAGCTTGAAGACGAATCGCCCGCAGCAGAGCCGTTCGAAACGGAGCCGTTCGAGGTAGAGCCGTCGTTGGTAGTGCCACCAGCAGAGCCATTACCGTCAGCATCGGTCGAGGGCGCATCCATCCTGTCATCATTGGCATCGTCACTCGAGTCGTCATTCGAATCAGGCGTCGGCGAGGGCGCCGGCGAGGGCTCGGGCTGCACGGGCGTCGCGGCGGCAGCCTCGTCCTCAGCGATATAAACCAAGCAGTCCTTCAGCTCATTCTTATAACGATTCTTCCAGCCCTCATGATACTGGGGCTGGCTCGAATACTTGGTCGCCACGTTATTGACCACGCTGTTGGAGAGCGCCGTCACAAACTCGCGGTCGGTCATACTGTTAGAAAGGTTTGCCCAGCGGAAGAAGTCCCTGCAACCACCGGTGCCGCACATGTTGGTGATACTCCACACCATGCCCTTAACGCAATCGGCGCGGCCCGAAACATCAATGCCCAAGCCACTCTTGAGCCACGCCTCGGTCACCGCATAGTACGAGTTGTACGCATAGGCATCTTGAAGTGCTGAGAACTCAACAGGATCGGTGTTGTACGCACCTTGGAAGGCATCTTGCGCGATATGGCCCAGCTCGGTGAGCTGGCCGTTCTCGTACATGGCATTGCTCGCGTTGGAGATCTCGCTGCCGCGATCAATCGCATCCTTGAGCATGCTGTATTTTTCGGGGTTGTAGTTGTAGGCCTGCTTCATAAACGGAATGAGCGACCATCGACGGTCGAACTGGTAATAGCCCAGCGCGTTATAGCCGTCGCCATACGAAAAGCCCTGGTTATAGTTGCCATGGCTCTCGTACTTGGTAAAGTACTTCATCTCGGTGGTCACGTTAACAAACGAAACGCCCTGGACCGACCTCAGCACGCCCGAGAAGGACTGCTGGGTATAGAGACCCTTATCGATATCGGTCGCATTCGAGGCAACGCCCGGCGTGGGCTCCTCGGCAGCGGCGGGTGCCGGCGCGGAAACGGCGCCAAACGAAAGCGCCAGCGTCAGGCCCGCGACAATCGCAGAATGCTTGGGCTGCATAAGATCCTCCCTGCATTGGTATAGTTAAAGTGCAGTTTGCAAAGGTAGATTTAAGTATTGCAGCTCGCCCGTTGTTGCACAACAACCGCTCGGCAAACGGCAACAACCCTCCGCGAAATCTTAAGGAATTAAACAAACTGGTCGTCGGGCGCCATCAGAAGCTCGCCGTATCGCTCCATCAGCCCGTCCCTCAACTGACAAAAAGCGGGAATATATACGTTCAAGATGCGCTGAATCAAATCTTGAGCGAGCTTGTTGTCATAGATATGGACGTTCGTATTGCGGTCTTTGAGCATATCTAGCCAGGCCGCCTCATCAATAAAGTCGTAGAATCGGTAGGACTCCTTCAAGATGGCACGAGGAGACCCCGACGCGGCAAGCGTGGCGCCCTCATACTCGAGCAGACGCTTAAGGAGCTTCCAGCTCAGTTCAAATTGAAGATTGAACTTATTAATCAAACCACTCTGAACAAAATCATTGTTGAGATCCTGATTGGGCGCATCCTCAAGATTCGCCAAGGCGCTGACAAAGTTCTCATATTTTTTCATACAGAATCACACCATCCCTGGCAATTTCATCGAGCAATTGACGCGATAAGGACTCGTCGAGATTGACGACATCTACATCTAAAAGAGTATCAAGACGCTCCTCGATCAAATATGACAACCGGCCGAAATCCCGGCAACCTGCTACGGCGATGTCAATATCGCTCTTAGGCAAGTTGTCACCTCGAGCGCGGGAACCAAACAGCACAACCTTCTCGGCGTCACATTCCCGAGCAAAAACTTCAATTTGCTTATACACCTTGTCGAGAGATGTCATTTGCAGCCCTACAGCTTAATGTCAAAGTTGATCTCGGGGACGGCGGCCAGGTCGGCCAACGTCACGCCGTCGACGTACTTTTCGATCACGTCGTCCAGACCACGCCAGAATTTGACGGTCGAGCAGAGATCGCTGCGGGCGCAGCTGTTGTCGATACCATCGCACGCCACCGGAGCCGTGCTGCCCTCGACGGCGCGCAGGATGTCGCCAGCACGCACCTCGGCCGGGTCCTTGGCCATCATGTAGCCGCCACCCTTGCCGCGCACGCTCTTAAGCAGGCCTGCCTTCATAAGCGGACGCACAAGCTGTTCCAGATACTTTTGCGAGATACGCTCGCGGTCGGCGACCTCGCGCAGGGCGATCTTGCCCTCGGCGTCACCAAGCGCTGCGATATAGATCATCAGTCGGAGGGCATAGCGGCCCTTAGAAGAAATGAGCATACCTACCCTCCCATCGCATCTGGGACAACATAACCAGGTTTGTTTGTCCCAAATCTTAAGTGAGTGGGACAAACACAACAGGTTATTTTGTCCCAGAATTTGAAAAGTCGAGTGGATTAGTCGGGTTTTCCCTTGACTAACGCCGAACCCATAGTAACTTTATTCCGAGAAGATTCCTAGGGTTTAGTACACCCATGAGTACACCATATACAGAGAGGGACAGCATGAGTGCAAATCCGCTGCTTTCCATTGAAGGTCTCACCGCCTCCGTGGACGAGAAGACCATCCTCCACAACGTCAACCTCAACGTCGCCGCCGGCGAGACCCACGTGCTGATGGGACCCAACGGCGCCGGCAAGTCCACCCTCGGCCACCTGGTCATGGGCGACCCCGTCTACACGGTAAACGACGGCCGCATCGTTTTTGACGGCCAGGACATCACCGAGCTCACCACCGACAAGCGCTCGCGCGCCGGCCTGTTCCTGAGCTTCCAGGCACCGGTCGAGATCCCCGGCGTGCCACTGTCGAGCTTTTTGCGCGCCAGTATCGCCGGCCGCCCCGGCCTGGAGATGAAGGGCAAGGAATTCCGTCGTCGCGTCAAGGAGCTCGCGGCCGAGCTCAACATGGATACCGCCTACCTCAACCGCGAGCTGGGCGTGGGCTTCTCGGGCGGCGAGAAGAAGAAGGTCGAGATGCTCCAGCTCCTGTTGCTGCAGCCCAAGCTCGCCATCCTCGACGAGACCGACTCGGGCCTGGACGTCGACGCGCTTTCCACCGTCAGCCACGGCATGGACGCCTACCGCAAGAGCTGCGACGGCTCCATGCTCATCATCACGCACAACACGCGCATCCTGGAGCACTTGGATGTCGACCGCGTCCACGTTATGGTCAAGGGTCATATCGTGCGCGAGGACGACGCCTCGCTCATCCCCTGGATCGACAAGAACGGCTTTGAGACCTTCGAGCGCGAGGCCGCCGAGCAGCGCGCCCAGGCCGAGGCCGCCGCTGCCGAGCAGCAGGCGTAAAGGGGCGACGTAATGACCAAGAACCGCACCGAGGTCGCGGACATCGACCGCAGCCTCTACGACTTCACCTATGGCGAGGAGGGATTCGAGCGCCTCGACGCCGGCATCACGCCCGACATCGTGCGCGAGATCAGCGCCAAGAAGGACGAACCGCAGTGGATGCTCGACCTGCGCCTCAAGTCCCTCGAGATCTTCAACCGCTTCCCCGATCCGACGTGGGGCCCCTCCATCGAGGGCCTGGACATGGACAACATCGTCACCTACGTCAAGCCCAACACCGACCAAAAGCACGACTGGGAGTCGGTGCCCGACGACATCAAGAACACCTTTGAGCGCCTGGGCATCCCCGAGGCCGAGCGCAGCTACCTGGCGGGCGTCGGCGCGCAGTACGACTCCGAGCTGGTCTACCACAACATGCAGGACACCGCGTCCAAGATGGGTATCGTCTATTCCGGCATCGAGGAGGCCCTGCACGACCCGCAGTGGGAGCCGCTCATCCACGAGAAGTTTATGACGCTCATCCCGCCCACCGACCACAAGTTTGCGGCCCTGCACGGCGCCGTATGGTCGGGCGGCTCGTTTGTCTACGTGCCCAAGGGCACCAAGCTCGACTTCCCGCTGCAGAGCTACTTCCGCCTTAACGCCAAGGGCGCCGGCCAGTTTGAGCACACGCTCATCATCGTCGAGGACGATGCCGACCTGCACTTTATTGAGGGTTGCTCCGCGCCCAAGTACAACGTGGCCAACCTCCACGCCGGCGCCGTCGAGCTCTTTGTGGGCAAGCGTGCGCACCTGCGCTACTCGACCATCGAGAACTGGTCCAAGAACATGTACAACCTCAACACCAAGCGTGCGCGCGTGGACGAGGACGGCGACATCGAGTGGATCAGTGGCTCCTTCGGCAGCCACGTGGGCTACCTCTACCCCATGAGCGTGCTCAACGGCCGCCGCGCCCGGTCGAGCTTTACCGGCATCACCTTTGCCGGCGCCGGGCAGAATCTCGACACCGGCTGCAAGGTCGTGCTCAACGCCCCCGAGACCTCGGCAACCGTCGAGACCAAGGGCATCTCCAAGAGCGGCGGCATCCAGACCTTCCGCAGCTCCATCGTGGCCACGCCCAAGGCCGAGGGCTCCAAGGCAACCGTGAGCTGCCAGTCGCTGATGCTCGACGACCAAAGCCGCTCCGACACTATTCCGGCCATGGACATCCGCGCCAAGAACGTCGACATCGGCCACGAGGCCACCATCGGCCGCATCGGCGACGACAAGGTGTTCTACCTGATGAGCCGCGGCATCTCGGAGGAAGAGGCCCGTACCATGATCGTCAACGGCTTTGCCAACCCGGTCTCCAAGGAGCTGCCGCTGGAGTACGCCGTCGAGATGAACAACCTGATCAAGCTCGAGATGGAAGGAGCGATCGGATAATGAAACAGACCACGAACACCGCTGCCACCACGCTCGAGCAGGTCAATGCGATGCCGGCTGCAACTTGGGGCTGGCTCAAGATGAACCAGACTAAGCTCGAGCTTTCGGCCGAACTTGCCGCCGCACCCGCCGAGGCCGTTGAGGTCGAGGGCTTGGACGAGCAGCTTGCCGGCTCGGCCGACGCCTTCGACGCCGCCATGGACGCCATGGCCGAGCGCTTCCCCGAGCGCCGCGCCTCCGCCCCCGGCGACGCCGCCGATCGTGCCCGCATCACGCCCGAGACTGAGCTCGACGTGCCCGCCACCTCTGTCTACCAGGCCGGCGCCATCAAGCTCGAGGAGGAGCTTTCCCCCGCTGAGGCCTTCGAGACCGGCATGGGCGAGGCTGCCTACGCCTACCTGGCCGAGCACGCCGCCAAGCGCATCGTCATCGATGTGCCCGCCTACCAGCACGCCGCCGTTACCGTGCGCGTGAGTGGCGTCGACGCAGCGGCTGCGATTGCCGCCATCGACGTCGTCGCCCGCCCGCAGGCAACGCTCGACCTGCAGATCGCCCTGGACTCCCCCGTTGCTGGCGAGGGCGTCGTGGGCTCCGTGCTGCGAGTGTGCGCCCACGAGTACGCCACCGTCAACGTGACCTGCACGCAGACGCTCGACGACAGCTGGATCGCACTCGACGACACCGGCCTGTTCCTAGACGAGGGCGCGCGCGTCAACGTGCAGCACACGGTCCTGGGTGCCGGCGCCAGCGCCACCGGCCTTGCCGGCGATCTGCTGGGTGACACCGCCAAGGTGACGATCGATACCGATTACCTGGGCGCCCGAGAGCAGGTGCGCGACTTTAACTACGAGCTGCGCCACCGCGGTCGCAAGACCGAGTGCGAGATCGACGCCAACGGCGTGCTGACCGGCACGTCCAAGAAGGTCTACCGCGGCACCATCGACCTCGTGCACGGCTGCAAGGGCGCCGTCGGCACCGAGCGCGAAACCGTGCTGCTGGCCAACAAGGGCGTCGACAACAAGACCGTCCCCGTCATCCTGTGCGACGAGGACGACGTCGCCGGCAACCACGGCGCCACGATCGGTCACGTCCGCGACGAGCAGCTGTTCTATCTCGCCTGCCGCGGCCTTGACCAAAATGCCGCCGAGGACCTGTTCATCCGCGCCAAGCTTGAGGACGCCGCGCTTTCTGCCGCCGACGAGCGCACCCGTGCCGCCGTCGTCCGCTTGGGCAACAACCTGATCGATAACTTTGAAGAGGAGCTCGCATGATCGACACCGAGCACGTTAAATGCGATACCTGTACCGCACCGGAGCCTATGGAGCTCGACGCCAGCGACGAGGCCTCGCGCGGCTGGCCCACCGTGGACATTGAGACCAACCCCTATAAGGCGCAGTTCCCGTTGTTCCAGCAACACCCCGAGATCGCCTTTCTCGATAGTGCCGCCACCGCGCAGCGCCCTGCCTGTGTGCTCGATGCCGAGCGCGACTTCTACCAGCGCATGAACGCCAACCCCCTGCGCGGCCTGTACTCGCTGTCCGTCGAGGCCACCGAGGCTATCGCGAAGGTGCGCCAGCAGATCGCCGACCTCATCGGCGCTGCCCAGGCCAACGAGGTCGTCTTCACCCGCAACACGAGCGAGTCGCTCAACCTGGTCGCCAAGAGCTTTGCACCCACGGTGCTCGAGCCGGGCGACGAGGTCGTCATCACCATCATGGAGCACCACTCCAACCTAATCCCGTGGCAGCAGGTCTGCCGCAAGACCGGCGCCAAGCTCGTCTACCTCTACCCCACCAAGACCGGCCAGCTCACGACCGAGGAGGTTCTGTCCAAGGTGGGCCCCAAGACCAAGATCTTGGCCGTGGGTCAGGTCTCTAACGTTCTGGGCGTCGAGAACCCGGTCAAGAACCTCGGCAAACTCGTGCACAAGTACGGCGGCTACCTGGTCGTCGACGGCGCGCAGTCGCTGCCGCACATGCCGGTCGATGTGGCCGACCTGGGCGCCGACTTCTTTGCCTTTAGTGCGCACAAGGCCATGGGCCCCATGGGCATCGGCGTGCTGTGGGGCAAGATGGACCTGCTCAACGCCATGCCGCCCATGCTTACCGGCGGCGAGATGATCGATTCGGTCACCGAGCAGAACGCTGTCTGGGCTCCCGTCCCCGAGAAGTTCGAGGCCGGCACGCAGGACGCCGCCGGCATCTTCGCCACGGGCGCCGCACTCGATTACCTGGTCAACACGGTGGGTTACGAGAACATCCAGGCCCGCGAGCAGGCACTCGTCCACTATCTGATGGGCGAACTCATGCAGCTCGACTTTGTCCAGATCATCGGCTCCATCTATTGGGACAACCACCACGGCGTCGTGAGCTTTAACGTCAAGGGCATCCACCCGCACGACGTAGCGAGCATCATGGACATGGACGGCGTCTGCATTCGCGCCGGCCACCACTGTGCGCAGCCGCTGCTCACCTGGCTGGGCGTCGAGAACCTTGCCTGCTGCCGCGCCAGCGTGGCCTTCTACAACGACAAGGCCGACATCGACAAGTTCATAGCCGGCCTGCATCACGTTTGGAGCACGTTCAATGGGTAATCTGTACACCTCCACCACATTTATGGAGCACAACTCGCACCCCGACTACAAGTACGAGATGGACGCCCCTACGCACGAGCACGACGGCATCAACCCCAGCTGCGGAGACGAGCTCACCTTGCAGCTACGCGTCGAGAACAACGTGATCGAAGAGGCCTCCTTTACCGGCCACGGCTGCGCCATCAGCCAGGCCAGTGCCGACATCATGGCCGACCTCATCACCGGCGAGACCGTCGAGGAAGCTCGCCGCTTGGCAGAGCTCTTCCTCGCCATGATCCGTGGCGAGCAGCTCTCCGAAGAGGACCTGGAAGATTTGGACGAGGCAGCCCAGCTCCAGGACATCTCGCACATGCCCGCCCGCGTCAAATGCGCCGAGCTCGCCTGGCGCACCCTCGACGGCATGCTCGAGGGGCAAGCTAACCAGTAGCGGATGCCCCAAATCCAAGGATTTTGATTGCCGAGCCGCCCGATACGGGCGGCTCGGCTTTTTCATAACGAGCGCACACGCAGCCCATGCGTCCGACGCCCCGTCTGTCATTTATCGCACGGCCAACCACGAACACGAGCGTTTTCCACCGTACCAAAGGCTTACGGCAGGGCCACGGACCCGCCAAGCAATGTGCCAAGCCCTGTCCTACTGGGCTCCGGCTCGCCTCGCGCCTGCCGCAGACGGGTCCCCTAGGGTGCGGCGTGCATTTTTTCGAGTATTCTGCACGCCAAGTCGTGTGTATACGCGTCGGAAGCGTTAATCAACATCTCCGGTGGCCTTTATATTGCGTTTTAGAACAAGAATCGTGGTCTCAGGGGCGCAAACATGAGCTTCGGGAGCGCATCGGCAGGCATAAATAGCTTCAGAGCACGTATGTTGCAAAATTGCGGCGGTGCCGACAGTACCACGATGCAGAAAACTCCGCTTTTTGCACGGCGCAGACGGGGGTAGGTACGGGCAAAACCGAGCTAAGGCGTTATTTTATGCATAACGGCGTCTGTTCTATGCAAATTAAGAAGTGTAGTTACCGTACCCGAGCTTTTAGAACAATAGCTGTGGCGTATGGGCGACCCCAGCCGCGGTGCACCGGCGGCCCTACACCACGTTTCCGCCAGTCCGCACCGCCGCTCGCGCACGGGCGCGCACAATACGAGAAACGGTACTTTTGCCAATCCCCGTATACCGCTCAATCTGACGCACCGTAAAACCAGCATCGTGCAATCCAAGAATAACGACATTGCGTTGCGCCGACGGTGCGGCTTTAACCACGTGGAGCGGAACCCCGAGCCCCTTCGCCAACTTTTCGGCAAAGGCGTGGCGTTCCCACTCCGTCTCTTTCATATCGCACAGCGCTGGCTCGCCGCTGTCGGGCGTCGAAAGCGAATAGGCAATAAAAGCCTTAGCAGAACCGAAAAGCTCAAGCACGCATGAAGGGTCGGAAAATCCCCTCGTCATATCGTTGTCATAGGCCCGTAGATACGCGGCAAAGCTGCTCCACGGATAGCGCTCGATTAAGCTGATGCCAGCCTCCTGCGGATCGGCGTGTACGGAGCGAATAGCCTCCATCACCTGCCAGTCGGTATCGAGCGAGCGACGCTCAAAACGCTCACGAAACAGGCAGCCCGTGCGCCCGGTACGTTTATTGAACCGACGGGCATACGTCAGCAGCAACCGCTGCATGGCTGCGCTCATTTCGTCCTCATAATCCAAAAGCACCAGATCCACGTGGTCGTCCATAAGGCACCACGCCACGATTGTCACCCCCGCCTCCCGGCAGCAGTCGCGCATCAGCTCCAGAAACTCCCAGCGGTCGTCATCGGTCTCAAAGATCAGTTGCTTGCCTGTACCGCGGGCACAGACATGGTAAAAGCCGGTGACCGTTCTCCAAACGCGCTGCATGACGCTCCCCTCGCCGGAATCTGCTTGCCATCCAATACAGCACGATTGAAGCGTGCCATCAAAACATTCACGCAAAACAACTACGCCACACGGCAAAAGGCAGTATACAGGCGGCGAACGGCATCATAGCTACAGGTCAGACAACGCGACATAGTCAAAAGCTTGAACAGAACCGACCCCCTTCAGCGAACCGCACAGCCGCAAACAGCTTTGTTAAATCGCTTCAATTGAAAGCTCCGCGCTTCTCGCTACGAAAACTGAGCCGTTCGCCGAATATTCCGTGCATTTCGCGGTATTATAGGGGCTGCATGTCATGTCCCTTTCGAAGGGTCGCCCGGCAATCGCCAGCCACGACCCCCAGACGGGACGCCAACACGATAGAGAGGAGAGGCATGCAGTACTCACAGGAAGTGGAGAACATGTGCCCCGTTGCCAAGGGTGCATACCACGGCCCCGCACCCATCCCCGAGGAGGGCAAGTGGGTCCAGGCTAAGGAGATTTCCGACATCTCCGGTCTTACGCACGGTGTGGGTTGGTGCGCACCTCAGCAGGGCGCCTGCAAGCTCACGCTGAACGTCAAGGACGGCATCATCGAGGAGGCCCTCGTTGAGACCATCGGTTGCTCGGGCATGACCCACTCTGCCGCCATGGCTTCCGAGATCCTTCCCGGTAAGACCATCCTCGAGGCCCTCAACACCGACCTCGTCTGCGACGCCATCAACGTTGCTATGCGCGAGATCTTCCTGCAGATCGTTTACGGCCGCAGCCAGACCGCGTTCTCCGAGGGCGGCCTGCCCGTGGGCGCCTCCCTCGACGACCTCGGCAAGGGCCTTCGCTCTCAGGTCGGCACCATGTTCGGCACCAAGGCCAAGGGCGCTCGTTACCTCGAGCTCGCTCAGGGCTACGTCACCCGCATGGCTCTCAACGACAAGAACGAGATCATCGCATTCGAGTTCCTGAACCTCGGCAAGTTCACCGACGCCGTCAAGGCCGGCAAGACCCCCGAGGAGGCCATCGCTGGCGCTATGGGCCACTATGGTCAGTGGGAGAACGCTGCCAAGTACATCGACCCGCGCACCGACGAGGAGACTCACTCCGTCGCCAGCGTGTTCCCGGTTCACGAGTAGAAAGGGAGGGAAATAACTATGACTGTTACGTTCGAAGGTTACGAGCGCCGCGCTGACAAGATCAACAAGTGCCTCGCCGACAACGGCATCGCCTCCCTCGAGGAAGCTCTGCAGATCTGCACCGACAAGGGCTTCAACCCGCGTGAGATCGTCAACAACACCCAGTCCATCGCCTTCCAGAACGCCGAGTGGGCCTACACCCTCGGCTGCGCTCTCGCTGTCAAGCGTGGCGCCAAGACTGCTTCTGAGGCTGCCGCCATCATCGGCGAGGGCATCCAGGCCTTCACCGTTCCCGGCTCCGTCGCCGAGGACCGCAAGGTCGGTCTGGGCCACGGCAACCTGGGCGCTATGCTGCTCTCCGACGACACCGAGTGCTTCGCCTTCCTGGCCGGCCACGAGTCCTTCGCTGCCGCTGAGGGTGCTATCGGCCTGGCTCTGAACGCCAACAAGGCTCGCAAGAAGCCGCTGCGCGTTATCCTGAACGGTCTGGGCAAGGACGCCGCCCAGATCATCGCCCGCATCAACGGCTTCACCTACGTGAAGACCCAGTTCGACTACTACACGGGCGAGCTCAAGGTCGTCGAGACCATCCCCTACTCCGATGGTCCCCGCGCTGCCGTTAACTGCTACGGCTCCGACGACGTCCGCGAGGGCGTTGCCATCATGTGGCACGAGAACGTCGACATCTCGATCACCGGTAACTCCACCAACCCCACGCGCTTCCAGCACCCCGTCGCTGGCACCTACAAGAAGGAGCGCCTCGAGGCTGGCAAGAAGTACTTCTCCGTCGCTTCTGGTGGCGGCACTGGCCGTACCCTGCACCCGGACAACATGGGCGCCGGCCCCGCCTCTTACGGCATGACCGACACCATGGGCCGTATGCACTCCGACGCCCAGTTCGCCGGTTCTTCCTCCGTGCCTGCGCACGTTGACATGATGGGTCTCATCGGCATGGGCAACAACCCCATGGTCGGTGCCACCGTCGCCTGCGCTGTCGCCGTCGAGGAGGCCCTCAAGGCCTAATCGCGCCCGCGCGATGCTCATATAATTGAGCCTACGAGCCGCTACCCACCCGGGTAGCGGCTCTTTTTGTTTGCGCAGTCACAGGGTAACTAATGCCGATATATCAGTTGTGGCGAAATACGAGATGTAACGAGATGGAATGTCAGAGCGTCCATGACGCCCACCTGCCATATTTGCCCTTTACCGATTTGCCGAGTCTTTGCAGCCCCATTACCGATCACCCGTGCGACAATGCGCCGGACGAGAAAGGAATCCGATGGAATCAACTGACGTACTGGTAATTGGATCTGGCATTGCGGGCCTTTGCGCCGCCATCGAAGCGGCACGCGCGGGCGCAACCGTCACTGTGGCAAGCGCCGGCAAGACTATGAGTGGATCGAGCTTTTTCCCGGGCACCTGGGGCCTGGGCCTCATCGGTCCCACCGACACAGCCGACGAGCAGGACCTCATCGACACCATCCAGGCCGTGGGCGGCGGCGTTGCCGACCCTACGCTCGTCCAGACGTTTGTCCACGGTATTCCTCAGGCCATCCAATGGCTCGAGCGGGATCTAGGTGTTGAGCTCCAGCGTCCGCAAAGTGCCGAGAGTGCCCAGCAGAAGCAGTTTATCCCCTGCTTTGACCATAAGACGCGTATGTGGCGCGGCCTCACCCGCAAGCCCCTTGAGGACGCTCTGACGACCCAGATCGAGTCGCTCGGCATTCGCCCGCTCCCCCTCCACGAGCTTATCGACCTTGTTGAAGATACGAACGGAAAGATTGTTGGCGCCGTGCTCTACGACCGCGCAAACGAGCATCTCGTGCCTATAGCAGCCAAAGCCACTATCATCGCTGCGGGCGGCACGGGTGGCCTGTTCGAGCGAAGCCTCACTTCCGCCGACGTGCTCAGCTCATCACAGGCCATCGTCCTGGCGCACGGTGCGTCCCTAACTAATATAGAGTTCATGCAGATGATGCCCGGCTTCATTGAGCCCAAGCGCAACTTGGTCTTTAACGAGAAAACCTGGCGCTACATCAAGTTCGACCAGCCGGTCGATATTGCTGACGAGAAACTAGACGAGCTGCTCGAGCAGCGCTCCGGATATGGTCCCTTCACGTCACGCTTGGCCTCCCGCGCTATCGATCTCGTCATCGACCAGGCAGGTCCCGAAGGCCTGGCACTCCACTACGACTTCCCCCGCGAGGATGTCCCAGAGTTTGTGCAGACCTTTACCACCTGGCTGCAAGACGAGCATGATATCGCGCCGAGCGACGAGATGCGCGTGGCGATGTATGCCCACGCCGCCAACGGCGGTATCAAAATCGACAAGACCGCGTACACGGGCGTTGAGGGACTCTATGCTTGCGGCGAGGCGACAGGCGGTATGCACGGCGCCGACCGCATCGGCGGCCTGTCAAGCGCCAACGGCATCGTCTTTGGGCGCATCGCGGGCGCATCGGCAGCCCAGGCAGCGCAGAAAGAGCCTGAGGCAGCCCTGAAGGCGGATATCGCCATCTCCCAGCACGGCATTGCCACAACAGATGCCGAACGCCTGACACGCAGCCTTAAGCACACGATGAGCACCTATTGCATGATCAACAGAACCGAGACGGGCCTATCCAAGGCACTACACGAGCTTGAGGGCTTGAAGACGGAGGCAACGACCTTGAGCACACAGAAAGCCCAGGACAGCGAAATCGCAGCCCTCGCTCGCCTGCAATCGCAGATTCAACTAGCACAGGAAATGGCCAAAGCCATGCGCAAGCGAGCCGAAAGCCTGGGTTCGCACTATCGAGCGGACTAATTCGATTTTCACTTTGAGTTTGATCACAATTTCTCAACATACATCGAGCCCCGAAAGCAGGATTCCCCTAAGGAGAACACGCTTACGGGGCTTTAGCCGTGTTTTCCCTAAGGGAATCACAGTGCAGATAGCTCAGCTCCGCGCCCTTTCGGGTTCGACCCCATGCGAGGTCAACAAAAAAGACGGCCAACTTACGCTGACCGTCTTAACATGCTTTGGTGGGCCGTCAGGGGGTCAGCCTGCTTCGCAGGCGGCCGCTGCGGCGCTATAGCGCCTTGCGCGCTGCGCTGATAAATGCTTACGCATATCCTCAGCTCCGCGCCCTTTCGGTTTCGACCCCATGCGCGGTCAACAAAAAAAGCGACCAGCCGAAGCCAGTCGCTTTTACATGCTTTGGTGGGCCGTCAGGGGGTCGAACCCTGGACCTTGGGATTAAGAGTCCCCTGCTCTACCAACTGAGCTAACGACCCGATATCAACACGAAGCAAGAACTGGGGTGGGTAAAGGGACTCGAACCCTCGACCTACGGGACCACAACCCGTCGCTCTAGCCAACTGAGCTACACCCACCGTGTCCTGTGCGCTTCGCGCTCGACTATTATTGCAAGGAACGCCACGCGATGCAAGCCCCAATTTTCAAGAATTTTGAAAAGAGTTTTTCGCCTTGATTCTCATTTTCATTGCAACAGCCTCAGGACTCAGCGCAAC